>NZ_JAIFZM010000020.1 GCF_022095695.1 Oceanobacillus jordanicus
TGGAAATGAAAAAAATAAGCACTTTTAGTATTGGTTTTCTAATTTTAGTTATCATGACACTTGCAGGCTGTAGTAATGAAGGAGAAACAACAACAGGAGGAAGCGAGGACGACAGTAATACTCTTGTCATAGCACAAGCTGCTGACATTCCGTCAATCGATCCACAAAATTCTTTAAGCACTACAGGGGACCGTGTCCATCGTAATATGTTTAGCCGATTATTTATGTGGGATAACGAACTGGCATTGAAAGAGGACCTTGTGGACACGTACAAACAAATCGATGAAGAAACTTGGGAGTTTACATTAAAAGAAGCAACTTTTCATAATGGAGAGGTAGTTACGGCAGAAGATGTAAAATTTAGTTTGGAGCGCGTTATGACTGATGAAACTTTAAAGGAATATCCATACTTTAAACAATTGAAGGAAGTAAACGTAAAAGATGAGCAAACGGTGGAAATTACTACAGATGGACCAATGCCTACAATACTAAATCTTCTTGCGAAAAGTGGGTCCGATATACTTCCCAAAGCTTATTTTGAGGAAGTAGGAATAGAAGGATTTCAAGAGAAACCAATTGGGTCAGGACCTTATCAATTTGAAGATTGGATTCGTGATGATCGCGTAACACTGGTACCGTTTGAAGATTATTATGGGGATAAACCTAAATGGGATAAAGTTGAAGTACGTGCTATTCCAGAAAGTTCTACCAGAGTTGGTGAATTGCTGACAGGTGGGGTTGATGTTGCAACAGATATCCCACCGAACGAATGGGAGCGTGTAGAGTCAGAATCAGGCGTTGATTTGGTAAATGGTGAAACAACTAGAGTTAGTCTTTTAATGGTTCGCACAACGGAAGGGTATGTAACCTCTGATCCAAAAGTTCGGGAAGCGATTGATCTTGCTATCGATCAGCAGGCAATTGTAGATTCAGTTCTTCAGGGTACAGGAGTTCCGGTTCGTACCAGAGTTCCAGAAGGCGTATTTGGAACAAACCCGGATTTAACAAATACACGGGTTTATGATGTAGAAAGAGCAAAAGAACTTTTAGCAGAAGCTGGACATCCAGATGGCATTGATATTACTTTTACTTCATCGAGAGGTCGTTACCCATTGGATAGTGAAGTAGCACAACTAATTGTAAGTATGTTAAGTGAGGCAGGCATCAATGCAGAGCTGAAATTACTTGAATCAAGTTCGTTTTTAGATGAATACAATTCAAAGTCGAACGAAGAATTAATTATGATTGGCCTGGCAGATGGTTTGCTTGATGCATCTTATTCCTTAGTTCACTATACTGAGGAGCGAGCGGCCGGTCAGACGGATTACAAAAATGAAGAAGTCGAGGAACTATTTAACGCTGCAGGCCAAAATTTAGACGAAGAAGAGCGTAAAGAACAGTATCAATTAATTCAAGAAATCGTAGCTGAAGAGAGACCACATATTTTCCTTTACCAAAATGCCGTGAACTACGGGGTAAGTGAAAACATTACTTTTACACCACGTTTGGACGAAGCAATCCGCTTTGATGATCTAACGAAAAAATAATGACAGGGGGAGCCGCCTGGCAAACGTTGGCTCCCCAAAAGGAGACTTGATATGAAGAAGTATCTTGTGAAACGCCTACTACAGATCATCCCTGTCCTATTCATCATCTCGTTTGTTGTATTTGTACTTGTGTATATGGCAGGGGACCCCGTTGCTTTAATGCTGCCAGAAGATGCTTCGGAAAGTGATCGGGAAGCAATGCGAGCGGCGCTTGGACTGACTGACCCATTCTATATTCAGTACTTTCGCTTTGTGGGTGATTTAATTCAAGGTAATTTCGGTACATCTTTCCGTTATAACCAAGCTGCACTTCCATTGGTATTAGAAAGATTGCCAGCAACATTTGAGCTTGCTGCTGCTTCTATGGTAGTAGCAACGTTAATGGCGATTCCACTAGGGATTTATTCTGCACGTAAACAAAATTCGTTAGTAGATTTATTTATTACAGGGGGTTCTGTATTAGGGAAAGCAATGCCAAACTTTTGGCTGGGTATTCTCTTAATATTATTGTTCGCAGTCAACATCCAATTTTTCCCTGTATCTGGGAGAGGTACAATCGTACATATGATTCTTCCCGCTATTACTTTAGGAACGGGTATAGCAGCAGAAATGACAAGGCTTATTCGTTCCAATATGCTAGAGATTCTTAACCAGGACTATATTAGAACTGCAAGAAGTAAAGGTGTTTCTAGCAATATATTAGTTTATAAACATGCTTTCCGTAATTCCTTGATCCCTGTTGTGACGATAATGGGTTTACAAGTTTCACATTTAGTCAGCGGGGCACTCATAACTGAAAGTGTATTCTCTTGGCCAGGAATTGGTTTATTGCTTGTCCAAGCAGTAAATGGGAGAGATATGGCAGTAGTTCAAGCGGCGGTGTTTGTCATCGCATTGCTTGTTATCATTGTGAATTTAATAACGGATTTAATTTATAGATTACTGGACCCAAGAATAAATTATTCATAAGGAGGGGCATCATGCAAGGAAATGCTGAAGCAAAAACAGTAGGGGGAATTCGACCAACAGTGCGAAAAGTAAAGGCCTACGGAGGCTTAAAACGCTGGTGTCGTCTCCTCTTGCAAAGCAAAACAGGAACAGTTGGATTCTTTATAGTGCTAATCGTTGTGTTGGTAGCTATTTTTGCCGATCTTATAGTACCACATGATCCTGCGGAGAATAATTTATCGGGTATGCTGTTGCCACCATTTTGGATGGATGGTGGGTCTACTTCCTATTTACTTGGGACAGATAATCTTGGAAGGGACATTTTTAGCAGAATTATTGTAGGTACGAGGGTTTCCTTATTAGTAGGTATCTTTTCCGTGGTACTAGCAGGAATCATTGGCTTACTTGTGGGAGTAGCGGCAGGATATTACGGTAAGTGGGTAGATACTATTCTTATGAGGATTGTAGATTCATTTCTTGCCATACCAAGCATTCTATTTATTTTAGTAGTTTTAGCAGTCTTTGAACCTAGCATTATGACCTTGATAGTGGTCATTGGTCTAACCAATTGGGTATCTTATGCTCGTGTAGTAAGAAGTGAAGTATTGAGTGTTAAGGAAAGAGATTTTGTACGAGCCTCTCACTCTATAGGAACTAAAAACACTACGATTATTAAAAAGCATATTGTGCCAAACATCATTTCTTCCTTTATTGTTATTTCGGCATTAAGTGTAGCAACTACGATTATACTTGAGGCATCACTAAGCTTCCTTGGATTAGGGATTCAGCCACCTGACGTATCGTGGGGAGCCATGCTAACTGATGGACGGAATTATCTGGCTACCAATTGGTGGATCGCGACTTTTCCTGGAATTGCTATAACGATCACTGTACTGGGCATTATTTTCCTCGGTGACTGGTTACGGGATGTGCTAGATCCTCGAAACTACTTTAGTAAAAAGGGAGGAGCTTAGAATGACAGATAACTTATTGGAAGTTGAGAATTTGCATACCCATTTTTTCACCGAGAATGGTGTAATTCCATCTGTAAACGGCGTAACTTTTTCAATCAAAAAAGGGGAGATCATTGGTATCGTTGGAGAATCAGGATGTGGGAAGAGTGTTACATCTTTATCTATTCTTCAACTTATTAATAAGCCCGGAAAGATTGTGGAGGGGGAGATTAGGTTTCATGATAAGGACTTAACGACATTATCAGAAAAAGAGATACGTAAAATACGTGGGAATAAAATTTCCATGATCTTTCAGGAGCCACTAACTTCTCTAAACCCTGTGTTCACGATTGGCCATCAAATTTCCGAGGCAATTCGCCTTCACCAAAAAGTAGATAAGAAGGAAGCAAAGCAACGGAGTATTACTCTTTTAAGCAAAGTAGGAATGGCTAATCCAGAACGCCAGTATCATGCCTTTCCCCACCTGCTTAGTGGAGGGATGCGGCAACGTGTGATGATTGCTATGGCTCTCTCATGTAACCCTGAACTACTCATTGCTGATGAGCCGACCACAGCATTAGATGTCACCATTCAGAAGCAGATATTAAAGTTAATGAAAAATCTAAGTAGTGAACTTAACACGTCGATTATCTTAATAACCCATGATCTTGGTGTTATTGCAGAAATGGTGGATAGAGTTGTAGTTATGTATGGAGGAGAGATTGTCGAAGAAAATGACGTATATAGTCTATTTGAAAATCCGAAGCATCCGTACACAAAAGGTTTGTTGAACAGTACACCTAAAATACACCAACTTAAAGAAAAACTGCAATCAATTGAAGGGAATGTACCAACACCAGATCAACTACCGTCCGGCTGTAATTTTCAAAATCGGTGTCCATTTGCAATGGAGAAGTGCCGAGAAATATCGCCAGACCTAGTTGCTTCTAGTGATGGATCTTCTGTCCGTTGCTGGCTACACCAGGAAAAGGAAGTGGTAAATGTATGACACAACAGGTGCAAGTCAAACAAAGTACAATAAAAGCTCCATTACTTGAAGTGAAAGAGCTTTCAAAGCACTTTGTTGTATCTACTAATCTATTTGGGAAGCCGAAGGAAAGCGTCAAAGCGGTGAACGAGGTGAACCTATTACTGGAAAAGGGTGAAACACTTGGCATCGTTGGGGAATCTGGATGTGGAAAATCTACCATGGGAAATACCATTCTAAGGCTTATTGAGCCCACTGAAGGGAGCATTTTTTTTGAAGGGCAGGATGTGTTAAACATGACGCGAGCACAGCTGCAGGAAATGCGAAAAGAGGTTCAAATGATTTTTCAAGACCCGTTTTCTTCTTTAAACCCAAGGATGCGAGTATTTGATATTATTGCCGAACCGTTGCGGACCCATAAAGTAGCTAATGGGAAAGAATTACATCGGAGAGTTTATGAACTTTTAGATCTGGTAGGACTTGACCAATCACAGGCAGATCGTTTCCCCCACCAATTTAGTGGGGGCCAAAGACAGCGAATTGGGATTGCTCGGGCTATTGCTTTAAACCCAAAATTAATCGTTTGTGATGAACCCGTCTCTGCTTTAGATGTTTCAATCCAGGCACAAATACTGAATCTATTATTAGAGTTAAAGGAAAAGTTACAATTAACTTTAATATTTATTGGACACGGAATCCCTGCTGTTAAATATATCAGTGACCGGATTGCTGTGATGTATCTGGGGGAAATTGTGGAAATGGCTGACAAGGAAAGCCTATTTTCAAAGACGCGTCACCCATACACCCAAGGACTTATTTCTGCAGTTCCGATTCCGGACCCTTCTTTAAGAGAAGTTTCCGAGGATGTAATACTTGAAAAGGATTTGCCCGATCAGCGCAACTTACCAAAAGGGTGTAGTTTTTACTCGCGTTGCCCATTTGCGACAGAAAAATGTAAAGGGGAAAAGCCGAAATTGAAAGCAAACGAAGAAGGACATCTTGTAGCCTGTCATTATCCATTGCATGCATAAAAAGGGAGGAGAATAAAATATGAAAGTCGTCGTAGTTGGAACTGGGATTGTTGGATCAAGTGCAGCTTATTATCTTGTCAAAAATGGAGTAGAGGTTGTGATGGTAGACCGAATTGAGGACGGGAAAGCAACTTCCGCTGGTGCTGGAATCGTCTGTCCGTGGATCTCCCGTGTAGATGATCCAGATTGGTACCAAATCGCAAAACGTGGTGCCAGATTCTATCCTGATCTTATTGCACAATTAAAACAAGATGGTGAGTCGGAAACGGGATATAAAAAAGTAGGAGCACTCAGCGTCAGCTCAGACCCTACCAAACTGGACGAAGTTGAAAAACGAGTTAGAAAGAAACAAGAAGAAGCTCCTGAAGCCGGTGAAATTAGAAGGTTAGATGCAAAACAAGCTCAAGCAATGTTTCCTGCCCTTTCTGATGATTTGGAGGCTGTTTTTGTATCTGGTGCAGCTCGTATTGACGGTAGTTATTTACGTGATGCGCTAAAGCGCGCGACTCAAAAACACGGTGCACGCTTAATTGAAGGAGAGGCATCACTCCAGACATCGGCGAAAAAAATAATGGGTGTTACTGTAAATGGCGAGACTATCATAGCTGATAAAGTGCTTATCGCAGCAGGAGCCTGGGCGCCGGAACTATTAAAACCACTAGGACTTGAGCTGGCGATGGAGCCACAGCGTGGACAGATTGCCCATATTAATTTACCTCAACAGGATACGTCAGATTGGCCAGTTGTTTTACCACACACTAGTCATTATATGTTGGCATTTGATGATTCTCGTGTTGTTGCCGGTGCTACAAGAGAAACTGGATCTGGATTTGATTATAGATTAACAGCTGGAGGAGTGCACGAAGTATTGGGAGCCGCTTTAGATGTTGCTCCTGGTTTGAATGAAGGAACCTTAAAAGAAGTGCGTATTGGTTTTCGTCCGATGGGGCCAGATATTCTGCCATTAGTAGGAGCAGTGGACGCCATTACAGGGTTATACATGGCAAATGGGTTGGGAGCATCTGGATTAACGATGGGTCCTTATGTTGGCACATTGGCAGCAGAGTTAATGATGGACGAACAAATAGAAGTGGATATGAGCCCATATCAGCCAATGCGAGCAATTACAGTGAAAGAACCAATTTAACATGTACATGAGAGGCTGATAGAAATGGCGAACTATAAAAAAATAGGAACATTACAGGTGGAAGAGGGGTTATATGATTTCCTTCACGAGGAGGTCTTTGTAAACATTGACCTTCATTACAACAAATTTTGGGATGATTTTTCTGATCTAGTGAGTGAGCTAACACCTATCAATGATGAATTACTTAAGGAAAGGGACCAATTGCAATCAGCAATTAATAACTGGCATGTTGCCAACCCTACGTTTAGCCAACAGCAATATAAGCAATTTCTTGAGAGAATTGGATACTTAGAAGAGGAACCTGAAAAAGTGAAGGTTACCACTGATAACGTGGACGACGAGGTAACTGTTGCAGGGCCACAATTGGTTGTTCCTGTAAATAATGCTCGCTATGCCATTAACGCTGCCAACGCTCGATGGGGAAGTCTGTATGACGCATTATATGGGACAGACGTAATTTCAGAATCGGATGGTGCTGAAATAAGATCTAATTACAATCCTATACGAGGAGAAAAGGTAGTAGCGTTTGGTCGAAGCCTTTTAGATCAATTTCTTCCATTGGAGAAGGGAAGTCATCACAATGTAACGGACTATCATATTAGGGGAGAAGCCCTCATTTTTACACTGGAAAATGGAGGGAGCGCTTCATTAAAGGATCCCTCCTTATTCCGCGGGTATCTTGGAAATAAGGAGAATCCTACTTCTATTCTATTTAGACATCATGGTCTCCATATTGAATTGGTACGCGATGAAAAGGATCCAATCGGCAGTAGAGATAAGGCTAATGTAAAGGATATTATCTTAGAAGCCGCACTTACTACTATCATCGATTGCGAAGACTCCGTTGCAGCAGTTGATGCAGAGGATAAGCAGGAGGTCTATCGGAACTGGCTTGGTCTAATGAATGGTCACTTAAAAGCTTCCTTTAAAAAGAATGGCAGTACGATTGAACGGCATTTGCATGAGGATCGAGAATATATCGGGTTACGTAATGATAGGTTTATCCTTAAGGGGAGATCATTATTGTTTATACGGAATGTTGGTCACTTGATGACAACTGATGCGATATTAGACGAAACTGGTAAGCCAATTTACGAAGGTATACTAGATACCGTCGTCACCAGTCTTATTGCCCTGCACTCAATGAATGGAAAAGAGAAATATGCCAATTCAGAGTTAGGCTCTATATATATTGTTAAGCCTAAAATGCATGGTCCTAAGGAAGTAGCGTTTAGTAATACATTGTTTAACCGTATAGAAGATATACTTGGCCTAACACGGCATACGATTAAAATTGGCGTCATGGATGAGGAAAGGCGAACTTCCCTTAACTTAAAAGCATGTATTAAGCAAGTAAAAGAGCGTATTGTATTTGTAAATACAGGATTTTTGGATCGTACTGGCGATGAAATTCATACGTCTATGCTTGCTGGTCCGGTGCAAAGAAAGAATGACATGAAGCATACGGAGTGGATTAAAGCCTATGAATCATCGAATGTCTATGCTGCCCTTTCATGTGGGTTCCCGAAAATTGCACAGATTGGGAAGGGTATGTGGGCTGCGCCAGATCGAATGAAAGCAATGCTTGAAGAAAAAGTGGTTCATCCACTATCTGGTGCTACAACAGCGTGGGTCCCATCACCGACTGCTGCCATACTACATGCTCTTCACTACCACCAAGTGGATGTTTCCAAGGTTCAGGAACAGCTTCTAGCGAAGACAGAGCTATTTTCCTATCGTGACGAGCTCTTAAAAATACCTATTATGACTGAAAAATTGTTAGCTAAAGAAAGCATTCAACAGGAATTAAATAATAATGTTCAAGGGATACTTGGGTATGTTGTCCGCTGGGTGAATCAGGGAATTGGTTGCTCTAAAGTACTTGATGTTCACAATGTTGGTTTAATGGAAGATCGTGCTACACTTCGAATATCCAGTCAGCATATTGCAAATTGGCTGCATCATGGAGTTTGTACAAAAGAAGAGGTCTACGATACATTCAAGAATATGGCAAAAGTGGTCGATCAACAGAATCAGCTGGATGCTTCCTACGAGCCAATGGCAAATAACGAAGCAAATTCGATTGCCTTCCAGACCGCATGTAAGCTTGTCTTTGAAGGACATAAGCAGCCAAATGGCTATACAGAACCTATTTTGCATGAGGGAAGAAAAGCAAAAAAAGAAGAAATTATCTGATGATTAAATAGAGGGTGAAAATGTGAAATTTGTTCGATACAAGGATAAAAATCAAGTGTTTCAAGGTGTTTTGGAAAAAGACAAAATCATCCAAATCTCTGGGGACCCCTACAGCAATTGGGAGAAAACAAGTGGGGTTCATCTACGTAGTGAAGTGAAGCTACTTGCACCAATCCTACCAAATCAAATTATAGGTATTGGGGCGAATTATGTAGCAAGTGAAGAGGAATTACCTAGTGACCCTGTACAGCATCCAGTATTCTTTTTTAAGCCAGTATCTTCCGTTATTGGTCCTGATGAAAACATTGTTATACCGGAGCAGGTTGAAAATGTGAAATTTGAGGCAGAATTGGCTGTGGTTATTGGGAAAGAGATAAAGCAATTACAACCAGAAGATCCTGTGGAACCGTATGTATTTGGGTATACAATTGCAAACGATGTTACAGCACCGGTCATGTTTCATCCGGATGGCCACTGGACCATTGGAAAAGCCTTTGATACATTTACACCGATCGGTCCAATAGTAGAAACGAACCTTGACTTAAACAAGATTCGAATTGAAGCCACAGTGGGCGGTGTGGAGAAGCAAAATAGTCCAACACATTTAATGATTGTCACCATTGAAGAGATGATTCGTTACTTATCTCATGTGATGACATTACAGCCAGGAGACGTTATCTTAACGGGAAGCCCTGTTGGTGCAGAAATGGTTGGGGGAAATATAATGGTAGAGTGCACCATTGAAGGCATAGGGACATTACGTAATGAAACGAAGGTTAGTTATTAGATGAAAACTTGGTGTTTCTCTGTTATAAGAATTGGTACCGAGCCAGCATAGTAGATTCTAACTTTCGTGGATCAGTACCTAACCACAAAACTTGAATTTTTTCTATAATAAAAGGTTCTGAGTTCGGAACTTATTTTCCAGGTGCTATTTGCCGTATTACACGTGAAATAGCACCTTTTATTTTCTGAGAAATTCGCTATCAGTTAAATTCACTTGCTTCTTTCATTTAATAGCTCAGATAAATTTTTCTATCTTGATAAAAAGCCCTCTAAGGCTTGTTTATTTTGATCAAAATCTATATCTAATACAGCCCCGACATTGACACGTTGGTTTGTGAAAGATCCGTCAACTGGTAGTCTCAATGTCTCGACATCTTGATCTGAAGTTAGTAACCCTTTTCCAATTGAAAATAAGATATTATTACTAATATTTGTATCAACATAGCCTGTTGCTATACCTAGTGTCTTAGGTAATTTTACTATACTATTCACTGAAATTGCCTCATCTTTTAGTTTTGACAGAACTTCCTGCTGGCGTCTTACCCTTCCGAAATCACTTTCGCTATCTTTCCGAAAACGTACATAACCTAAAAGTTCCTCGCCGTGTAAGGTTTGTTCTCCTTTTTCTAGAGTCATTCCAATATTCTTTGACATTTTTTTTGCTACATTTATATTTAGACCTTCCGGTGCAATTAAATCTACTATTTTAGGGAACCCGTTAAAGTCTACAATCGCATAATAATTTATATCTGTATCAAAGTTTTGTTTAATTGTTTGTCTAAGTAGTTCGGGGCCGCCAAAAGAATAAGCTGCATTTAACTTATTCATTCCGTATCCTGGGATGTCTACATAAATATCGCGCATTAAAGATACTACTTTTACTTCATTCGTATTTTGATTATAGTAACCAATCATTAAGGTGTCTGAACGACCTTGCTCTCCCTCTCTTGCGTCTGATCCGATTAAAAGCACCTTTACTTCTCCAAACTTTACTTCCTCTCCTGAAAAGTCTGTATGCACTGCTTCGCTATCCGAGGAATTTTCCTTTTTTGCTGCAGATAAACCTTGATTAAACTGAATGATGCTATATGTAACTACTCCTCCAATTATTAGAATGAAAGTAAGCATACTAAGCTTTATTCTTCTC
Organism: Oceanobacillus jordanicus; assembly: GCF_022095695.1. Classification (GTDB taxonomy): domain Bacteria; phylum Bacillota; class Bacilli; order Bacillales; family Amphibacillaceae; genus Oceanobacillus_B; species Oceanobacillus_B jordanicus. The sequence goes on from NZ_JAIFZM010000020.1 coordinate 10,744, forward strand.
TTTAATTTTGATTTCTTTTTTAATCTCCCCATGTAAATGACACTCCTTGTATTAATTTATGTAAACTATATGATAATGTTGGCAAAATGTCAAAATACTAATTCTTTGGTAAATTAATATGTAATTAAATGCTTGCTTAATAGATTGACAAATTGTCAACTATGCTGTAAATTGCGATATAGATCAGGTATTCAAGACAGAATAGGTAGGTGGACATAAAAAGTGACTACAGAATTTGGTGGGTTTTTAAAAAAACAATTACAGATAAACGGTCTCACCATGCGTAAATTTAGTGAAATGACCAATATAGAAACTTCTAGCATTTCTAGAATTATTAATGGCAAGAGGAAAGCTAACATTCATCATTTAAGGGCTTTTTCTGAAGCCTTAGATATACCAATAGAGGAGCTTTTAAAGGTTGCTGGTTATGCTGATTATTCTATTTCGGATAATAATGAGGAAAAAGTAGAAAAGCATATCCAACAGTTAATAAAGGTTATAGAAACTTCCGATATGGACCACCATGAATTTTCAATTGATCGTTTGGAGAAACAGTTAAAAAATCACCGACAACACGCAATGACAGAAGAGGGGCAGGAAACGATAAAGGAGAAATTTAAAAGTAAGATAAAGCGTATTGGTGCTGCTGGACCGTTTATACGGCAATTAGAAGAGATGTATGAGCAGTTTACTTCTGGGAATGTAACAATAAAGCATCAACTCATAATGGGCGGAGCTCTACTATACTTTGTTTTAACATTGGATTTAATTCCTGACTATCTCTTTCCTATTGGATATATAGATGATGCTATTGCAGTTCAATTAACGGTAAGCATGCTGGCTAAACAAGGATAGGGTTTGACGTTTATGAACTCGAAAAAACATGTAATCGATTATACATTACTATTTATTATATTTTGTTTCTTCCTATTTAGTTTGATAGCAGTTTATAGTGGTTCTGGACAATATGAGTCGGCTGACTCTTTTTATTTTTTGAAACGACAAATATTTTGGTATATATTGGGCTTTGCTGTTTTAGCTGCTTTTGCGTTATTGGACTATGATCTAATAAAGCGATGGAGTTTTTATTTATATCTATTTAGTGTTCTATTACTTATTTATGTACATTTTTTTGGTGTGATTAAAAACGGTTCACAACGGTGGATTAACTTTGGTTTATTTGAATTACAGCCTTCTGAGTTTTTGAAGTTTTCTCTTGTTATATACCTTGCGACCCTTTTAAACAAGGTTGGTAACAAAAGGCTTTCATTTAAAAAGAGTATACCGATTATAATAAAAATTGGCATTGTTACCCTTGTTCCATTCATTTTGGTGTTAGTACAGCCAGATTTGGGTTCTGCCCTCATGGTAGGAGTGACTGCCGCTACTTTGGTGTTTATATCGGTGATTTCGAGCAAGATGGTTCTGCTTATTCTTCTTGGAGTAATCGCGCTAGTTTCTGTAATTGTATGTCTCTACTTTGTTGCACCAGAATTATTGATGCAAATCTTTAAACCCCATCAGCTATCTAGAATTTATGGTTGGTTAGACCCTGAACATTTTCCTTCCAACTCTGGATATCAGCTGAAACAAGCAAGAATGGGGATAGGATCAGGGCAGTTAACTGGAAATGGTTTTAATCAAGGAGTGCAAATTCAAAGCGGAAAGGTTCCTGAGGCACATACAGACTTTATTTTTGCGGTGATTGGTGAAGAATTCGGCTTCACTGGTGCTTGTATTTTAGTATTTCTCTATTTCTTTCTTATTTATCGAATTGTACTAGCTACTTTAAATGCAAAGAACCTTTTTGGAGCATACATAGGAATAGGAATTATAGCCTTAATAGCTTTTCAAGTATTTCAAAACATTGGAATGACAATCGGATTAATGCCAATAACAGGGCTTGCCTTGCCATTTATAAGCTATGGAGGTAGTGCATTGTTAACTAACATGGCAGCGATTGGTCTCATACTCAGTATTCAGATGCGAACTAGGAAACATAATTTGTTTGATAAAGGTTTTTCAAACAACTCCGATTAAGGCGTTGATGAAACGTTAAATGAATACTCTGTACACATGAATTGTTTTTGAATAGAAAAAAGTATATTATTAATCTTATATTGCATTAAACTTGAAGGACTTTATTTTTGTGAAATACATCACTTGTAAAATAGTAGAAATTTAGTAGTAAAGGAGCAGGACATTGAAAATAGGTATTGATAAAATTGGTTTTTACGCACCACACTTATATGTAGATATGAATAAACTAGCAATTGCAAGAGACGTGGAACCTGCTAAATTCACGATAGGCATTGGACAAGAAGAAATGGCGTTTGCTCCAATGACACAGGATACGGTAACACTTGCAGCCAATGCTGCCTTAAATATTTTAGATGAAGCGGATAAACAAAAGATTGACTTTGTCATTTTCGGTACAGAAACAGGTATCGACAGCTCAAAAGCATCAGCTGTTTATGTGCATGATCTGCTTGGGATAAATCCTGATGCACGTAGTATTGAAATGAAACAAGCCTGTTATGCAGCTACCGCAGCCATCCAGATGGCTAAAGGGCATATTGCGTTAAATCCAGAAAGCAAAGTATTAGTACTTGCATCGGACATTGCTCGATATGGACTTCGTACTGGTGGGGAAGCTACACAAGGAGCAGGAGCGGTTGCCATGTTAATCAGTGCTGACCCGAAAATACTTGCGCTTGAGGAGAAAAGTGCTTACCATACGAGTGATGTGATGGATTTTTGGCGCCCTACTTATACAGATAAAGCAATCGTTGATGGTAAACTATCAAATGAACAATACATTGAATTTTTTGCGAAGGTTTGGGAGCAATATAAAGTAAAAACAGACGCTTCCTTCTCTGATTTCGAAGCAATTTGCTTCCATCTACCATATACCAAGATGGGGCAAAAAGCATTAAAGCCACTTTTACCTGAGACTGATGAAGTTACACAAAACAGGTTGTTAGAAAATAATGAAGCAAGCAAAACGTATAATAAGCGTATTGGTAATATTTATACCGGCTCGCTTTACCTTAGCCTGCTATCTCTATTGGAAACAAAAGAGGATTTGGAAGAAGGGGCAAGAATCGGGTTATTCAGCTACGGTTCTGGTGCTGTAGGCGAATTCTTTTCAGGTATTTTGCAGCCAGGCTTTAAAGGTGCTCTGCAACCTACTAGGCATAAAGAAATACTTGATTCAAGAAAAGAGATTGATGTTGCCGAATATGAGGAACGATTTAATAACACACTTCCAACCGATGGCTCTACTCTAGAACTAGAGAAGGAAGATGATCCTTCATCAATTTACTTAGCTGGCATAAAAGATCATATGCGTCAGTATGTAAATGATAATAGGTAGTACTATACAGGTGCTTACTGTTTAATCAAATAAAATCCCAAGATACAACTCATGTATCTTGGGATTTTTGTTCTATAATATCTTATTAAAATGGATACTCTCGATTTTCTGCCTGTACACTAATCCATTGCGTGGTTGTGAATTCATCCATAATCCATTCGCCATTAAAGCGCCCGATGCCTGATTGCTTTGCACCACCAAATGGCATATGTGCTTCGTCATTAACGGACATATCATTAATATGAACCATGCCAGTTTCAATACGTTTGGCAACTTGCATGCCTCGATAGCGATCTTTTGTAAAGATAGACCCACTTAACCCAAAAGGAGAATCATTGGCAATTTTAATTGCCGTTTCTTCATCTGATGCACGAAGAAGGGAAGCCACAGGTCCAAACACTTCTTCTTTCGCTGCTGGCATATCGTTAGTAACTTCTGATAAAATAACTGGTTTTATAACATTTCCCTCTGTCTTAAATTCTGTGTGGAGCTTGGCACCTTGATCGATTGTACCTTCTACAAGCTCCTGTATATGCTCTATCTGTCCCTGGTTAATAATCGGACCGATTAACACATCGTCTTCTGCAGGATCTCCTGCCTTAAGTCTTTTGGCAGCTTGCGTGAATGCTGAGACAAAGTCATCGTAAATACTTTCGTCTATGATAATACGATTCAGTGATAGACAAATCTGTCCTTGGTGAAGGAAAGAACCGAAAACAGCTGCTTCGGCTGCTTTCTCAATATCTGCATCCTTCAGTACGAGCATTACATTATTTCCGCCAAGTTCAAGAGAGGTCTCTTTTAAATGTTTACTTGCAAGTTGAGCGATATGCTTTCCTACCTCTGTCGACCCTGTGAATGAGATGAGTTTAGGGACTGGATGCTCGACAAATTCATCTCCGATCTCAGAACCACGTCCAGCTACTACATGAATGACGCCATCTGGAAAGCCTGCTTCCTGTAGTAAATCAGCAATTAACAAACCTGATGTTACGGGTGTGTCGGAAGCTGGTTTTACTACTACCGTATTCCCTGTCGCTAGAGCTGGGGCAATCGTACGCATTGCCAAATGGAATGGGAAATTCCACGGACCAATTACCCCAATTACACCTTTGGCTGAGCGAAATGTGTAATTTTCTTTTCCTTCTGTATTAGAGGTCCCAGTTGTGCCTTGCATTCTTGTTGGGAAGGAAGCTGATTCACGGATAATTTGGATAGCTGACTGTATCTCAACTTCCGCTTTTACTTTGCTGCTTCCTGCTTCTTTGATAAGCCAATCCACAATATGTGCTTTATTGTCTTTTATTATTTCGATTAAGTGAAGTAAATATTCCTGCTTTGTAGCCGGCTCCATTGCCTCCCATTTTGGCTGGTAGGCAGCAGCAGCTTCATATGCTTGATTTAGATCTTCAGGATTTGCTGATTGAATGGTTCCTAAGGGTTCACCATTGTATGGATTATAATTTTCAACTTTTTTGCCAGAAGACCCTGTCGTCCATTTTCCATTAATAAATAGTTCCGTATATTGGTTTTGCATTTAGACTCAATCTCCTTTCCGTCGTTATATTGTAGTTTCCCTAGGAACGATACCTGCAAACACATAGAGCATGTCAGGATAGAGATAATGCTCTTTGTCTGGTCTGTCTCCTTTTCTAGAATCATAGGCTATCCATAGGAAATAGATTGGGGGAGACTCGTTATGGAAATCATAGAGCCATTACTAAAGATACTGCTTGTCAATATCATTCTAAGTGGAGATAATGCTGTCGTCATCGCGATGGCAAGTAGAAAATTACCAGATCACGTGAAGCGAAAGGCTGTTATCTGGGGAACGTTTGGGGCAATAGCATTTCGAATTTTATTCGTCTTTCTTGTGCTCTATCTTTTGAAACTGCCGTGGATACACTTGATTGGAGGATTGCTTCTTTTGTTCGTAGCTTATAAATTATTGGTGGACAAGCCGGATAATCAGCAAATAAAGGTTGGCAGCTCCTTGCAAGAAGCGATCACAATTATTATTTTTGCGGATATTTTAATGAGTCTGGACAACGTCCTAGCTATTGTAGCCATTTCCAATGGCCAGTTTTTGCTTATCATGATTGGTATAATGATTAGTATTCCAATTATTCTTATGGCCAGTGGTCTCATTATGAAAGCTATGGAACAATATCCAAGTATCGTATATGGAGGGACAGCATTACTGGCGTGGACTGCGGGAGAAATGATAATGAAGGAGGAAAGAGTGACCCTGTTATTGGACATCTTATCTTTTCCCAAATCTATATTTCTACTTGCTCTCATTTTTCTTGTTCTAATCATTGGTGGAATTCGTCGGAGAAATCAGATAACATGATAGAATAGAAGAAAAGGAGGTGTTTATGAGAATGATTGAAACGGATAGACTACTTCTAAGACCGTACACGGAAGGAGATTTAGATTTCTATGCAGGATTATGGGCTAATCCGAATATTGTGCGTTACATTGGAAAAGGAAAAACGAAAACATTTGCAGAAGCTAATGATAGTTTGGGACACTGGATTTCCGAGTACGAGTATGGGTTTGGATTGCAGGCTGTTAAACTAAAAGCAGAAGATAAGCTGATAGGCCATGCCGGTCTGGTGAGACAAACAATTGAAGGAAAGGAAGAAATAGAAATTGGATATTGGTTACTTCCAGATTTTTGGGGGAGAGGACTAGCTAAAGAAGCGGCTATTGCATTACGAGAATATGGATTAGAGGAAAAAGGTTTAAGCAAGTTAATTAGCTTGATTAATCCGAATAACCCCGCATCCATTTTCGTTGCTAAAAAGGCAGGGCTGATCTATGAGAAAACAGTAAGGCTTTCTGAAGGGGATACGTTAGTATATTCGATCAAGAATGCTTAGACAGTTCTCCTCTTCATGAGGTTCGTATATCTAGCGTTTTATATGACTCCATTTTGTTAGGAAAGGAGCAGGTTTAATTGTTAAATCGCATTCTGGATAAATTCGGGCTACAGGTTCAATCATTTCTTGAAGTAGATGATTCGCATAGCTCCACGGTATATAAATGTATTTTACATAATGGCGAAACTGTTTATTTAAAAATACCTTTTACAAGATTAAAGTACCAAAGAGAGTTAGAGGCTTATATTATTTTAACGGGCAAGGTCTCTGTCCCGGAATTGTTAGATTATTGGTCTGGTGATGAGGATTGCCCAGGAGCCCTTTTATTATCTGAATTACAAGGCAACCCATTAACACCCAATGTAACTAAACCAGCAGCCTATCGCGTTGGGGAACTTCATGCCTCCGTTCATGAAATTCAGCCGCCTGATGGTTTAAAGGGAATTGAAAATGAATTTGTGAACTGGTCTACTTTTATAGAAGAAAAGTTTTATAGTTTTGCAGAAGATGTAGAAAAAGTACTTGAGGAGCGTTTATACAATATAGCTATTAAGAAGTTTGAAAAAATGAAACGACAGCTTCCTAAACCAGACGGCCCAAGTTTTATACATATGGATTTTCGCCCAGCAAACATCATTGTGGCTGAGAATAATGATGCTGGCGTTATTGATTTGGAAAGTGTACGTTTTGGTTCAACAGAAGTTGATTTCACCAAGTTGCATCGTGATTTTTTGCGCTTCGATGTTGCGTTATATAAAGCCTATCAAGATGGCTACAACAGTGTGAGGCCGTTAATTGAATTAGAAGCAGTCCTGCCTTTTTATCAGTTCACAGATGCTTTTAATAGTATCGGTTGGTGTAAACGACGTGGAATTGAAAAGAATGCTTTATTTCTTGAAGAAAATATCGCGATTTTAAAAAGGCTTGTTCAGTAGTGTAAGAGTTTTTAAATAACTTAATTGTGTTACGATGAAAGGTGAAGGCAAGTATTACTTAGTGTTAGTTGCACTTCTAATTACATAGTAAGCACTATTAAACGATCCTAAAGTAATAGTTTTTAAAAGCAGGAGGCAGCACGATGTTTGAATTAACGTTATTGGAATGGATTTTGGTAATCTTTTGTGCGCTTTGTATTGGTTTTTCAAAGTCTGGATTGCCTAATTTAGTTATATTGGTTGTCACATTACTTATGTTTGTCTTCCCTGCAAGAGATTCTGTCGGTATTCTGTTGCCGATGCTCTTAGTGGGGGATTTTTTTGCAATTATTTATTATCGTAGAAATGTAAAATGGAACCATTTAAAAGGGTTAATTCCGTGGGTGTTAATTGGGATTGTTGCGGGTTACTTTGTACTTGAACATGTAAACGATGCACAATTGAAGCCGTTGATTGGGATTATTGTGCTTGTCATGATCACCCTGAATTTTGTGCGAGAGCGATTTGGTACGAAGTTTAATACTTTATTACCTAACTCACTGGGTTTCACGTTGCTGATGGGGATTTTGGGCGGTTTTACCACTATGGTAGGAAATGCTGCTGGAGCAATCATGACAATTTACTTATTAGTGAAGGGGCTACCTAAGAAGGAGTTTGTTGGAACGGGAGCGTGGTTCTTTCTGTTTGTTAACCTCATTAAGGTACCGTTCTATGTCCATTTGGAGCTCATTACAGTAGAATCAATTTCGTTTAATGCATGGTTAGTCCCTGCTATTATTCTAGGGGCATTTGTTGGTATTAAGGTACTACCAATTATTCCGCAAAAAGTTTTTACTATCCTTGTGCTCATTTTGGCGGCACTTGGGGGAATTAATCTACTTTTGAATTAGCTTTACTATTTCGATTAAAGCTTAATCTGAACCACCGAACTTATGACAGTATCTTCGGTGGTTCGGATTTTTTATATTTGCTTGAATGAACGGGGTACTACAGGGGTATACAAGTAAAAAGCTTGAAATCGAGGTGGTATTATGGATACGGAAGATCATGCGAAGATGATAATAAAGTATGCCGGTCGGAATTTGTTATCTGGTATATTATTTGGCTTAGGAATTGCTGCTTTTATTGATGAAACAGTATTTCATCAGTTACTGCGATGGCACCATTTTTATGATAAGTCTACGACAGATATTGGTCTTATTTCCGATGGGCTTTTCCACGCATTCAGTTGGTTCGCTACCATTGGTGGTCTTTTTATGTTTGCGGATCTGCGGCGTAGACGGGCTCTTTGGCTAAAGCGTTGGTGGGGCGGGTTGCTCCTGGGAGCAGGTGCTTTTCAATTATATGCTGGATTGATTCAACATAAGGTAATGGGACTGCATCAAATTCGTTATGTTGATAATGTCTGGATTTATGACATAGTTTGGAACGGTGTTGCAATCCTCATGATTTTGGCTGGATTGATCATTCTTTTCCAAACAAGAAAAAGAATGCATAAGAGGAAGGAGTCGAGTTCGGGTGCATAATGGAATACAAGGGGGGTGGACTATTATCGTCCTAGCTCTATCTATTGCTGGGATTGCTGTTTATTGTCTAGCAGGCTTTCTTTCCAACCGAAAAAGCCATTTACAACCATGGCCAATGTCCAGATATATTCTCTGGACTTTAGGAGTAATTGTAGCCACCTGTGCAGTCATAGGGCCTTTAGCAGAATGGGCCCACACAAATTTTACTGCACATATGCTGGGACATCTCCTACTCGGAATGCTTGCGCCACTTTTATTGGTACTCTCTGCACCAGTGACTTTAGTGCTTCGAGCGCTTCCTGTCAGGCAGGCGCGTTTCATTGCCAATTTCTTAAAAAGTTTCCCTGTATCGGTGCTTAGCAATCCGATTATTGCTTCTATATTAAATATAGGAGGACTATGGCTGCTCTACACAACAAATTTATATCACTTCATGCACCATAATCTTCTCGTTTATTTGCTTATTCATTTTCATGTATTTGCAGCTGGATATTTATTTACAGTAGCGATGATTTATATCGACCCGACACCTCATCGCTTTTCTTATTTATATCGTAGCATTGTCCTCGTGTTTGCTTTAGGAGCACATGCGATTCTGTCTAAATATATATACGCACATCCTCCAATTGGAGTCCCCACTCACGAGGCAGAGGCAGGAGGAATATTAATGTATTATGGTGGGGATGCGATTGATTTGGTGTTGATTTTTATTCTCATGTTACATTGGTACCGTTTTGCTGCACCACGCCAAGCGTTGGCAAAGTTCGAAACTGTCTAGGCATTAGAAATGATTTTGCCCCTGTGGATAATACCCGCCATAGTAAGTGGAGGAATTGTCGCTTCTAGAATAGGTCTGTTTTACTTGGTTTTGCACACATTCATCGGTAGGACCAATAATAATGGTTTCATTGTTAAGTGGAGAAAGTGTTTTGCGTAACTGATCAGCATTCAGGCAATACGTATGTGCCAGTACTTCAACTGGTGTCTTTGTCAGAATGTCAGATCCAAAAATATACTCAGGATACGGGGCGTCAAATATGGCCAACAAATGTGTTTGGTCTGTTGTTGCTTCCTCCCAGTGCCACCATCCTTGAGGAATGTTCGCCACTTGTCCAGGTCTTATGGTAATGTTGCTGACCTCATTATTAAATGGGTTAATAAAGGATACACGTGCTGCACCGGAAATACAATAAACGAGTTCGGCGGCGTTCTGGTGATAGTGTGGTTCTACAACTCGCCTATCACTTAAGTAAATATCTAGTAGCGAAACATTTCCTAAAGTATTCAACACATCTCTTCCTAATCGGTTAATGTAATTCTGTCTATTCCTTGTAAATAATCGATTTTTATTCAAATCGGCAAAATATGTGTCATTCTCACTTGTGTAATCCATGTATGAGACTGTCATACGATCACAACTCCCCGTCTTCGTTTTTTCCTCACAGTTTATGCCTCATAAATTGAAGTCGTGACAAACGCGGAATTTTCCCTTCAAATCTTTTTCCAGAAATTTTCATGCATATTTTTTTGCTAATGTGGTAAAATAAGAACAGATGTTCTGAACAAGTGTTCCGGAAAGGATGTTCTCAATGAATGGAGTATTCAAGCGTTCGATGGAAACAAAACAAAAGATTGTAGTGTTCTATATGGATGGAAATCAACAGATTACGCAACGTTTTATTCGTGTGCTAAAAATGGATGATACACTAGTTCTTGCATATTGTTATTATCGAAAAAGCGTACGCACGTTTAAACGCGAAAACATCCTTTCCGCTGGACTAATCAAGAAAGTGGGGGCATAACAATGAGTGTCAATGACAGAGGTACGATAAAATGGACAGCGATGATGCTGCCAGAGCATATAGAATTACTAAAAAAGATGTGGGCAGAGGAGGAGTTTAAAGAAAAACCGATGCTTTCCGAGTACCAGATGGAAGAGATTAATTTACAGCTTCAACTGGCATTGGCGAACGATTTGACTATTGAGTTGGAATATTTCAGAGACCATGACTACCAGAAAGTAAAAGGCAAGCTACTGGGTGTTGATGTCTTAAATAGGTTTGTGAAAATTAATGAGGAGTATTTGCCGCTTGATCATTTGACGGGAGCCTGGATTGATTAACAGTTTCAGTTTCTGGTTGTGAAACGAGAAGGGTAATTCTATACTGATAGTATTATAGCTAAGGGGGAAGCTACATGCAAATCGGTGTAATGAGCTACAATATTAGGTGCCTGACAAGTGAGGATGGAACGCCACATACATGGGCGGAAAGACTACCAGAAGTAATTAAGGTAATCAAGGATAAAAATCCAGATTTTATAGGAATCCAAGAAGCAGTACCACAGCAAATGAGCGATCTAGAAGTAAATCTGTCCGACTATCAGTGGATCGGGGAGGGGAGAGATGGTGGTGAGAAAGGAGAACGATCTGCGATTTTTTTCCGAAAAGCTGCTTTTAAAGCAATCGATACAGCTACATACTGGTTATCAGAGAACCCGGAGGAGCCTGGATCCAAAGGGTGGGGTAGTTCCTGTGCGCGAATTGTGTCATGGGGAAAATTCCGTAGTCTAGATAATGGAGAGGAACTTTATATCCTAAATACACATTTTGATCATATAGCTTCCAAAGCACGAGAGAAGGCTGCAGCATTACTGGGGGAAAGGTCAGATTTGAGTGAAGGATTGCCTACAGTATTAACAGGTGACTTTAATGCGAATCATGAAAGTACTCCTTTCCAAATTCTAAAGGAGAGTGGCTATTTAAACCTATGGGAAACCGCAGCGGAACGAAAAAATGACACACTGGGAACGTTCAATAATTTTCACGATCCTACAGGTGGAGGGAAGGAATTCCGAATTGATGGGATATTGGCAAAAGGAGAGGTCACAGCTCGTTTTATAGAGGTCGTTAATACAAGAAATGGAGATCAATTCCCAAGTGATCATTATCCGCTATATGCTGTGTTAGAGGCAGGAGGAAATGCTTAACATGGTAAGGAGCAGCTACTATGCTGCTCCTTTACGTTTTTATAAAGTCTTATTTTTATATAGCCCTTATTACCTTCCCAAATTATTTACTCGGGATCATCCTCTTAGTACGATATTGTTTACAAATCCCGTCAGATAGGAATAGTATTAAATTAGCAACATAGACTGACATTTAAACAAGGCATTGCAGCAGAGAAAGGAGCACTAATTATGCTAGACTACTTCCTATCATTGCACCCAGTTGCCCAAGCAGGGATTGCGACATTATTTACTTGGGCTATGACCGCACTTGGGGCTGCACTCGTATTTACAACTAAAAATTTTAATCAAAAATTAATGGACAGTATGCTCGGATTCGCGGGCGGGGTTATGATTGCGGCCAGTTTTTGGTCTTTACTTTCACCGGCGCTAGACTTGGCAGAAGAAAATGGCTCCATTACCTGGGTACCCGCAGCAGTTGGATTTATGCTCGGTGGTATTTTTCTATGGGGAATTGATAAAATTTTGCCACATTTACATCCCACCTCTCCAATGAGTGAGGCCGAGGGATATCAGCCCAAAAAGAAAAAGCGTAGTACGTTACTTGTTTTGGCGATAACCTTGCACAATATTCCAGAAGGATTAGCGGTTGGGGTTGCCTTTGGGGCTGTGGCTGCAGAATTTCCATCTGCTTCAATTACAGGAGCCATTGTTCTTGCGTTAGGTATTGGGATACAGAACTTTCCTGAAGGGCTAGCCGTCTCCATGCCACTACGAAGAGAAGGTATGTCCCGCCGGAAGAGCTTTATGTACGGGCAGTTTTCCGGGATGGTTGAGCCAATTGCCGGGATTATCGGGGCGATGGCTGTTACCTTTATCCAGCCGCTTCTTCCTTATGCATTAAGCTTTGCAGCAGGAGCGATGATTTTTGTTGTAGCAGAAGAGGTAATTCCTGGTTCGCAGGAAGAAGGAAATAAAGATCTTGCAGTGATGAGTTTAATGATTGGGTTCACCATCATGATGATACTTGATGTTGCCCTTGGATAAGGCAAAGAGGAGCTTGGGTAACCAAGCTCCTTTTGCTGTGGATTGAATGAATTACTCAAATAACTCATCATTAGATTCTTCATAAGGATATGCATATAAGTCTATATCAAATTCAGCTTCAATAATGGATGCAAATCTAATAATATCTCTATCCAAATATATAGCAGGAGTATCTCCATCTTCTATTTCCGCAACAATAAAGATTTTACACTCAACAGAATAATTCATTTTAATCTCATTAATTAGAAATACTTTATTTTGCAGTTGGGCTAAGATTTTTTGTAATTGGTCATTTACATCAAGAGATTCTTGGTAGCCAGTATCTAATTCCCAACAAGTTTCTTGTCTAACCAAAACAGTAGGAAGATGGGTAATGGTATCTCCTTTTGTATAAGTAGTAGAGGGTGTAATGTCTAATTTTACTGTCACATAATCTAAGGGAAATGTATCCCCAAATAGACTAAAATACACTCTTACCTTTGTTCTCTCCACAAACACACCTCCGAAAAGTATAAAAATTCCTATTAATCGAAATTGCTATGCTAGATTAAGGGTGATATTTTCACAATATTTATACTTTATTTTATCATAGCTCCTTGGAAATGGTTATAACTAATTAAATTTACTAAGTCCATTGCCTGTAGTCAGGTCTCCTCCATATAAACAATCATCTTCTACTATGCTACGCACCAATGTATAACTTTCTCATTTTACTAGTTAAAAAAGGCTAACTCTCATAATTTTACAGAAAGTGTGGATACTGAATAGTAAAAAGGAAGAATGGTGAAAAAATGCATATAAATGAATCCTATCAACCTGGAGAGGTTGTTTATATTATTATCCGCAATCCCCATGCCCAAGACGTGGCACATGTGCAACAGGCTGCTGTAGTTAAGAATCCAGATCAAAACGGTGAACTTGCACTATTTATACACGAGACTTATTTTCCATTAACAGAGGAGTTTGCGGTATACAAAAGTGCTGAAGAAGCAGAGGAAGCATATCAGATTGCTTTTGGACTACCGGAAACAGAGGATTATTATGGTTAAGCCTTTTGTGCCGCAACTTGTATACGTAGAGCCACGAGCTATGGAATATCCGCTTGCCAAGGAGTTAATTGGAAAGTTTGAAAAGATGGATATTGAGATAAGGGAAACAACATCTCATAACCAAATTCGTAATTTACCTGGAGAGAATCATTTTCAAAAATACCGGACAGCAAAGTCAACGCTCGTACTCGGTATCCGTAAAACACTTAAATTTGATACATCGAAGCCATCTGCAGAGTATGCAATTCCATTTGCAACAGGCTGTATGGGCCACTGTCATTATTGCTATTTGCAAACAACAATGGGAAGCAAGCCTTATATCCGGTCGTATGTAAATGTTGACGAGATTTTTGATGCCGCAGAGGAATATATGCAGGAAAGGGCACCTGAATTCACCCGGTTTGAAGCATCCTGTACCTCTGATATCGTGGGGATTGATCATCTGACCCACACATTAAAAAGGGCAATTGAATACTTCGGGAAATCGGAGCATGGCAAGCTCCGTTTTGTTACGAAATTTGCGCATGTCGATCATTTACTAGATGCAGAGCATAAAGGTAGAACACGCTTCCGTTTTAGTGTAAACGATGATTACATTATTAAATATTTCGAGCCAGGTACGTCCCGACTGAAAGAACGGATTGAGGCAGCAGTAAAGATTGCCGAAGCTGGATACCCACTCGGTTTTATTGTTGCTCCAATTTATTTGCATGAGGGTTGGAAAGAAGGCTATAAAGAGATGTTTGAAAGGCTGGAAGCGGCCTTGCCAGCAAAAGCAACGAAGGATTTAACTTTTGAATTAATTCAGCATCGCTTTACCAAGCCGGCCAAGCGAGTAATTCAGGAAAATTACCCGATGACAAAGCTTGAACTTGATGAATCAAAACGAAAGTGGAAATGGGGAAGATACGGAATTGGTAAATACGTCTATCAAAATGAAGAACAAGAAGACATCAAAGATACGCTTGGTGGCTATATCAACCACTACTTCCCTGATGCCAAAATAGAATATTTCACATAAAAAAAAGAAGCCTGCCAGCCTTACTGGCGGGTTTCATTTATTCTTGTATTCTTGGCAATTCAATGCCTTTTTCGCTCAGGTTATCAAGACATTCTTTTAAGTAGACAGGGGAATGCTCAGGATAGAGTGGTCTTTCTAGTTCGTCTACATGCTCATTTGCGTAAAGGCTATTTTCATTATGTGCTTCAGAAATCTTTCCTCTATAAAAAGGATCTTCCCATAAAGGATCGACCCGATATCCTCGTTTTTGCATCTCCCTCATAATTAATTGATGGTAGATAAACAGACGATATGGTGAATAATCGAATACATAATTTACTGTAGAATGTGGCTTTCCCCAACCATTACCTCTAAGAGCACAGCATTCGCGATGCTGTCCAAGCAGTTGTTGCCTAGGCAGGTGGGAAATTAAATTTTCGTGCCAAAGTCGCATGGTGATTCCTCCTGGTGTGGTCTTTGTTACTTGTAGTTTAACGATAGACAAAGATGATGGCAACTAGATCGTTTCCCATGAGACTCATTATTTGTTGTAATCCTCACACCGCTATACTTAATTAGAGAACAAAGCTTGAAAATAGTTATACGTACGAAGTTGTTCTTCATTGGATACACGCGGAATGAAGGGGCCCCCTATTCGATGAATAAATTGTTCATAAAGCTCCATCATTTTCAATTGCTGTAAGGCCATTTCTACGTGAACATTTCGCACGTTTTGGTTTTGCATCATTAAGGCAGAAGTGAAATTCGTATTGGCCATGTCTTTAGCTGACGTATGTGCCTCCCTGGCAATCCAGTGGTCAGCCTGACTAATTCCGAAATGCCCAATGGAATTTTGTTCGAGCAAGGTCATATTGATTGGAGCAAGTTCTACATAAGAAGTATGATTAGGATCAATTAATTTAAGCATAACGCGCACGTGATCAGACATCACATTGTATTGTAGGGCAAGAATTCTTTTAAGATCATGGCTTGTGGCTATTTCCTGATACGTTCGTAATTTTTGTAGCATTCCCTCATGTGCCATTAAATGATCTGACATGAGTCCAACGTCTACAGCTGGTAAATGTTCCATATGCTCACCTCACAGAATAGGTTAGTTCCCTATAAATTATGGTGGGGGAGTAAAGTTTGTTCATCCCATTGTTTAGAAAGATTACAAACTTGGGTAGAAACTATACTATGAGGTGAAAATGATGTTAACTACTATATCTTGGATCGCATTATCCATTGGAATAATATGTTCCGCTATTATTATAGTGGATGTTATCAGGCATCCTCAGCACATGAAAGTAATGAACTTGGTGTGGCCGATAAACGGATGGTTTTTTGGGCCATTCGCACTTTGGGCTTACTTTAAGTGGGGACGTCTAAATGCAAAAGACTCAGAGCGTGAAGATCGACGGAATACGCCTGCAAAGGTCTTTGTGTCGACAAGTCATTGTGCTGGGGGATGCACAGTAGGGGATGCAGCAGGTGTGCCGTTTGTGGCACTAACTGGTTTCGCGATAGTAGGTTCCACTTTGTTTGCACATTATTTGGTTGAATTTATCCTAGCATATTTAGTCGGAATTATATTCCAATATTATGCGATATATCCAATGAACAAAGATCTTGGTAAAAAAGGTGCGCTTAAGTCAGCGATAAAAGCAGATTCCGCTGCACTTATTGCATTCGAAATCGGCATGTTTGGCTGGATGGCAATCGTTCATTTTGTTCTTTTTGCGGTGCCACCAAAACCTGATACTGCTGTATATTGGTTTATGATGCAAATTGCCATGATACTCGGTTTTCTTACAAGCTATCCAGCCAACTGGATACTTGTTAAAAAAGGAATTAAAGAAGTAATGTAGATTAAAATGTCCCAATTATTGGGGCATTTTTCCTTTCTAGGCAGGATTTTATGGTGAAAACAAGAAATATATAGATGAGGAGGGTATCCCATGGAAATTATCTTTATGTTTGTAGCGGGATTCATTGTCTTTCTTATCGCTATTATCACTATTTTTAGAAGTGCGGTATTCAGAATGAAAGAACCAGCAAAGCAAAATGAGGAGAGAATTAGTAGACTGGAGAAACGTTTAGAGAAACTAGAAAATAAATGATCGTTTAGGAAGCATGGCAACATACATAGGAGAATAGAATGCGGATGATTGAATTAAAAGATGTAGACGTTAAAATAGGTGACCAGGTTATTTTAAATAATGTTTCCATAAGTTTAAAGGAAAAGGAATGTGTTGCTGTTATTGGAGAGAACGGGACAGGAAAAAGCCTGCTCTTAAAGCTTTTAGCAGGCGTTGTTTCTCCAACTAAGGGCCAGGTGAGAAGGGATATTAAAGAATATGGTTATGCCCCGGAAATCCCCCCAAAATCACTCCATTTCACTGCCAAGGAATACTTAACACATATGGGGAGAATAGAGGGAATGAGTAGGGAAGAGCTTGAAAATCGCGTCACACTTCTTTTTAAGCAATTTAATTTCAATTTCCATTTCCATCAAGATTACATTTATAAACTTTCTAAAGGCAACAAACAAAAAATAAATCTTATGCAAAGTTTGCTTAGGGAGCCGTCTATCCTTTTACTCGATGAGCCACTTTCTGGACTGGATCCTCATTCGCAGGAAAATTTATTACAGTATCTGAAACAATTGAAGGAAAAAAAGACTACAATTATTTTCACTTGCCATGAGGGCGTATTAAAAGAAAATTTGGCGGATCGTATTCTTCTTATCGAAAATAAAGAGGTGAAAGAAGGGGAGATGAAAACAGAAAAATCGTATCGTACGGTTCAGTTTTCGGGAAACCTTGATGAAATTTCTCCTCTAATTAATAAGACAGTAGATATGCAAACTCTACGTAGACTCCAAGATGGAATCTTTGAGGTAAATGTAGAAGCTAACAACAGTGATAAACTACTTTTAACAATTATTAACCAGGGTGGAAAGATTAAATTTCTATCAAAGAAAAGCCGGATATAGGTGGACAAACAGAAAGCCAGGTGAGATTTTGAAAGCACTCGTTTCCTATATGTTAAAAGACTATTTAAGGTCCTACTTATATGTACCGCCCGTCAGTTTATTTTGCTTGTGGACATTTGTAGCATATACATATGTTCCCAATCCCATTTTCAGTAGCTATGCTGTTTCATGCGCAGTTCTATATTTTGCCGCCGCCTGGTTAACGATAACCTTGGTGAATAGAGAGGATGCAACCCAGTTTCATATAACAGCTGTACATGCTAGAAGTTTTAATACTGTGTTTCTTAGCAAGGTAATTGGTGTTCTTATTATGATAAGCTTTCTTATCATGTTGGCTGTTCTATATCCAATTTTGATTGGTGCTTTCCATCGTTCTGTTACATTGTGGGACGTTTTGATAGCAATTACTGCACATTTCCTTATTTCTTTCTTGGGCGTCGCCGTTTCGCTATATTTCACAAAAATATGGAGCAGAAGGAAACTTAGTACTTGGCTATTACTTGTGTTGATTTTAGTAATTTCACTTGTTAAGGGTGGCGTGGTAGACAGTCTTCCAAGTGGATTTTCTTTTGTTACATGGGTTTTTCCTCCTTCCTTTGCAATAATAGACGTGCTTTCCCAGGATACCGTAACAGCGAATGGTCAGCTGTTTTTCACTTTTATCTACATACTTGGTTATGCATCTTTGTTAACTGTAATTTTTTTGGTTTTAGTACGAAAAAAGAACGCCTTTCTAACATGAAAGGCGTTCTTCTCTTAATATCTGTAGATATCCGGGCGACGATCAGAAAAAATCGGAATACGCTGTCGAACATCATCTACCTGCTCTACATCCAATTCACTGTATAGGATGGTTTCTTCATCGTCAGCTTCTTCCAGGATTTCTCCCCAAGGCCCAACAATCATTGAATGACCACCAAATTGATTGTTAGGATCAGCACCAACTCGGTTGCAGGCTACAACATAGCATTGATTCTCAATAGCTCTACTGATAAGCAGGGCTTTCCAATGGTCTATTCGTTTTGCAGGCCACTCCGCAACCACATATAACACCTTCGTATTATCAAGCATATGTGTTCGGATCCATTCTGGAAAACGAATATCATAGCAAATAACGCCAGCAGATTTTATTCCGGCCAATTCGAAAATACCGTTCTCACTACCTTCAACCAAATGCTTTTCCTCTTCCATCAATCTAAATAGATGAGCTTTTGCATATTCCTTTACAAGTTCACCATTTGAATTGATAACGAACATGGAATTGGTTACGCCTCGTTCTGTGCGCTTGGCAACAGACCCTGCTACAAGATGCACGTCATATTTCTGGGCAAGTCTAGAAAGGAAAGAGAGGGAACGTTCTCCGTTAGAGTCGGCAATCTCTTCTAAACGGGTAAGATCATAGCCAGTTGTCCAAAGCTCGGGTAAAACGACCACATCTACTTTCTTTTCTTTTAAACTTGCAAACTTTCTTTCTACCTTTTCTTCATTTGCTACCGGGTCTCCAAACGTAATGTCTATCTGCAACAAGGCAACAGACAGTATCATAAAATCAACTCCTTCATAAAAGCAAGGGTAAGCTAACAGCCTGATCCTAATTTAAGTGCTCGTTGTTATTGGTGCTTATTATCCCATCGCCTTATTTTCCTGTCAATTAACCTGATCCTTTGGTAAGTACAGCTTTACAAACGATGCAGAATTGGCTAACATAGATAATTAGAATTTTAGAATTATTAGAGGTGAGAAAACCGTGCAAAGCTTTCCAGTATCAGATACGTTGAAACGCCTGCCAGAGCAGTTTTTTGCCAAATTGGTAAAAAAAGTACAAGCATTAAGCAGTGAGGGGCATGATGTGATTAATCTTGGCCAGGGGAATCCTGATTTGCCAACGCCAAACCATATAGTAGAAGAATTAAAGACAGCAGCGGATAACCCTGTCTATCATAAATATTCCCCGTTTACAGGCCATGCTTTTCTTAAAGAAGCGGTGGCAACCTTTTACAAGCGGGAATACGATGTCGATATTTATCCAGAATCAGAGGTAGCGATTCTATTTGGTGCCAAAACAGGACTGGTTGAAATTAGCCAATGCTTGTTAAATGCAGGAGATACAGCATTACTACCTGACCCTGGCTATCCAGATTACATGTCCGGAATTGCCATGGCCAATGCAAATTCAGTTTTTATGCCATTGTTAGAAAAAAATAATTTTTTACCAAATTATCAACAACTAAATCAAGCTGACCTTGAAGCAGCAAAGTTACTATTTTTAAACTATCCAAACAATCCGACTGCCGGTGTTGCAAACAAGGAATTTTTTGATGAAACAATTGAAGTGGCAAAACAGAATGAAATCTGTGTAGTACATGACTTTGCATATGGGGCTATTGGCTTTGATGGAAAGAAACCGCAAAGTTTTATGCAATCTGCTGGAGCAAAGGATATTGGGGTAGAAATGTATACCTTGTCTAAAACGTATAATATGGCTGGTTGGCGTGTTGGATTTGCTGTTGGAAACACTTCCGTGATAAAAAGCCTTAATCTAATTCAGGATCACTTATACGTTAGCTTGTTTGGCGCTGTGCAACAAGCAGCAGAGAAGGCTTTACTTGGTGATCAAACGGCTGTAGATGAATTGGTAGCTACCTATGAGAGTAGACGAAATGTGTTTGTAGAAAAATTGCAGGAAATTGGGTGGAACGTTCAAGCGCCCCGCGGTACATTCTTTGCATGGCTTCCTGTCCCAGAAGGATATACATCAGAGGAATTTGCTGACCTCCTTTTGGAAAAAGCACACGTTGTTGTAGCACCAGGTAATGGTTTTGGTGAAGCGGGAGAGGGATTTGTACGAGCTGGATTGCTAGCTGATGAAGATCGACTTGCTGAAGCCGCAGCTCGAATTGGAAAGCTAGGAATATTTTAAACTAGCTATTGACAAAGTGGAGTTCGGAGACTATGATAATCATTATGCTAACAATATGAATATTTCTTATCTAGAGTGACGGAGGGAAAGGCCCGTAGATGTCACAGCAACCTTCCATTTGGAGTGGTGCTACTTCCTTCAGAATGATTCATTCTGAAAGATAAGTGTGAGATACTTGTAATCGACACCCTCTTTCATGATGAAAGGGGGTTTTTTGATGGATTGGATTTACAGGCGGAATTGGAGTGAACGTGATGATTAAGGTAGAAAAGGTAAGCAAGATCTATGAAACAAAGTCCGGCCAAGTCGTTGGTGTGGATAATGTTTCACTGGAAGTACCTAAGGGAGAAATATACGGCATTGTAGGATATAGTGGTGCAGGAAAAAGTAGCCTAATTCGCTGTATGAATATACTAGAACGGCCAACTTCAGGAAAAGTAATGGTGGACGGTGTTAATCTTTTAGAGCTTTCCCCAAAGAAGTTACGAGAAGCACGACAGTCAATCGGCATGATCTTTCAAGGCTTCTATCTAGCCTCAGCTAAAACCGTATTCGATAATATTGCATTTGCCTTAAAAGCGGCTGGGGTAGCTCCATCACAAAGGAAGAAGCGGGTAGAGGAGCTACTTGAATTAGTTGGCTTAACAGATAAAATAAATCATTACCCTGCACAACTAAGTGGTGGACAGAAACAGCGTGTTAGTATTGCGCGAGCGCTTGCGAACAATCCTAAAGTCCTACTATGCGATGAAGCAACCTCGGCATTGGATCCGAGCACAACAAAATCCATTTTGCAGTTATTAAAGAAAATCAACCAAGAGCTTGGAATCACCATCGTTTTAATAACCCATGAAATGGAAGTAGTGAAGGAAATTTGCGATACATGTGCTGTTATGCAGGATGGAAGAATTATTGAGCAAGGACCATCTTATAACATCTTTGCAAATCCACAGGAGAAACTGACAAAGCAGTTCATTGATACCATTTTGAACTTTGATTTACCAGCAAAGTTGCTTGAAGCCTGTAAAGGTACCATTCTCCAATTGCAGTTTCGCGGTAACTTAGCGAGTGACGCCGTAGTGTCAGATATGTTGCAAAAGTTTCAGGTCAGTGGCAATATCCTTCACGGCAAGGTGGAGTACATAAAAGAGACGCCTTTAGGCATTTTTATTATGGAATTGCTAGGAGAAACGGAAGAGGTAGCGGCCGCTAAGCAATATTTAGAAGAGCGGTTAAAGCAAGTGGAGGTGATCCAGCATGCTCGATAGAATAATAGAAATCCTTCCTGAGTTGAACACGGCTTTCTTTGAAACATTGTTAATGGTGGGTATAGGCTTACTCGTCGCCTTAATTCTTGGGCTCCCTATCGGTATATTGCTGTATGTAACAGACAAAGGACTATTCTGGGAAAGCCGGGTCGCAAAAGGAATAATTGGTATCATTGTGAATTTAGTTCGTTCTGTACCATTTATTATTTTGCTTGTCTTTCTATTCCCTGTTACAGATCTTATCGTCGGACGTATTACTGGTCCACTTGCAGCTTCTGTTTCTCTATCCGTTGCGGCCATTCCTTTTTACGCCCGGATTGTAGAATCTGCTGCTAGAGAAATTGATAAAGGGGTAATCGAAGCTGCTATTGCCGTAGGGGCATCTCCATGGTTAATTATCAAGGATATTATTCTCCCGGAAACAAAGCCTGGACTTATCAGTGGGTTGACGATCACCGCAATTAGTTTGATAGGATATTCTGCCATGGCTGGAACCATTGGAGGTGGCGGGATTGGTGATTTAGCCATTCGCTATGGCTATTACCGGTATGACGACACGGTAATGATTACAACAGTTATTGTATTAATTGTGTTGGTACAGCTTATTCAATATCTTGGTGATTTTATTGCCAAGACTGTAAATAAAAAATAAAAACAAGTTGGAGGAACAACTATGAAAAAGTCACTTATATCAATTACGGCATTATTATGTATTCTTTTACTTGCAGCGTGTGGGAACGATGACTCTGGAGCAGGGGATAATGAGGGTGAATCAAAGTCCATTAAATTTGGGGCTACTGTAGGGCCGTACAGTGATATGGTAACAAAAGCTCTTGCGCCATTATTAGAAGAAAAGGGCTATGAAGTAGAGAACCAAGAGTTTACCGATTATGTACAGCCAAACAATGCTTTATCAAGAGGAGACATTGATGCGAACTTGTTTCAGCATACGATCTATCTAGAAGCCTTTGCAGAAGAAAACGAAATGGATCTCTCCTCTGTGATTGCTGTTCCTACAGCACCAATGGGTTTATATTCAAATACTTTTGCAAATACGGATGAAATTGCTGAGGGAAGTACTATTGCTATTGCAAATGATCCTACCAATCTTTCTAGAACATTATTAATGTTGCAAGATCAGGGGTTAATCACTATAAGTGAAGAAGTGGACCCATTAAAAGCTTCTATTAAGGACATTGTGGAGAATCCAAAGAATCTTGAATTCGTTGAAGTGGAAGCAGGACAGCTGCCACGTTTAGTGGATAGTGAGGATGCTGCTGCAGTTCCAGGAAACTTTGCCCTTGCTGCCGACATGGATCTGCTGGATGCGCTGGCTCTGGAAGAAATGCCAGATAATTACCGGAATGTTGTTGCAGTTAATACAGATGATCTTGATGCGCAGTTTGCCAAAGACATTAAAGAAGTTATCGAATCAGATGAATTTGAACAAATTATTGATGAGGAATTTCAAGGCTTTGGGAAACCGGGCTGGATGACTGAAGAATAATCACTTTTAAGCCCTATTGTGCTGAAGCATGATAGGGCTTTTATTACATAATTAACTTTCAGGGGATTTGCAATGGTAACAAGTATAAGGAAGTGTTAGGAGAAATAGTCTGCTATGTGCTATCCTCGTATTATAATTTTGGGAAATAATTCGTGATACTCGAAGCCTAACGTTCATAAATTTAGGGAATATAGGAAGGCTAGAGAAGCAGTGCGATATAGAGAATGGAGGTCAGCAGGTGAAAGGAATTATTTCATTTACTTACCGTACACCAAAGGGTGCAGATACTGTTCTATACTCAGATGAAATGCGTGCGGCAAAAGCATTGTTATTAGCAGAAGACATGGAAAGAACAGGAAGAGCTAATAATATACAATTCATTGATACTCATGAATATAGCTGGAATTTAAAAGAATTACGCAAGCAGTTGGAAGAGATAAAAACAGAGCCACATGATGTGAAAATATACTTTGACGGTGGCTATGACCTAAAAACGAGAAAATCGGGCCTTGGTTGTGCCATTTATTATGAACAAAATGAAAAAGCTTATCGTCTTCGAAGGAATGCACTTGTAGAAGAGCTTGAATCAAATAATGAGGCGGAATACGCTGCCCTTCACTTGGCTGTAAAGGAAGTGGAGGAGCTAGGTGTGCACCATATGCCTATAACCATTATTGGGGATTCCCAGGTCGTTATAAATCAACTTAGTGAGGACTGGCCTGTCTATGAGAAAGAGCTAGCTAATTGGGCGAACCGTATCGAGGACATACTAGAAAAACTAGGCTTAGAGGTAGAATTTGAACTAGTTTCTCGTAAAATAAATCGGGAGGCAGACCAGCTCGCTACCCAAGCACTAAAAGAAGTTAATATCTCTAGTCTAAAAGAAATAGACGGGTAGAGAACCGAAAAAAGGCAAATCCTATGGGTAAACTAGGGTTTGCTTTTTATAATCTGTTTCAAGTGAGGAGTTGGTAAAGGGTAATAATTAAATGTAAAAATTACTAAGCTAAATAGAAATTCTATTTTCCACGCATTGCTAATTCTCCGTAGGAGGAGAGGGACCTTCACTTCCATTTTATTTAGCACACTTACTTCATGTATAGAACTTGTACAGTATTTAAGGATAAACTTATTAAGTAATTTATCAACGTTAGAAGGTGTCTATATGGTCAAACTATTAATCATCGGTCCACCAAGTATTTCTACTCACAAATTGTACAGCAGGGTGTCGAGAGAAGCTGATATTAACCTGATAGGAATTGTAGATAACGAGAGCGAGATAAAGGATATAATCTCAGATGATCAACCCGACCTTATTTTAGTTCACTATGCCGAGGAGAGGCTGTACTTAGCTGAAACAATAAAGAACTCCTTCCCAGAAATGAAGCTAATGTTTGTATTATCCTCGAGTAGAAAGGATGCTATTTTTTATGGATTAAAAATAGGTGTGGTGTCCTTTATACTTAATAATGTAACACCACATTGTCTCGTTCGGTCAATTAGTAATGTGTGCGAAGATCAACATGTCGTATCAGGAGAACTTGTAAGAACATTACTAGTCAATATCCGGACGGAGGATTTTTTTGAAAAGCAACTTTTTAATCATAAGCTTGGAAAGCATTTTTCTTTGTCACGCAGAGACAACGAAATTGCCTTTTTGGTTTATAAGAATAAAAAAAACATAGAGATCGCAGAGTATCTAAAGCTAAAAGAAAAAACAGTACGTGACTATGTCAGTAAGATATATCGTAAGTTTGGGGTTAGAAAAAGAACGGAGCTTATACAAATCCTTACAGAAATCATGCAAATAGAAGAAAAAATGTTGGAGAAGTAAGGTTGTTTCTCCTAGCTCTGATCATTTGAAACGAAAAATGAAACAATGGTACCTTTCGCTTGTTCGCTTTTAATAGTTATTCCTTCGCCAAACAACTGTCTTAGTCGTCTATCTGTATTGTATATTCCCACACTTTTTCTCTCTCTAGGGTTATGTTTTGTGAGGCGTACCTGTTGTTCAGAGTTCATGCCAACGCCATCATCCATTATAGAAATCCTTGTGAAACCCTTATATGCTTTTATGCTAATTGTTACGGTACCACCTTCAGACTGTTTTAAAATGCCATGGTTTATTGCATTTTCAACCAATGTTTGGATGGAAAGAGGAGGCAATTGCACTTTAATCCTTGCATCCACATCCCATTTTATATTAACACGATCACCAAACCTCACTTTTTCTATTTCAATGTAGGAATGGACAAGTGCTAATTCCTCTTCTAGGCTAACGAGAGTTTCGGTATTTTTAAATGCAAAACTAGTTTGGATAAATTGAATGAAGTGGTCTAAGACATACCGCATTTTTTCTTGATCTATTTCCATTAAGTACATAATGGAATTTAAGGTGTTAAACAAAAAATGAGGTTTGATTTGTGCTTGAAGCCAAGCCGCTTCCATTCGCATATGCTCCGCAATGGAGGTTTTTAGCTTTACAAGTACATCCACACGAGACCTTAATTCTAGTGGATCCACAGGTTTTACAATGTAATCATTGGCTCCGGAAGCAAAGCCAGTAGACAAATCCTCTGAGCTATTTCTTGCTGTTAGTAATAGAATTGGCAACTCAGAAAGCGTGTATTGCTCTCTAACTTTTTTCGTTAATTCATAACCAGACATATATGGCATCATGACATCACTAATGAGCAAGTGAAATGTATCGGTTTTTAATTTTTCCAACGCCTCTGCTCCACTAACAGCAGTTGTTATTTCATATTGTTCTGAAGCTAATATGTTTTTTAGCACCCGCAAGTTGATTGTTTCATCATCCACCACGAGTAGCTTTGGTGCTTCTGAGTAAAGGATAGGATGAGTCGTTTCTATGGCTTTTGAAACAGCAGCTTCCAGATGGGAAATAACTGGGAGGTTAGGTGTTTCAACAACAGAATGTTCCTCCTTTGCTAATAGCAAAGAAAAGGAAAATACCGATCCTTTATGCAAGGCAGAATGAACCTCAATCTCCCCACCATGCAACTTAACTAATTGATGGCTGATGGTTAGGCCTAAGCCAACTCCACCCCTAACTTCGTCGACATCCTCCTCTATACCCTGCTCATATGGCTTGAAGATGGAATGGATCCGCTCCTCTTTCATGCCAATTCCAGTATCCGCAACAGATATAACCACTTTGTTATCCATGTAATTGGTAGAAATGGTAATAGTTCCTTTGTCCGTATACTTAATCGCATTATGAAGTAAGTTGACGAGAATCTGAATCAGCCTGTTTTCATCAGCTAGTACTGGTTGAACATCGCCCTGAACATCAGTTTGTATCTGGACTGGTCTATCTTCAAGGAGATGCTGAAGCATGTCAACAACTCCTGCGGTAACTGCTTGTAAAGGAAGTGGTTTCAACTGTAAGGTTACCTTATTCTCTTTAATTCGCCCCAAATCCAGCAAGTCGTTGATCATAGAAGACATCCGCTTTCCAACCGTTATAAGTAGTTCCATATTTTGATAGTCTTCTTGATTCAATTTATTTTCTTTACTATGCAACACAGAATGCGCAATATTAATCATGCTGTGTAATGGATTACGTAGTTCATGTGAAGTATTAGCAAGGAATGCGTCTTTCCGCTTGTCCACTTGGATAAGTTCTTCGGAAAGACCCTGTATACGATGTACGTTTCGTAAAAAACGTTTTAACCAGAAAGCGGAGAAGAGAAATATTGTAATTAAAAGATCAACAGGATAGAAAAATCGTTCAATCGTTGAGTTGCTATAAATGATGGCCCATATCACATTGTTTGTAATAGCAGCAGCACTTAACAACAAGTACAAAACATCTTCCATTCGATTCCTGGCTGCTTTAAAAAATTGTATGGTAATAAAGCAGGTAGTAGTAAGTAAGACAATACCTAAAAGAAAGCGCAGACTTAGTATGTAGGTGACCGGTGCTAAAAGAATGAACCCTACATACAACAAATAAGCGGATAAAAACCATTTGAGCATTTTGTTAGCATATTCTGGCAAAAAATGCTTGAAGAATAGAAGCATAAACGAAGCAATACTTGTATATACCAGGAAGAGCATTTTTACACTGCTTTCATAGGTGATAGGGATAAGTTTTAGAAGGAATTTATCTACATCTAAAAATACCATGAGCATTGCATTTATAAGTAACAGAAAAAAGTACAGTAAGCTTTTTGGTCTTTTTCCAACAAAGTACAAGAAAGCAATAAAAATAGCAACAGCACCAAGTACAGTCAGAACAATGATCTGACTAATAACCGAAAACCTAGTCTCTTTGTTTATTGCCGAAGCATATCCAAATTTCACAACTCCTACTTCTGATGATCGTATTGGATAGTTTCCATGGGCAACGTGCACGATAACATCTATCGTTTCTTTATTCGATCGAAAAGATACAGTATAGGGGACCTTTTGGGCAATATAATCAGAAGGGTTCACAGATGGGTTACCAGAACCACTAATTTCCTCTCCATCAATAAACAGTTTAGTTGCAGATTGAATAACAGGCATACGAAGCCCATAATCAGTCGTTGTATCAGAAGGGGGGAGAAGGATTCGTAAATGATACGTGCCTACTGTATAAGTGGACCCAATCGGAATGTTATTCCATCCATTAGGAAAAGTATTATATGTTTTACCATCTTGAGCCTGCTGTAATGCACTTTGATCCAATAACACATCCGGATAAAACGTCCATTCCCCCACTACTGGGGTTGTTTGTATTTCTCCCAATTGGCCTTGTCTTAAGTCAAGCACACCCTCTTGTGCTTCAGGGTGGTGAGTAGTTGAATAGATACTGCCCCATAACAGACGAAAGACCGTTAATACAAGTAGAAAGAAAAGAATTATAATCAGTATCATGGAAGGCTTTTTCATATGTAAGCTCCGTCTATATGAATTTATTAGAATAGGGAAATATTAACTTATGGTTATGATAATATAATAATAGCAAGAAGCAATAAACATAGCTATATGGAATTTAGTAGTAAAAGGATAATTCTCTGTGGGGAAAAGATGGTTTGAATGTGGCATTTTACCTATGTAGTCTCATCTTACTAATAAAATCAGAAAATGATGCCCCCTCCTTCCCTTATTTTTCGATAGTAGGAGTAAAGACAGGTATTTGGAGGGGTATAAGTGACTAAAAAAAGCAGGGAAGCATTTGAAGAGATAGTGAGACAAAATGAACGCAGAATACACTTTCATATTCATCGATTAAATCTATCCGATCCACATAAGGAGTATTTTCAGGAAGGGCTTTGTGCAATGTGGAATGCCTATGAGACCTACGAGCCTGATAAAGGACCGATGGCAACTTACTTTAACTATACGATACGTAATAGGCTGGTTGATTTAGCTAGAAAACAGGGAAGAGAGAGTCGAAATCAGCAGAGTGCATGTAAAGAAATAAAAAAACATGCAAATAATGGTAATCGTGTAAAACGAGTAGAAGCTTCTAGTGAGATACTTTCCAATTTGGAAGAGGAGATAATAGGAAATCATGTATGGGGAATTTTAAAGCAGGAACTCACTGACAACCAGTGGAAATGGATTTACTATTACATTATTAGTTGTATGAAAATAAAAGAAATTGCAATTCAAGAAGAAACCTCGGAAGAAGCTGTAAAAAGCTGGGGTAAGCAAGTAAGAAAAAAATTACGTAATAAAGATTTCCAAAAACGATTAAAATTGTATGGCTAGCGTCACGCCTCCAAAGTCGAAAAAATATATTTTCAATAAATAAAAAAG
This sequence comes from Oceanobacillus jordanicus, assembly GCF_022095695.1. Classification (GTDB taxonomy): domain Bacteria; phylum Bacillota; class Bacilli; order Bacillales; family Amphibacillaceae; genus Oceanobacillus_B; species Oceanobacillus_B jordanicus. The sequence goes on from NZ_JAIFZM010000020.1 coordinate 39,991, forward strand.
CAAGCCATCAGCCGGCTTGCTTTTATCTATGTCATGAAGTTTTTATCCGCGTCTTCCGCCTCTGCCACCACGTTTAGTATCGGTGTTGCGTTTAAGCGTGGATAAATTCTCTTCACTTGATTTTAAGAATTTAGCCACCTTGTCTTCAAAGCTTTCCTTAGGTTTAAATCCACCCTTTGGACGGAAATCCTTCGAATTACGATCTCTACCTTGGCGAGATGGGCGCTGACCTTCTGGCTTATCAACAGCTTTCTTAATAGATAAAGCTACTTTACCTTCTTTTTCACTGATGATTTTTACTTCTACTTCATCGCCAACAGTTAAGTGATCATTCACATCTTTTACATAACTGTCTGCTACTTCACTAATGTGTACCAGACCGGTTTTTCCACCAGGTAATTCAACAAATGCTCCAAAATTAGTAATCCCTGTTACTTTACCTTTGACTTTACTGCCTATTTCAATTGACAAAAAAGTTCCCCCTTATGATTTATAAGCAACTCATTATAACAAATATCTACGTTTTTATCAAATAACGAAAAAAGTATAAAATAGTACCTTGCATTAATTAGTAGTTAGTTGTATATTAAGTATATCGAGGTACTGTTCAATAAACAGTAGTGAAGAAAGAGGTGTGACTGGGAAGTGAATATACAATTTAAAAAAGGAGTCCTTGAGCTTTGTGTACTTGCCTTATTGGATAAACAAGATCGATATGGTTATGAATTAGTTCAAAGGATTTCTGACAATATTGCTATATCGGAGGGTTCCGTGTATCCGTTATTACGCAGACTTACCAAAGAAGCTTATTTTACAACCTATTTACAGGAGTCGAAAGAGGGACCTTCTCGCAAATATTACCATTTAACAGACCAGGGAAGGGATTATCTCCATCAATTAAATGAAGAATGGAAAGCATTTACTGAAGGTGTAAACGAATTATTAAGGGAGGTTGTTAGCGATGAGTAAAGAAGCTTTTATGAGAAAGTTAGAAAGGGCCTTAGTAAAGTTGCCTGTTGCTGAACGTCAGGACATACTAGAAGATTTTCATGAGCATTTCCATGTCGGAATGCAGGAAGGGAAAGACGAAGCTGAAATTGCAGCCGCTCTTGGCTCTCCTAATCAAATTGCTAAAGAACTATTGGCAACGTATTATTTAGATAGGGCTGGAGAAGAATCGAATGTTGGAAATGTCTTTAGAGCAGTTTGGGCAGTAATAGGGTTGGGATTTTTTAATCTCGTTGTAGTGCTTGGACCGTTTATTGCAGTGTTAGGATGTATTGTAGGGGGATGGACTGTAGGTGTTGCATTTATTGTGTCACCCATTCTTGTTCTACTTAATGTCATCATCTATCCAGATACTTTTAGGCTATTTGATTTATTCGCTTCTATTGGGCTTACCGGAGTTGGTTTATTCATTTCAATTGGAATGTTCTATGCAACGCGATTTATTGTGAAATTATTTATCCGCTATTTATCTTATAATATCAAATTAGTGAAAGGTGGTTTAAAGCATGCCTAATTTTAAAAAGATCAGTATTATAGCATTAATTCTGTTGGGAGTCGGGGTTATTGGTAGTGTGGTAACCTTTGCATCAAGTGATCGATCTGCAATCTCAGAATCAGAGAAATTTTCTGGTCAAGATGTGGAAAAGGTGGATGTTCAACTAAATAACCAAAAACTGTACGTGAAACCAAGCAAGTCTGATGAGATTATTGTAGAGCTTGAAGGAAAAGGAAATAATCCAGAAAAAGAACGTTTACAGGCTGAATTAGAAGGTGATACCTTACTTGTGAAAACGAGAGAGCGTGATAGAAAAATGTTCCGTTTTTTTGACTGGGGAGACAGCATGATCCTATCCATATACTTACCAGAAAAAGAATATACTGCCTTCAAGGTTGATATAAATAATGGAAGTATCAATGCGGAAAATATACAGGCAAAGGACTTTATCGCCAGCACGGATAACGGAAAAATTATGATCGAAGATATCCTTTCCGAGCGCGTTGACGTTGAATCTAATAACGGTAAAATTGAACTCGATAACGTGGAAGGCGAGTTGAACGGTAAAACAAACAATGGGGCGATCTCACTTGTTACAGAAAGTTTAGACCGTCCTATTCATCTAGCATCTGATAACGGGAAAATTAATGTTAAATCAAGTCAGGAGCCGACTAATGTAACATTTGATGTCCGAGTAGATAATGGGAGCATTGATATTTTTGGTGACTCAGATTGGGATACAGTTGTCGGAGGTGGAGAAAACCGAGTTAAATTAACAACACATAATGGGAGTATTACAGTAGATCGCTAAGTTCCTGTTTAGCTTTTAACATGTTTAATTATCTTCCATTTCGGAAATACGTTCTGTAAGGAGCGTGGTAAACATGAGTAAAAACGGATCTTCAGATAAAGTTAAAGGAGCAATAAGTAAAGCAAAAGGTGAGACAAAAGATCAGGTAGGTAATTTAACAGATAATAAAAAAATGCAAGCAGAAGGAAAAAAAGATAAAGCAAAAGGTGAATTTCAGGATACTGCTGGTGAAGCAAAGCAGAACAGTAACAATCGTTATGAAAGATAACGTACGGAAAGGGCGGAGTCGATGAGGCTTCGCCTTTTCATTAGTTTAAAATAATATGCTTCGTAGTCGAAAGTATTAAATAAGAGCTTTTCAAATAAATTGCTATAATAATAAGGTATATTCAGGTACATTTTGTTAGTATTATAAGTAAATAGGATCGAAGAGAAATAAAGAAGATGAGGGAACTTCATATGAGAGAGGAAACACGTACAGCACCTAATATAAAAGACGCTAGTTACGCAATGCATGAAAAGAAAGCAATTGCGTATTTTCAACATCTTACAGCCCATTTGGAAGGGAAGAAACATCTTACAGCATTAAAAGAAGATTTTAATATCTGGAAGAGACGACATGTTAAACGGTTTTCCTTTACCTCTAAATATTTTGATGAGAAAAAAAGCAAGCACCTACCACATTATCATCACTACATTCAGTGGCTTGATAAAAGAGGGAAGCTTTATGACTATTTGGACCGTAGCATTTCCTACATTTATATGCGAGACATTGGAAGAGCCTTGTATGACAAAGAAACACAAGAAAAAGTCAGTCGTTCTGTAGAAAGCATCCGCCAGCAGATATTGGGTGAAAAGGACAACAACCAGCTGAACGCATTCAACATGGTTGAAATCTACCGTTGGGCTCAAAAAGAGAATGTGGAATCAAGTTTAATCTGGGTAATAGATAAATTAAAGGATATAACCGCAACCATTCCTAAAGAGCTTGATCCAACGGAAACAAGAAGGAAACTGATTAAAATTATCGGTGGTGTCGTCATACAGGAGCTGGATGAATTGGATACAAGTGTTCTTCCTGCCACACGTGCAAAACGATTAGACCGTGCCATTCGACTTGGCTATGCGTATGGACTGACTTACCCATTTATTGATGACATATTGGACTCGAGTTTACTTACAAACGAAGAAAAGAAAGACTATGCTACAATTATACGCCAGACACTGTTAACAGGGGTGGTACCAGCATTATCTGTCTGGCTTAAACAGACTTACTCGTTTATGGAATTTGTCCATACCGAATTAAAAGACGCCTTTGAATATATAAGAACACAACATTCTAAGGAAGCTTGGGGAAATTTTCTGGAACAATCCTTTGTTTTCTTTCAGTCACAGGAACATGATCGAGAAAAAGATTTAGCTGTAGAAACCTATACAAACAGTGACCTGTATGTCCCAATTATTCTTAAATCAGCGTCCTCCCGTTTGATTGTGCGTTCATTAATAGACGCTAACGAGGATCAGCAAATAAATGAGCAAACATTTTATTATGGTATTTATAACCAGTTGTCAGATGATTTTGCTGATATGTTTAATGACATGGAGGCGGGGTCAGTCACTCCCTATACGTACTATCTTAAGTATCATGAAAAGCGAAAAGACTTGATTAACCCTTTCGAATTGTATTGGACAGTCATCTCATATCTCATCCACCATGTGTATCAATCAGATGATAAAACACGAGAAGTTATCCTTTCCAGAGCAATTAATGGCTTAAAGCGGTTTAAGAAAAAGTGGGGAGAACAAAAGTATGAAGAAATAATGAAGCTTTTTGGTGTTGAGCACGAATTTAATGATGAAATTCAGCTTATGGTCAGGAAAGCAACAGATGTGGAGTTTTTTGATAAACTTCTGCGTGATCAAATGATAGACGACTTTAAAAATCAAAAGAAGGAAAAGAAAGCATTCACTGATTCAGTAAGAAAAATACGTGATACGATTAATAGTATGTTACCACTCACACCATCTAGATCAAATTCCTTATTTGATGATCCCATTACAGAGGCCGCGAATTATAGCCTGGAAAGTGGAGGCAAAAGACTACGTCCTGTGATGACATGGGTAATGGCAGTGGAAGAGTATAATATGGATCCTGCTACAATTGCGCCTCTTTTAAAGTCTCTTGAATATATGCATACCGCCTCGCTAATTTATGATGATTTGCCAGCACAAGATAATGCTTCTTTACGCAGGGGCCGACCCACTCTTCACGAAGTGTATAACACAGCAAATGCTGAGTTAGCAGGAATTTTTCTAACCCAACAAGCAGTTGCCAATCAAGCATCGCTTGCTGGATTTGATCAAACTGCAATTCTTCAACTTATATACTATTCCTCCATAGTTGCTACCGATATGTGCAGGGGGCAGGCGATAGACCTTAGTTCTAGAGGGAAAACACTGACAGTTGATGAACTGACAGAGATGTGTTTTTATAAAACTGGAATTGGCTTCGAAGCCTCTTTAATCATGCCGGCTATACTGGCTGGTAAAGATGAGTTGGAAAAAGAAAAATTAAAGTTTTTCGCTAAGTATGCAGGCATAGCCTTTCAAATTAAAGACGACATTTTAGATGTCGAAGGTGAGAGTACCCAAACCGGCAAAAATACAAGGCAAGACTTGGCAAATCATAATGCTACATTTGTCTCTGTTCTAGGGCTTAATGAAGCCAAAAAACTGATGTGGGATCATTACTGTAATGCAGCGGAAGCGCTACAGGGTATTAAGCAAAACAGTACTTTTTTGAAGCAACTATTAGATTATGTAATTAACCGAGAAAATTAATGATGAAAGGACTTCTCCAGAAGATTGGAGAAGTCCTTTTTTATGCTAGGAAAGATCTCCGAAATTTAGTATAGATAGGAAGGAAATTCTAAACGGGCTATCGAAGTATAAATATAGAAAAATAAGTTTTATTTGAAGTTGAGCTGTGACATCGGAAGTAGCTCTAATAGCAAAGGAAAATAAAATAGTAAAACGAGTTTCAAGGAGGGCTCTTTAAAATGAAGATAGCTGAAAAAAAGTCAATTTCCCAGGAACAGTCAGAGACAGTTGGTAAAGCTATTCGTTACATGAAAGAAAACCTGGATGACACAATAACACTGAATGATTTAGCGGAATTTGTAGGGTACAGCTCCTTTCATTTTTCTAGAATGTTTAAACATGTTACAGGCATATCTCCGCGTTACTATCTGTCAGCTTTGCGTATTGAACAGGGGAAAAAGCTACTTGCAAACCCCTCCGTATCCCCATCAGTTATTAAGACCTTATTATCTCTCGGATTTCAAAGCATAGGTTCTTTCAGCAGCAGGTTTAAGCAATTTGTTGGCTTAACACCTAAGGAATTCAATAAGAGAGTGAAAGAACTACATCAATTCTTAAATGAGTATGATGGGGAGGCGGAACAGGTACATGGCCAGGCACTTATCAATACGTCAAATCTTATGGTCCGTATTAAAATTCCAAAAAGTTTCAATGGGTATATTTTTATTGGACTCTTTCCAAGGCCGATCCCCGATCAGGTACCTATTCTAGGGAAGGTTATTACACATAAACAAGAATATTGTGTATTTGAAAGTATTCCTGAAGGAGTTTATTATGTTTTAACTGCTGCAATAGAGAAGAGTTTTAACCCACTTGATTATTTTCTTTTAGAAAATGCTTTAAGAGGAAAGTACGAACTTCCAATTAGCTTTGAAGAAAAAATAAGTAGAGAACTTGAGATTACGCTAAGACCTCCACTGCCAAATGATCCACCGATCCTGATTAATCTACCAAAGTTATTATTTGATAAAATTAAAAACAAAGCAAACTAGGAGAAGTTTTGAAGCACTTTTCAGCTTACAATACTTATATAACAAACTAGGAGGAAAAAGGAATGCTAAATAGAATCTGCTTAATCACTATAAAAGTGAGCGACTTAGAAAGAGCACTTCGTTTTTATACAGAGGTACTCGATTTCAAGATTTCGAAACGTTACGGTGAAACGATTGTTACACTTGAGCAAAATAGTGTGCCGCTTGTTATTGAGGAAATAATAGATCAGAAAGTAGCTGGTTCTGGAGTGTTATTTGCGATACGGACCGAAGACTTAGATGGAGATGTTACCGCATTACGAGCTAAAGGGGTAAACTTTCAATTTGAAAAGTCTGAAGCCTGTCCGCCAGGGAAGTATAATGTAATAGAAGATCCCTTTGGCAATCAGATTGAACTATTGGAGTTTGTATCATGATTTTGGAAGTAACAATTCAATTACGCGTTTCTAATTATAAAGAGGGACTACAGTATTATAGTTCAATATTCCAAAAAGGACCTGATTTTGTGCCTCATGAGGGTTTTGCAGAGTGGGAAGTTATTCCGGGGTGCTGGCTTCAGGTCGCCGAAGGGGAGCCCGCAGGAGAAAACGGACCATTACGACTGGGTATCCCAAATTTGGATATAGAGAGAAATAGACTGGTGAAAGAATGTAAAGTTGATAAATTTGAGATATATACCAGAAATGAAGTTCCAGTTAAATGGGCTACATTTTCTGATCCGTGGGGAAATAAAATTGGATTATTTGAATACATAGACAAGGCAGAAGAAGCGAAGTTACAACGTAGGTGGCGTTTATTAGAACGGAATCTTTAGGTTGCACTATCAGAGAATCAAATTGTCTATTTATCTTTAAAGTTAAGCGCGTCCTAATTCTTGCATAAATAATTGTAAAGTTAATGTTATCCATTTTGAGTAAGATTCAAAATGGATATTTTTTATGATCCTTTAGCTCATAAGCGTATATTGTAGTCACTTCTCGACTAAAAAATTAACTGTAAGACAATTTATTTCATTGACATAAATTTATTCAGCACGTATTATAATAAAATAATCATTAATCCCGACTAAATTAATCGGAAAAGGGTGTATTAAATGTCAACATATGTTCAACCAGTAAATGAAGTGAAGGATCCTATAAAAAAAGAAGATTCAAATTTAAATAAGCCACAAACACCACAAATCATTGGTGGGTTGGTTGTTAGTGCAATTCTCTTAGTCTATTTATTATTTAGCCAGGAAGCCGTGCAGCCGTTATTACTTGTCATTGGTATCTTGCTTGGCTATACATTATTTCATGCGCGTTTTGGTTTTACCTCTGCATTTCGCAGACTAGCATCAGTTGGAAACGGGCAAGCCTTACGGGCGCATATGCTTATGTTGGCAGTAGCTGTTACCTTGTTTGCACCTATTTTAGCCTTCGGACTTTCTTTCTTTGGCGGAGAAGTATCTGGTTATGTGTCTCCAGTAGGTATTAGTTTACTTGTGGGTGCCTTTTTATTTGGTATAGGTATGCAGCTTGGTGGTGGATGTGCCTCAGGAACCTTGTATGCTGTAGGGGGCGGTAGATCGGTTATGTTTGTAACATTACTGTTCTTTATTGTCGGTTCCACGGTTGGCGCATATCACCTTCCTTTCTGGACAGAGGATCTACCTTCGTTTGAGCCAGTCTCCTTGGCAACTTCCACTGGGTTGGGTTATGGTGGCGCATGGGCAGTATCCATTCTACTTTTTGGTGTAATTGCTTGGATTACATTAGTAATTGAAAGAAGAAGGAAGGCTCCGAAAATGGCTCCCCTACCTTCAACAAGTGGCTGGAAAAGAATATTTAGAGGCTCTTGGCCATTATTTGCTGCGGCTATTGTTCTTGCAGTACTTAATGCTTTAACCCTTATGACACGTGGTACACCTTGGGGCGTTACCTCCGCATTTGCGCTATGGGGTTCAAAGGTTGCGCAGTTTTTTGGTGTTGATGTTGCAAGTTGGGGTTATTGGCAAGGTAATGTCGAAGCCTTAAATGCATCGATCTTTACAGATTCTACTACTGTACTTAATTTAGGCGTTATTTTAGGTGCCTTTTTGGCATCAGCTGCTGGAGGATTATTTAAGTTTTCCAAACTGAACCTTAAAAATGTCGCTGCAGCAATTATTGGTGGTATGTTGATGGGATATGGTGCACGTCTTGCTTTTGGGTGTAATATTGGAGCTTACTTTGGTGGCATTGCATCCTTTAGTCTCCATGGTTATATTTGGGGAATTCTAGCACTTGGAGGCACATTTGTAGCCTTGTATTTACGTCCATTATTCGGACTATCTGTTCCCAAATCGAAGGATTCCTTCTGTTAGTATTGAGAAGTCAATGATACGGTAATAAAACAAGCACCATGCCTGTAATTTTGGCATGGTGCTTGTTTACATTTAATCATTATTTTTCCCTAGCCCACACTCTGTTTTGATTCATAGTCTCTGGAAACTTTTCGCCGGCTTTTAACTCTATAAATTGAGGATCATTGACATTACTTCCTGTTTCCCCAATTTCACGGTAGATACCATTGTTTGGCACCTTTTGGCCTGAACGGAAATGGCTGTATTCACCCATAACTACGCCTCCTTGTTAACGTTTTTTCTTAGTATATCAAGTTATACAGTCATCATACATTTATCGCAGTGCAACCGTCCGTAAGACTCCCACTTCAAAACATATAGTAAAACGGAGATGTTTAAGTGGGAGTAAACGGACGCTAACAACCCGATTCGTTCAACTAACAATCAGTGTGGGAAGAATGAAAACCCCCACTGATTGAAGTTTCACTTTATATAAGCATTTTAACGACTGAGGGCGATCGTTGCTTTTTTAAGATACAGAGGCAGTCATTTCCAGCGCATCAAGTGGCACACGGGTTGTCTGAAGACGATAGATCATATTATCCTCCTGCCACCTCACGTCCACTGATACTTCATTTCCGCCTTGAGGGTAATCTATATAGACAATCCCTTTTTCCTCGGGAGCAGGAAGCATATGGGTCTCAAGGTACTCCACTATTTTCTTTGCAATACCAGCATGATCCATCTCATCCTGAGTTAGAGAACTAATACTCAATAACCAATTGCCTTCTTCCCAGCTAAAATACTGATGTCCTGTTGCTCCTTCACCATATCCTGTGATCTCATGGCCTAAATTAACTGCGCCTTCTTCAAACGATCCTACTTTTTTTCCGTTAGAGAATTCCTCAATGGCTTGTATAGCTTCTTCTGAAGAGGCGTATTGTTTACCGGAAAAACTGCCAACTTTTTCCGCCTCCGCGTTATAGGATACTTTGTACTCTTTCTCCTTATTTATCTCAATAGAAGGACTCACTTCCCTCTTTGGAAATGCAGTGGGCAACTTAACATTAGATTCGGACATTTTGAGCTCATTTTCATAGGAACTTGATTTTTCCTTATTAACTTTTGTATTAGAGGTGGAACTATCTTCTGCGGATGGGGATGATTCTCTATCTTTTGACGTTTCAGTGGGTTGCTCTTGATCACCACTACATGCGGTAATGAAAAGTGCGAGCACACCTGTAACGAAAAATACTCGTAATTTCATTAACAATGTCAGTCCTTTCTGGATGTTTCTTGAAATCTTTTCCCTATAGGGTGAAATCTAAACAGACGATAAGCAATTGTTATCGAGAAGGATTTCTAATAAGTATTATATTTATACAGAAAGAATCTGTAGAATAAAGTGGGGGAGGGAAGCTGATGGCGATTCATTTTCATGACGAGCGAAATAAAAATAGTTACACAACAAGGATAGCAGACAAACAATGGGTTACATTGATAAAACAGTTATTAAATGGCCAATGGATTCAGCAGGCAGCAGATATTGGTTGTGGGGGAGGAATTTATAGCAAAGCTCTCTGTACACTTGGTATACCGAAAGTGATTGGAGTGGATTATTCTGAACCAATGCTAGCGGCAGCACGTGAAAATTGTCGTGACTACCCACAGATTCAATTTTTACATGGGGATGCCACTGCACTAAACATAGCTCCTAATAAGATGGACTTGGTGCTTGAAAGGGCATTAATTCACCACCTATCTGAATTGAGGATCAGTTTTACTGAAGTAAATAGAGTGTTGAAAAAAGGTGGAGTGTTTATTATTCAGGACCGTACTATGGAAGATGTCTTTAGAGAAGGAAATGAAGAGCATATAAGAGGATGGTTTTTTGCGAGATTTCCTCATCTTAAGGAAATAGAAAATGCTAGACGCTTTGCATCAAGTGAAGTGAGAACCGCGCTTGAGGAAACAGGCTTCAAAATTGTTGAGGAGAGAAAGCTTTTGGAGACAAGGCGAGTTTATAAATCGAAAGAAGCCTTGGGGGAAGATCTCAGGCAGCGGACGGGTCGCTCTATTCTCTATGAACTTTCTGATTCGCAGCTTCAAGTGTTAGTAGATTATATTAGCAGCCGTTTACCTATGCAAAAAGAGATAAGGGAAAAAGATTATTGGACAGTGTGGAAAGCGGTAAAAGTCTGATCGAAACTAAGCCTTTTTGTTAACTATGTAGCTAAACTCACTTTTAGTGAGTTTAGAGGAACTTAGTTATTAGTTAATTTTTTCTCAAGCAATTCTTTGTTAAATAGTATCTTTTCATCATCTGGTCTGTAATTCCTTGCCTTTTCATTATGTTCATATGCTTTGTCGAATTGCTGAAGATTATAATAGCATACACATAGTTGTAGATGGGGGTACCACGTCGCATACACGGGGTAAGTGAAGCTCCATCTGTTTGGGTCATCTTCTAGTTCAATTGCAGTTTTATACCAATAGACCGCCTGGTTATATTCTCTTTTTTTCTGATAGTGATAGCCAATACGACTGCAGGATTCGGGGCGAGGTGTTTTAGAAAAACGAAAGGATTCGTAAAGGGAAGCAATTTCCTTATCTGGCTCATCCAAATAACGATAACAGTCTGCGCGATTAATACAGGCATAGACTTTATCTTCAATCCATCCTTGTTCCGTTTCAATATTTTTCGTATAGCTTTCAATTGCCTGCTCATAATGGCCATTTTCCCGCAGCTCATTACCATAATAGAAATGGTCCCTAGCAGTAAATGTTTCTTTGTTTTCAATCCTTTTTTTATATATGGAAAGAGTTCGGCCAGCAGCATGATGCTCCTTTTTATGGGTCACGCCTACGTCAGAGGTGATAATTTTCCCGTGTACATTTAAATAATTGTGTGCATCTCCTTCCCAACGATATTGGCGTTCCGTTTTTAATAAGCGATGCGTTCTATATTTTAAGGTCACATTTCCATACGTGTCCATACCAGCATTGTAATACATAGAAACAGAATCAACTGATGGATCAAGTTCTTCTTTTAGCTTTTTTAGTTTCTTTTGATCTTCCTCCAAGACTACATCATCAGCGTCTAAATAAAGAATATAGTCCTTTGTAGCATACTTAAATGACTCATTCCGTGCATCTTTAAAGCTCCCCGTCCATTCAAAAAAATATATTCTATCCGTGTATTTTTTCGCTATCTCTAGTGTTCGATCTGTTGAGCCTGTATCCACAATATTTATCTCATCGACAATATCTTTAACGGTGTCAAGACACCTTCCTAATAGTTTTTCTTCATTCTTAACGATCATACATAGACTAATGCTTACCATACCCTTCACTCCTTTTCACTTCCTGAACATTTCACATGTACTAATATATTATAAATTCTTTTATAAAGATTGGATTAACATCTTCTTTTTAAGAAAGAGTGCGTACATTTTTTGGGTAAAACCCAATACAATATTGAAAACTTTAAAACGTGAGAAAAAGAAGGTACTTTGAGTAAAGTACCTTCTTGAGTAAACTTAAGGTCCAGTAGGTCCAGTCGGCCCGGTAGGCCCAGTTGGCCCGGTAGGTCCCGTAGCACCCGTGATGCCGGTAGCTCCAGTAACGCCGGTAGGTCCTGTAGCACCCGTGATGCCGGTAGCGCCTGTGACGCCGGTAGGTCCTGTAGCGCCTGTGACGCCGGTAGGTCCCGTAGCACCTGTAGCGCCTGTGACGCCAGTAGGTCCCGTAGCACCTGTGATGCCTGTAGCGCCTGTGACGCCGGTAGGTCCCGTAGCACCTGTGACGCCGGTAGGTCCAGTAACACCCGTAGGCCCAGTAGGTCCGGTAGGTCCCGTAGCACCCGTGACACCGGTAACGCCGGTAACACCCGTAGGTCCTGTAGCCCCTGTGACACCGGTAGGTCCAGTAACACCCGTAGGTCCTGTAGCCCCTGTGACACCGGTAGCGCCGGTAGCACCCGTAGGTCCTGTAGCCCCTGTGACACCGGTAGCCCCAGTAACACCCGTAGGTCCTGTAGCCCCTGTGACACCGGTAGGTCCAGTAACACCCGTAGGTCCTGTAGCCCCTGTGATGCCCGTAGCGCCTGTGACGCCAGTAGGGCCAGTAACGCCAGTAGCACCAGTAGGGCCAGTAACGCCAGTAGAACCAGTAGCGCCGGTAACACCCGTAGGTCCCGTAGCGCCTGTGACGCCGGTAGGTCCCGTAGCGCCAGTAGCACCAGTAGGTCCTGTAGCCCCTGTGACACCAGTAGGTCCTATTGGCCCGGTTGGCCCTGTAGGTCCTGGGGTTCCATCTCCACCTTCACCATCAAAATCAAGTAGAGCTACGTCATCAACTAAGACAGTAGAAGTAAGAAAGCTTCCAGAAGGCTTGCTGATTTCGACCCTAGCTTGTGTTGCGGTTTCAGGTGCCTCTGCAGTAACATGGTAAATTTCCTGCCAGTTGCTACTTGAAGCATCCGGTAAACTTCCTCTAACAATTTCTACATCCAGCCCCAAACCTACTTCCAAATTCGACTCATTTAAGAAATATACACGAAGAATAAGTCGGGGACTGGCAAGCGTGCCGAATCTACCTAAGGAAACGAGAAGCTGAAAACTATCACCAGCAGTAATTGGTACCACCTGGCTAAGACTCGATGCAGCTACACCGCTTCTTAGTACAGCTGCATAACTTCCAGAGTGGGGATTCGAAGTTGTAACATAACTATTTTGGGCACTCCATTCTTGTAGAGTACCAGATTCAAACCCACCATTTAATAACAAATTCGTAACAGCCATTTTAATCCTCCTTTTTCAATAGTAAGGTTCCAATTAAGGAACTCTATATATCCTATGTGCGATAGAAAATAGTGAGTGAGTCAAACTATCTGATATGAGCGCACATTTATACTTAATAGAGTTACCTTAGACGATTGATCCATCAAGCAGGGGAGAGATGTAACCTAAGAATTGTTCCGCACGTTTTTGGTTGTTATGATTTGAATGAACTAGTTGATAGCCATTTCTAGCAATACGTACTCTCTCCTCTTCATTGGCGAGATAGTAGGCCGTTTTTTCCGTAATGTTTTCAGTAGTGCATGCCACAAAGTTCTCTCCATCTACGAAACCTAATGCTTCCACGTCTTCATTCGTTTCCGCGAGCAATAGTGTGTTACAGGCGGGTGCTTCGAAAAATTTTAATACGGCGACACCACCAACATTACTCCGACTGCCGCATGTATAAAAAATCTTGGACCGATTCAGCTCTTTAGCGTATTTTTTATTAACCATTAAATGGTTTGACTGTCTTACTAAATGGCCGGGATGTGGATGAAAGACAAAACGAGGATCATCGCGCATCTCATTAAAAACAGCATCACGGAACGCATACCTACCTTTTGAGGGAACTTTTATTGGTAATTGGTGCTTTCCTTGGTTAGTTTTATCCACATAAACTAGCCCCATAAGCAGTGCGTCAATCGTTTTGTCTAGCTTCCAATCCTTCATTACGTCTGGATTGATTGCCCAGGGTAGCCATCGTAATTTATCTTCATATTCAGGGAAAACACGTAGAAAGGGATGCATCGTAGCAGAAAAGACTAAATCGATCTTGTTTTCCTCAATATACTTTTTTCTTTCTTCTGGTCTCCAATGAAGATCTATCACATAGCAACCTTTTGGTATCTCCACATCTCTTAAACCATTAATTTTTGGTGATAGTCCATAATTCCACGCTATATCATAGTGAAAAATAAAATCTGGTTTTACTTGAATATTTTGTATAATATCCCTAATGTCTCCATCGTCATGCCAATAATGGACCTCCGCTACGTTTTCGAAGGCTTTAATGGTATCCATTTTAGGTTTATGCTTCGGGTACATCCAAAATGGTTTAACCAACACGAGTATAATTGGTTTCTTTTGCAACTTGCTTCCTCCTTTCTTATAAATGCCAGTGCACCGTATTATCAGGAATGTTCACCTCAGGGACCGCAGATTTTATATCCATTACAATAGATTTTTCTTTCAAAATGTTCTTAAGCTGTGCCCAATTAAACACCTGATGAGGGACAGTGATAATCACGATATCTGCTTTTTCCAATTTAGGAAATGGTGTGTTGCTTATTCCATACATATCCTTGACCATACTAGAATCAATATGTGGATCACATAATTGTACGGATAATCCTAGGTGAAGAAGTTTTTCTAATATGGAAAGAGCCTTGGAGTTTCGCATATCCCCGATGTTTTCTTTAAAGGTCGCTCCAAGAATCGTTATTTTTAAGTTGTTAAAAGGAAGCTGATTCTTAATGATCTGTTGCATTACTGTATTCGTTATATGGTCGACCATCGACTCGTTCACTTCTCTTGCGGCAGTTAGAAAGTTTGGCTCATAACCAGCTAACTTTGACTTATAAATGAGATAATAGGGGTCAACCCCAATACAGTGCCCACCTACGAGTCCCGGGGTGAAAGATAAAAAATTCCACTTCGTCCCAGCTGCTTCTAAAACATCCTTAGTTGGTACGTTCAGTTGGTTAAATATATGTGACAGCTCATTCATAAAAGCGATGTTAATGTCACGTTGGGTGTTTTCTACTACTTTTGCTGCTTCAGCTACTTTAATAGAACTGGCTTTGTACACGTTTGCTTCGATGACACCTTGATAGAGATGATAAAGCCACTCGGTTACATAGACACTCTGACCTGCTACTACTTTTGGAATCGTTTTAAACGTATGCTCCTTATCACCTGGGTTAATTCTTTCTGGAGAATAACCAATAAAGAAATCCTTACCTACCTTTAATTTGGATGTGTTTTCTAAGATTGGGCAACAAATTTCCTCCGTGGCTCCCGGATATACGGTTGATTCGTAAACGACAACAGTTTCTGGAGTAAGGTTCTCTCCTATTAACTGGGAAGCTGCCTCCAAGTATGAAAAATCTGGTTCATTGGAAGCTGAAATTGGAGTTGGCACGGCGACCACAATACATGCACAATTACGAAGATTTTTGGCATCTGTAGTGAACTCGATCTGTGCTTGGGCTAAGGCTTCTGCAGAAAATTGTTTGGACGGATCCTTTCCGCTTTTTAATTTGGCTATCTTTTTATCATCTACGTCGAACCCTATTACACGATGCTTTTCTGAAAATCCTACTGCAACAGGGAGTCCAACATATCCTAGGCCTACCACACCAATCATTTCCGTTTCATTTAATAAGATCTCTTTTCTGACCTTGCCATGGGAAAGGGGGTGAACCAAATAACGTAGAAGCTGATTAACTAATTTGTCTCCGGTAAGTTCTGTATTGGTCTTGAGATTAGAATGATTGCGGATTACAAATTCAATCGTAGAGTTGCTTCCTCTCATTACTGATTGTAAACCCAACTCTTCAGCGGGGGGGATACCTTCCATTTTGTCATGAATTAAAAACAATTGATTAATCTTCAGGCTACTCGACTGAATTTTTTCAAGTAGCTCAAAATTGGACTGCTTGGCCGATTGCCTACCAAATAAAAACAGAATGATAGAAACAACACCGTGTTGGTCATCGAATTCTGTAATTTCAAATCCAGTTTTGGCTAATTTTTGAGATACATATTGTGACAATTGACTAGTTTCACTAATCATTATTAATGGTTCTAAATTTGTTGTCATAAACATTATCCTTTCAGCAAATCTAATATTTGTATATGCCGTAGGACAAGGGAGAGTTCGGGAGAGATAGCGAAAAGAGGCTCTTTCATATTAAATGGATGAGTTGGCTGATAGGCATGTGCGAGTGCATAATTCTTCTACTCCGTGGCGGTTGCCGTTCAATGCGGTATAAACCTTGAATACGATGTTAGGAAGTTGTTTGATTAACTATAATGTAAAGGAAGATGCTTATGATCCCAATAACTGACCCAAAACGGCAATTTGCTGCCTTGGAAGCAGATATCTTTAAAAAAATGAAGAATGTCCTAAAGAAGGGTAACTTTATTTCTGGAGAAAATGTAAAAGAGCTGGAAACAGTTATAGCGAATAGACTAGGAGTTAAAGAGGCTATTGCTGTTGGCAATGGAACGGATGCGCTCGTGCTTACATTGCATGCATATGGAATTGGACCAGGAGACGAAGTGATTACTACACCGTTTAGTTTTTTTGCAACTGCTGAAGCGATAAGTAGAGTTGGTGCAACGCCAGTCTTCGCAGATATTGACCAAATTACTTTTACTCTTGATCCAATAAAGGTAAGTGAGAAAATTTCTAAGAGAACGAAAGCCATTTTACCAGTTCACCTTTTCGGTCAATCAGCAGATATGCAAGAATTAAATAATTTAGCAAAACAACATGGCCTCCATGTAATCGAAGATGCTTGCCAGGCTTTTGGAGCGGTCTATCAAGGGAGAGAGGTCGGTAGTTTAGGAGATGTTGCATGTTTTTCGTTTTTTCCTACGAAAAATTTATCGACAATAGGCGATGGAGGAATGGTGACAACCTCTGACACAGAAGTAGCAAAGCGAATTCGCGAGTTAAAAACACATGGCAGTAACCGAAAATACTATCATAACGAAATTGGCTATAACAGCAGGCTGGATGAAATCCATGCAGCTATTTTATTATGCTGTTTGCAACATATAGATGACTGGAATGAGAAGCGTAGGGAGTGGGCTGTTCGCTATCAGCAAAGGTTACAAACCTTAACCTGTATCAAGCTTCCAATTGCTAAAGCGGATCGCCAGCATGTTTATCATTTATACGCTATCGGAACAGATAAGCGCGATAGTTTAATAGAACAACTAACCTCAAAGAAAATCCAAACCGGTATTTATTATCCGCAATGTATTCATTTACAAAAGGCTTACGAACATCTATCTTACCGTGAAGGTGATTTTCCAATAGCAGAGAAATTGTCAAGGCGGTTACTTGCGTTGCCGTTATTTCCATTTATGACAGAAACAGAACAAGATGACGTTATAGCTGCATTAGAGGAATTTCAGGTGATGCACTCATGCTAAAAATCGGCATTATTGGCTGTGGATATATAGCAGGAAAGCATGTATCGACTATCTCAAGAATAAATGGTCTGCAACTTAATGCAGTAAGTGACATTAATCATGAAAGCATGGATAGGATATTGGTAGATTACTATAGACAACTCGATAAGAAACGAACAGTCTCTCGCTATGTGGATTACCAAGCTTTATTAGCTGATCCTACAATTGATATTGTGGTGGTAGCATTGCTGTCTGGGCTCCATGCTACTGTTGCAAAACAGGCGATCAAGCAAGGTAAGCATGTTATTTTAGAAAAACCAGTAGCTCTCTCTATAAAAGAGGCAGATGAGCTACTAGCTTTGTCACAGAAGACCGGAAGGAAGGTGCTTGTTTGTCATCAGTTACGTTATCGTCCACTTTTACAAAGGCTTCAAGAAATGGTGGCGGAAGGAGATTTTGGTAAGCCTTACTTTGCCGTAAGTTCGCTTCGTCTTCATAGATCACTTGCTTATTACCAAAATTCAAATTGGAAGGGAACCTGGGATAAAGATGGGGGGATGCTTGTTAACCAAGGAATTCATATGGTAGATCAGCTTCTTTGGACAATGGGTCAAGTGAAATCGGTCTACGGAGAACTTGATAAAGCTATACAGACGAAGGATACGGAGGATATTGCGACAGGGATAATACAATTTAATAGTGGTGGCAGAGGATTAATTGAAGCAAACACTATAACAACCCCGAAAAACCTCGGGTATCAGCTGACTGTTTTTGGGGATAAGGGGTCCTTTTCCATCGGTGGAGAGCAGTTTAATAAACTAACCCACTATTATTCTGAAAAACAACAGGATGTAGATGACCTTTATGCTTTAGCAACAGATATGGATGAACATTATTACATGTATCAAGATTTTATGGGAGCCATTTTAGATAACAGGCAGCCAAAGGTATCACTGGTGGAAGGCAAGCAAGCGCTGGAAGCCATTTTTGCTTTATACCGAGCACATAGGACGAAGTCACCTATCGATTTGCCTCTAAAGGACTTCAGTACAAAAGAAATGGGAGGAAAATAAAATGATAGACGAGACAGCGATAATAGCTGAAAACGTAAAGATTGGTAGCTATGTAGTTATAGAGAAGGATGTGTTAATTGGCAATCACGTTGAAATTGGCAATCATGTAACGATTAAAGAAGGGACAATTGTTGCAGATAATACAGTAATAAGTGACTATAGCCTACTGGGAAAATCGCCAGCTAGCAATAATAAAATGGCAAGAAAGCCAGCGGATGATTTAGAGCCTTTGTACATTGGAGAGGATGTAAAGATTGGTACCCATTGCTGTTTATATCGAGGTTCCACCCTTCACCCAGGTGTTTTAGTAGCAGATATTGCAAGTATTCGTGAGCATGTAATCATTGGGGAAAATAGTATTGTTGGAAAAAATGTGATGGTAGAAAATAACACCTTAATCGGAAAAAATGTCACAATCCAAACGGGTTCTTATGTCACGGCACATATGGTGATAGAGGATGACGTATTTATTGGTCCATGTATGTCCAGTAGTAATGATAAATACATGGCTTCCCGTACGGAAAAGTTACAAGGCCCTACCATAAAAAAAGAAGCGAAGATTGGAAATAATGCATCTTTGCTTCCTGGTGTAGTGATCGGAGAAAAGGCGATTGTGGGTGCAGGTGCAGTTGTGACAAAGAATGTTCCGACTGGTGCTATTGTGGTAGGGAACCCAGCGAAGGAAATAAAAGGATAACCATGTACTATTATAATGTAGGCACATCTCTTCAATGGAGAGATGTACATATAGTTTACTTTCGTTACGACGTAGTTTTTAAAAATGTATTTATTTGCTACTAAGCCCATTTCATCATGCTGAATTTATGGATTATAATCATAAGCAATCCTGCAAGGAACTGATCGAAAGCTGGTGGTAGAAGCATCAAAGACATTTCCGAACCTGGAGGCAACTGGGCCGCCAAATGAGCGACAATTGGCGAATGTCCATGACTAAAAAACGCTCCGATTATCAAAAGAAAGCAAGCTGGCATAATACCTACACTATTCCAAAAAGCAAACCTATTTAGATTAGCTGTTTTAAGAGTGGTAGCTAATGGTGCCCAGCAAAATGGTGCCCACATTCCCAGTGATAATATAAACAACAATAAAATATATCCCGTATGCAAGGCAGTGTGGTCCATTAAACTGTGCATGACAGAAGGTAGATGGTAAAGAAAGAAACATAATGCAAACAAAAAAAGGCTAATTATAGAAGTCGAAATAGATTGCTTCGGCGGGTTTCTATTTTTAAAAACGTTAAGTACAGGAAAACTCATGAGTAAAAGCGGAGCGCTGACAAAATACAGTAGCGCCATTTGAACCATATGCAAACTAATTAAAGCATAACTAATTGCTGCAAGAGGACTACCATATGCTAAGTAAATGACACCCATGGCTAAACAAAAGGACTGAAAATGTATACTACTAAATGTGCGATACTGTATATAAAAGTATAGATAGATTATAATTAAACTAGACAAAAAAAGGAGTAAAGGCATGCTCCATAAAGTTTGTCCCTCAAGCAAAAGCTGAATATTCATTATACCCCTCCCTGAAATAGGTTAACTCATAAGACAAGAGATCCCCCACCTCATCCTATTCACAAATAATTCATATTATTCATATTGAACAAAAGAGACGGTCATGATAAAGTGTGTTATAGATTGTGTTATTTTGTTATAAGGCGAGGGAATGCTATGTTACCTTTAGAACGAAAAAAACGGATAAGGTCATTAATTGAAAAAGAACGACATATAAAAATTGCAGAGCTAAGCAACAGATTCGGCGTCTCAGAAATGACGATTCATCGTGATCTAAAGCCGCTCCTTGAGGAAGGATGTATTGCCAAGACTTTTGGCGGGGTTGCATGGAAACAGGATGGACAGGAAGCTAACACAAAGGTCCAAGGTTGCGTTTATTGTGGGCGAGGATATAGTGAAAGGTTGGCCTATCGATTGATCTTATCTAACAATCGAATGGAAACAGCTTGTTGTGCCCATTGCGGCCTTCTGCGTCATAGTCAAATTGGCGGGGAAGTAATGCAAGCCATTTGTTCCGATTTTCTAACCCATACAACGATTAGCGCCCCACTATCATGGTTTGTCATGGATACCTCTGTTCATATGGGGTGTTGTCATCCACAGGTGCTAACCTTTGAATGGAAAGAATATGCAGAGAAATTTGTAAAAGGTTTTGGGGGGCATGTCTATTCATTTGAAGTAGCAAAAACCGTTTTGGTGCAAAAAATGAACGGGGGACAGAATAATTGTCATTCCCAGAAATAAAGGAGAGTTGAACATTGAAAAAACT
Source organism: Oceanobacillus jordanicus (assembly GCF_022095695.1). Lineage (GTDB taxonomy): Bacteria > Bacillota > Bacilli > Bacillales > Amphibacillaceae > Oceanobacillus_B > Oceanobacillus_B jordanicus. Next base: position 60,868 of record NZ_JAIFZM010000020.1, read on the forward strand.
GATTTGGATGGCTTTATTTTTTGTGTTATTGTTCCTGGTTGCATGTGGAAGTGAAGAAAATGCGGATCAAGCGGAAAGCGAAGAAGAACTAGCAACACTTGATGTGGATTTTTCGGTACCTGAAACAGTAGATGCGGAAGAAACCATTGAATTAAAAGCAACCGTTACATATGGTGAAGAGAATGTCACCGACGCTGATGAGGTAGTATTTGAAATATGGGAAAAAGGAAAAGAAGATGACAGTTGGGAAGTAAAGTCGATTAATAATGAAGATGGAACATACACTGCCGAAACTTCTTTTGATCAGGATGGTGTTTATGAAATGTATGCCCACACAACTGCCAAGGAACTACATACCATGCCTAAAAAGGAAGTGACAGTTGGTAGTGGAGAAACGTCCACAGAGGAAGAAAGTGATCATGAAGCAACGGACCAGGAAGAAGGACATGATCACAGCCATGATGCAGCCGCGGATGGGTTCAGCATGCATTTTGCTATGCCAACGGGGTTAGAGGTAGCGCAGGACGTGAAGCTTGTAACGCATTTACAAATGGATGAAGAGGCAATGGAAGAAGCAAGCGTGCGTTATGAACTTTGGTTAGATGGGGCTGAAAAACATAGCTGGGTTGATGCTGAAGAAAGCAATCCGGGAGAGTATATTGCCACCCACCAATTTGATGGAAAAGGGACCTATCATGTTGTTGTACATGTGGAAAACGAAGATGGCCTACATGAGCATGAAGAGCACGAAATAGAAGTGAAATAGAGAATTGGTCATAAGAAAAGAGCTTTCGCTGAAGAAGGCTCTTTTTTTGTTTTCAGTTAATATCAGTGAGATTGCTATTATTTTTGAGACATGATATAATCTGCTGACGAACGATCGTAAGGGAGAGTGAGTAATGAGTTCGGAGAATATAAAAGAAGCAGCACTGGGCTTGTTTGCATTACATGGTTATGAAGGTACATCACTTGCGCAAATAGCAGAGCAAGTAGGAATGAAGAAGCAATCAATCTATTCACATTTTAAAGGAAAAGATGAACTGTTTTTAGCAATAGTAAATGATACCTTTCAAATAGAAGTTGCTCGAGAGAAAAATTACTTAGATGAACATTTCACAGAACCATTAAAAGATTGCTTACTTAAATCTTTACGTGGATATGTGGACCGTTATCAATATGATAGTAGACTTAAATTTTGGCTACGCGTTTCTTTCTTCCCACCAGCCCATCTATATGAGCAGATCAATGAATATAGCTATAGCTATATAGATAAAGTAGATTCTTTTTATTTGGAACGCTTCAAAAAAGCTTCTTTAGAAAGGGAAATGGAACATATTAGCCCGGAAACAGCCACCATGGCTTATTCGGCACTTGCTGATTCTATATCGGTTGAATTAGTCTATAGCGGGGTCGAGCGGACCGAAAAAAAGCTGTCAGCAGCATGGGAAGTTTTTTGGAAAGGAATCTCTAGTTAAACTAACTACAAGATATAGCATTATGGAGGAAGTATATTATGTATCATGCAGAAACATGGAAGGAAAAGGCAACGTTATTAATATCCATTTTATGGCCAATCATGGTCACCCAGCTAAGCTTGTATGCTATGAATCTGGTTGACACAATGATGTCAGGTAGAGTTGGTACGAACGATTTAGCGGGTGTAGCCATTGGCTCAAACATATGGTTGCCAATTTTTACAGGAATAAACGGAATTCTTCTCGCTGTTACGCCAATTATCGCCCAATTAATGGGACGGGGGCAGAAGAAAGAAATTACGTATTCGGTAATGCAAGCACTCTATTTAGCAACAGGTCTCGGGGTCGTAGTGTTACTTATTGGAAGTGTTATATTAAAACCGATTTTACGGACCATGGGGCTGGAAGCTGGTGTCGAGCATATTGCAATGCATTATTTGATCGGACTTTCAATCGGAATTATCCCTTTATTTCTCTCAAACGTGTTGCGGAATTTCTTTGATGGACAAGGTTTCACGAGAATTACCATGTTTATCACAATTATGGCTGTGCCCTTTAATGCACTACTGAACTACGGTTTTATTTTTGGTAATTTTGGTTTGCCTGCTCTTGGAGGGATAGGTGCGGGATATGCAACGGCTATTACGTACTGGATCATATTATTCCTAAGTATTTTGATGACTTTTCGGATTAGCTCTGTGCGTAATTACCGTATTTTTGTTGACTGGGTAAAACCATCCTTAAAGGCTTGGAAGAAGCAGCTAGGAATTGGTGTACCGATTGGTTTATCGATCTTTTTCGAATCTAGTATTTTCTCTGTCGTTACCCTGTTGATGGGGACCATGTTTACAGCTGTTACGGTAGCTGCAAACCAGATTGCGTTAAGTTTTACTACCCTTATGTTTATGATCCCACTTAGTATCTCGATGGCATTAACAATTGTTGTCGGCTATTCTGTCGGAGGGGAAAAACTGCAGGCAGCCAAGCAGTATAGTGTGATGGGGGTGCTTGGTGGAATCTTATTTCTAGCCACAGCGGCAGTGTTCCTTTACCTATTCCGTGAACCCATTGCCTATCTTTATACAGAGGATCCAGAAGTCGTGGCAATGGCAGGACAGTTTTTCATTATAGCCATTTTTTATCAAATTTCTGATGCAACACAGGCAGGATTACAGGGAGCCTTACGAGGTTATACGGATGTAAAGATACCTTTCATCATAGCGCTTATTTCCTATTGGGTTATTGGTATTCCTTCTGGTTTTGCTTTGTCAGCCTATACAGACCTTGGTCCATTTGGCCTTTGGGTCGGAATCACTTTAGGCCTTACCTGCGCAGCAATCGGCTTCTTCACTCGTTTACGTATTGTGCAACGGCGACTTGAGGGAAAAGTAACAGACACAAAAATGGTTTAAGGGAGTTTTAGGTTCTAATAAGTTATAGATGCACTTCATACCAAATCGGTATGAAGTGTTTTTTTATGTAATAGCAAGGAAACGAATGTCGACTATGGTCCCTTTAACTGGTCACTAAAAAGCAGGAATGTTACTATGTTTTTAGTTGAATCAATTAAGCGCTGATCCGGTTAGAAAACTGATCGGAATTTCATTATGGATTGGCGTTCTATACATAACCGTCCGTGTGTTTTTATTTTTCCCTATTGAAGAATATTATGAAAAGAAGCTATACTTGGTGAAAAGGCGTTTCGCAATAATGTCGGAGAAGAAAGGAATGGTTACATATGATTTTTTTTAGAAATCTATTTGTGAAAGTAGTTCGGTTAAATAACTGGTTCTTTATACTCGCTACCTTAACCTTAGTACTGGCAAGTAGCTATTTTATATACTACTTAGAGCCCGATACGTTCGTTAGTCCTTTTGAAGGATTGTGGTGGACAATGACTACCGTAACAACGGTTGGGTATGGGGATGTATCACCAGTCACGGTGGCTGGTAAAGTTTTTGCCATGTTTTTATATATAGTAGGGATTGGCTTAATGACTATTTTCATCGGGAAAGCAATTGATTTTTTAAGTATTCGAAAGCGATTAAAGGAGGAAGGGAAGTTGGATATTACTACAGAAGATCACATTATTCTTATTAATTGGACGAAAAAAGCAAGTATTACACTTGATGAAATACTACGTACCTTTCGAAATGTCCGCATTGTAGTAATAGATGAGAGTGTGAATAAAACTCCTCTATTGCATGAACAAGTAGAATTTGTAAGTGGAAATCCAGCAAATAGAGATGTTCTCATGCAAGCTAACTTACTTAAAAGTAAATCTGTTATGATTTTTTCTCCTGAAGATACAACCATTAGTTCTCAAGCGGATGGTCAAACATTACTTATCGCAACAATTCTGGAAGGAATAGGGAAAGAGTATGAGCAAAACATTTACACCATTTGCGAAGTTACCGATTCAAAACATATCCAGGCATTTAAAAATGTTTCAGTTGAAGAATACATAACACCAAATGATACCGTCGGAAACCTAGCTGCAAGGTCTATTTTGTTTAATGGCTCAAGCGAAATCATTAGGCAGCTGACAAGCAATCAAGGTTTCGATCTATACTCCATTGAAAAGAAGAATACATGGGTGACATATCAAGATGCGAAGAATGATCTAACTCAGCAAGGGGCTTTACTTATTTCCGATGGAAGAGATTTAACTATCATGAATCGATTAGATCAACAAATCCCAGCAGATGCAAGATTGTTTATTATTTGTGATAAAGATGCTTATAAAAAAGTGATAAGTTAGCGAACAAGAGAGGTTCTGCATATGCAGAACCTCTCTTGTTCTTTATCCCGGTGCAACCGTCCGTAATACTCCCACTTCAAAACATGAAGTGAAACCATTAGTTTTTAGTGAGAGTAAACGACGCTAACACCCCGATTCGTTCAACTCACAATCAGTGGGGGAAGAACGAAAACCCCCACTGATTGAAGTTTCACTTTATTCCTCATCAGCTTTTATCACCTTAAATGGGCGCATCATATCATAATCTTCATGTTCTAATATATGACAATGCCATACATAGTCACCTGTATAAGGGCTGAATTTCGCAATAACTCTTGTTAACTGACCTGATGGTGCAGCGATTGTATCTTTCCAGCCGCGCTCGTTTGGTAGGGGAGGGGTCGCTGGTCCTGTATATACCATACTTCCATCCTCATTGAACTTTGTTAAATCAAATGGTTGTCGGTCTAACACTTGATACTGGACTAGGTGTAAATGGATCGGATGGGTGAAATTGGTTACATTCATAAATTCCCAAATCTCGGTCGTATTTAATCGAGGTTTTTCTGTTATAGGGTCATGCCATTTTTTGTTATCTAGTAACAGAAGAGGTCTCCCAAACTCATCTTCTGAACCAATTAACTTAAGTTTTCGGATAGCTTTTACCTGGTTTCCTTTTAAAGATTTTATTGTGGATAATGAGTTAGGGATTTTGCTTGTATCTTTACCATTTTTTCTTTTGTTGACCCGGAATTGCATGACATCATGTGTTTCATCCTCTGGGGCAGCTCCATCACCAAGATCATTCTTTAAATGAAGGGTTTTCCCTTTTAGTTGAGAAAAATCGATGATAATATCTGCTCGCTCAGCTGGTTCTAAGGTTAGGCTGCGTAATTCTATAGGTTTTCGCAGTAGGCCACCGTCTGAGCCAATTTGCAAAATCGGGTGGTTATTATCAAAATACAATTGATATGTCCTTGTATTGGAAGCATTAATTACGCGAAAACGATATTTTCTTGGTTCGATTTCTTTATAAGGCCATACTTTGCCGTTAACTAGAATTGTTTCACCTAAATATGCAGGAACAATAGACGGATTAGGGAGCTCGGGTGAGGCATCTTCAGGTTGGGTTGGGTATTTTAAGGAACCATCTGCGTGGAAGGAGCGATCTAGTAAAAGTAGAGGAATTTCATATTCACCTGATGGGAGATCCATGTTGCTTTCTTTTTTATCGCGAATAATATATGCTCCTACAAGCCCAGCGTAAACGTTTAATCTTGTGATCCCCATCGCATGGTCATGATACCACAATGTAGTAGCACGTTGATTGTTCGGATACTCATAAACTTTTCTTGTGAATACAGGGCCAGTTTGTCTAAAGTCTTTCGTAAACCACGCTTCTGGATAGCCATCACTTTCTGGCTTAGTCACACTTCCATGTAAATGGGTAACTGTTCGCACAATAGGTTGGCTAGCTAGATTATGAATCGACGTGTCGACTGGAAGTATATGTCTTTCAGGCAATTGGTTCATCCATTTTACCTGGGCCGTTTCACCTTGCTTTACTTCAAACGTAGGGCCTGGAAACTGGGCATCGTACCCCCAAAGTCTTGTCGGTGGTAAATCTCGATGTAATTTTTGAGTGAACTCCTTCATTTCCACCTCATAATATGAATTTCTCCTGGCACGTTTCTCAGGCTTTTTGGTTTCCATAATCGGTAATGGATCAATGAACTTTCTGAGTTTCATATTTTCATCTCCAATATAAGGTCATTACTCCATTAGATGTTATAGATCAGTTCCTTGCATGAGCAAATCCCCTATATTCAAGTTGTTTGCTGGAGGACTTATACGATAAGTAAGAAAAATAAAAGTAAATAACCCCACACGAGCAATGTCTGCAGTTTGGGGTTATCTGTACTTATGAACTTAAATTGCAACCATTCCGACTACAACAACATAGCTAATGACTGCAATGACAGATGGAAGGACATAGGTCGCAGAATTCTTTGTTCTGTCTCGTTTTATAATTATCATTGTCAGAACGGTTAAAGTAAAACCGATAAGTGACATATAGATTAGTTCATTGCTGGAGTCCTGCCATATGCTCCCTTCGGTATAAAAAGGGTCAGCAAGTGCTATGACCAGAATATTAAACAGGTTACTACCGAGGATAGTGCCTATCGCCATATTTACATTAAAAAGCTTTAAGGCCATGTAAACACTCATTGCATCAGGGATAGAAGAGGACAAAGCAACAAGGATACTTCCTATTGCGGTCGCACTAATTCCGGTATTTTGAGCTAGCGCATCACCGGAGAGGGAAAGTGCTGTGCCAGTAAATAATATGATGACAGAGAAGAGGATAAACTGACGTACAGCGCGCTTAACACTGACATTTCTCTTCTCTGTATTATTCTGAGAGGCATCAGATGCACGTTGCTTTCGGGAGATTATCATTATGCCCACAAAATATATGAGAACAATTGCAACACTAAAGGAACCTATATTAAAGAAAGACCACGCATTCTTAATAGCGAGAGCACCGACAGTGGTTAAACAGAGTGCTAGTGCTATAAATCCTGTATGAATATGATGGTCCGAAACACCTAAAAAAAGTTGTTTACTACGAAAGTGCAGGTCTAATACAAAAAGAACAAAGAAGTTAAATAAAATACTCCCCAATCCATTTCCTACCGCAATACCTGCATTCCCGATAATACCAGCAGAAACAGTTACCGTTAATTCAGGTAAGGAAGTGGCAACTGCTAAAAGAAGTGTCCCTGCCAATACTCCGCCCAATTTCGTTTCTTTGCTGATGGTGTCAGCATGACTGGATAGTCGAGTGGCTGCGTATGCTGATAGGCTTGCAGCCAGAATGAAAATAAGGATTAAATACCAGATAAAATCAACACCTCTCATAAATACTCTTTTGTGTTTTCTCGAAACGAGTAAAACGTAAACATTATAGCTAAGGCAATTTTCACCATAAAGTGGAAGGGTTATAGATGAAAACAAAAAGAAAAAAAGCGTTGACCAGGTCGACTGATCAAACGCTTTTCTTGTTCAACACCAAAGCTATTTAGTTATGATTTGACTCATTATGAGCCAATTGCTTTTCTTGTTGGTTTTCATAACGAATACGATCTAAATCTAGATCATCGGAATTATGTTGTTTCCCCCCCGTTATATTTTCCAATAGCTCTTTAACGTCGATTCCGGATGAAGCTTTTAAAGATTCCTGTAGGGTGGACATTAGATTAGTTGCATATCCACTTACTTTATTTGCTCCTCCATCTTTACCACTACTTCCAGTATCAACAACTGTTAGTTTATCAATATTCGCTAATGGACTTGCAACTTCTTTAGCGTATTCAGGAAGCATCTTCGTGATCATATCAAGAATTGCCGCCTCACCATATTGTTCGAAGGCTTCCGCAATTTTACGTTTTGCTTCCGCCTCAGCAAGTCCCTTCAAGCGGATAACCTCTGCTTCTGATTCCCCTTGTGCTCGCTGGGAATCAGCCTTAGCCAACCCATCCACACGTACGCGTTCTGCTTCTGCCTTCGCTTGTGACTCAATTCGATACTGATTGGCATCGGCCTCTGCAAGTTGTTTGGCTTTGTCTGCTACTGCAGCTTGTTCTACAGCATAACGGTCCGCATCTGCCTTTTTCTTAACTTCAGAGTCATACTGTCTTTCCCGACGCAGAATTTCTTTTTCTTCTAACTCAATTTGCTTTTGTCTCTCAATAATTTTTATTTGCATCTCTTGTTCTGTAACTTCCTGCTTGGAGCGAGCAGTTTCCAGGTCATAAGCTTGGTCAGCACGTGCTTTCGCTGCGTCCTGATCTTTACGGTAATCAGCGGTTTTCAGTTGATTTTCTTTTTCTGCTTCGGCAATTTCAGTTGCCCTTTCCAATTCAGCCTTTTGTGCATCCTTGGCCGCCTCGGCTCGCTTAATACGTGTTTCTTTATCTGCCTCAGCAGTTGCGATGTCTGCATCACGCTTAACCTGAGCAATTCGCGGTTTACCAAGTGACTCTAAGTAACCATTTTTATCCTTCACATCTTTAATCGTAAAGGAAACGATGATAAGTCCCATTTTAGCAAGATCTTGTGACGCTACTCGTTGTACCTCTTGAGAGAACTTGTCACGATTTTTATATATTTCTTCTACAGTCATGGAACCTAAAATAGAACGTAGATGACCTTCCAGAACTTCTTTTGCCTCATTCTCCCGGTCTTCCTTTGATTTCCCGAGGAATTGTTCAGCAGCTGTAGCAATTTCACTGATAGACCCACCGATTTTAATAATTGCAGTACCATCAGCCATTACAGGTACACCCTGTTCTGTGTACACTTCAGGAGTGGTAACCTCTAATTTGCTCGATAGTAGGCTGAGTGGTTCTGCCTGCTGGAATACTGGTAGCACAAAGGCGCCACCACCTCGTATGATTTTTATTTTGTTACCTGACTCATCCACATGTACATTCTTTCCTCCTAGATAGCTTCCAGTAACAATTAATGCTTCATCAGGTCCGGCAGTACGGTATTTTGCTACAAATACCCCAATAAGTGCTATTACTAAAATAACTGCAATCCCGATGGCAATCCAAATTCCTTCAAACATGTCGCTTCCCCCTTGTTCTATATTTTATTAAGCAAACGTAACCAAATGGTTTCGTTCGATTAAACTAAATCATGAGCATCAAGTTCGTTCTCATATGGAACGACATACAAGACGCCTTTTTTTACTTCTAAAACTAAAACTTTTGCCCCTTCAGGGATAACATTGTTATCAAATCCAGCTGAGGGTTTAGAGATTACTCCGCTTTTACTCTCTATTACGATCTCACCAAAACCGTTTTCGGGGATAGGGATGATTATTTTTCCCACTCTTCCTATAAGAGAGTCTTCTGTATAGCTAAGGGATTCCTCTGCAGAAGAAAGAGGTATAAGTACAAAGATATTTAGTAGAGTGTCGAGAAGAAATGCAATACCTGCTGCAAGAAGTAAAATAAGAATGCTGGATAAAGATGTAATACTTTCTAATACATAACCTGTTGCAGAAAGAAATGCAAAAAACGAAAGAATTAATACAGGATTTAAAAAGCCAAACGTGTCTCCAATACCTTCTAAAATATCTCCAAAAAATAAATAAAGAATGGTTAATCCTCCAGCTATTAAAAGGATGATTAAGTAAATACTTTCTATCGATGTGCCGAAAAGCGTCATATGCATCCGCCCCCCTTAACTTGTTTCTCTAATTGTATTACGACTAAAAGAGTAAAAGGTTTCGGGAAATGGAAAAATTTTCAGGACTTATTGTAAAAACTACCTTTCATAAAATAACATTTCCTACACATTCTAGTGTGGAAGGGGAGGGATACACATGCACCAGCAGTTGCGTAACATTATGACATCCGATGTATTTACTGTTAGTAGTACACAATCCATTCAAGATGCAGCAAAAATAATGAGCGATAACAATATTGGAGCAATTCCAGTAGTTGACCAAAGCGGGAGCATGGTAGGTATTATTACAGACCGCGATATAACCTTACGTTCTACAGCGCAAGGTGAAGCAGCAAACACACCTGTATCTGAGGTAATGACTGCTCAAAAAATCGTCCAAGGTACTCCCGATATGGATGTTCACGAAGCAGTACAACTTATGTCGCAACAGCAAATTCGTCGTTTGCCGGTTACGGAAAACGGGCACGTTATTGGAATGGTAGCACTTGGTGATCTCGCTGTAGATAACCAGTACAATAATGAGGCAGAGCAAGCATTATCAACTATTTCTACACCTTCAGCACCACAAAAATAAATTAAAAAGAGCGCCAGCGGATATTAATCCTAGGCGCTCTTTTATATTAAGTGACTATCTTCTAAAAAAGAGGGAGATGAAATATGAATAATCGAAATTCTTTTCAAATTTATTCATTATGATATGCTTCTTATAATAGAAGGAGGTAATCGCTTGAGGAAACCTACAAAAGGGACAGTAATGCACAGTTATCCAGGGATGGTAGCTCTCGTTACTGCCTATAATGAAGGAAAGCAAAATATTATGGCTGCTGGGTGGCATTCTTATATTTCCATAGATCCACCTATTTATGGGGTAGCAATTGGGAAGGAACGCTATACTTATGGTTTAGTAAATGAATCTGGTAGTTTTTCGATTAACTTTCTTCCATATGAGAAAGCTGCAAGTATTCAGGGGACAGGAAATATATCTGGCATTGCACATGACAAGTTTGATTCGCTGGGATTACTTTATGAAAAGGGGATAACAATACAGGCTCCTATTTTGGTCGATGCGTATGTAGCATATGAATGTAAGGTAATAGATCGCAATACATATGGGGATCATGACTGGTTTGTTGGAGAAATCACGCAATTTTATCGAGACGATACTAAGTTTCTTGATAATGGTCTACCGAATTTAGAAGAAATCGACATACCTCTCTATTTAGGGAGGTCTTCCTATTCCAGAATAGACAATAAAAGTGAAGTCGAAACATTTTCGAAAAAATAATGTTTAAAGTTCTTCAAAAGGGGTATATGTATAAGTATAGCCGTTATTAAGTCAAGCAGGGTCCGACAGCTTTTGTATACCATAACAGGTTAAAAGAACCGAACTTCCTGTAATTTCCATGCGGAAACTGTTGACGTATTGGTTGAAGAGATGCTATATTATTCAAGTCGCCAAATTCGGCAGCGACCAAAAATAACTTTAAAACGTTAAAAACCAACGAAAAAGTTGTTGACAGGTTGATTTGAAAATGGTATGATATAAAAGTCGCTTCAAAAAAGCGACGCAAACAAATTGCTCTTTGAAAACTGAACAGAACAACTAGTATGTCAAGGGAAAACAGACTTTCTGTTTTTC
>NZ_JAIFZM010000021.1 GCF_022095695.1 Oceanobacillus jordanicus
CAAATCTCTTAAACCAGAATTTCACTGTAGACGCTCCTAATAAAGCCTGGGTCACAGATATTACGTATATTTGGACAATAGAGGGATGGCTTTATTTAGCGTCGGTTATAGACTTGTTTTCCAGGAAAATGGTGGGATGGAGTATGGCACCTAATATGAAAAAGGAATTGCCATTAGCTGCTTTAAAAATGGCCATAGCTACCCGCCAGCCTGGTGAAGGGCTCATACACCATTCTGATCGAGGGTCACAATATTGTTCACATGGATATATGGAATTGTTAAAAGAAAGGAAAATGAAAGTAAGCATGAGTAGAATTGGAAACCCTTATGATAATGCTTGTATAGAGTCTTTTCATGCGACGTTAAAAAAAGAACTTGTATACAGAGTCCGGTTTGAGAAGCGCGCTGAGGCCATGAGAGCCGTTAATTACTATATTAGTAATCGTTACAATGAGAAAAGAAGACACTCAACTCTAGGGTACTATTCTCCTAATCACTTTGAACGTCATTACAAAAACAACATACTGAAAAAAACCTCTTAAACAAACCAATTGTGATGAATAAGTACAAAGTGTGGTTTTTACTTTGTACTTATTCATCACGCAGCAAACGAAGTGCGGTAGTGTTTTTCATTAAACAAGCACCATTTTAAAATGTCTATTTTCTTGACAGAAGTCCAGATTGAAACTGCCTCGCCGTTGATTGGGCCTCTTTTATGATTGATTGAACCTGCCTCGCCGTTGATTGGACCTCTTCTATGATTGATTGAATTAGCATTGTCGTTGATTGGGCCTCTTCTATGATTGATTGAAACAGCTTTGTCGTTGATTGGACCTCTTCTATGATTGATTGAAACAGCTTTGTCGTTGATTGGACCTCTTCTATGATTGATTGAACCTGCCTCGCCGTTGATTGGGCCTCTTCTATGATTGATTGAAACTGCCTCGCCGTTGATTGGGCCTCTTCTATGATTGATTGAATCAGCCTTGTCGTTGATTGGGCCTCTTCTACGATTGATTGAAACTGCCTCGCCGTTGATTGGGCCTCTTTTATGATTGATTGAATCAGCTCTGTCGTTGATTGGACCTCTTTTACGATTGATTGAAACAGCCTTGTCGTTGATTGGACCTCTTCTATGATTGATTGAAACAGCTTTGGCGTTGATTGGCCCTCTTCTATGATTGATTGAACCTGCCTCGCCGTTGATTGGGCCTCTTTTATGATTGATTGAAACAGCTTTGGCGTTGATTGGCCCTACTTTATGGTCGATTGAAACCGAATATTGATTGATTGGGCCCGATAATATGCCTTCACAACAATAAGCTTGTTGAAAGGAGGCATGGTTTGCTATCATATAAAAAGATCAATTAAAGGAGAATCATCCAATGTAAAAAATCCCGTGAAACAACGTACTTATAAAAAATTATATTAAAGAAGGGATTTTATATATGAGCTTACATGATGAAGTGCAAAAAAGACGGACGTTCGCCATCATTTCCCACCCAGATGCGGGAAAAACAACCTTAACGGAAAGGTTGCTTTTATTTGGCAATTTGATTCGTTCTGCAGGCACAGTAAAAGGGAAAAAGACAGGCAAATACGCAACCTCAGATTGGATGGAAATAGAAAAACAACGTGGTATTTCTGTTACATCTAGTGTAATGAATTTTCCATATAAAGATTTCCAGGTCAACATTTTGGACACACCTGGACACGAAGACTTCAGTGAGGATACGTACCGAACACTTACTGCAGTAGACAGTGTTGTCATGATCATTGATGCAACAAAAGGAATCGAAGCGCAGACTAAGAAGCTTTTTAAGGTTTGCCGCATGCGAGGGATCCCTATTTTTACGTTTATTAATAAAATGGATCGCGAAAGCAGGGAGCCACTTGATCTTATGGAAGAGATTGAGGAAGTACTCGACATTGAAACCTACCCTATGAATTGGCCAGTAGGCATGGGAAAACAATTCCTTGGTATTTTTGATCGTCAAGGTAAGCAGTTTATTCAATTTAATGGGAATGAAGAGGAAAACTCCATTCCCTATGAGGCTTTAAACAATGAAGAACATGCAGAGTTACGTTCCCAATCAGGCTATAAGGTCGCCAAAGATGAGTTGGAACTACTTGATGAAGCTGGGGACTCCTACTCCCTAGACGCTGTTATGGCCGGGGAACAAACACCTGTATTTTTCGGAAGTGCACTAGCACCATTTGGTGTTCAAACATTCTTTGACACGTTTATTTCCATGGCTCCTGCACCTGTTCCTCGGAAATCAACAGAGGGGCTTATCCAACCTGATGAGGAAGAATTTTCAGGTTTTATCTTTAAAATTCAAGCAAATATGAACCCTGCACATCGGGACCGTGTGGCGTTCCTGCGAGTTTGCTCCGGAAAATTTGAACGTGGTATGAGTGTAAAGCTGGCTAGGGCCAACAAGGTGATAAAGCTTTCGCAGACCCAGCAATTCGTTGCCTCATCGAGAGATACGGTTGAAGTGGCGTATGCCGGTGACATTATTGGAATTTATGATCCCAACATCTACCGAATCGGAGACACCTTGGTTTCCGGTAAAAAACAATTTGATTATGATGAACTCCCTCAATTTCCACCAGAATTATATAAAAAGGTAACAGCTAAGAATGTTATGAAGGGAAAACAGTTTAACAAAGGTATTGAGCAGCTTGTACAAGAAGGGGCTATTCAATTATTTAAAGGGTATCGCAATGATGCACGTATTATTGGTGCTGTTGGTGAATTACAATACGAAGTATTCCAACACAGAATGAAGGCGGAATATAATACGGAGGTTATGCTAGAGTCTATCGGCGAGCGTATCCCAAGATGGTTAAATGAGAACGAATTAGACCCCTCTATTTTCGATGAGCGTAGTATGCTCGTGCAAGACAGAGAGGGCAATTATGTAGCATTATTTAAGAACGATTTTGCTTTAAATTGGTTTCATGATAAATATCCAAAGGTTGAACTCATTGATCTATTTGAATCCAACCAATATAATCAATAAAAATTTAGTATAGTAAAAAGGCTGCCTCTTTGTCGGGAAGACAAATGGCAGCCCTTTTTTCATATGCAACCTTAACAAGTATGTTGAAGGTGCTATTACAATTTAAAATCAGGAATCCCCATGAACTCTAGAGATTCTTCCAGACTGGAAAAGGCACGTAGCGAATCATAGGCGCCCGCACTTTTAGATAGCCGGTTTAACTGGTTTTTCCACGCCTCATTAGTTGCGATGGTACCGGTTTTTTCAACATTGCTACCAATCCAGCTCATTAATTCACCCCATACTTCGTTTACCTCAGGTTTTGAATTCTGGATAGCGCTATTATCATTTAGAAATTTAGTAACGCCAGGCTGACTTAATACGCGTTTTACTTCCTCCGCCTGCTGTTCTGCTTCTCCTACAGTCTCTGCCATTTCATAATACTTGAAAAATAGCACGTCCTTGTAAATTTTCATTTCATACTTTTCCATCACTTTTCCCCTCTTTTTTTCCATAATAAATCTAATAATATGTGTAATGCATGAATTGCTATTAGGAATCCCTGCATATAAATTCAATATTTGCTGCTTCATCTCTATTTTGTTGGGCCAGTGTCTTCTAGTTACATAGAGGTTTTTCTTGCCAACTTTTACAGATATCCAACTATAAACCACTGGATTAGACCCAAAGTCAATCATAACATTAACCTGTGTAATTATGTATGTAGAAACTCTCTCTTATCACCTGTCCAAATATTACCAATTAGAGGGCCTTCTTTTACTATCGGTTATTAGAAATGAACAATTAAATGAAAACCTTTTTATATCGTGCTTATAAGGGGTAGTTATGGTAAATATTACAGAATTATGAACAACATAGAAAAAACAATTTCATGTCGGTTTCAAAAAATAGCAGTACTCACCCACCCTATATGTAAAAAGAAAAGACCAAATCACATCGATTTGGCCTGCTAATTACTATGTTATTTTCAAAGGTTTAATTTAAAATCAGACTTGCTTATTTTTCAATCTCGTCCTCTACAATTTCGTACGTGTCTACCTTCGCCTCTTTGATGAAGTGACACGGTTCTTCACCGGAAATGATCGTCAAATCATGCATCGCTCTTGTACAAGCGGTATAAAACAATGTTCGATCCTTTTCCTTATAATGGCTAGAGGATCCGTCAGGGATAATTACAGCATCAAACTCAATACCCTTAGCTAAATATACTGGGAGCACAATGAAACCCTTAGAGAAACCGTACGTCTCTTCGGTTATTTGTGTAACAGGTACGACTTCTTTTAGTTCCTTGTAGACACGCTCTGTTTCCTGTACTGTTTTACAAATAACCGCAATCATCTCGTGCCCTTTCTCTAAATAAGCAGATCTCTCTGTTAGAATAGCACGGGAGCTGTGGGACGGATCGGTTAGTCGAAGTAACGTGGGTTTGGCACCATCACGGTTAAATGCCTCGATCTCTTCCTCACCAGGAGCAAATGCTTTAGTAAACTCTGTTATTTGTTTGGTCGACCGATAGCTTTTCGTAAGTGTAATTCGCTCGTGTTCAGATTCTTGTATGCCAGGTACAAGTGGGTTTTCCTTTGTTACATTAACATAAATAGCCTGGTTGATGTCACCAAGTAATGTTATGCGAGTATAGGGAAAGAGATGTCTAATAAAAGCAAACTGAAAGGATGAATAATCCTGTGCTTCATCAATTAATAGCTGACGCACTGCACGCTCTTGTTTATCCCCAATGAGTTTACCTTTAAAATAAAGGTATGGTGCTGCATCCTCCCAGGTCAGGTGGTTATCGGAAAAGTCATCTATCGTTTGCTCACAAATCGCATTCCAGTTCTTCGGAGTATTTTCCAGCTCTCTTGTGGTTGAAAACAGCAGTCGGAAGTTTTTTGCAACGTGCACAAAATCAAAATTCTCTATTTGTTTGCGCAAAGTACCGAACATCTTTCTGACAACTGCCTTACGAAGGACCTTCTCCTCATTCACAAACATATCCTCATCTAATTTTTGAGCTTCATAATACGCTTTTAAATACGCTTCTTTATCAAGCAACTCGACCTTTTCCATTACCCAATCCTTTTTCACTTCCTGCCTCTGAAACTGCTTTAGCTCAATTTGCAGCCATTTTGCAACAATCTCCATTTTATTGACAGGTGTTATGGCTTCATCAAGTGCATAAAAGTACTCGCTGATCTCCTCTTTGGATATTAATATCTCCCCACGGAAGGAAATATTTTTAAATTGCATCCCTTGCATCCGTAGCTGTTCTACATAGATGTCAATCAATTTCTTGAAGTCCAATGTTGCTTTATATTCCATACTACTAAGTCGAGTTTGATAAGCATCACTGTCCTCCTTTGTAAGTACGTACTCCATCTGTTCAAAAGGGGATTCTACAGTAAAGCCTTCTCCAATTCCCTCCCTTAGATACTCAAGAAAAGTGGTCTGTCTAACATTCGCTTCCCCCAACTCTGGAAGAACATTTCGAATATACCCAGTGAATAAAGGGTTCGGCGAAAAAAGAACGACGTTTTCAGGGTTTAACTCCTCCCGGTATCGGTACATTAAGTAAGCAATCCGTTGAAGTGCGGCGGAGGTTTTCCCACTACCTGCCACTCCTTGGACAAGTAGCAATTTACTGCGCTCTTCACGGATAATCCTATTCTGCTCCTTCTGTATGGTAGCTACAATATTTTTCATGTCCGTGCTAGCATTATGTCCGAGTGCTTCTTGAAGCATTTCATCCCCTATCGTGATTCCAGTATCAAATAGACCTTTAAGCATTCCGTCTCGAATAATAAATTGCCGTTTTAATGATATCTCACCTTCTATCGCACTGTTCACGGCATTATACGAAGCATTACCCAAGGCATAATCGTAATAAAGGCTTGATATAGGTGCACGCCAATCATAAACAAGAAAATCTTCATCCTGTCTATCCAAAAAGGAAGATATTCCAATATAGAGTTTCTCTACCTGATCATCACCGTGTTCCTTAAAATCAATACGACCAAAATATGGAGACTTCTTCATTCGCTTTAATACTTTCAGCTCATCACCAATTTTTCCATGAAATCTTTCTTTTTCTGCTAAAAATTCGGCCTGCTGTTTTATACTGGCTTGTGTTTCAATGACATCATCCGGTTCATCAAGGTTGACGGTAACATCATCCCAAAAGGTTTTTCTTAGTTCAATTACATCTTCCTTTAAACCCGTCGCCTTAGAATATAATGCTGTTTCTTTACGCTCGATTTCCTTTAGCACATAATCTATACGTTCTTGTTCTTCCATTCGGTCCTTTGGTCCCACGCTCATTACATCAACTCCAGTTCATTTTCGGAATATATATAGTTGACTTTACTTATAGTTAATGATACAATATATTTGGAGATAATATACGTTTAGATTAACAAATAAGTAACTAATTAAGCTTACCATCTTTTGCGGTACACTGCAATAATTACTTTTTATGGTTTTTTGTCGATTAAACTATCTTATATACGTTTAAGTAAAAGTAGCAAATCCGTTATTTGCTACTTTTTTTGTACTCTTTTTCAAAATACTGAACTCGAAAACCCATTCACCATAATATATTTCACATTTTTGACACAAACTATTTGACAACTTTGTGAACAAGGTGAATAATATAATTATGGGAGGATGATTTCTATGAAAACAGGTAAGAAAATGTTAAATGCCGTTAAAATTGCAGGGTCAACTGTACTTACACTTGGGATCGTCATCTTTTTATATGGATTTTTCGTAAGCGATTACAGTGCAATCACAGGCATTGGCATTGGTACAATCATGGGGGCAGTATTCATCTTTTTAATGGGTGTGTTTTTTGTAGCAACGGAAGAGGTTTTAGAAAAATTTAGCAAACCGAAAATCCTTAAATAGGGAGCGCATCAGGCGTTCCTTTTTGTTTGGAAAAAATCATACACTTTCCTATACATATTTCCGTTTTTAAGTGTTGTTTTTACAATCTCTGTTTTTCCTTTCTTGTAAAACGGGTAGAGTCTAAGTAGAGAAGTTTAAATTATTTTAGCCTCTTACACCATAGAAAGAATTTAACAGGGAAGGATGATAATATGAAACAACGAATTAAAATTATACGTGCCGTCAAATATACTGGCGCTGTCATCTTGACAGCAGGCATATTGATATTCTTATATGGCTTTTTCATTAGTGATAAGAGTCTTTGGACTGGTATTGGAATCGGAACCGTAATGGGAGCAGTTTTCCTCTTCTTGATGGGTGTGTTTTTCGTTGGAACAGAAGAAAAAATAAAAGAGCGTTATGGTAGGTTGGAATCTAAAACCAAGGATTCAAAATAAATTTTGGCATAACAGGGTGAATTACTATTGAAAAAAGGAGTGCTCGTTAAGAGCACTCCTTTCGTAATCCTTACATATATCCCCAAATTAATGCTAGTAATGAACCGAAGACTGTCACTACTGCAATAAAAACACCGTAATAAACATTAGATAGAATTAAACCACTATCCTCTGATTCTCTAGCATGCATGAACACCATTAATTGCAACATTGCTTGAACAAACGCTGTGACAAGTAAGATTGTCATGCCTAGTGCGAACGACATATCTACGAAGTATACCAATAAAGCAACGGCTGTTAAGACAAGGGAAAATACAAATCCCATTACCTGTTTTAGTGGAAATAATTCCTTCATTTACATCATTCCTTTCAGATAGATGAAGCTGAAAATAAAGATCCAAACAACATCTAGAAAGTGCCAATAAAGAGAGAATATAAAGGATTTATTTGCAGTTTCAGGTGTGAAACCACGTTTTGCAACCTGTATCAGGATAAATAATCCCCAGAACAAGCCTAATGTAACGTGTAATCCGTGTGTTCCTATCGTTGTTAACAATGCAGACGTGAAGGCACTTACTGTTATGCCAGCTCCTTCATGGATGTAATGATTAAACTCATAGATCTCCATACTAAGGAATCCTGCACCAAGAACAAGCGTGATGATAAAGAATGTCATCATCGCTTTCTTGTTTTTAAGCCTCATTGCATGCACTGCTAAACCAACGGTAAAACTACTTGTAAGCAGTAAGATTGTTTCGATTAATACTGGTGACAATTCAAAGATTTCTGCTCCACTCGGTCCACTTCCATGACGTCCTTCTAATGTAAAGTAGGAAGCAAACAAAGTACCAAAGAGCATAATTTCTGCTCCAATAAAGATCCAGAAACCTAATATATTTAAACGACCCTGTTCAGAGCTATACTCTAACGGCTGCGAGTGATCCAATTTCATTATTTTCCACCTCGCAATTCAGATTCTGTTTTTTCAATTTCCTCAACAGGTATGTGATACCCGTGATCCTGCTCAAAGGAACGATGAACTAAGCATGCGACAATACCTAACAAGGCAATAGCAACACCAATCCATATGCTAAATATAAAGGAGAACCCAAGAACAAAGAACAGTGAACTCATAATAAATGGCACACCACTATTATTCGGCATGTGGATTTCTTTCAATTTTCCACTAAATAGCTTATGGCCGTTATATTTGGAATCCCAGAATGCTTCACTTGAATTCACTTGAGGAACTTCCGCAAAGTTATATTCCGGTACTGGTGTACTTGTTGCCCATTCAAGAGAACGTGCATCCCAAGGGTCGCTTCCGATATCTCTTGAAGCATAGCGAGTACTGTAATAGATATTGTAAACAATGATGATAAACCCAATAGCTAACATCACTGCGCCAGCAAATGACAGCATATTCCAAAAGCCAAAGCCTGTGGATTCAGAATAGGTATACATACGGCGTGCCTGACCATCTAACCCGGATATAAACATCGGGAAGAATGCTACACATGTACCGATTGAAATAAACCAAAATGCCCACTTACCAATTCGTTCGTTTAGCATAAAGCCAAACATCTTAGGCCACCAGTATGTTAGACCAGCCAGCATCGCAAATACTACACCTGGAATAATAACTAAGTGGAAATGCGCTACAAGGAACATTGTGTTGTGATATTGGTAATCAGCTGCTGACATACCAAGCATAACACCTGTTACCCCACCTATTGTGAAGATAGGTAAGAATCCTAGTGAGTACATCATCGGAACTGTAAATCGGATACTCCCTTTATATAAGGTGAATAACCAGTTAAAGATTTTAATACCTGTTGGAACAGCAATTGCCATTGTGGTAATAGAGAAAATACTGTTAACCATTGCTCCCTGACCCATCGTAAAGAAGTGATGGACCCATACTACGAACGATAGAACCGAGATAATTACCATTGAAGCAACCATCGATTTGTATCCATATAAATTACGCCTTGCAAAGGTAGAAATGATTTCACTATAAACACCGAATGCTGGAAGCACTAATATATATACCTCCGGATGTCCCCAAACCCAGAACAGGTTGGCCCATAGCATATCCATTCCACCATTACCTGTTGTGAAGAATTGCGTGCCGAATAAACGGTCCATTGTTCCCATTGCAAGTGCAACAGTAAGAACAGGGAATGCAAAGGTAATGATTAAGTTGGTTATCAATGCAGACCAGGTAAACATCGGCATCTTCATAAGCTTCATGCCTGGTGCACGCATTTTAAGAATTGTTACAATAAAGTTAATACCCGTTATTAAGGTACCTATACCCGCAATCTGAATGGCTATCATATAGTAATTCGTTCCGACCGACGGGCTAAACTCATTACCTGCCAACGGAAAATATGATGTCCAACCAGAGCTTGGCGAACCACCAATAACAAAGGACAAGTTAAATAACATCGCGCCCATAAAATAAAGCCAAAAGCTTAGTGCGTTTAAACGCGGAAATGCTACATCTCGTGCACCAATCTGTAATGGTACAACAAAGTTCATTAAGGCAATAATAAACGCCATTGCCATGAATATGATCATAACAACACCGTGTGTTGTAAATATCTCATTATAATGTTGCGAGTCGAGCAACTGAGCGTCCGGTGTAGCTAACTGTGCACGCATCATCAGTGCGTCAACGCCTCCACGGAAAAGCATAAGGAGCGCAGAAATTAAATACATAATACCAATACGCTTATGGTCAACGGTTGTTAGCCATTCGCGCCATAGATAACCCCATTTTTTAAAGAACGTTAAACCAGCGACAATTGCAAGTAGGGTAATCCCAATTGCAACCATGGAGGCATATATAATCGGACTTGGATGAGGTATCGCAAAACGTTCAAAGAACTCCATATTTTTTACTCCTTTCAAACCTGCTATAAAGTGAAACTCCATTTAAAAAGGACTGATCGAATAGTCAACCGCCTTTTCTCTTAAAAAACTTCACATGCTCAGGCCGGCATGGCAGCACATACGCTGACACACGCCGACCTTATTGTTTAAAACTAGGACATTACTTTCAATTAGTGTTCATGATCTTGCTCGGAATGGTCACTGTGTTCTTCATCTGAATGGTCAGAATGCTCATCATGGCTTTCTTCTGAATCTCCACCATGATTATGACCACCATGCTCCCCTTCTGGTGCAGGCATGAACTCTAGGTGTGTACCTGTGAAGGTTTGTTGACCAAGATGGCCTGGTTCCAGAAGTTCTTCAAACTTATCTTCTGTTATTGGGTCTGCAGTCGTTTGCACTTCCTCCACCCATTCATCAAACTCATCTGGTGAGACGGCATTTACATTGAACGTTTGCTCTGCAAATCCTTCCCCACTAAAGTTAGCATTTCTACCAGAATATTCACCAGGAACATCTGCTGCTAGATGAAGCGTTGTTACCATATCGGACATCGCGTACTTCTGTCCACCCAATTGTGGTACCCAGAAAGCACTTATTGGGCCGTATGAATACAATCTAAATTCAAGCGGGCGATCTGTTGGTACATAAAGATAATTCATTGTTTCTATGTTTTCTTCCGGATAGCTAAAATGCCATTTCCAATCAGAAGAAGATGCGTAAACAACGAGCGGTTCTTCATCATACCCTTCTGGTGTTGCTTCAACCTTGTAGTTACTCTCTACCGATACAAAAGAAAGATAGGCTACAATCAGAACAGGAATCCCTACACAGATTGCCTCAACCCATACATTACCTTCAATATGTGGCGGCTTATAATCCTCGGGCTGTTTAGACGCACGATATTTAACCAGCATAAAAATTAAAATTGCAAAGACTGCAATGACAATAAACGACATAATTCCAATGGAAAGTAAGATAACATCTGCCTGCGTCTGTGCTTGTGGTCCCTTTGGATCCAATACAGCTAATGGCTCACAGCCTGTTAATACAGTAAGTACAGTGAGGATAGCTGCTAGTATCATCCATTTTATTTTCATAGAGATACTCCTTCCTTATAAATTAGCTATATTCTAAAACTACAAAACTATTATTGTTACAAACTTCACAAACATATTATTATATTAATACCAGATAAGGAGAAAAACAATTAAAAAGTATTTTCTGTCATAAAATGTTCATGGAAATTAGAACAAAAAGTGAACATTTTACAGATGGGGTTTCATAAGCACTTTTAGAAGAGAACATTAGCCCTGACAGGTTAGCTCAATTCAGGGTTAGCTCGGTCGATTGGAACGTGTTTCTGGTTGATTCACTCGCTATTGTGGTTGATTGGGAGGCGTTTCTAGTCGATTCACTTGCTATTGTGGTCGATTGGATATCCTTTTGTCTATTCACTCCCCCTTCTCACAAAAACAAAAACTCCGCCATCAATCTCTACTAATTTCCGTAAAAAAAGCCAACCCTATAAGGCTGGCCTCTTTTTGTACCAAAATCCGATCCATTCTAATATATTTTAAACCAAACGCTTTGTCCCAAAGTTATCACAATACCCGTTTCGCCACTTGCTCCTCCAGTAACTCTTTAAAATTATGGAAGGCCAATTGCTCTGTTTCTTTCACGCCATATTGTCGTACTGTAACATCCCCGCTCTCTATTTCTTCATCTCCAATGACAAGTGCATAGGGAACTTTCTTTATTTGGGCTTCCCTTATTCTGTATCCTAGCTTCTCATTACGTTCATCTATGTGAACCCTGATTCCTTGTTGTCGCAATTCACCCTGAAGCTTTAAACAATAATCTACATGTACTGCAGCAACAGGAAGTAATTGCACTTGCACAGGTGCCAGCCAGACAGGAAATGCCCCGGCAAAATGCTCGATAAGAATTCCAAAGAAACGATCAATCGAACCGTATATGGCGCGATGTATAACCACTGGCCTCTCCTTTTCCCCTTTTTCGTTAATATATGTGAGGTCAAATTTTTCCGGCATTTGAAAATCGAGTTGAATAGTGGCGCACTGGTGGCTTCGCTTTAATGCATCTTTTATGTGAAAATCAATTTTCGGACCATAAAACGCGCCATCTCCCTCATTCACCTGGTATGCGACACCCATTTGCTTAAGCACATTTTCTAAAGAATTTTCTGCATGATCCCAGAGCTCATCAGACCCGAGCGATTTCTCTGGACGTGTTGATAGCTCAACAGTATACGAAAAGCCAAATGCCCGGTACATAGCATCCACTAACCGAATTGCAGCCTTTACTTCCTCTTCAATCTGATCCTCCCTTACGAAGAGGTGGGCATCATCTTGGCAAAAGGAACGAACTCGAAGCATTCCATTCAAGGCACCACTGTACTCATGCCTGTGAACCTGGCCAAATTCTGCCATCCGTATTGGTAAGTCTCTATAGGAATATAAGTTATTTTTGAAAATAAGCATATGGCCTGGGCAGTTCATTGGTTTCATCGCAAACTTTGTATTGTCTACTTCAGAGAAATACATATTCTCTTTATAATGATCCCAATGGCCAGATTGTTCCCATAACCGCTGATTCATCATAAATGGTGTCCGAACCTCTTCGTAACCAGCTTTTGTTTGTAATTCTCTTGAAAATGCTTCTAATTCATTTCGGATGATTTGACCTTTTGGTAAGTAAAATGGCATGCCTGGTGCTTCCTCTGAAAACATGAACAGCTCTAATTGTTTCCCTAACTTCCGGTGGTCACGTTTTTCCGCTTCTTCACGTAATTGAAGATATTCCTCCAGCTCCTTGTTTTTACGAAATGCTACCCCATACACCCGCTGCATCACTTCACCATTCTGATCACCCTTCCAGTATGCGCCGGACACATGTGTTAGTTTAAAGGCTTTTACCAAACCAGTTCGTGGGAGGTGTGGTCCACGGCATAAATCGATAAACTCCCCTTGCTGGTAGATGGAAATCTCAGCACCCTCCTCTAAATCTTCAAGGATATCCAACTTAAAGGATTCCCCCTTTTGTTCAAATAGCTTTCTCGCCTCTTGATACGATAACACTCTCCGTTTTATTTCCAGGTTTTCTTTAATAATGCTGTTCATTTCTTTCTCAATCATTTTCAGATCCTCATGCGATAAACTCTTTGTTAGCTTGACATCATAATAGAAGCCATCTTCAATGACTGGTCCAATCCCTAACTTCACATCACCAAAGCAGTGTTTTAATGCTTGTGCCAAGATATGTGCTGTACTATGACGCAGCACATCTAATGCCTCCTCGTCCTCTAGTGTTAAAATTGATAACGGACCACCTTTCCCAAGAGGCTGCGCCATATCTACAAGCTGCCCATCAACCTTTCCTACTATCGCTCTCTTTGCCAAACTTGAACTAATAGATGCGGCGATCTCCTGAATTGTGATCCCTTTTGAATAGCTTTGGACTTGCCCATCTGGAAATTGAACGCTTATTTTCTCCATAAAAATTCCTCCTTTAGATATTAAAAAACGCACTCATCCCAATAAAGGGACGAGTGCGTTTACTCGTGGTTCCACCCAACTTCCCAATGAAAAACTTCATTGGCTTTGGACGCTTTAACGCAGCGTAGACGGTATTGGTTACTCTACTTTCCCCAATACGGCTCCAAGGTGGTGTATTATTTTCCATCACTGGGAAGTTCGCAGCAATTCTTCCCTCTCTGTCAGCTGTAAAAATAATACCTATCCTTTTCCTAGCATTTTTTTATTAGTAAACTTGCCATCGATCGATTTGGCACGATTGTGTACTTGAGTCTTCAAAATGTTACGACGTTGTCTTTTGTTCCATGGCTATAAGTTATATTTTCCTAACATAAAAAAACACATCTATCCCGGTATAAGGGACGAATGTGTATGTTCGTGGTTCCACCCAATTTCCCAATGAAAGATTCACTGGCTTTGGTTGCTTTAACGCAGCAATTACGGTATTGGTTACTCAATTTCCCCGATACAGCTCCGAGGTGGTACATTTATTTCCCTGCGTTAGGAAGTTTCCAGCAAGCCTTCCCTCTCTGATAACTGGCAAAATAATGCATTTCCTCTTCT
This sequence comes from Oceanobacillus jordanicus, assembly GCF_022095695.1. Lineage (GTDB taxonomy): Bacteria > Bacillota > Bacilli > Bacillales > Amphibacillaceae > Oceanobacillus_B > Oceanobacillus_B jordanicus. Next base: position 14,386 of record NZ_JAIFZM010000021.1, read on the forward strand.
TCACTACTTATAGAGGTTGTTCAAAAAATCCGTTAAAAATGACACATCGGTACTGATGACCTTCGACTAAATTCCGACACGTCCTGTGTCGAACGTCGAAGTCACCACATCCTGTGGAAGCTCGTTGGCTTGCTTTTCCGTTCCTCACGTATTAATTGCATACGTTCCGGTACTCAAAGCTACGCCGCCTCGAACTTCTCGGTCCTTTTTATCCTCCTTTTTGAACACGCACTTATAACTAATTTTTATATATGCTATTACAAATACTTGAAAAAGGCAATACCTTTTTTCAAAAATTCGAAATGCCCTTACGAAGTCTTGTTTTACTTCTTGGCTAGACAGGGAAGAGTTGAGAAAAAGGAACCGCTCTAGGAGGAGTTATTATGCATCCGTGGAAAATTTCACTTATATATCTACTCTTTTTCGCTGGTATGATTTTTGTGAATTATTCTGTTGGATCCCAAGTAGGTCAAGTTGCCAATCAGGATCCAGCCCTTATCCAGCCAGCTGGGTATGCATTTTCAATATGGGGACTCATCTATTTACTTTTGTTCATTTGGATTATAAAAGGTTTTTTCGCTCGCGACCCAAAAGCAGATCTTTACAGAGAGCTACGTTTTATGATTCCCTTAAATTTTGTATTAAACAGCTTATGGATTATTACCTTCACCCAGCAGATGATTCTGTTATCAGCAGGCATTATTATTTTATTATTAATTTCACTAGTAGGGATTTATCAAAAGGTACACCAACATAAAGCCAGCAATACGTGGGACTATGCACCTTTTTCAATCTATACTGGATGGGTATCTTTAGCCAGTATCGTAAATGTTTTCACTTATATAGAACGAAGTAACGCGCTTTCCTTTATTGGGATAGGAGAAGCAGGTTGGACGCTCGTTGTGGTACTCGGGATTAGCTTGGTTGCTATCTCCCTCATTCTCTATCAAAGGGATCTGTTTTACCCACTCGTGTTAATTTGGACGTTTAATGCGATTATGATAAATTCACAGCAAAACACACTACATTGGGTGCTCATTGGCTGTATCATCATTGTGAGTGCGTTTATTTTATACAGCCTCTTCACAAGACTTAAAAGACGGAGGCACAGAATTTTTAGCTAGACTAAAACAAATCCATCTGCCTAGGTGCTAGACCCTCGAATTCAATGCCCAGCATTTGCTGAAAAGTCTTTGCATTGTCTGCTGCATCGCCACCCGAATTATTGTTAAATAGAACGACAATATCTTTCGTTTGCTTGCTTAGCTGAAGGATGCGCTCCTTCCATTCCAGCAGTTCTTGCTCATTATAGTTATATAAATAGCGAACTTCTCTCCAATTTGCATCCTTAGGCTTGTTCCAGCCATAGAGGTTTCGACCATGCATGCGAATTAAGGTCACCTTCTCATCTGTCGCAACAGGAATGATTGGTACGGAGCCATCCCCTGCTTGGGGTTCATCTACAATCGAGTGAATCCAACCTTCCGCTGTCATAAATTCAAGTGTTTGGTCTCTAAACCTTTTTTCAAACCAAGTTTGGTTACGGAATTCTAAGGCTACAGGGATGTCGCCCATCTGCTTTTTACAAAAACGTAAATAATCGACATTTTCCTTTTTACAGGTAAACCATGGTGGAAATTGAAAAAGAACCATCGCTAATTTGTTTGCCTGTAAATAGGGCTTTAGGGAGTCTATAAATGCTTGAAACATCTCCGTTTTAGAGGAGAATTGGTTTTCCTCCCCACGCTGATGTCCTGTCATTCCTTGATATGCCTTCACGATAAAACGGAAATTATCAGGTGTCTCCTTTACCCATTTCCTTGCATTTTTTTCTGGCTGAATGGCATAGAAAGAACTGTCCACCTCTACAACGGGAAAGTGACTGCTGTATTCTTGTAGTTTATCCTTTGGTTTCATTTGTTGAGGATATAATGCATGATGGTCCCCCCAGCCTGTTAATCCTATGTATATCATTGCCATCCCTCCTAAAGATAGGATAATGCAAGAAATCATGAAAAAACAAGCAGCAAGAGTCTGGCTCTTTTCTTTGTCGTTGTCTTATGAATTAAATTGATACACTATTATGAGTGCTTTTGCCCAAGCCGCTCTACTCTCCTCAACCATGTAGCACGTTTATAATCTGTAGAATTTTTAACTGGAGTTATTTCGGTTATCCGTACTGGTTTTATACCACAAAAATCCAATACATTGCGTTTCATTACCTGATGTCCAGCACGCCGGTAAACCAAACGGTTGTACCAGGATGGTGTGTCCATCGTTACAATAAGGTGGGCTGTTTTTCCAGTCAATAGTTTATCCCAAAGGGCAGAACCTTCCCGATAGCGAAAAGCAAATCCTGGAAGAAACACCCGATCAATAAATCCTTTTAATAAAGCAGGCATGGCCCCCCACCAAGTCGGATACACAAAAACCAAATGGCTCGCCCATTCAATCCATTCCCGAGCCTTAATCAAATCAACTTCCAATTCCGTTCGTTTTCTATACCCATATTTTAGATTTGGTTCAAAATTTATTGTGCTTAAATCAATGAAGCGCACCTCACCCGTAGCTCCTGCTCCCTCTTTGTATGCCTCGGATAAACTCCTACAAAAACTCTCCGGATCTGGATGGCCATTTATAATCAGAATCTTTTCTTTCAAAATCCTTCCTCCTTTTTACATTTCATCGAATTAAAATTTGTAAAACCATGCCCTAGAAGTATTGCTACAAAAAGCATAGAATAGTTTTATAGACAAAGAAATGATGAATAGCGCAATAAACATGTTGATATGCGCAAAGTAGAGGAGAGAGAGGTATGACGGCTTTCGGTGTTTCCATCTCAATGGTTTATCCAATAGTAAAATCACTTCACAGACATGGTATAAAAGAGGAGCAGCTATTCGGTATGGTGGATATGAACCCTGAACTTCTTCGTGATGTGGATACACGGATTGAAGCGATGGATTTAGAAAAGTTAATGCATGCCGCAGCTTCCTGTACAGAGGATGCATTTTTTGGTTTACACCAAGGAGAAAATATTGCCTTTGAGGACATGGGAGTACTAGGGTATGTTATGTTGCATTCGAAAACAATCGGTGATGCACTCCGCGCTTATCAACGATATAACGTCATCTTATATAATGGGTTTAACCTTGATTGGGAGGTAAAAGAAAACAAGCTACAAATCCAGCTGCACTTTCAGCCACACGCTCCTATGTCACGACATTGCATAGAGGATATGGCTAGTTCTGTTTATCACCTCACTTGCAGGCTTAGTAACCGGAAGATCCCTTTGCATTCTGTACAATTTAGCCATGAGAACCCAGGGGACGCGGCAGCCTACGTCTCAACCTTTGGTGTTGAGCCTTCATTTTCAGCCAAAACATCGTCTATATGTATGGATAGAGAAGTTCTTGACTTTCCCGTCTTATATGCTAACCCAAAACTTTTGAGTTTATTTGAAAATGTAGCCAAAAAGGATAGCAAAGCAATTACACAGGAAAATACCTTGTCCTATCAAATTGTAAAATGGTTAAATGAATGTATGCCTATGTTTTTACCTACCTTGAACCAGACGGCTGATAATTTTGGGGTAAGCTCCCGAACGTTACAAGCAGATCTAAAGGACGAAAACACCTCATATAGTAAGCTTTCCATCGAAGTTCGAAAAGTATTGGCAGAAAGCTACCTTACTGAAGGGGAGCATTCTGTCGGAGACATTGCTTATTTGCTGCATTTTTCTGAACCAAGTGCCTTTCAAAATGCGTTTAAACGCTGGACCGGAGTGTCTCCTGGCAAGTATCGACTTATGGTTGATAATAGTAAGGTTAACCGTTTATCTGAGTGATATTTGGGGTAAATATCAACATTCTTTATACAGGAGTGATTCTAAATCTCTATCGTATTGCAAAGAATCTATGAGGAAGAAAACAAATTAGGTGGCAACCGAGTGTTGGTAGATAGAGTGTGGCCACGCGGTATTTCGAAGGCTGATGCTGGCGTCGACTATTGGGCGAAAGAAGTAGCACCTAGTACAAAGCTTAGAAAATGGTTTGATCATGATCCAGATAAGTTTGATAAATTTAAGCAACTGTATAAGGAAGAATTGGCACAGAATGAAGAACAGCAGGAAGCGCTTGAAAAATTAAAGGAAATAGCGACGAATGAACGACTCGTTTTGTTATACGGAGCTAAAGATAAAAACTATAATCACGTTAATGTGTTAAAGAAAGTATTAGAAGGAGAATAATATGAATAAAGGTTTTTTTGATCAAGTATATGACCTCGTTGCCCAGATCCCTCGAGGACATGTGGTGTCATATTCCCAGGTTGCTGGGATGTTGGAACAGCCACATAATGCTAGAGTAGTCGGGTGGGCGATGAGGCAGTCACCACCTGAACGCAATCTACCAAGCCATCGCGTCGTGAAGAAGTCAGGAGAACTCGCCCCAGGATTTAAGAACCAGCGACACCTCCTTGAGCAAGAAGGTGTCACCTTTGACCAAAAAGGCAGGGTACAAATGAAGCAACATAATTGGAATCGTTAGGGGAAAATTCGATCCGCATCCAGTCCATCTCGCTATTTAAAATAAGATGGACTAAATGAATCTTGAATTTTTCTATGCCAACTATTTCTGTTATTAACCAAATGACTGTGTAAAATCGGATACTTTTTTATATATTTTATCAGGCTTCATTGTAAATTCACTAGATTGGAATTCAGGTAGCCATTGTACTCCTACAGTGGTTACACCTGCCTGCTTTCCCGCTTCAATGTCCGCGTTACTATCTCCGATAAACATTGCTTCGCTCTTCTCGATATTCATATCTCGCAATGTATTAAGAATACCTTCGGGGTTCGGCTTCGCGTTCACCACATCATCTCCAGTAACAATGGAATCAAAAAACGCTTCATCCATTTCTAAGGCATTAAGAGAAATATCCAAACTTTCCCTAGACTTCCCTGTGATGATTGCCAGTTTATACCCGCGCTCTTTAAGCATTTGGATCATGTCCGTAACTTCCTGATTCGGCTCTACTAACGCTTTATGATTTTTCTCATAAATTTCAAGAAATAGGTCAACTGCCTTCTCCTTATCTGAATGTTGCAGGTTACCCCGAATAATCTCTGGCTCGGGAGGACCAAACATATTCTTAACATCTTCATCCGAGAGATCTTTTCCATCATACGTGTTGAACACCTGTTGAAAGGCATAGAAACTAACAGGTAGTGTATTCGCTAATGTCCCATCAAAATCAAATAAAATGGCTTTCATCTCGCTTCACCCCTGTCAAAATGTTAATAGTACTATTAAACTTGGTACTACCACTTTTGCGTGTTACATAGACTCATAGTCGCTTTTTAATAGGGAATACATATATAGGTCATCAAACTTTTTTCCATTAAACTCATAACTTCTTAGCAAGCCTTCCTTAATAAAACCAGTTCGTTCGACAAGCTTACATGATGCCACGTTTGGCGGTTCAATTAATGCTTCAATGCGTTGTAAATTCATTTCACCAAACCCGTATTTCAATATCGCTTCAATTGCCTCACTTGCTATACCTTTTCCCCAAAATTGCTTATCTAACTCATAACCGATTTGGGAGCGAGAATGTTGCGCCACATAGTTTAGAAAACCAAAGCTGCCAATTACTTCATCCACCCCTTTGATAGTAATCCCCCATCTAACCCCTGTTTTTTTAGCAAATATCGAATCATACCAGGCTATCTCATCGAGTGCCTCTTCTTCCGTTTGAAAAGGCAATAATCCGTAATGCTCCATTACATCCTTATCAGATAGATATTTCAACATGCTCCTAGCATCTGTTTTACGTATTTGCCTCAAAATTAAACGCTCTGTTTCTAGTACAGGAAAATCCTGTAGTACCTTCTCCATAACAAACCCGCTCCTTTATTTACTCGGAAATAGTGTATACGACCATGAATACAAAAAGTCTATGATAAAAACAAGCCCCCATATCACACCAATTGAAAAAATCGTATCATTTGGATAAGGAGATCCTTCCGCTTCGCCTCTTTCTACCCAAGAAAAATCAGTCAGGTACCATTTCACTTCGGCCATACTATCTGTCCCTAAACTCCAAAAGATGGCTTGAGCCACCAGAAAAACAGCCAAATGTATGAGAGAAGAAATACGATATTTTTTTGCCTTATACTTGGGGTCCTTGTCCCTACGGATAATCTCATAGTCTTTCTCTGTTAATAGCTCTACACCACGAAATGTCCCAATCTTCCTGCGCATCCATCGGTCCAACTTCTTAAAATCTGCTATTCCAAAAGTACAAGCATAAATAACAAAAACAGTAACAATGATTAAAAAGCTGGAGATTTCGCCAGTTTCCTGATATACAAATAACCCTAGTAGCGCCTCTGCTGCTAACAAGGCTAAAAATAAGGCGATAAACCCTCTACTAAGCCTTTGTTTATTAAAAAAGTATCTAAAAACGCAAAATAAAAGCAACGATGCTATGGATAGCACCTCTGCCACAATAAAAATCTCCCAGTGATACTGTAATGCAAGTTCCATATGGTTCCCCCTTTAACTATGTAACATCAATAATCCCTCTACCACAATGCATTATTGTGTTATTTTTTCATAGATCTCTATATTCTGACAGGTATATTATATACTAATTACACAATAAAAGGCACCACTATAAAGCCCTTTCACTGATTATATTCCTCACATCGCTGCATAATCTCCTGAGATTTTAAAACATGATTAAAGGCTGGTTTGAATAGGATGATGAAGGGGGTTGTCCTAATGGGCGTTTCATTAGAGCCTCCTTAGGGGGAATCTGATGACACACCTACTAGTAAAAACCATAATCGTTATAACTGGAGGGTCTCTTCAAGGAATGGGAATGGGGCTATTTTTGTTTCCTCATTTCATCCCATCTGGTGGGGCTGGAGGTATTGCAGTATTGTTAACCTATTGGTTCCATCTCAATACAGGGCTTGCCTTATGGCTAGTCAATGCCTCCATGCTTTTGCTTGCGGTAAAATATCTCGGAAAAAGGGTTGCGGTCTGGACCGTTATTGGAATTACGATGACTTCGGTTTCTATCCTTTTTTTTGAACAAACTTTTATTATAGCGAATCGCAATCTTCTCTTGGATTTTTTCTGTGGCTCGTTATTACTTGGCACAGGGATAGGGCTGCTAATGCGACAAGGGGTGTCTAATGGAGGTGTTGGGGTAATTGCCCTGATTGTCTCAAATAAAAGGAGTATCTCTCCAGGACAACCATTATTCTGGATTAATTGCTGTGTTTTTATATTTACAGCCGCCATAATAGATTGGAAAATCATTCTTCTCGCACTTGGAAGCCAATGGATCTCAACAAGAATGGTTAACTTAATATGCCAGTTAGATTTTTATCAAAGTTATACGATTAGTTGGAGAAGGAAATGAGAAACCGCTATGTATTGCGCCCTAAAATAGCCGGGCACATGGCTTAAAAATACGAATAACGAATTGCTGTTTTCTTTTCGTCTTTCCCATCCATCCCCTTTACATGCAGTAAGAAGAAAACAAGGAGACCTACACTAAACGTTAGGGCTGCAACAGAAAGAAACATGCCCGTTCTAGACCAATCCATTAAACGAGTGAAAACAGGTGGACCAAGTGCCACACCAAGAAATCGGACGGAACCGTATAAGGAAGTGACAAAGCCCCTGCGTTCTTTCCCTACTGCTCCTGTGATAATACTATTTACACAAGGCAATACGAGGCCAGTCCCCACACTGCTAATGGCCAGCACGATAAGAAAAGGTATCAGCTTTTCGAAGAAAGTAAGAAGGCTGTAAGATAGCGTCATGAGGACAAGTCCAAGTATTGCTAATCGTTTCATCCTCATTAGATTCTTCCCGATTTTACTCCCCGTAATGTAAGATGTGATGACCATGACAAGTAAAGGAATTGCCAACAGAAGACCTTTGAGCACCCCATCTATCGAGTATTTCGTCTCCAGAACATCGGAAAGGAAGAATAAGATTCCAAATAGAGTAAACAGGCAGACTCCGCCTGCAAGATAGGTCGTAAAGAGCCACCTTCCCTCGTGTTTAAAAACACTTACCAAACCCCTTACATATTTTTTAAACGGTGGAGGAGCTTGTTTAAAGCTTTTTTCTTTAATAAAGAGCCATACGAGGATCAAAGAAAGAAAGCTTATGATGGGAAAAGCAAAAAAGACAAAATACCAGACAGCTAGGGCAATTAAGGACCCAAAAATAGGGGATAAAACCTTACCCAGTCCATTTGATGCTTCAAAAATCCCCAAGACTCTACTTTGTTCGCCACCCTTAAACAAATCTCCCGTCAATGCCATCGCAATTGGTGCTGTTCCTGCTGCTCCAATACCTTGTAATACTCTTCCAATTATGATCCATGTATAAGAATCCGAGAAAACAGCTGCGCCTAATCCCGCTAGTAAACCACCCAAACCAAATAAGAACAGGGATGGAAGAATAATTGCTTTTCTTGAATAGCGATCAGAAAGATATCCTACAATCGGGATAAGAATGGCAGCAGCAATGGAAAACACGGTGATCGTTAAACTAACTTGCATTTGTGATAGCTCTAATGAGGATTTCATTTTAGGAAAAATTGGGATTAACATGGAATTACCAAGTGTCATTATTAAGGGGATTGAACCAATTGCAAGTATTGTCATCCCCTTGTTTGCAGCCTTTACCATCACGTTACTCCTTTACTAAAATCCTTTATTTGGTATTAATTGGCGGATACACAATCCAGCCCTTTTCCTTTGTTAGTGTTAGTAACTTCAGTTCGTATTCTTCCTTTTGCGTATTAAATTCTTCAAACATGGTACGAAGCTTCTCTTGGAAGCTAATTCCGATGATATAACTAGACGACATTCGACCCGCTATAAGCTCCTTTTGCACAAGGGCAGCAATCTCCGGGTCATTAAAGCGTGCTCCAGCCGGGATATCCTGTGTTTCCACATTTGGGCGATCCGGCGGGGCAGGCGGCAGGCGAATCCCAGTCTCCTTCAACAATGTTTCGACTTGTTGTTCTTCCTGGGTAAAACCGTTTTCCAGCACATCCTCCAATAACACCTTTAAATCATTGTCCCCTGTATGATTAATTAAAACCTGCATGGTGACACAAAAGCATTTTGTATTATAAAGATAAGACCACAGGTTATAAACCTCACCAGCGTGAAGCGCCTCCTCTTCTTTGCTGTTATTAAGCTTACTCATTTCTTTCCCTCCCAAGATGTTTTCATTTAATACTTAGATATACAGATAATACCTTCTCTTCCTGACTAGCTTCCCACACAGAATAAAAAATATGTTGGGTATTATTTTACAATGGACAGGAACCTACTTTTCATTCAAACATAGGCTAAAACCAGATAAGAAAAGCGCAGAGCCTCTCTTTGGTTAATTTTCCTCTGCCTCTAGTTGGTATTTGTTTCGTTTTACAAACTGAGCTAGCATCTGCGCAAATTTATGAAAATGAGGTTCGATTAATGAAAAAGAAAATGAAGTTGTTGTTTATAAGCGCTATTTGTTTGTTCCTTTTTGTTGGTTGTAGTCAGAGTGGTGGATCATCGGAAGCAGACTCCGAGGGAGACAAGGTAATTCGTATTGGCTATCAGAAAAATGGACCTCTCATTATTTTAAAATCGCTCGGTACATTAGAAGAACGATTAGAAGAGGAAGGATACACAGTCGAGTGGAAGCAATTCCAGGCGGGTCCAGCCTTAGTGGAAGCGTTAAATGCAGGAAGTATTGATTTTGGCAGAACCGGAAATTCCCCTCCCATATTTGCACAAGCGGCAGATGCCCCATTTGTTATGGTCGCTGCTGGCAAGTCAAAATTTAAGGGAAGTGGGATTCTCGTACCCAATGATTCAGATATTCAAAGTACAGAAGATCTAAAAGGAAAAAAAGTCGGTTTTGCAAAAGGCTCCAGTTCCCATTATTTAATTGTAAAAGCATTACAAGAAGCAGGATTACAGTATAGCGATATATCACCTGCCTTTTTGTCACCAGGTGATGCGCGAATTGCTTTTGAGCAAGGGAACATCGATGCGATGGTGGTATGGGACCCTTATACAGCCTCGACAGAGCTACATTCTGACGGAAAGCTTCTAATAGATGGGGAAGGCTTAACAACAGATCGAGACTTTTTTATTGCGACTAAAAACTTTGAAAAGAATAACCCAGAGATGATTGACGTTCTATTAGACGAAATACAAAAATCATCTGATTGGGCCAACAGTAATCAGGAGGAACTAGCAACAATACTAACCCCTATTCTTAACATTGAAGAGGACTCTATTCTGAAGTCCATAAAGAGGCGGACATATGGAGTGGATGAAATAAATGAAGAAATCTTAAAGGAACAACAAGAAATAGCGGATACTTTTTACGAACTGGATATTATACCGAAAGAAATTCAGGTGAAAGATGTTTTAGCGAATAACTGATTAAATAAAGGAGGGCCAGGATCGTGAAATTTTCAACAAAAAACTTATCAGAAAAACTCATACCATGGCTAGTTCCAATTATGCTATTGGTTGGCTGGCAGCTATTATCCGTAGTAGGTATTATCCCCTCCCGCATCCTTCCAGCTCCCACACAAGTGTTTCAAGCAGCAATTGACTTATCTTCCACAGGCGAGTTGATGGACCACGTTTCCATCAGCCTTGGCAGGGCATTAATTGGTTTTCTCATCGGTGGCGTTATTGGATTTGCATTTGGCTTGTTTAATGGTATTTTCCGTTTTGCAGAATTATTCTTTGATACCTCCATTCAAATGCTACGTAACATTCCACATTTAGCCTTAATTCCTCTGGTTATTTTGTGGTTCGGTATAGATGAGACCTCCAAGATTTTCCTTGTCGCGCTTGGTGTGATGTTTCCAGTATATATCAACACCTACCACGGAATTAAATCTGTAGATAAAGGGTTAATTGAAATGGGAAAGGCCTATGGTTTAAAAGGAAAAGCATTATTCTTTCATGTCATACTGCCTGGAGCCATGTCTTCCATCCTTGTCGGTGTGCGCTTTTCTCTTGGCGTTATGTGGTTAACACTTATTGTAGCCGAAACCATTTCCGCCCATTCCGGAATTGGCTATATGGCGATGAATGCAAGAGAATTTATGCAAATGGATGTGATTGTTCTAAGTATTGTTCTCTATGCTTTATTCGGAAAACTATCGGATGTCATTGCCAAGCTGTTTGAAAGGAAATTGCTTCGTTGGAATGGATCGTAAAGAAAGGAGGTAAGGAACTTGAAAGAAAAGGAACCAAAATTTCATATTGAAACAAAGCACATTGAAAAAAACTACCCTGGAAGAAGTGTGTTAAAGGATATTAATTTATCTATTAAAAAGGGGGAATTTGTTGCAATCGTTGGAAAAAGTGGGTGTGGGAAAAGCACCCTACTTCGGTTACTGGCAGGTTTAGAAACGCCTAGTAAGGGACAATTGATCATGGATCAACGACCGCTAGCAGAACTAAATAGCGAAGCACGAATGATGTTTCAAGATGGCCGTCTACTTCCCTGGAAAAAAGTAATCGATAATGTGTCACTTGGCCTCACGAAAGAGGGAAAGGCTAGGGCTAAGAAAGCTTTACAGCTAGTAGGACTAGAGGACAGAATTGCAGACTGGCCAGCCAAGCTTTCCGGCGGACAAAAACAGCGCGTTGCCTTAGCTCGTGCTTTAGTACATGAACCTTCCCTATTACTACTTGATGAACCTTTAGGTGCGCTAGATGCATTAACCCGTTTAGAAATGCAGGCACTTATTGAGGACCTTTGGCAGCAAAAAAAGTTTACAGCCATTTTGGTAACACATGATGTGGAAGAGGCTGTAGCCATTGCCGATCGTGTTATCGTCATTGAAAATGGTTATATTAGTCTGAACCAGTCTATCGATTTACCAAGACCACGTCAGCGTACGAGTACGCCATTTTCAATGTATCTGGATCAAATATTAGACAGAATCATGGGACGAACACAGCAAAAGAAGATTACGCTACTCCGTTCTTATCCTAATACTACCAAGGTTTAACGTTCCTATACCGCAACTTTATAAGTCTCGAGGAGGTTGTACTCTTCAGACTGGGACCTCTCTCGAAGGGGTCTTTTTCTTTTGTTTCTGCATAACTGAAAATTGATAAAAATTTATTGATAATCAATCAATAAATAATATAGTAAGATGTAAAAAAACAAACAGGATGAGGTGTAGGTTATGAAACAAGGAACAACGCTTTTTCTGAAGTCTGCTATAGTCACTATTGGGCTAATCGTACTAGCTCTAAGTATTTTTTGGCTACCATATCAGGCAAACTTTTTCGCTGAAATGTATCCAGAGTTTGCCTATTTACAATACCCATTATTAGTTGGCTTACTTGTGACAACCCTCCCATTCTTCATTGCCCTGTATCAAGCATTAAAGCTCTTACGCTATATTAATTATAATAAAGCTTTCTCGACTAAGTCTTTATTTCCCTTAAAAAATATTAAGTATTGCGCTTTAATCATAAGTTTTTTGTACATTGTAGGGTTTATCTCCCTTCTATCCATAAATGCTGCCAATCCCGGAATATTGCTTATCGGATTAGTGATCATCTTCTGTTCCGCTGTTATAGCATTCTTTGCTGCTGTATTACAGAACCTTTTAAGTAGAGCTTTGCAACTCAAAACAGAAAATGAATTAACTGTTTGAGGGACAGTTTCTCCATTGTTTTTCCTTGGAGAGTATCTAGATTCATTTGTAACTGATGATTGAAACTCACATAAGAAAGAAGTAACTTAGAATAAGAAACACAGCAAGAATTTCACTTCTGAGGCTAACCAATATAGAAGAGGGAAGGAGATAAAGATGCTACATAATGTCACGGATCTTTTGAAAGTGAAGTACCCGATTATTCAAGCACCAATGGCCGGGGGTGTAACGACTACTCATTTGGTTACAGAAGTCGCTAATGCTGGAGGTCTTGGAATGATTGGAGCAGGTTATATGTCACCTGACCAGCTCCGCAAACAAATACGGAAAGTGCAGCAATTAACTCCCCATGCTTTCGGAGTAAACCTCTTTGTACCAAATGAATTTCACGTAACAGAAGAAGAAATATTTACTGCTAACGAGAGGTTGAACCAGTTTCGGCGTAAGTTACAGCTACCAGAGAAAAATACTGTTGAAAAACCAGATTTTAATGATTTATATAACACTTTCTTGGAGCAAATTGATGTAGTAATAAAGGAAAAAGTGCCCATTTGCTCCTTTACTTTTGGGGTTCCTACTACGGAAGTAATGGACCGTTTAAAACAACACGATATACTTCTTATCGGCACAGCAACTACGGTGAAGGAAGCTATTGCCATAGAGAAGGCCGGGATGGATATCATTGTCGTACAAGGCAGTGAGGCTGGCGGACACCGTGGCAACTTCCTCCAGTCGAATGATGAAAGTATGGTCGGCTTAATGACACTTATTCCCCAGGTAGTCGACAATGTCAGTACTCCTGTTATTGCTGCTGGGGGTATTATGGGCGGTAGGGGTTTCATGGCATCCCTTTGTTTAGGAGCCCAAGGGGTGCAAATGGGTACAGCTTTTTTGACATGTTTAGAAAGTGGAGCAAATGAGCTGCACAAAGCTGCCATACTGAATGCAAAAGAAGACCAATCTGTTATAACCCGCTCCTTTTCCGGAAAGTGGGCAAGAGGAATACAGAACGAATTTATCTCCTCTATGAGAGCGAACGAACATCAAGTACCAGCTTTTCCTGTACAGAATAGCCTAACAAAGGATATTCGAAAGGCCAGCGCTAATCAGGGTAAGACGGACTTTATGTCTCTTTGGGCAGGCCAAAACGCCACTATGGCAAAAAGGCAAACCGTCCGTATGCTGATGGAGTCGATCATTATGGAAGCGAAAAAATTAGGGTTTTCTACTTAACGACTTTTTACAATGATGAAAATTATTTCCTCTACTATGTTCTTGCTACATAGTAGAGGAAACTTACTGGGGATCATGTAAGATCCACGGGATTTTTGATTCAAACTCTAGCCAAAGGCCAGACATTGGTAAATCATCCTTTTCACTTGGGTCCACTTCCGCAAATCCAAAAGTAAAATTGCCTAAAATAGCCGTGTTTTCAGAAGTCCAATCAGAATCCAAACAATACTTTCCTTCAACTAAGCTTGCAGCCAAATAATAATGCACCATATAAAGGTGTAATCCATCTTCAGCCTCCCCAAACTCTGATAACAAATCTGGTTTTGTAGGGTCTATACCTAACGTTTCAAATACGTCCTTAATCTGAGAATCCATCTGTGTACAAGCTTCTCTATAGTTTTTACAATCTACGCAATTGCAAAGTTCCTGATCTTGTTTATAGTATTCTCTCGTCCTACCTACATCTACTTCTAGCAACCATTTTTCTAATTGTAATTTTTGCATATTTTCTTCTCCTATAACCGTTTCTTCATTGAAGAAGTGAACCTCCGATATTTTAAATCAAAGTTTCTTATTTCCATACCCTTTTCACCCACATGAGCTCTTGCCTCTCAAAAGATAGTTTATAAATATCTGGCATTTCAATTTGATTCCAAAATTCGAATCCATATTTACTGTTAAAGGAATTCATAATCAAAACCATTATGTTACCATGTGTGCCTATTGCGACATTTTTTCCCTTGTTACTTTCTAGAACTTTTAAAGTTGCGTTTACGCCTCTTTTTTGAGCAACCTTGTTTGATTCGCCACCAGACCATGAAAATTCGTAGTCCTCCCAAACCTGCGTAATCGCCTCTGTAAAATCTTCCACAGGCTTTTCCGCGAGGATTCTTTCTTTGAAGTCATCTATTATCTTAATCTCTTTACCTATGTACTTTGCAATCCCTCCAACTGTTTGGATGGCCCGCTTATAAGGACTTGAATAGACAGCATCAATAGCTTCATTTTTAAGTAATGCAGTTACGATATTTGCGTCATTAAAGCCACGTTCAGATAAAGGTCTTACCAACTCGTCTGGTGTATACATAGAATGAGCATGTCTCACAAAATATACGTTTGTAGGCAAATGACCCAACCTCCTAACTCCTGCTGCGTTTTATACCAATTACTAATCAATCTTTCAATAAACGGTTAAAATTAGCATTGGTCTCGGTAACCTTTAAATGATAGACATCAGGATTACGTAGACCCATCCATTGCTCGAAACCAAAGCTTTTATCATAGAAGTTTAGTAATAAAGATATAATCCCTCCATGTGCCACCATCACTGTATTTTCAGAGCCACTAACTACGATCTCATCGACTACCTCTACAATTCGCTTCACTGCTTCGTTACTTGATTCTCCACCTTCAAACTTAAGATCCATATCGTCAAAAGTCTCTTCTAGCTTCTCCATCCAATCCGTAAGAAAGGTGGTGCTAAGGACGCGTTCGGCTAAACGACTATCTACCTCAATATCTATATCCTTATTTTCTGTAAAGGGCTTAATCGTCTGGATAGCTCGAACAAATGGGCTTGAAATGATTCTATCTACCTTTAAATCTGATAAAGATTCGGCTAGTTCCTTTGCTTGAATGAACCCTTCTTCTGTTAACGGCGCATCCGGTGCTTGTCCTTCCGCTTTGCAATGTCTGATGATGTATATATTTTTAGTCATGTTTCGTATCCCCCCTTCTCCTATTTCAAGGTTGGCCTATCATGATTCCATAAACCTTTTTGCAATTAATTTACATCACCTAAGTAAACAGGCGCTTCTTTCCCTTCATTATAGTCAATAATATATTCTCGAAGTGTTCGAGGGTAAAGCCTATAATTCAGTAACTCGGATAAAGGAAGCCATTCGACACCAATTTGTCCCTCATCTGGGGCTGTACCGTTTCCTAAATTTGCACCCCCTTCTGCAATACTGCATAGAAACATATAGTTCATCCGGTGAGCTTCGGAATCAAACTCATAATGCTCATGATTTTTTCCAATATACTCTCGTATAAAGATTAGGTCACCAATTTCTACAGCCGCATTAACTTCTTCGATACACTCTCTTTTTAGTGTTTGGGGAAGTGTTTCTCCAAATTCCTGTCCACCACCAGGTAAAATATAATAGTAGCCCTCTTGGTCCTGTTTTTTAATTGCTAACAATTGATCGTCCTGAATAATAATCGCCTTCGCTGAGTTCCTAATGCCCATTTTCACTCCTCCAAAATCTTACAAATTTCTCTTTCTCTATCTTACAACAAAAGGAAACAAAAAAGGCAAACTTTTCTAATAATTGATACGAAAAGTTGCCTTGGTTTTTGTTTTGGAACTAATTATCTCAAAATATTGTATTTAACATGTATAACACCGGTTCCTTCTATTACCTCTGTGGAGTCTAACTTTACGCTCTCTTCCCCAATATGATCAAACAACCGGGTTCCTTTTCCTAGCAATACTGGAGCAATGTGTAAATCCAGACCATCTAAGAGACCCGTTTTAATACATTGTTGAGCAACACTTGCAGTTCCAATACTTACATCCTTTGACCCAGCTACTTTCTTGGCCTGTTTTACAGCATTTTCTATCCCGTTAGTGATAAAAGTAAAAGGTGTATTACCTGATGGTGTAGAATCTGGAACACTGTGTGTAAGTACAAAAACCGGGACATTTGCCAATGGATGACTTCCTCCCCATCCATTCACCATGTCGTAAGTCCTTCGCCCAACAATCATGGCGCCGGTTTTTTCAGCGGCTAAATCAAAAATGGCCTTATCAATGCTTGAAAGCTTGAAAAAAGAATTCGTCTGGCTAGTTTCCTCTCCAGAGAACATCCAGGCTTGCAGAATTTCGCCTTGATCCCCTAAAGGCTTTTCTTGACTATCATTACTTCCAGCTACAAAACCATCAAGAGACATGGAGATATTTAGAACAACTTTACTCATTTCAATTCCTCCTTATGGCGATTCTATTATATAAATCTACAATATATTTCTTCTATATTGCTATAGTTGTTCTAGACAATATATTGTATTGGGATCTTTAGGTGCGTTTATTAATTTCTGCCAACATAATCATCGTATAGGATGCTCATTATGATTTCATCGGAATATTGGTTTCTCATGAAAAGGGACTGTCTTAATACTCCTTCTCTCTTAAAACCAGCTTTTTCGTAGGAGCGTATCCCTCTTGGATTATGAGAATAGACCTGTAACTCTAATCTATTTAGGCGCAGCTCTTCAAAAGTAAATTTCTGAGCAAGCATTACAGCTTCAGTTCCATAACCTTTTCCATAGTTATCCTTATTATGTATCGCAATTCGGAACATCGCTTTCCTGTTATCTAGGTCGATGTCATTGACTGCTAGATCACCTATCATTTGATCGTCCTCTACTAAACAAATAGCGAAGTCGTGACGAGTGGAATCTTTGTTAAACCGCTCATAAGCATTTCGAACCTCTTCCATCGTAAACACCTTGCGCGTACCAGTCATGTAAAGGCCTTCCTCTTCATGGAGACTATTAAAGATGCCTTCTATGTCCTTGTCTTCAATTGGTCTTAAATACACATTGTTTCCTTTTGTCATATGAAAACTCTCCCTTATCTTTTCCAGCAAATTGCTTTAATTTTATACTATAGTACCGCATAGCTTTCGGGATTCCCTTGACTTCAAAGAAACCACCATATATTAGAGTTCTCACCCTATATTCTAAAAAAGGATCCCCAACATTGTTATCTATATGGCCATATACTTCGCCAATTAACCTCGCAGCTTTAATAAAATCCTTTTCTTTTTATTTTTGACATGAGGGATACCTCTCTATATATAAATAAATTTGTAAGCATTACATGTAACTATCAGATAGTTATATACTCTTATAGTTTTCGTATTTCATCTCCTGATTTGATAATAATATTTATACCTTTCGCTGATCCATTCTCTACATGATTTTCCATATTTGATACATCTATATCCACGTTTATTTTTACTACTTTTTTCTCATTGCCTTCTAACCGTACTTCGTAAGGGGCGGTTTGGTTCATAAGTGATAGCATGGACACCTCATCATCTGCATAGTACCTTTCCTGGAATTCAACAGTGAATTGGTTTACATTACCTCTATAATTTTCAAAAGGTAGTTCACATTCTCCGTGCAACGTTACATCATCAATCATTTCAAATTCACAACTACTCCATTCTCTTTCATAAGAAATAGCATAGATGCCCGTAGCTAGGTTTTTTTGATAAAGATTAACAAGCATCATGGGTAAAAACATTGAAATAAGAATAGCAATAAGGACAGCACGGGCGCGATATTTTTTTAATGATCTGGTAAGAAAAATTAAACTTGCTATCAATAGGACAAGTGAGGTGATCCCCACAAATTGAAAACCATTAACCGTTTCAATAGGTATGTTGAGTATAGATAAAATTGTCTCTCCATAAGGACTTTTGTGTGGAAATGGAAAATTTAAGCCCATAGATAAAATAAAAAAAATAAGAGCTATATAAAACAGTTTTTTACTTTTGAACATACAAATCCCCCTTATATGTTTAAAATCCTTTTGCTCTATCTTACAACAGAGGAAGGATGAATTGTTTAAATTAACAAATATTTCTAAAGTAATTATTCCTCTTTACGCCGCCTTACTTAATTCTTGAATAATTAAAGAAAGCTCTTTTAAATCATCAATTACATACTGTGCCTTTACATCCTTCCAGCCTAAATCTCTCTTCCAAATGCCAACCATTCCTACATTTTCTGCACCTGTTACATCATTTTCAGGGTGATCTCCAACGTAAGCGCTCTCATTAGCAGGTACATTCAATTGATTCAGGGCTTTTAAAAAGATTTCTGGATTGGGCTTTTTCACCCCTTCATATTCCGAAATAAGGATTATATCAAAGAAGCTATCAATTCCTAAAGCTCTTATATTATCCATCTGGAATTGTCCTTTCCCATTTGTAATCAACCCTAATCGAATTGATTCTTTTTTCAAATCTTCTAATGCAGCAATTAGATTGGGAAAGGGGACACAACTATCGTGAAATTCGGTTATGTAATTTTCAAGCAGCATTTCCCATGAGATGGTGGTAATATTCAATTCCTCCACCAATTGCTGATAGACTTTATCCTTCCATACGTAACCTCGCCGATCCAATTCTATGAATCTGGAAATATAAATTTCTTTCGAGATATGACTAAGCCCTTTATTCAACCTATCATACTGATTTCCTACAAATTTTAGTACAGAAGCATCCCTATTTAACAATGTACCATCTAAGTCGAAAATAACAGCTTTAATCATTTCCATCTCATTCCTTATCCTTGTAGTTTTTTATATGAGAAAAGCTATTAAAATACAGCAGTAAATTTTTAGATTTTTCCCTTCGCTGGCTATAGTTCTATACAAATAAAATGCTATAATTCATATAAGTGCATAAGGTTGTCATGGGTGGTGGCTCGCTCCCTTTTAGAAAGGGGGTGATGCCAATGGCAGTATTTGAGGCAATTGTTCTGATGATTTCTTTTGGAACGTTAATCGTTGCTATCCTGTCATTTAACCATAAAAAATAACCACCCTATGCCTGACAGCTAAGTAGGTGGTTATTTTATCAACCAATTAGCGAGTCGCCCCCTTGAAGGGCTACTGCACTGATACCGTTAGTGTGACAGCACTAGCGGTATTTTATTTTATGATTATCTACGTTTAGTATACCCGAATATGGATAAAAAGAAAACTCTGACTTATTCTTATTACAATTCTTGTTTAGATGTGCATCCTGAGCAACCTCTGCTATTTCCCTATCCCACCCATAACATACTGAATGGTCCGCTCAATTTCTGCTTCATCATCCCAATCAGCCTCCGGCATTATGATAAAGCGTGTTACTAGATAACTAATCATCGAAGAAGCTATTAGCCTTATAATGGAGGATGTTGGCATATCGATTATTTGCCCTTGAGACTGAAAATGCGTCACAATATCCTCTAGCCTTGTGTAGACCTTACTTGCAACATGCTTCATAAACTGTTCTTTCAATTCCGGGTGAAAAGGGATTTCTTGAAGCATGATTTTAATGATTGGGAGATTTTTTTCTGCAAAAGCTTTTCGGTTAAATAATATAGCTCTTAGTAGTTCTTCAACTGTCTCATAATTAGTGTGAAGAACTTTTTTAAAATCATTGATTACAAAGGGTGCCACTAACCGGCTCATTATAGGAGAAACAATCGAAATCAGTAAATCTTTTTTGGTTTTGTAATGTCTAAAAATTGTCCCTTCAGCAACACCTGCTTGTTTGGCAATTTCACTTGTTGAGGAAGCTGCGTAACCTTTTTCAGCAAATATATTAATGGCTGCTTCGAGAATTTGTTTTTGCTTTTGGGTTAATTCTTTATTTTCTTCTACACTCAATTCAAAAATAGATTCTCCATTTGTATCATTTTTTGTCATCATCAAACTCCTTCAGCCTTTTATTCTCCCTCTATTATAAACGACGGTGTTTCTTCAATGCCAATGTATTTAATAGCATGAATACTAAAGAAAAACCTAAGAGGATATAAAAGTCGATGGCAATCTCCTGCCACCCATACCCACGAATCATAATATCTTGTAATGCATCTGCAGCGTAGTATAACGGTGTGTATGGCCCGACCCAGCTCACCCAATCCGATATTGTTTCTAGGTTAAACACACCCGAAAAGAAAAACTGCGGCACAATAACGATGGGAATAAATTGAATCATCTGCAGCTCATTATTAGCAAATGTAGACAGTAATGTACCTAGAGTAAGAGCCACAAAGGCTGTCATTAATGAAATTAAGAGGACGTATAGAAAGTTTCCAACCATCATCATATCTAAAATATATATTGCATACCATGCCAAAATAATCGTTTGTAGCGCAGTAAAGAAGCCAAATCCCACCACATAACCGACAACTATTTCCCACCGTCTGATTGGACTAGCCAGCAATCTTTCGAGTGTGCCTGTCGTTCGCTCTCTCAGAAATGATACACCCGCAATTAGAAAGACAAAGAAAAAAGCAAAGAAGCCGATAAATACCGGTCCAAAATTATCGAAGGAAGTCATATCCTCACTACCGTGTAAATAATCAATTTCCATTGCTACATTTTCATTTTGTTGTTGCTTGCTTATTACATTTTGAATCACCTGCAGTGTGGCACGGTTTGCTGTAGGATCACTTCCTTCCAATGTAATGGTAGGGGTATTATTTTCGAACGTAACAAAGGCATCCAACTGCTTTTCTTCGAGCATTTCCTCTGCTTCAGATAATGATTGATTAGAAACCTCAGCCTCGCTTTCTTCAAGTTCCGTTGAGATTGGCATTGGAACATCAACAAGTGCCAGTATGGGAGTATATTCTTTACCATTAAAAACTAATGACAACAGAGTAAGTACAAGGATTGGTGCTACAATCAATAACGCGATTGTCCGTTTGTCATGGACGAATTGCTTAATAATCCGTGTAACCATTGCTTTAATTCGCATGGAGCACACCTCCATAATATAAAAAGGCATCTTCAATACTTTCTGTTTGAGTTTCTGACTTTAAATGATCAGGGCTCCCGATCGCAATCATCTCTCCATCTCTAATCATTCCCAGGCGATCACACTTTTCCGCTTCATCCATGACATGCGTTGTGACGATAATTGTCGTACCAGAAGCTTTTAGCTCTTGAAAGTTACCCCAAATCTTTCTCCGCAGAACCGGATCAATTCCTACAGTTGGCTCATCCAATATGAGTATCTTTGGTTCGTGTATTAATGCAATGGCTAGTGATAACCTTCGTTTCATGCCACCGGAAAAATCCGCTACCTTTTTATTCATGTCTTGTTCGAGATCGACCATTGCTATGATTTCCTGAATACGTCGCTTTATCTCGCTCTTCTTTAGTCCATATAACGCGGAAAAGAACATGATGTTTTCTTTTGCAGTTAACTCACTGTATAAAGCATCCGACTGAGCCATATAACCAATTTTCTTCATTTGTTGGAGGTTAGGCATATTTGTTCCAAGAACTCTTGTCTCGCCATTTGTAGCTTCTTCAATACCAGAAATAATCTTCACGAGCGTCGTCTTTCCTGCCCCTGAAGGACCGAGCAGACCAAAAATTTCTGGCTTTTCTAAAGCGAAGGAAATGGAACCCAGCACCTCTTTCCCTGCATAAGATTTCTCGACTTTACTTATTGAAAGAATGTCTTTAGTCATGTAATTCCTCCTTACAGCTTAGTGAGTGATTAATCACTTTTATTTTAGCTTGCTTGAAGTTGTTTGTAAAGTGAGTAATCACTCATTTTAGGTTTGTACTACACCCTTTCTAAGACGCTCGTTATAACCGTAGGATTTTACGCGCTAGCATTCCAAACCTAAATTTATGTAACTCTAATATTTAGCCCTTTCTTAATTGCCCAAATTTGATGCTCATGAAAAAAAGACTCCTCCATTTTTTCTAGCTTTACCCATTTTACATAATGATCCTCTTCTACCGAATCTTGCACTCTCTCCAATAGTTTTGCTCGATAAAAATATCCATCACTTAATAGAGGTTCATTTTTGGTAGAGTAAAAGTAACACATGGCATTACCTATAAAGGAGCTTATCTCAATTTTATACCCTGTTTCTTCTATCATCTCTCTTTTCAGGCATTCTATATCGCTTTCATTATCTTCCATTCCTCCCCCGGGTAAGAAGTGATTACCATTGGCGGTCTGGACAGCTAGTACTTTATTTTTTAAATCATTGAAAATAACAGCATAAACGCCTTTTCTAACTCTATATTCCACGTGTTCATTCTTACTGCCGAAAACCAGCCTCATTACCGCACCTACTTTTATATTTACTCCTTAACTTCCCATTGATCGTAACAGACAGTTTCTATTCCAAGTTCGTTCTTGTTCATCCACTCAAAAGCTTTAAGTACTAACGGAGAGGCGTTATCTAGTGATACTTCTTTCCTTGTTACCCAAACAGCGCCAAGAGAATCCTGTCCCTCGAACTGTGCAGGTTTGATTATTTTGCCTCCTATCCTTTTGACCTCATAGTACACCGCAATATGATGAACATGCGTAAATCCTTTCCAGTCCCAAGGAGCGATGAAATCAATTGCGCCCAGGTTTTTAAGGATCTCGATATCAATTCCCGTTTCTTCTTTAAACTCTCTTTGCATCGCAATTGATAAGCCCTCCCCTTCCTCTAGACTACCACCAGGAAGGTCATAACGGTTTTTATATGGTCCTCTGCTTTTGTTTATAACTAAGAGTTTGTTGTCTTCTATATAAATTCCATAAACGCCAAAAGCTCTGTGGAATTTTTTAATCTGTGACATAATGGCCCCCTTGACGATTTCCTGTGATTAACTTAAGTGACATTTAGTTTATGTTATATTTTAATTCCATAGAGTAATCTCCAAAAACTCACGGTCTTCTAGAACTAAATCATATGGATTTTTTATATCCAGCCAGTTAATGCTTCTTTTCTTTGAAAGTCTTGCGTCTTCCTCGCCGTTCAGCGAAGTAAAATACTCTATGATGTTACTATTTTGAATGGCCTCTTCCACATAGTTATATAGAATCGATAAGCATTTTTCTTCCTCTGGTCTTCCACTTAAGTCATTCTTTAAGGGAATTTGGTTAGAACATGCTGCTACTTGATGTTTATATGAAAAATGTGGGCTATATGTAAACCTTTGCTTTTTCTCGCTATCATAGTTATTTTCGAAATATAAATGTACAAAATCAAATTCATTTTTAAAGATATTCGGTTGTTCAGGAGATATGGGACTTGCTCCAAATGAACCTTCTGGCAACCTCATTGGTGAAGCTATATAAATATATTGAGTCATATAAACTCCCCTCCTTCCATTACTTAATAACCTCCCTAAAAAATCGTTGTCCCTATAGAGC
Organism: Oceanobacillus jordanicus; assembly: GCF_022095695.1. Lineage (GTDB taxonomy): Bacteria > Bacillota > Bacilli > Bacillales > Amphibacillaceae > Oceanobacillus_B > Oceanobacillus_B jordanicus. The sequence continues at coordinate 38,313 of NZ_JAIFZM010000021.1, forward strand.
CTACTTGATCAATTAAGTTCATTAAATTACACTAGTTAATCTGTGACATAATAGCCCCTTCAGTCAGACAATATATGAGAAAAAGACGATTTTATCTTCAACAGATTTCATTACAACTTTATTTTTCCCTCCCACTCTTCAGCTAAAATTGCATAAAAATATTCATCCCACCAATCCCTATTACCCTTCTTATAATGTGCAGGTATACACTTCTTGAAATGGCCCTCTCTCCTCATTCCGATCTTCTCCATAACACGGTAAGAAGCAATATTTTGAGGTTGACAAGTGGCAATTATCCGATGAATTTTCAATTCTTCAAAACTATACTTGAGAATAGCCAATGCGGCTTCTGATGCGACCCCTTTGTTGTGATATTTTGGATTAAACACCCACCCTATCTCATAAGTTCTCTCTCCACCCCATTTATGAAAAACCATATGGCCTATAAGTGCATTTTCTTCCTTTAAAATCACAGGGAATTTTCCCGCATTCTCATCAGTGTTTTCTCTTATAAAATCTTTTACTCCCTTTTCAGATAATACTCCTTCAGGTATATATTCCATTACATTACTATCAGATGTATACTTCAAAACAGATTTCCAGTCTTCAAATTGAAAATCTCGTATCAATAGTCTGTCCGTATTGATTAACATATCTTTTCCTCCAAGAAGTACCAAGCCATAGCTTAAGCACCTTCATCTATCAAATGTAATACTTCTACTAGGATTAACTTCTGCAAACCAACGTAGTACTCCATTATGATGGTTTATAATTTCTTGGGCTGTAATGGCTTGTGAATCCCAAGTACTATGTGTATCTGAAATTAACGTAACCTTATAACCCAAACTAAACGCTCTTCTGCAAGTCGTATCCACGCATACTTCTGTTTGAATTCCGGTAATTACCAGTTGTTCAATACCCTGTTTTTTAAGTTCATCTTCTAAAGTAGTATTTAAAAAGGAATCTGGAGTAGCCTTTTGAATAATTACGTCTTGTTTGTCAGGCATAATTTCAGGGTGAATTTCCCACCCTTCCGTACCAAATTCTAAAGGCTGACCACCTGGCGCATTATGCTGTATATAAAAGATCGGCGTCTCTGTAGTACGTGCTGAATCGATTAGTTCTTTTAAATTTTGTAGTAACCTATCCCCTTCATATACAACACTACCTTCTTGAAACATATGATTTTGAACGTCTATAATCAGAAGTGCTTTCTTCATTGTCTCCCCCTTAAGTATGGCTCTGCTTCTAATAAACTGTGGCAAGTTGTTGTACTTCGGAACTTATCATTCCTGCATCACATCTACGATCATTTCACCAAAATATTCCCCATCAATATAAACCTCTAATTTCCATGTCCCTGATGATGGAAACATTACAGTTGAACGAGCATGCCCGTTAAAAGATCCACCACGAGGAGATAATTTTTCATCTTTGAATGTAATGGGATTTATCGATTCTTCTTCACCTTGCTTAAATGCTTTTACTTCCCATTCTTTATGAGAAATTTCTTCAGTTCCCCAAAAATGCCACATCCACTTTTGTCCCTCATTTGTAATTGTTTTAGGACCAATTATTCCTATGATACCTTCTTTTCCAAACATCTCACCATACTCATTTGTAAAAAAAGGACTATTATCTTTCCATTTTTCTTCTTTAATGGTTCTATCTTCCTTACAAGCTGCGATTACAAAAACAAGGCTAAGGACAATCAGCAACAATCGTTTTTTTCTCAAAATAATCCCCCTATAGTTCCAATGAAACTAATTGAGATAGTCATTGGCTAATTTAACATCAAAAAGTCCACTCTCTTTTATAAACTGTAATAGTAAATGGAGGTATCCAGAGCCATATAAAACAAAAATTCTTTCCTGATTTGAATCTATTAAGGTAACCAAATTTTATAGATTAACAGATTACGATAATACCAATACTTAGCAGTCCAAATTGCCCCAGCTTTGTTAATGATTTATTCGCATCCGTTTGTTCCCATTTACCCAAATTTGTAAAATCCGGGATGCCTTCTTCATCTTCAATCCAATTTACCGCATTCACCCGATTAAGATTACACTGTTTAGCTAAGCGGAATCCTAGTTGATCAACCTCATTATTACTTAATGAGGAATTCCCATTCTTGTAAAACATATCACCGTTATTTTGCTCAGAAAAATGATCGGTCCCGAGGAATAATATAGATGGTTTCACACTAAGCGACCTCCTTAACAAAGATTAAACTAAAATCCTTTGTCTAATTAATTTCCACAAAACAGAGAAGATATCCTTCTTTAAATTTGCAGTCCAGTTGTTAGTTGTATACATCTGAAATCCTGTTATGAGATTTAAAATAAGAGATCAGCCGTTAGCTTATATAATTGAATACTTTAATGTCTATCCCATCTATGTAACCCATTAAAGCACCCAGTCTTTCATTTGTTTTAATCTGTTTCCTTAACTTCAGAGTTTACGATTATACATTTAAGACCGCCTTTTAAAAAGGGGGCGCAACCAATAACAGTTCAGTTCTAAATATTTGACAAAATAATTTATTTATGCTATAATTTACAGTTAATAATTTTTTCTATATAATAAAATTCTCCTGGCCAGGGGAATCTTATTTTTATAGGAGGAAATTGGTATGAAGCAGAATGAATCCAGTTTAACTTCTTTAGTATCGGCATTCAGTCGGGCATATCATAGTAAATATGACTCGCCAAAGATCTTTGATGACTTTATCGCTATACAGTTACTTTCCCAACAAGATTTTCATAACATTCAAGAGAATATGGTGAAAGGCATTCAGTTCTTCAACAAAGAAATTGCAGAAAAGTATAAGGATAAACCAGAAGAAATATTAAAATGGATCACACAAGTACAGTTATCTCCTACACCTTTGGCGCGTGCGGCGTATTGTGAAAGTGTTTTACAGAATGAAATTAGTTTAGGGGTAAAGCAATATGCAATACTCGGAGCTGGCTTCGATACGTTTTCCATAAGACATCCTGAATTGGAGAATACCATTGAAATTTTTGAAATTGATCATCCATCTACACAACAATTTAAAGTGAAAAGATTGGATGAAGTTAATATAAAAATACCGAGTAATATCCATTTTGTTCCAATGGATTTTACAGACATATTTTCATATAAAAAACTACTAGAAAAAAACTTTAAATATGAAAGAACATTTTTTAGTTTGCTAGGAGTTTCTTATTACCTAACTAAAAATGAGTTTTCTAGCTTATTAGAAGAACTATTCTCCAAAGTTCCAACTGGGAGCTCTATTGTTTTTGATTATGCAGATGAATGTCTTTTTGAAGAAAAAGGGCTCTCAAACAGGGTAGAGAACATGGTTAAAATGGCCGAAGCTAGCGGAGAGCCCATGAAATCATGTTACTCTATATCGGAAATGGAAAAGGTGTTAGAGAAATCAGGTTTGCTAATCTATGAACAGTTATCTCCTTACAAAATTAATGAGCAATATTTTAGCAATCGAAACGATTACTTAACCGCATTTGAAACAATTCATTACATTCATGCAGTAAAGAAGTAAATATTTCAAACAGGCCTCTCACTAATAGAGAGGCTCCACTATTCATGATATATTCCAAAATAACCCTAGCATGCATTTTATTTAAATCCCTTGGCAAAGACCTACACTGGAGGTCTTTTAGCTTTTAGTAGTTACTCAAATTTTGACTAGGAGTCATAACGATTACTGGATTTTTAGATGGGTCCAACCACTATAAAATTGATACGACATTTGATTGAGAAGTTGCTACACAACCAAGTGTATAACCGCTTCCAGTAAGAAGGAAAATTGCACTACCTTTTCCAGGTGTTCTTTGGGTATTATAATTTATGACAAAGCCATATGTATAGAGACGATGTGTCATATTTTCAGCACTACTCAACACCTATAAGTTTAAATTTACTAAAATAATATCGTCTTTAACATTCTCGCAACCCTCTAAAACGTACTCCGTACTTTCTGTGGATTCTATTATTTTTATTGAGGTACAAGTTGTGGTATTAATCTCCCCGTCGCCAAACGTATCCCTTCTTGTGTCACGTGTTGAAGTTATTATTTCCCCGCTATATTCTAGGTCGTGCAGCATTGGGTCACCTTCAGTGGTATACCTCACTACTCTAACGCTATCTTTCCGTCCATTTTCCACATTCTGACGAAATTCTTCAAACCTCTTTATATTCTCAATATCACCATTTCTATCTTTAACGTCTTCAGTTGAAGGGGTGTAATCAGGAATATTATTTTGTTCTTGATTCGGTTTTGTTGAGTACTCTGTATTCTGACAACCTACAACGACCAAGGTAATAATTAAAACACTTACAAATCGCAATAACTTTTGCATTGTATTTATTCCTCCCCAATAAGTAAGACGTTTTTATCTAAAGGATGTTTCATTTAATTCAACCCAACCTACTAAAAACTTATGTAAAAAAGACACCTTGCTCCTGTTTAGCAAGGTGTCTTATCCTACATGGTTTTCCTATGATTTAATAAACATTTTTATTTCATTGCCTTCTACATGGAAACTTCTCATATCTGGTTTACCTTCAAAATGAACATTGTTTAATATTAGGTTCCGTTGCATTAATTCATCATGCTCAATCAGAACGTTTTGCAGCCATGTATCAGCCTGGATGAATAAGTCTACTCGTAAATCGACTGGTAAATTCAATTCTTTTCGGTATGTTTGGACTGCTCGAATTATTTCTCTTACTAATCCTTCTTCTTTTAATTCTCGCGTTACATTTGTATCTAATAGGGTTAGGAAATGACTACCTTCCAGTAATGCAAAGCCATCTCTTCCCTTTCTCTCAACAAGAACGTCCTCTTTAGTGAGTTTTACAGTGTCACCTGAATTTAGTACTACCTGCAATTCGCTCTCTTCAAGAAACTTCGCCTTTTCCAGGTTCCCTAATGCTTCTACTTTGCTTTTCACTTCACCTAGAGATTTACCCAGCTTTGGTCCAACAACTGAGAAATTTAACTTAAAATCTAACTGTACTAAATCTCGAGCATCCTCTCTAAATGTTACGTCCTTTATATTCATTTCATCCTCGATGATAGAAGCATACTTCTGCAAAGTGGATAAACTGGATTCTTCTGCTGGAACGACAACCAACCTGGATAGTGGTTGTTTTGTTTTTATGCCTACTGTATTTCGCAGCGATCTGGTAAGCTCTATGATTTCCAAAACGGCATCCATATCTTTTTCTAATCGTTCATCCACAAGTTTTTTATCTGGTTGTGGATAATCCGAGATATGCACACTTTCGTTCATTAAGCTTGTGTATATGTCTTCTGAAACAAATGGTGTGTAAGGAGCCATTAGCTGAGAAAGCTTCATTAAAACCTCAAATAAGGTACTAAATGCTGCTCGCTTATCCTCCGTCATTCCATTACTCCAAAAACGTTGTCTTGAACGCCTTACATACCAATTACTAAGTTCATCAACAAAGGTGGCGATGGTTCTTGCGCCTTTTGTAATGTCATAATCCTCTAGACTTTGAACCACATCCCTTGTAACGGTGTTTAAACGAGATACAACCCATTTATCGAGCGTTGTCGGAGTTCCTCCCAAGTCACTAGCTGGATTAAATTGATCGATCTCGGCATACAGGCTGTAAAAAGAGTCAACCGAAACTTAGCTGTTCCAGATAAATCGGAAACATCTTTATAGCCTTGTGCCTCTTCATGAGAGCTAAGGGAAGTCTCACAATGTGGACAATATGGGACAACTCGATGCCCTTTATATAAATAACCTTTCTCATGAATTGTGGATAAGATGTTCCAGACAGACTCAATGTACTCGTTGTTTAGCGTTACATAAGGGTCTTCCATATCAACCCAATAACCAAGTGCCTCTATAAATTGTTTCCATTCACTTTCATAAGCAAAAACACTTTCTTTACATTTCTGAATGAAATTCTCAACACCGTATTCCTCAATCTCATCTTTTCCACGAATATTTAACTGTTTTTCTACTTCTAATTCCACAGGTAAGCCATGGGTATCCCAAGCTTTTCGTAAGACCTGATAGCCAGACATTGTTTTGTATCTTGCAAAATCTTTGACCGTTCTACCAAGAGCATGGCCCGCATGTGGCAGCCCATTTGCAGTTGGCGGCCCTTCTTGAATGACCCCCACTTAACGGACGTTTGCAGTGGGGGATTCCTAAGAACACCTTCGTACCCGAAAGTTATGTTATTAGGCTATCCCTGCGCTCCCGCAGTTAGAAGTACGTAACGCTTCGTTTCTAAGATTCAAGCTTGCGTTCTTATCCCGGTCATGATGGGCGCCGCAATGGGGACAAACCCATTGGCGCAACCCGAGATTTTTAACGGCTTTATTTTGATAGCCACAATCTGGTGTGGAGCAAAGCTGACTAGACGGAAAATTTCTGGCAACGGTTATCACGCGCTTCCCATACCAGGCCGCTTTGTATTCCAGCATCTGTCGAAATTGGGACCAGCTCGCTTCGCTGATAGCTTTTGCTAATTTGTGATTTTTCAGCATGTTGGACACCTGCAAGTCTTCGATACCAATAATGTCGTGGTTTTTGACAATAGCAGTAGAAATTTTATGCAGGTAATCATGCCGTGCATTGCTGATACGCTCATGGAGACGCGCCACTTTTCGTTTTTGTTTTTGATAGTTCTTGGCGTCCTGTAAGGCTCGTTTTTGCTTTATCGCCAGTTCTTTACGCCGTGATAGAATACGCTGTTCTTTTGCCAAGCGGCACGCTAATGTACGAAAATGTTGCGGATTCTTATATAATGTTCCATCCGAAAGAACGGCAAAATCTTTGAGTCCGACGTCAATTCCAACAGCAGAACCTGTTTTGGTTAACGATTTTACTTCTGTTTCAGCCAAAACCGAAACAAAATACTTTCCACTCGGATTGCGCCTGATCGTAGCGCTCAAGATACGTCCGTCAATTTCTCGGCTCTTGGAAAATCTAACAAGACCTAATTTTGGCAATTTGAGTTTGTTCCCAACCACCGCTATATTATGATTGGTACACTTCGTCGTATAAGACTGAACAGGGTTTTTCTTTGACTTAAAGCGTGGCGCTTTATTTTGTTTTTTAAAAAAGCGGTTATAAGAATTAGCCAAGTGTTTAAGCGCTGACTGCATGGCTATGCTATCCACTTCTTGAAGCCATACTAAGTGCTTTTTAAGTTGTGTCAGTTTGGCGGAACAAGCCTTATATGTCAAGCCATTTCCCGTCTTCGTGTAAGCTTCATTCCATTGATTTAGGAAATGATTGAACACAAAACGGGAGCAACCAATCGTCTTCGCAATGAAGACTTCTTGTGATGCATTTGGGTAGATTCGGAACTTATAGGCTTTGTGAATAGACATATTTTTCACAACCTTCTTATGTGAATATTACATCTATTATATCAGAAAAAACGCACAAATGTTCGTTATTTGTATTTAATACAGGAAAACCAAACAATTCATCTCCACCCTAGCACAGCTTCAGGCTGGATCTGGCCGTGGCTTATCTACGCCTAACATTCACCACTAATTTTCATTTCACTTCTTTTTAAACAAATTAACTATCTGCCCGTAAAACGGGCGGTTTTAGTTTCGCCCTATAAGGTCACTTTACCAACGAGGCCCCCTAAAGGGGCTTCGAAATTGACCGTCAACCGTTTATATTCCTACCTACTTTTTAAATGGATCGACGTATTCACTTTTACTCATGTTGTCTCGTAATCTATCCTTAGATTCCTGTTCATTAATGTTCTTTGCCACCGTTTTTTGATTGAGCCCCACTGTACTGACATAGTACCCTTTTGCCCAAAATGTGCGGTTCCATGATTGTACTTTAGGTTTGCATGTCTGTCGTGGATCATTAAAGAGCTTTTACTTGGTTTTTGTGAACTTCTGGTTATAGATACCACAGAAAAAACTCATGCCATTGAGTGATTGTTTTCTTTTTACTTAGAATAGGGTAGAATACAAGTAAGATAACATATAATTAAAAAACCACTTGATGCTGGTACACCAAACGGTTTGCAATAGTTAAGGCTCCCTGCAAGGGGGTCAGCATAGGGTAGAAATAATCCACCAGAGCTGCTTACTCAAGGGTGGGTTATTTTTTTGGTTAAATGACAGCACTACAACAATCGAAGGTGAAAGCTGCCATGTTGCACTACTCTAAAAATACTACGGCCGCTTATGCCAAGGCACTAATGTCCCAACAATCGTTTCTTTGTCAATTCCTCTAATGGCTTGAATAACACCATCTGAAATTTCACCATGGGTTAACCATCTAGAGCCCTGCTCTTCTATTTTGAACCCCAACCTAACTTCTTTAACAGTACAGTTTGGCAATTTCTCTTCTTGCGTTTCCTTAATATCTGATAAACGACTACTGCTACCTTTTATTAAAACCAGAGTCCATTCTTGGTGAAGCTGTAGCTGATTTAGTGTATCCTTTATTACAGACACCGCTTTAGGAGAAGTATTATGTATCCAGGCAACCACCATATTGATTTCTTTATGTTCTTTGTAAGCATTTATTATATTTTCTCTTAATGCACCAATATCCGTGTAGTCTAGAGTTTTTGTTCCAGCCTCATACTTTTGGGTTAATCGTGCCAGTTTATGAGCATCCCTTCCAAAGGCGATTGTATGATTTGCATGTTGAGCAATCCATCCAGTGGCTTCAGCTAGCATTCCTGTCCCGCCAAATACCAATACATTTCCTAATTGCATTTAGTACTTACCCCCTTTTCAAAAGCATTTTAAAAAAAGCTAAATTAAAATTTCCTCTTATTGAATACTAAGTTATAAAACATATAAATTATCCTTACAAAATAGCACATTATTATTAAATATAAGTAGCACGAAAACTTTTTTAATAGATAACACCAAGCTTTAAGATAAACTAAAATTGCTGCTCCCAAACAAACGATGAAAGAAGTTTATTTATAATGAAATATTCATTGTAATTGTCCTGTTTTTAAAGCCGAGACTTTCATATATCTTAATTGCTGGATTTCCATCAAATACGCTTAAACGAATTTCGGAGTATCCTTCTTGTTTCAATTGTTCAACGCCTGTTTTAATCAATTGCTTTGAAATGCCTTTACCTCTGTATTCCTCTAAAACAAACAATTTATAAATAAATCCGATTGCCTTATCTGAAAACTGATCTTTGCTTCCTCCTATAAGAATCCAACCCGTTATTACATTGTTTTCAGTTGCTATTAAATAATAACTCCCCTTCTTAAAAGAGGTTCTACTAGTTGTTTTGCTTTCTCAATCGTTGGTTCTACTTCTCCTAAAGTTCCCTCAAATATCGCTTGGGGTGAATGTGCTAATATCTTTTCGATTTCAACCTCACTTGGTTTTCTTATTTCCATTTTTCAAGTCTCCCCATTCAAAAGCTTCCATCCTCGAAGATTTGTGATTTTTTATATTCTTCTCAGGCAACTTCTATAAATTAAACTCCCTCTTAACTAATTCTGCAACTTCCTCCGCACTCAAATTGGTGTTGTTGATCTTCATATAGTTCGGGAAATTGATCTCACCTTCTAAAGAATTCAATCTATAGCTCTCAAGTGAGCGCTTCAACTCATTTTCAGACCATTCAACATTCCTTTTTGAAGGCTTGTGTTCCAGCCTATTAGAGCTTTTATTACGTTGAATTCTCTCGTCCAGATCAGCTTCTAGTTCTACATAGTAGACTGTGGCCCCCTTGGACTCAAATAGCTGCGTTACTCTGTTTACATAATCCCAATCAGCTTGTAAATTAAACGCCCATAAGTATGTGAAAATCATTCCTTCCAAATTACTTTTTGAGACTTCTTCAAATATCTCTTGCCGAAATAAGTTTACTAATCTTTTCCCTTCTTTCGTGCCATAGTCAAAAAAATGATTGACCAATTCAATCGTCATGTGATTATGAAATAGTTTTAGGTCTGTTATCTTTGCTAACTCCTGCCCCACTGTCATTTTACCTACTGCTTGTGGTCCAGTAATAAGAACAAACTTCATATGCTTTCTCTCCTTAGCAACTTAATTAGATTTCAATATGTTATGAGTGAACTAACAGTAACAGACACACCATTCCACCCTTAATCAAAACTCTGCTTCATTCTCCATATGGAAATAACTAGTAACAGCAACGTCAATAACAAAGTAACGGGAATCCCTTGATAAAACAGCTCATTGTTCTGATACAGAATTGCTTCTTGAGGGAAAATGTATTGAAAGGGATTTACCCAGGAGAAAGGTGCCCAATTGATCAAATTTCCTAATTGATAGCCACCTGCCAGCGTTGCAACGATAGCTGCTAACGTGGCAAGTAAATGCTTAAACACTAAACTGTAAAACACATATAAAACCGTAACAAAAAGAAGCATGATAGCAAAAAGCAGGATAACATAAAGTATGTAGTCCATTGTAGGCATATAGAAGAATTGTCCCTCTTTCTCAATCAGTACTGGATAAGCAAATGAACCATCTGTCCCGAATAACTTTCCGACCAACATCCCGACGGCTATAACAAAGATAAAAGTAAAAAAGGAAATAGTAAGCGCACTAACATACTTACTCCAAAATAACTTTGCCCTGCTTAATGGTAATGTAAATAATAGACGAATAGAGTTATTCTCAAATTCTCTTGTCACAATTTCTCCAACAAGCAATAAAGCGATTAGTAAACCACCGTAATTAATGAATACATCAACCACTTGCTTTAGGAAGTTGGGAAAAGCTGTGCTATAGTTCTCATATTCCGGGGCAATCCCTAACTCTAATAAAGTATGGTTCCTGGCTAGTTTATAGGAGATATCATCTTCGGAAATAGGATAATCTTCGCCTGTCGCCTTATAATTGCGAATTGCAATTAATAGACTGTTTTCGATTGTTAAAGTCGATTTCCATTCCTCTGCTGTAAATGAATTAGCCAGCTCCTTTGCAAGATCCCACACTTTTAGGTTTAAGGCTTGTTTCCTCTCCGTCTCCTCATTGCTGCCGAAGCGTTCTATCTCATTTGTGTAGTTAAAATCATGAGAAGCACTCGTTTCTATAAATAAGGTGAGCTCTTTCATCTTTTGCTCTTGGGCGTAATCCGCAAATAAACTATTTCGAATGAATAAGAATGCAACAGAACAGAAAAGAATTAGAAGTATTACGAGAAACTTCTTCGTCCAAGCAATTTTCTTCAACTCAAATAAAAATACCCTCATTCCGAGTTGGTCCCTTCAAATAATTCCAAGTACCTTTTTTCAGCTCCAATTCGAATGATTTCCGTATCCTCAACTAGGATATTGTGTTGGTTTAAGAGGCTAATCACTTCTTGCAGTGACGTATGATTGTCATCAAATTCAATCTGTTCCTCCTCATTAACTTTAACAGGATAGGCGTTTTCTTCTAAAATGGCTTTTGCTTGGTCTATCTGGTTTACAGTTAGAAAATACTTTTTTGTATTATAGTCTTTCAATGATTCTTCTAAAATTCTTCCATCTTTCATAAAGTAAATCGTGTTCGTTAGCCGATCAATTTCATCTAAATTATGGGAAGAAATAATAATAGTGGTACCTTCTTCGTGCAACTCTAATAAGATCTTCCGCATATTAATGGCACTAGTAGGGTCTAATCCATTTATTGGCTCATCCATTAGCAATAACTTTGGACTATTTATGATCGCCATCGCCAAAAGGAGATGCTGCTTCATACCGAGCGAGAATTTTTGAATCCGTTTTTTCAAATAACGTTGCATACCAACCCGCTCTGCCACTTCTATTATTTTCGAATTAGGAAGCTTCATAACACTAGAAACGAATTTCAAATGGTCATATGCAGTTAAGTTTTCATAGAGAATTCGATTATCCTGTAAATATGCAATATCATAGAAAAGGGATGTATCCGTATAATCCTTTTCTAGCAGTTTAATCCTGCCACTATTAAAAGATAATAGATTCGTCATACAATTAAATAGAGTGGTTTTCCCCGAGCCATTTGGGCCGACTAATGCAACGATTTGGGGGTGATCTATTTCAAACTGAACCCCTTGAAGAATCCAGTCTTTTTTATATTTCTTTTTTAAGTTATCAACCTGGACAATCATCGGAATCCTCCTCATCCTACTAAACTAATACTACTTGGCTTTTCTTCTAAAAAGTAAGAAAGCAACGAGTATTATAATTAAACTGAAGATAAATAAACTTATAATACCGTTCCACATGGTGAAATTATAGTTCTCTGCGTTAAATGCGTATTCCATTGTAATAACTTCGGTAATATGAAAGTAATGAAAAGGATTAAATGGTGCAAGCTCTTGGGTTATTGCAATATCGGAACCGCTTAGTAGATAACCCGACCCCACTGTGATGATGGTAAGCACAATTGTCATAAACGTCTGCTTCAATAAAACAGAATATAAAAATAGCCAACTATAACAGAAAATCAATAAACTTAAAAAGAGTAGCAATGATAATAGAATAAAGTTTCCCATCTCTATAAATCGAAAAGAGAAATCAGGTTCGTAAATGAGGACAGGGTAGCCCCAGTCACCAAAACGGTCAAAAACAATTCCTAGTAAGGTTCCCCATAGGATTGTGGCAAATAATACAAAGAATGTTAAGAGAATAGTCGTTATCAACTTACTCCAGATAATTTTCCAGCGCTTCAATGGCATGGTAGCCAGGAAGTGAATTGGTCCATTTCGACCTAGACCTTCTCTTGTGATCATACTTCCAAAAAGGAATAAAAAGAAAATAGCCCCTCCAATGGTTAAGCCATTTTCAACAAGAAGAAATAAAAAATATATGGAAGACGAATCATACTTATTAAAAAATTCATATGCAATTTGTTCATCAATGGCTGTGTTGAACACCCTGTCATACGCCGTTATTTCTGAAAAACTATGTATAGGAAGGACAGGTTTTATGTGGTGTTCGAGAAGCCATTTGTTTTTTTCCATAACAACTTCATTTGTAAAGTGCGTAGGCCATGTGTAAACATTCTCCTCTGATTGAGACGGAAGTACTTTGACTGTTTCTTCAGAAGATGCTATTTCGTAACGGATAATATTCTCCCAATCATGATTTCTAGCAGATTCAGACAGCATATCGATCTCTTCCATTTCTCCCCGGAAAAATTTGATATCTTCTTTATTTGTAGCTCTATCCTCCTCTGTATTACTTAGCTCATCAATTGATAATTGATGGCTTGATTTTATGGCTTCGTTATTATAAATATAATCATCAACCCTTGCTGTATGAACGTAACTATAAATAAAGAAAAAGCTAACAAATGCGATTAATGCTAGTAGCATCATCATAAAATAGAGGATTTTGGTTATTTTTTTAAATTCAAATAATAACAAATCCTTCATAGAAATACCTCCTAGATCAAAAGCGCAAGCGACCGTTTAGAGACTTATGGACTGGACTGAGCCGCAGGAGATAAAGGAAACACGGCGACCGTAGGGAGCTGATGTTGACTTATCGTACGGAGGTGAGAGAAGTCGCGCTAGTCTCTGGGCGCTGAAGCTGGATGTGGCTGTTGCTGTCTAAGAACAATGTAACGCCAATTTTTATTCTTTCTTACCTCTGAACAAACCAGAGAAAAGATCCTGCAAATTGATTAAGGTATAGCCGAAATTCGTTTAGCTTACGACTGCTCGGAATGCATAATAGGCTCTCTTTGTCTCATTTTCATCCCAGATTACATGTATAAGATAAAAATGTGCTCCTTTTTCATCAGGAGCTGCAAATTTAATTAGGTCCCTATCTGTCTTGCTATCTACAATTTTCCCTTCTTCATCGCGAAGGCTAAATTGGATAACTTCCACTTTGTAAGGTTGAGCAGAGACTAACAATTTATCTCTTTCTACATACATATAGATTTCTAGTTCTTCTTCTTTATTCACTAATAACGGTGATTCGCTTGGAATTTCTTCTTTTGGATTTTTCGGTGCTAGTGCACAGTCTTCCTCTACACTTTCATTCCAACAGAAACCAATATTGCTTGGTGTAACAACGTCTGACTTACTAAGTATGGAAATATCTATTTTTTCATTAGCATTCTGGGGAACTAGTTCTTCATTGCCTGTTTCTTCTCCCGTTTCCTCAACTATTTCTTTTTCTTGCGATACTTCTTCATATTTTCTATAGGAACCGTTATTTTAGCATCTGTACAAGCCGTAACAATGAAAAGACTACCTAGTATGATGAATAGCTTTTTTATGGTGCTCACCTCATTTCTGGAGGGGAATATATTATAATTGGAAGTGTTATATTTATTTTAATAAAGATACTTTGTATAAAATGAAGTGTACTTAATTTTTGTAACTTTTGTTTATCTGTTTTACTTATTCTATACTTTACTGAAAAGACCTTTATTTTTTGTATAAATCTAGGGGATAGTTGGGGGAACTACTGAATAGTAGTTATTTCCTTTAATTAACTACTTACAAAAAATACCCTTTTACAGCTTTCACATTGTATAAAGGGTTAGATAAGCATGAATTAGCATCAATTCTTTATAGGTACTAAAAATGCATATACTTTTTTAAGGGAGACGAAAAAGCATTTACTGACTCCTGACATAAGTTAGTAGAAAGTCTTTTGAAATAGATTAAAGGTCTTTTTGCATCATCCTTTATACTGCTGGTAAAAACTGCAACCAATTGGTGGTAAGGTGCAACAATAATATACTGTCCTTCATATCCAGACGCTAAGAACATCCTCCCAATTCGACCATCGAATGTTTCATTCCACCAGTGATAAGCGTATGAAGTTGTACCATCAACTTTGACCTTAGGACCGGTAGATTCCTCAATCCAACGGTAGGGTACGATTTGTTTGGATTTCCATCTCCCCTTGTTTAAATATAGTTAGCCGATTTTTAACATATCCTCTGTTCTCAGCGTTAATCCAAACCCACCAATAGCTATGCCTAGAGCATCATGGTTCCAGTTATAATCTGTAATGCCAAGTGGCGTAAATAACCGCTTTCTGGCAAAGACTTCTGTGTTTAATCCGGTAGCTTTTTGTAAAATGGCACTTACCAAATGGGAAGAACCACAACTGTAAACCATCTCTTTTCCAGGAGGGTTATCAATAGGCTGATCAAGTACAAAGTTGACCCAATTTTTGCTTGGTATCATGCTACCATTACCCGGCCAATGTATTCCTGAAGTCATTGTAAGTAGATGCTTTATTGTGATCTTCTGCTTCTCTCTGGTATTATTAAGTTCCGGAAAATAATGATCAATTGGTGTGTTAACATTTTCGATATACCCCTTATCTATTGCTATTCCGACCACTATGGATAAAATGCTTTTTGTAACAGAATATATTTTATGTTGCTTTTCTTTCATTTTATTATTGCGGTAATATTCGACCATCCTAGTATTATCCCTCTGTACAAGAGCACTATTAATTTTGTCCTTTTTTAGTTGATTTTCAAATTTGGTTAAAGCGTTCATTTTCCTGGAAATCCTCCTTAGATATTTACCCAATAAATTTTCTATCTCAATTCAATAACGTATAGTGCAGATATAATTATAGTGAATTAGTATACGTTGTAGATGCTTCCATCAACAATCGCGCCCAATTACTGGATGCCTCTTTATTATTTCATCAAGTACTCTCATTCCAAGATTTTACCTATAATTCATAAATATGATGTCCGTCATAACCCTTTAAATTAAATTACCTATTTTGCCTACTTTAGGTTGCTATAATTCTAGTTCGATAAAGCTTGCGGTTTTCCTGTGTACGATATGAGATATCAGTTTAAGAGATTATTGTCAAAAATTCTGGGGTTTACTCGAACTGACCATACATAGAACAAACAATTAAGGAGTAGACAAGATTGTCTACTCCTTAATAACGACCTTATTAAATTAATAAATATATTACTCTCTTTTTTCATTTAATCGCCGACGAAATACTAAAGCTGAGACGGCGAAGATAATAAAAGCTACTGTTGAAGCAGCGTTAATCATCTTCAACATATTCCCTATTGGAGGTCTAAATAACTGTGAGACCGAAATTATTAAGACGCCACCAGTTAAACCCATTCCTAAAATTGAGATCGCCAAAAGTTTGTGCATCAAATCACCTCTTCAATACTTACGAATGATCGAAACAAGCTTGCTTCACCGATAGCACTAATACCAAGCACTGCAGCAAGATAAGATGCCACGGCCTATTCCCATCGGTTGAATTTCAGTTGAACTTTCTGCAAGCATCTCTTCAGCTGTGATATAGGCACGTTCGTTTAATTTTAGTATAATCGAACACTCAAAACTTTTTTGTTGTTAAGCAACTTTATTGCGACTTGACACTTATCTCTCAAAGTTCTTTCACTACAGTATTCGAAAAACGATCGTGAGTAAGTACCGCTCCATCCTGGCCTTCAAAGTTCTTAGGGTTTTTTAAGTAATCAAAAAAGCTCACAGTATCCCGATAACCCATCCGTTTTATAATTTGGCCAGATGTCAGCTCTGAACCCTCCTTGCTTTCGAGTTCTAGCCCCATTTTTTTGTAACCAAATGTTTGACCATTTCGGCGTAGCTGTCCATATTCAAGTGTCCACATTACGATGGATGGTGTTACTAGGGCGTGAATCGCTTCGCTTTTCACCTTTTTCCTTAGAAAATACTCTACACCAGCTGTTACAGCGCTTGAGATTGCCAAATCAATTAAAAATGCTTTTGTACGTTTTTTCGTAATAGATTTCATTAAAACCCTCCTATTTTTAACTGAACTCTTTTCTATTAGGATATTTTTAAGAGTTTCATTGTTTGTTAACTAAATCTTACTAACTATTCTAACACATTCTTGTTTTACTATTGGCTAAATGGTAAGGCGTAGCTACATTCCAATACAAGGTGTCCCAGTGCTTTACATATGTATTGGCAAATACGATGGGAAACGGTGGTAAATACCATGGTCGACTGGAAAATTTGATGACAGTAATCAGTTCTTATAAGTGCGGCATAAAAATATAGTTATTATTTATGAAGCAATTGATGAGATACACTGTTTATATATATAACATTAATCTCATTTAAATTAACCCTTTTTACATAATCGTGTTAACAGAACAATTTTAAAAATAAAAAGAGGACCTGTTTAAAGCAGACCCTCCTTTTATCTATTGTTCAAAAACTTCTAATTCAGATTTTCCAACCGAATATCTTATCAAAAACGACATTGTCTATATGAAACGAATACCTTAGTGGGGGGGGAGAGCAAAAATCCCCCCTGAAGTGAAGTTTCACTTTATAGCGCCCTGCCTACACATATTCGTGGTATTCGTTTGGGTCCTGCCCTTCTACTCGACCGTCTTCTCCTTTATCCAATGAATCAATTTTTTTAATATCCTCAGGTGCTAATTCAAAGTTGGTACTATTGAAATTATCTTCTTGATGTACTTGATTACTTGATTTTGGTATAGAGAATACGCCGGCTAGATAATTCCAATTTAAAATGATCTCTGCCGGGGTCTTATCGTACTTATCCGCAATTTCTTTAATTGTAGCATTTTCCAGCACGTCATTCAGATATCCTCGACCAAAAGGGCTCCAAGCTTCAGTAAGAATGCCCCGTTTTTTATTTTCTTCCACCATACGGTTATTATTAAAATACGGATGACGCTCCACCTGGTTTGTAGCAGGTGTCACACCTGTTGCTTCGATAATGTCGTCCAGATGTTTAGGTTCAAAGTTTGAAACGCCAATCGTTCTGATTAACCCTTGTTTTTGAGCATCCACTAAAGCCTTCCAAGCTTCCACATACTTGCCGTCCTTAGGATTCGGCCAATGAATTAAATACTTATCAAAGTATTGTAATCCAGTGCGGCGTAGTGATTCTTGAATAAAGATAAATGCTCTATCATATTCATGGTAGGCGCCGGGCAATTTCGTACTGACTAAAATTTCTTCTCTGGGCAGTGCAGACCGACGCACCGATTCACCGACAATTCCTTCATTATCATAGTTTGTTGACGTATCGATCAAGCGATATCCTATATTTAAGGCGTTTAAAATTTCAAACGTCCCCTGATCGCCATTAATACCAATCGTGCCTAATCCTACAAAAGGAAGCACTGCACCATCGTTTAAAGTAAAACCGTTATTATTTAAAGTCAAAATCTCATCTCCTATAAAAATTTTGCAATGTAATTTGAGAATGGAAAATAGATATTTTCATGATGTCCATAATTACAATACCCGAATTAAAAAAATCTTACACCAATCGGAGTTGATTTTAGGAAGTAGGACATCTTAGTCGTAGATTTTTTTATAAATCAACCGCCACAAGGTGACTAGATATTTAGCCATGAAAAAGAACCGAGAAAGCGCACCTCTGTACGTCTTGATCAATAACAATAAAGTTGTTTATTTTTAAAGCCGCAAATGCGCATTACACCACCCATTTTCTTGGCAAATGTGGGAATAAAGTTGTTTAATTATTGGTACTGTTACCTAATTGTTCTACAAAAAGGGCACAATAAAGTCGTTTAAAATATCATGCACTTTGGATAATTCAAAGGGTTATATGGTACATCTCAGTTTTATGTAGCTTTAAATACCTTACAAATTTTATATATACCGTAAGCAGAAGAATCCATTTTGAAAAAAGATTAATCTCAGTCTTTTTCTCTTGTAGGCAAGTCCAACTTATCCTGTTCTACTGCTGAATTAATAAACTCCATTGTCGAATAGCGAAAATTTGCATCAGGTTTAGGAATGGATGGGGGATGATCGATGAAGCTCAGCGAAATAGTCTTTTTCGTTGGTTGTACTTCCTCTTCTCCTTCCAAACTAACTGGGATTTCTGGAGAGTTATCTATTGGCATAATAACAGATAGCCATTCAATTCGCCCTCGAGGATCGCATTTCACTTCACAGGAAAGTATTTGCGTTGACAAGCCAACCATATTGTTCTCCAACGATTTTTTTGCTTGAGCACGTGCATCAGACGTGGGTTGTTCAGAAATATACCGTTGCATATTAATTGATAGCTGATAACGAGAAGTCCCTAGAGGTTTTACCTGGTCAACTCCCTGTAACCAAAACAGGGGCGCTAATGTAGATGAACCCCACCCTGTATCACCCGTTTCAAAGGCTGTCCATTCTTTTTCCCCACCATCAACTTCTAGCAAGTGGAAAATTTCACCTTGATGAAAAAGAGATATAATTTCGTTGTTATCCACCTGCCCTTCTTCCGGTTCAGAAGTTGGGAATCTAAATGAATCTTTACTTGTAGAGGAAACATTTTGAAAATCAGCAATCCCGTGACTACTACTAGATATTCCTGTTGCTAGTATTTCCAATTGAAAGTATGCACCTGGCTGGTTCAATGTTAAATCGATCGATTCACGAAGCTTTTGCAAACCCTTATTTGGCATAACTCACGACTCCCTTTTTTTATTTCACCATAGATGATTAGCTTATGCGTCCACCAAGTATTTTTCAATTCCCGCACAAATTATAAACTTCCCACTGAACATTCTTATAATAATAATAGCATAACGCAATAGATTAGAGTGTCTTTCTACTAGTTCATTCAATTCCTTCAAAGCATTTTTTCTTCTTTTGATCCTGTATTTAGCATTAGCCACGCAATCATCACCTCATAAGTTTAGCGCAATAAAAAACACACGTTTGATTACTATAATTGTAATCGATAACGTGTGTTTATTTAACAACTCTATTGTAAATTAAAGAACTTTATTTGTAATTAAACGACTTTATTGTCACTCAACACGTCTCTCGGTTCTTATTTTAATAACCTACTCTACCGTCACACTTTTAGCAAGGTTACGTGGTTTATCTACGTCACAGTCACGGTGTAGTGCTGCGTAGTAAGCCAACAACTGCATTGGTACAACACTTGCTAGTGGTGTTAGCAATTCATGAACATGCGGGATAACGAATGCATCTGTATCCTGCTCTAGTCCTTTCATGCTGAATACCATGGTGTTTGCTCCACGAGCAGCTACTTCCTGTACGTTTCCACGGATGGACAAGTTTACATTTTCCTGTGTTGCGATGGCAATAACTGGTGTGCCTTCTTCAATTAAAGCGATGGTACCATGCTTCAGTTCTCCACCAGCAAATCCTTCTGCTTGGATATAGGAGATTTCTTTTAGTTTCAGTGAACCTTCCTGACATACATGGTAGTCCGTGCTACGACCAATAAAGAATGCATTTCTTGTTGTGCCGAGGTTTTCTCGAACAAGTTCTTCAATGGCTTCTTTTTGATCTGTTAGGACTTCCATTGCGTTTGCAACAATCGCAAGCTCTTGCATTGGATCGAAGTCCAGTTCAAGTTCTTTTGCTTGTGCTGTATCTACTGCAAGAATGGCTAATACTGCAATTTGAGCAGTATATGCTTTTGTAGATGCTACCGCAATTTCAGGTCCTGCATATAAATTCAAAGTATAATCTGCTTCACGAGAAAGGGTGGATCCTGGCACATTTGTAATCGTTAGTGCTGGATGTCCCAATTCTTTAATTCTAACTAAAACGGCACGACTATCCGCTGTTTCACCACTTTGAGAAATAAAGACAAACAGTGGGTTTTCAGATAGTAATGGCATATTGTATGAGAACTCACTAGCGATATGAACCTCTACTGGGATATTCGCAAGTTTTTCGATGAACTCTTTCCCAACAAGTCCTGCATGATAACTCGTACCTGCAGCAATGATATAAATACGGTCACAAGCTTTCATTGCTTGGCGTACATCTGCATCAAGCTTCAGTTTGTTATCTTCTGTCTGGTATTCTTTAATGATTCGGCGCATTACGAAAGGTTGCTCATCGATTTCTTTTAACATGAAGTGAGGGTACGTCCCTTTTTCAATGTCACTTGCATCAATATGAGCTGTGTATGGGCTGCGTTCCACTACTGTGCCATCAAGCTTTTGTAGCTCGACACCGTCACGTTTAACAAGAACAATTTCTTTGTCATGGATTTCCACATACTGATTCGTAACCTTCAATGTCGCCATTGCATCACTTGCAACCACATTAAAGCCATCACCCAGACCTACAAGTAGTGGGCTTTTATTTTTAGACACATATAGTGTATCTTCATCTTCGTTATCAATTAGACCAATAGCATAAGAGCCTTTTAAAAGTTCCATTGCTTTACGGAATGCTTCGATAGTGCTACCAGTTTCAGCAAATAGCTTTTCTACAAGCTGTACAATTACTTCTGTATCTGTTTCACTAACAAAGTTTACATCCTGAAGGTATTCCTTTTTAATTTCTTGGAAGTTTTCAATAACACCATTATGAACAAGGGTAAATCTTCCAGACGTGCTACGATGTGGATGTGCATTATCTTCACTTGGCACTCCATGTGTCGCCCAGCGCGTATGGCCAATTCCCATTGTTGCATGAACAGAGTTATCTACGCGTTCACGAAGCGCAGCAATACGACCTTTTACTTTAAAAAGGTTAATTCCTTCATCATTTAGCACAGCAATTCCCGCTGAGTCATACCCGCGGTACTCTAGCTTCTCAAGTCCATTTAATAAAACGTCTTTTGTATCATTTTGTCCAATATATCCTACAATTCCACACATAATTAGTGGGCCTCCTTATACGTGAAAGGGGCAGACAAACAGACCAATATATTTTGTTATAGAGGAGCGTTTTACTGCCCCTTTCTCGTGTTTGTTGTATGTCATCCTGTTCCTTTTTCCTTTGTCCAATAAGTTACCTCACTGTTTTAAGAAAAAGCATAACGATTGGGATGTACAACCGGGAGGCATCCGCCGAAATATCGATAACCTCCGACCTCGTCAACTATTATTCCTCACCGTTCGGAAAATAGTCCTGGCGCTTTGTCGTTCCGTTTTCTAGCTATTCTCCTTTCTGTCTCAAAATCTTCCCACTGGAAATGGGTACACCACATTTTAACCTTTCCATTAATTGAAAGTCAATCATTATTTATGGTGTGAGATATTGTATGTCTTCTCCTTTCTTCCTGTTCATAATGGCATGGCCGTTCGCTAAAACAGATTAAAGCACAACAATCGCCCAGCTGTCATAGGTATAAATAAAAATATGTAGGAAGGGAGATGGGAAGAATGAAGCACGGGGACACCAATCAAATGCATATGGAGCAAAAGCCAATTGACCAGCCAGGCTATGTAAACCAAATGCCGGCAGTGCACACAGAAATTTATCCAATCAAGGCAGTGCCACAACCAACAGCTTATATGACACAGCTTGATCCAGTTTTTGTCCAGCATCTGAGTAGGCACCAAGGACAGCGAATGGCTTTGATGACAACAGCAGGAAGAATTGAAGGGGTAAATGCAGGAGTTGCAGTAGATCATATTCAACTAAATGTGGAAGACCGATCATTCCCAAATCATTTATTTTGAGGGGCTACTCGCTTCCTATCGGTAATGGCGGTCTACCAGAATGGCTTATTGCCTTTATACAGGTGGAGCGTGCAGTATGGGGCGATGGTCCAAAGTAATACAGAAATGATAAGTGTTACCAGCCAGAACGGGTTTGCTTCAATTGTTAGCATCCCATCAAAATATAAAGTAATGCCACTTAGCAGTAAGAAAAAGACTGTAGTTAAGGCGGCATAAGCTGTCATGCCTCCAAAAAGATAAAGCAAATTGCGGTTCCTTCTAATTAACCCTTCTCGAACAGGGAAGCTTTTACGATCCATGGTAGGTTTTTGCGTGCACAAAATATACCAATTTTTCTGTTGTATGGCTAATTCCCAGCCATCTTTTTGGAGTGGTAGGGATAGTGGATTCTTCTCTGCTCTTTCATAAGCAATATGGTAATGTACTATCGAGGAGGTTTCTTCCTTTTCAAATAAGAAAGAGCTAGTTACTGTTTGAATAGTGACCAATTGATAGCCATCTTGCGCCATACGGTCCAACCAGCTTTCCGTTTTCTTAATATCAAAGCTCCAGAACGGACGAAAGACTTTTTTCATAACCATCACCTCTCCCAGTCCTCTTTCTTTTATATTACTCAGAGAGATGGACAATTATGACAGCGTGGGTTGGAAGCGGGATGACTGGGCGGTGTGTAGGAGAGTGTTTCTGTTACCAAGAGCTATCCTATCGACCAAGTATGCCGTTCAATCAACCACAAGTGCTAATCTATCGATCAAGTATGCCGTTCAATCAACTATGAGTGCTTGCCTATCGACCAAGTATGCCGTTCAATCAACCATGAGTGCTTGCCTATCGATCAAGTATGCCGTTCAATCAACCATGAGTGCTTGCCTATTGAGGTTAGTCTAAAAAGTGGACATGTGAAAAGTGGTTTGTTTTATAATGAACTAAATAATAAAAGGACGTGTTCACTTTGGGGAAACAATATGATAAAGAGTACAAGGAATATGTAGTGAAATTAATTGTAGAGGAGGGAAGGAAGATAACAGATGTGGCTTACGAACTTGGCCTTTCGGCTTCCACACTGGGAAAGTGGGTAAAAAAACATAGAAAAGAAAAGCTACAGGGTGATCAATCCCAAGAGTATATAACGCCATCTGAGTATGAATCTATAAAGAAAGCCCACAAAAAAGAGCTTGAAAAGCTCCAAGAGGAAAATGAAATTCT
>NZ_JAIFZM010000022.1 GCF_022095695.1 Oceanobacillus jordanicus
TTTTAATCTAGAGCTTTAATTCCCCCATACGAAGGAGCTCTACAACAGCTTGTGATCGCCCCTTGACTCCTAACTTTTGCATAGCATTTGAAATGTGATTGCGGACAGTTTTTTCTGATATGAAAAGCTCCTGAGCAATGTCTTTTGTTGTTTTATCCTGTACTAACAATTCGAATACTTCCTTCTCTCGCTTTGTCAGTAGTTGCTTCGGTTTAAACTCGTTGTCCTTCAAATGTTAACCCCTCCTTGCTCTTATAGAGCTGCAAATTGAAGGGAAATTATTTAGTCTCTATAAAGTATGAAGGGAATGAGAAAACGGTGCGTACAATTCCAATAACTTCACTGTGAAACAGATGAAATTTTGGTATAATAGGTTAATCATTTATTTTTATACCAATTGTGGCTATAATGGGAACAGTAGAATAGGACTACTTTAAAATGAAACATTTTGACTGTTTACTGAATATTATAGGTTGAAATCCTGTTTACATGATAGTGGTTAACAATGAAAGATCATTAGGGGGTTACATTTTTGAAAACCGATGCATCTACGATCACAATAAACAAAATAGAAAAACGTATGCGCTATATATCAGGTATCATTAAACAAAATGGACGTAAGATTTTAAATAATTATCCTATTACCTCCCCGCAGTTTGTTGCATTGCAATGGTTGCTTGAAGAAGGCGACTTAACAATAGGTGAATTATCAAATAAAATTAGTTTGGCATTTAGTACAACGACTGATTTGGTGGATCGTATGGAAAGAAATGAACTGGTAGAACGCGTTCGCGATTCCAAGGACAGAAGGGTAGTCCGAATTCATGTGTTGGAAAAGGGAGAATCCATCATTGAAGAGGTAATTCAAAAGAGGCAGGAATATCTTGGTGAAGTGCTTGATAAATTTTCCCTTGAACAAACAGAGCAATTAAGTGAACTACTCGATTTTTTACATGAAGAAATGATACAAGTAGATAAAAAATAATAGAAAAGTAGAGGGGATTTTTGTGGAGCAGGCAATCGGGGTCATCGACTCTGGGGTAGGCGGACTCACGGTAGCATATGAGCTGATGAGGCAGCTGCCGAAAGAAAAATTAATCTATCTTGGAGACACAGCTAGATGCCCGTATGGACCTAGATCGGAAGAAGAAGTGAAAAAGTTCACTTGGGAGTTAGTAGATTTTTTGTTGGAGAAAAATATTAAAATGCTCGTGGTGGCATGTAATACTGCAACAGCGTTTACACTACAGGAACTACAAGAGAAGTTAGATATTCCGGTTATCGGTGTTATTCAACCTGGTGCAAGGGCTGCTATTAAGTTTACAAGAAATAATAATATTGGTGTTATTGGAACAGAAGGAACAATTCGTAGTGAGGCTTATACCAAGGCACTTGAAAGCATCCATTCAAGCATTAAAGTAAATGCACTGGCCTGTCCGTTATTCGTACCGATGGTTGAACAGGGGATATTAACCGGTAAAAAAGCCCAGGAAGTTGTAGAGTCATCACTATCTCCTCTAATGGAAGGCGAGATGGATACATTGATACTTGGCTGTACTCACTATCCTTTGCTTAAACAAACGATTCAAAATGTGATGGGAGAACAGGTGACAGTTATCTCCTCGAGTGAAGAAACAGCCAGAGAAACGAGTACTATCCTCGATGTGCATAAGATTATTAAAACAGGTGATGTCATACCTGTTCACGAGTTTTATACAACAGGTGAGTTGGAAATCTTTATTGAGATTGCTAAAAGTATATTCAAAGATCCATATTTACAAATGGTTACCATAAAAAAAGCTCAACTTGGGCAAACCCAGAAAACCTAGTTTCATAGGTTACTGGGTTTTTTATTTATCTATTAGAAAGGATGGCCTTATCTTGCAAAATCGCCAAACATACTAATTTTTCAACTTATTTATAAAGTGCACTTATTTCTTTCTCACTTATTTTTATCTTGTTTTGGTCTATTTTCACTGGAGGCTCGTATACATAGTAGTACAAACCATCCTAGGGGGGAAAGACATGTATAAGCGCGGGATATTATTAACAGGAAGTATTACAATGGCCATATTATTATCAGGTTGTTTCCAGGGAGAGGAATCGCTGGAGGACATGGATCCACCACAAAATGCATCACCCGTTGATAATATAGAAGACGGGGAAGATAATGAAAGTGTGGCAGGGGACGGTGAAGAAACAAGCGTAAACGAAACTGTACCAAGAGAACTGTACTTAGTGGATGCAAATGGCATGGTAGCGGCACAGACTATAGAATTGCCTAATCCAGAATCAAAAGAGGTAGCTTCTCAAGTATTGGAACACTTAGTTAAAGGTGGACCAGTCACTTCCATGTTGCCAAATGGATTCCAGGCTGTGCTTCCAGAAGGGACACAAATTCTTGGAGTGAATCTTCAGGAAGACGGAACAATAGTGGTCGATTTCTCAGAGGAGTTTCAAGACTATGATGCAAAAGAGGAATTACAAATACTTGAATCAATAACACATACACTGACCCAGTTCGAAAATGTTAATACCGTTCAGCTGCAAATTAATGGACATGCGGTAAAAGAAATGCCAGTCAATGGTACCCCAATTGGTGAAGGTTATTCTAGGGCAAACGGTATTAATGTTACAGAAACAGACACTACTGATTTAATTAATAGTAAAGCTGTTACGATGTATTACCCGACAGAGCATGATGAGAATCGCTATTACGTTCCAGTAACACAATATGTAGAGACAAATGATGAAGAAATTTATGCTTCCATTATACAATCTCTACTCGAGGGACCTGGTTTTAATACGAACGTGCAGCACGTCTTTAATTCTACTACACTCCTGACAGGGGAACCAACACTTAGTGATGGTGTATTGAACCTAACATTTAATGAAGATATCTTACTGAAAGATGGGGAAGGCGTTATCGCGGACGAGGTGATGGAGACGATTGTAAGGACATTGACAGAGCAGCAAGGTATTGAAGCAGTTGATGTAAAAGTGGAGAATGTCGAGCAACTGGTCAATGAAAACGGCGAGACATACGAGGAGCCTGTAACGAAACAACAATTTACACCAACTGAAAAGCTTTAAGCGAAGGGGCTAAGCAATATAGCCTCTTTTTTATTTTTGATGTTTAGATTCGGGACTCAAAATACCCTTTTCTTATAATGTATTAACGTGTTGATTTCGTGCAAAATATGTTAAGCTATTGGTTGAAACAAGGAGGAGACATTCATGAGAAACGATGAAAGAAAAATAAATAGTTTACGGTCTGTAAATATTACAGCGAACTATATTACACATCCAGAAGGCTCTGTGTTAATTGAGGTAGGAAATACAAAAGTAATATGCAATGCAAGCATTGAAGACAGAGTTCCACCATTTCTTCGTGGTCAGGGAAAGGGCTGGATTACTGCTGAGTATGCTATGCTACCGAGGGCTACAGAACAGCGAAATATTCGTGAATCTTCTAAAGGGAAAGTTAGTGGAAGAACAATGGAGATTCAACGTTTAATTGGCAGAGCTTTGCGTTCGGTTGTGGACTTGGACAGTATAGGAGAGCGCACCGTCTGGGTAGATTGTGATGTTATTCAAGCGGATGGTGGTACGCGTACAGCTTCTATTACAGGCGCATTTGTTGCAGTCGTCCTGGCATTCGGCAAACTACTAGAAGCAAAGAAAATCAAAAAGATGCCTGTAACACAATTTCTTGGTGCCGTATCAGTGGGTGTTTTACCAGATGGCACGGAAATATTAGATTTAAATTATGAAGAAGATTCCCAAGCGAATGTTGACATGAACATCGTCATGACTGGACAGCAAGAATTTGTAGAAATACAGGGTACAGGTGAGGAAGCTACCTTTACAGCTAATCAATTACAGACAATGCTTAAGTTAGCTGGAGAGGGAATAGAACAGATCTTTGAAATTCAACGTGATACAATTGGTGACTTAGCTGAACGAATTGGTGAAACAAAAGAATAACGGAGTGATTGTAATGGAACAAGTTCTCATAGCGACTAGAAATGCAGGAAAAGCTGCTGAATTTAAGCAATTCTTTTCCCGTTATCAAATCGAGGCATTGTCTATGCTTGATCTTACGGAAGACATACCAGATGTTGAAGAAACTGGTGTTACCTTTGAGGAAAATGCAGCACTAAAAGCCGAAGAAATTTCTGCAAAATTGGGGATACCTGTACTTGCGGATGATTCAGGATTAGTAATTAACGCTCTGAATGGTGAACCAGGTGTATATTCGGCCAGATATGCTGGCCTCGATAAAAACGATGATGCCAACATGGGCAAAGTATTAAAGAAGCTGCAAGGAGTATCCAGGTTGGAGCGCACCGCCCGATTTGTTTGTGTTATTGCGTTATCCATTCCTGGAGAGAAAACAATCTTTCGAACTGGCTTCTGTGAGGGACACATTGCGGAAACAAAAAGCGGAACAAACGGTTTTGGCTATGACCCTATTTTTATACCAAGCGATCAAGAGAAGACGATGGCTGAATTAACTACCGAAGAAAAGAATCGTATTAGCCATAGGACGAAAGCTATTCAGCAGTTTGATGAATGGATAAAAGGGTACAAAGAAGGAAAAGCATAAAGAATTGGTTTTCTCTAATCATGTTGCCGCTGTGAGATTATACATAGTTGGGGTGATGATAAATGACAAAGGTTCTTATAATAAGTGATAGTCATGGGTTAACAGATGAATTACTGCAAATTAAAAAAGAGCATAATTTAGAATACATGATCCACTGTGGAGATTCTGAACTGGATCTTGATTCTGAAGAGATGGAAGGTTTCTTTAAAGTAGCAGGAAATTGTGACATGGACACAAGATATCCAGAAGAACAGACAATGGAAATTGATAAAGTTAAAATCCTTGCTGTGCATGGACATTTGCATAATGTAAAACAAAATTTGTTAACAGCTGGGTATCGTGCTGAGGAATTAGGTGCACAGGTCATTTGTTTTGGTCATACGCATGTAGCAGGTGCGCAACAGGTGAATGACCAGTTATTTATAAATCCAGGAAGTATTCGCCAGCCAAGAGGAAGAATGGAAAAGACTTATGCTATCATGGAGTGGGAAACACCAGGTGAAATATACGTCACATTTTACACATTGGATGGAAAAGAAGTAAAAGATTTAGCTACTCGTGCTTCCATATAAACGAAGAAAGAGAGACCTGCTAGGCTATTTTTTACCAAGCCAGGCAGGTTTTAATCTTTTTTTAATAAAGTGTTGACATTTTCTCGATTTATTAATATAATATTTCTTGTCCGTTAAAAAAGTAACGAACGAAATGAGTAAGAAATAATACATACTTTGTTTTATAGAGGCAGTAAAGACCCATTTATAAAATGTGTTATAATGAAAACACAATTACATATTCCATGCGGGTGTAGTTTAGTGGTAAAACCTCAGCCTTCCAAGCTGATGATGAGGGTTCGATTCCCTTCACCCGCTCCATACATACTTGTCCCAGTAGCTCAGCAGGATAGAGCAACAGCCTTCTAAGCTGTGGGTCGCAGGTTCGAATCCTGCCTGGGACGTCTCAAAAAAACCTTGCAAACACTTCGTTTGTAAGGTTTTTTTATATTCTATTTTAATGTATTAAAAAAGCCCTCTGGCAATCTGGGCTTCTTTTACACTAAGTTCTCACCTTATTATATTGTTCTATCGCTTCATCCAAATATTCTAGAATGCTTTCATCGATTGGATATAATTTCATTGCCTGTGAATCTTCTTTTGATTTTCTAGCCTCCCAAAATTTTCTTTCCAAATCACTATTTCCATTAAACATGTCTTTCAATAATAGTAACGTATCTTCCGCTATAATTTGAGCTTCAACGGAGCTAGGGGAGTTCCCTGCATTCATACTTAATTCAATTCTTCTTATTAAATTAATCCATTTTTTAATACTGGATGAATCTGACCCCATTTTGGGGAGGTTATTCTCCAAAATTTCTTTTTCTTCCTCAACAAATAACTTATTCATTACCTTATTTTTATTCTCATTGCTAGAATCAAGATCTTTGGAAACAAGTGGTAAAAGTCGCTCCCATGGTATGGAGCCTTCCAACTTAATTGTATTAATAAGCGAATGTGTGTAGGCTAAGGCCTTCTTTAAATCTTCTATATTTGTAAGAAGTTGTTCCTTATGGATTGCCACAATTTGTTCTATTGAAATTTGGTTAATCATTTTTTTAATATTAACCAAAGACATAGAAGTAGATTTTAGTAGTAGGACTTTTTGCAGAAGTAGAACATCCTCTTCTGTGTAGCATCGCTTACCATTCTGATCTTTCACATCTGGCACTACCAAGCCAATGCTATCGTAATAACGGATTGTACGTTTTGTTATGTTTAGTTTTATTGCAACTTCACCGGTAGAAAAATATTTCATAAAAAATTCCCCTTTTATGCTTGCAGGTTACGTAGCGTAATCTTTTATTCTAAATATACCATATTATATTTGGAGGAATCAGAATTGAAACATTTTTTTGAAGCAAAATGGACAGCTAAGGAACTTATCATTTTACTGATACTTACTTTTGTAATTGTACCTTTCGCGTTAGAAGGACTATTACAAGACCTATTAAGCAACATTTTCCACAGTAATCTATATGCAGGTACGTTAACAGGATTGATTATGGCGATTGTTTTTACTACTGCTGTGTATGTGGTGGCTTTAAGACCATTTAATTATAGTTGGAGAAAAATAGGGATTCATTCCTTTAAGAAGGATTATTGGAAACGGATATTTGTTTGGCTCCTAATCTTAATTGCAACGAGTATCGCGCTTGTAAGCATAATGGACTTATTTGGTATAGGTACTGATAATAATAAAACACAATCCTTGAAACAAAGTATGAACTGGATAACTATAACGATTGGCTTTGTCTCAGCCGCAATAATTTCTCCCGTATATGAAGAGATCTTTTACAGAGGCTTTCTTTATAAGTGGTTTAGAGTTAAATGGGGTTTAGTACCTGCCCTATTCTTTAGCTCCACAATATTTACGCTTGTTCACATTCCTACGTATAATACGTTGCCTGTCAATTTTATTTCCGGTTTAATTTTCGCTTGGACTTACGAAAAAACAAATTCTATTATACCTGGGATGATCATTCATGGAACTTTTAACGGGATAGCGGTTATTCTAACTACTATAGCCTAATAACTATTTCGTTCGAAAAATACTATAAAAAACCTGTGTCTATTAAATAGAATTAAAAGAGAGTCTGCTCTCTTTACAAATAAAGAAAGCAGACTCTGCTACATTTCACATAACACTACAATTTAACTTCTGTGTTTTTGGTTACGTTGATTTGCGCCAAATACGTTGTTCCTATTATTTCTGCACCTTTTTCTAGGTTGTTGTTCAACTTCTTCAGCTTCCTCTTCCTCTGCATCAACTTCTTCATTCTCACTAGCAGATCTAACGTCACAACCGTTAACATAGACTTTTACGATATTATAGTTATTGTTCTTGTTCTTGTTTTTTAGATCATTCTCATTGTCATTGTCGTTGTCCACGTCGATATCGCTGTCAAAGTCTACATCTGCATGCGCTTTTGCAAAGTAATATTCTTGGTTTCCATCCTGATCAAAGCTTCTATTTTGACTTCTTCTTTTTCCCATTGTTTTCCCTCCTTTTATCTTGATAATGTATCTTATTCTAAAAGTGATAGTTTGGAATGGCAGTTTGCTCAAGTCAATCGTCTGTTTTTAGTAGAAGAGATAGTTTAAAGTTTAGTGACCTTGACGGCATGGTGAGGTTTTTTTGTTCAGAATGGGTTATAGCAAACATTAGGTATATGTGTTAAACTTTCTAGAAAAATGATTAAAGTATATAACCACTTACTATTTCGGCATGTTCACTTAGATTCATGTTATAATTACATAGCTTAGTTCTACATAGTATACGGCGATTCTGTAGGTGATTTGCACTTATACAGACGAAACCTTCTTCTTACTTATAGTTTGTTAACTAAATGAAGAAACAGGCTAAAATCTGTTTTATTGTATTTAAATTTCTTTGGTAAGAGGTTTATTTATACAAAATCAGGGTATGTATCTCTATTGACTGATTAATAATAGAATAAATACGTTGGAAAGGAGGAAATTGATGCAGCAGCATACAGAAAAAGAGAATGTTATTCTCTTCCCAAAGTGGAAAGATGTTTTGGAAGAAGAGAGTGTGCAGGCCCTTAAAGATAAAAGGTATGAAGAGGCCCTTTCTAAGTTGGATAAATTGTTAAGCTACCACATAAGATCCCATGAAATAATAATTGGGAAGCTAATTTGTCTAATGGAATTGGACCGACATACTGAAGCACAAGAGATATGTGAGGAATTACTTACAGAGAAAGATGAACATTATTATCATTACGTACATATTTATTTGACGATTTTATTTCAGACGAATCAGTATGAATTGTTAATGGAACAAGTGGATTATGAATTTGAAATGGGTGACGTTCCACCGCCACTGGAAGAACAATTTCGACAGTTATACACGATGAGCAGTAAGATGAAAGCAGATTTAACGGTGGAGAAGTCAAGCTCTCAACTAAATGGTCTCATTGAAGCTATTGAAGAAGAGGATCATCGAGAACAGTGGAGAATCATAGAAAGTTTAAGGCAGATGTCCGCATTGCCAACTAAAACGATTCCACCAATGCTCACTAATGAGAAAGTACACCCTGTTGTCAAAACGGTAATTATGCAATGGTTAACGGAATCAGACTATAACCAAGAAGTAGGCATACATAAGTTCGGAAGGGAACACACCGTAACACCTTCCGAGTTAGAGAAGCTTGATGATATTGCGATATTACACCAAACCAGAAGTTTATTGGAAGAAACGGAGCAGAAAAACCCTACGCTATTTGAAATGCTAGAAAAATTGTTGTTTCGTTTCTTGTATGTGCATTATCCAATACTTCCCCCTTCAGAGGAAGTATTCCAGCTGGCTGAGGCAATAAAGCATGTTGGCCAGGAATACCTTGGTATACATATGGAAGAGGGGTCGTCACAATCTGACAAAATGCAACAGTTTAGTGAAGAGGTTATGCTATGTGACTCCCTCTACTTAAGCATTATTGAAGAGTAGTAGAAGCTGGGCTTGAAATGCTTGAAAGGCATAGTAATTATGTTATAATAAGATGGTTGTAAATTTAGATCATTATATAAGTAGTTATCATAATGAACGTGTAAAATGATTGGAAACAATAGATTTGATTTTGGAGGGAAATTTTATGTCAGTAAAATGGGAAAAACAAGAAGGAAATGAAGGAGTACTTACTTTTGAAGTCTCCGCAGAAACGTTTGATAAAGGATTAGATCAAGCTTTTAAAAAGGTTTCCAAGGATGTTCAAATTCCTGGATTCCGTAAAGGGAAAATTCCGCGTAAAATCTTTGAAAACCGCTTTGGTGTAGAAGCATTGTATCAAGATGCTGTTGACATTGTTCTACCAGAGGCTTATATCAGTGCAGTAGAAGAAGCAGGAATCGATCCAGTAGCACAGCCGGAAATTGATATTGAAACAATTGAACAAGGTCAGCCACTTGTTTTCACTGCTAAAGTGACAGTTAAACCAGAAGTGACACTAGGTGAATACAAAGGTCTTGAGGTAGAAGAACAGTCTGTTGAAGTAACAGATGAAGATGTTAACCACGAATTGGAGCATCAACGTCAGCATCACGCAGAACTAATTGTAAAAGAAGAAGGCAGCGTTGAAGAAGGCGATACTGTTGTTATGGACTTTGAAGGTTTCCTAGATGGAGAAGCTTTTGAAGGTGGAAAAGGTGAAAACCATTCACTGGAAATTGGCTCCGGGCAATTCATTCCAGGATTTGAAGAGCAATTAGTTGGAAAAACTCCTGGTGAAGAAACAGAAATTGAAGTTACATTCCCTGAAGATTACCATGCTGAAGAACTTGCAGGTAAAAAAGCTATATTTAAAGTGAAATTAAATGAAGTAAAAGCAAAAGAACTTCCTGAGCTTGATGATGAATTCGCTAAAGATGTAGACGAAGAAGTAGAAACTCTAGAAGAATTGAAGAGCAAGAAAAAAGAAGAACTTGAAGCTCAAAGAAAACAAGATGCTGAAAATCAAACCAGAGAAACCTTAATTGAAAAAGCTTCTGAAAATGCACAGGTTGAGATACCTGAAGCAATGGTTAATACAGAGCTTGATCAAATGGTTAAAGAATTTGAACAGCGTCTACAAGCGCAAGGGATGACATTGGAAATGTATTCTCAATTTTCCGGTCAAGATGAGAGTGCGTTGAAAGAACAAATGAAAGAAGATGCTGAAAAACGCGTCAAAACAAACCTTACACTGGAAGCTATTGTCAACGAGGAGAACCTTGAGGTTACCGAAGAAGACGTAGAAGCAGAGCTTGAAAAAATGGCGTCTATGTACGGAACTGAATTGGATCAGTTGAAACAAATGCTTGGCGGAAATACTGACGCTGTAAAAGGCGACCTTAAAATGCGCAAAGCAATTGAATTTCTTGTTGAGAACAGTAAAACTGTCTAATTCAAACAATTTTGTTTAGACTCAGTTAGATAAGGTAAATACTAAAACAAGGTGCAGAGAAGTCGCACCTTGTTTTCTCATATTACTTTCCATTTATTATCTTAGCCCCTAGGCTAAAAAATATGATGGATTATCTGTTTTAATAAAAATACTTAATTTTAGAAAGTTACATATAGTATAAGTAGTATGATTTGACTTTTACGGATTATTATCCATAATTAGATTATGCTATTGTTATGAAAGTGTATCGCTTTGTATTTTAAATTTGATCTGATATGATGACTATGAAAGTTGAATCCTGAAAATTCCATTCAGGTGGAGATTTAAACTTTTAGGGGTGAAATTAATGTTTAAGTTTAATGAAGAAAAAGGACAACTGAAATGTTCGTTTTGTGGAAAGAGTCAAGAACAAGTACGTAAGCTAGTTGCCGGACCAGGCGTTTATATATGTGATGAATGTATTGAGCTTTGCACGGAAATTGTGGAAGAGGAATTAGGTACAGAGGAAGATACTGAACTGAAAGAAATTCCAAAACCAAAAGAGATCTGTGAAATACTAGATGACTACGTAATTGGACAGGACAAAGCAAAGAAAAATCTTTCAGTTGCTGTATACAACCACTACAAACGGATCAATTCCCCGAAAGCCACTGGGGATGATGTGGAATTGTCTAAAAGTAATATTTCAATGATTGGCCCAACTGGTAGCGGAAAAACACTTCTTGCTCAAACGTTGGCAAGAATCATTAATGTGCCGTTTGCAATGGCGGACGCTACTTCCTTAACTGAAGCAGGTTATGTAGGAGAAGATGTAGAAAATATCCTTCTTAAACTGATCCAGGCAGCGGATTACGATGTAGAAAAAGCAGAAAAAGGCATCATTTATATTGATGAAATTGATAAGGTTGCACGTAAGTCTGAAAATCCTTCTATCACAAGAGACGTTTCTGGTGAAGGGGTACAGCAAGCGCTATTGAAAATTCTAGAAGGAACTGTAGCGAGTGTACCACCACAAGGAGGACGTAAGCATCCTCATCAAGAATTCATTCAAATCGATACAACAAATATCTTGTTTATCGTTGGCGGAGCGTTTGATGGTATCGACCAGGTAATTAAACGTCGTCTTGGTAAAAAAGTTATTGGGTTTGGCTCAAATGAGAAGCAACAGGATTTCGAAATGGGTGAACTACTTTCTAAAGTGTTGCCAGAAGATCTACTTCGTTACGGTTTAATTCCTGAATTTATCGGTCGTATTCCTGTAATTGGTAGCTTGACACCATTAGATGAAGAAGCACTTGTAGAAATTCTGACCAAACCCAAAAATGCACTCGTAAAACAATACGAAAAACTATTCTCAATTGATAATGTAGAGTTGGAAATTGAGGAAGAAGCATTAAAAGAAATTGCCAAGAAAGCAATTGAACGAAAAACAGGGGCCCGTGGTCTAAGGTCCATTATTGAAGGGATTATGCTTGATGTAATGTTTGAACTTCCTTCAAGAGATGATATTGAAAAATGTGTTATTACGAAAGATACCGTACTGGAAGAGAATGGCAGTCCTAAACTTATCTTCCGCGATGGAACCGTCAAAGAAGGAAATAAAGAGCCTAAAGAAAGTGCCTAAGCCTTTCTAAGCTTATCGCTGTTTTACAAAGATACGGAACGGGTAGCACAAGACTGTCTTGAGTGATTTAGTTGCCAAGACAGTCTTTTTTTGCATCTTTGACTAGAGTTGTAAGTACTATTCTAATTCAATTCCACCTATGCTAATCCAAAAATATTCCCCAATCCATTGGGAAGTATTTTTCTGATTAGGTTGAGTTGATGAAGGGAATGCTACAATATAAACAAGATGTATAGTATTTCGCGTTTACAAATGGTACAGCTTTATATAAACTTTAAGAACACATAGAAGAATTTTAACTTATATTATACATATTAACGAAATACGGAGGTCGTTTCATGACTAAAGAGACAATACAACTCCCTCTCCTTCCTTTGCGTGGATTACTGGTTTTTCCATCAATGGTGATACATTTGGATGTAGGAAGAGATAAATCCATTGCTGCACTTGAGCAAGCAATGATGGGAGACCAAACCATTTTTCTTGTAGCACAGAGGAAGGTAAGTATGGATGAACCAGAGCCTCAAGATATCTATTCTATCGGGACTATGGCAGTAGTGAAGCAAATGTTAAAATTGCCTAATGGAACAATGCGTGTATTGGTTGAAGGTTTACACCGCGGTGAGATCATTCGTTACACAGAAGATAGTAGTGATGCATTTCAGGTAGAAATCGAAAAAAGAGAAGATATACACGGGGACTCGAACGAAGAGGAAGCACTTATGCGCTCTTTATTAGGGCTTTTTGAACAATATGTATCCGTTTCTCGAAAAGTTAATAAAGAAACCTATGCAACGGTTGCAGATATAGATGAGCCTTCAAGGCTAGCTGATCTCATTACCTCGCATTTATCTCTAAAAATAAAAGAAAAACAGGAATTGCTGGAAACGCAGAATGTCGTAGCAAGACTCAAATATCTTATTAAACTTATCACAAACGAAAAAAAGGTGCTTGACCTTGAGAAAAAAATTGGGCAACGAGTAAAGACCTCAATGGAAAAAACGCAAAAAGAATATTACTTACGCGAACAAATGAAGGCGATCCAGAAAGAACTTGGAGAGAAAGACGGCAAAACAGGGGAAGTTGGACAGTTAAAAGATAAAATAACGAATTCCGATATGCCCGAAAATATTTTGGAGGTTGCACTAAAAGAATTAGACCGTTATGAGAAAGTGCCACAAAGCTCAGCGGAAAGTTCTGTCATTAGGAATTATTTAGAATGGCTAATTGCATTACCTTGGACGCAACAATCTGAAGATACCATTGAGA
The DNA here is from genome assembly GCF_022095695.1 of Oceanobacillus jordanicus. Lineage (GTDB taxonomy): Bacteria > Bacillota > Bacilli > Bacillales > Amphibacillaceae > Oceanobacillus_B > Oceanobacillus_B jordanicus. The sequence goes on from NZ_JAIFZM010000022.1 coordinate 13,456, forward strand.
TAAATAAGGCAGAGGATATCCTAAACACTGATCATTATGGGCTAGATAAAGTGAAGGAACGAATATTGGAGTATCTTGCTGTTCAAAAATTAACCAATTCTATTAAGGGGCCAATCCTTTGTCTTGTAGGACCTCCTGGTGTGGGGAAAACTTCACTGGCAAAATCGATTGCGCGATCCATTAATCGAAACTTTGTACGTATATCTCTAGGTGGTGTTAGGGACGAGGCTGAAATTCGAGGACACCGTCGAACCTATATTGGTGCAATGCCAGGAAGGATTATCCAAGGGATGAAGAAGGCAAAGACAATAAACCCTGTCTTTCTTTTAGACGAAATTGATAAGATGTCTAATGATTTCCGTGGAGATCCCTCATCTGCAATGCTTGAAGTACTAGACCCTGAACAAAATAGTAACTTCAGTGATCATTTTATTGAAGAAACATATGATTTGTCGAACGTATTATTTGTTGCGACCGCAAATTATGTAAACAATATTCCAGGGCCTTTGCTGGATCGGATGGAGCTTATCTCTATTGCCGGTTATACAGAAGTGGAAAAGCTGCATATTGCGAAAGAACATTTATTACCAAAGCAACTAAGAGAAAATGGGCTTAAGAAAAGCACCCTACAAATGAGAGATGAAGCATTATTAAAATTAATACGTAGATACACACGTGAAGCAGGAGTTAGAAATTTAGAAAGGCAGCTTGCTACAATTTGCAGAAAAGCTGCAAGGATCATAATATCTGAAGAGAAAAAGCGCGTCATTATTACCGAAAAAAGCCTTGAGGAGCTGTTGGGCAAACCTATTTATCGTTATGGCCTAAGGGAACAAGAAGATCAAGTAGGTACAGCGACAGGTCTGGCATATACAGCAGCTGGTGGAGACATACTTTCTATTGAAGTATCCCACTATCCTGGTAAAGGAAAGCTAACACTTACTGGGAAGCTTGGTGATGTCATGCAGGAGTCTGCACAAGCTGCATTTAGTTATATACGTTCAAGAGCTACAGAACTTAAAATAGCGCCTGACTTTTATGAAAAATACGACATTCATATTCACGTTCCAGAGGGTGCTACGCCAAAGGACGGACCATCAGCAGGGATTACGATGGCAACCGCCCTAGTTTCGGCACTAACAGGACGTGCAGTGAAGAAAGAAGTTGGGATGACCGGGGAAATTACGCTACGTGGAAGAGTTCTTCCAATTGGGGGACTTAAAGAAAAGTCTTTAAGTGCACACCGCGCAGGGATAACGACAATTATTATTCCGGCTGACAATGAAAAAGATATAGAGGATATTCCGGAGAGCGTGCGAAATGAATTAACCTTTATCAAAGTTTCACACTTAGATGAAGTACTAAAGTATGCACTGGTGGAGGAGAAAAATGAAAGTAAATAATGCAGAAATCGTAATTAGTGCAGTAAGTCAAAAGCAATATCCAGGTGATCGCCTGCCAGAAATCGCATTGGCTGGAAGATCAAACGTTGGGAAATCTTCCTTTATAAATAAGCTTATTAATAGGAAAAACCTTGCCAGAACCTCATCCAAACCTGGGAAGACCCAAACCCTCAATTTCTATAAAATAAATGATGTTTTTTATTTTGTAGATGTCCCTGGGTATGGTTATGCCAAAGTCTCTAAAAAGGAGAGAGAAAAGTGGGGCGTCATGATGGAGGAGTATTTCGAAACACGTGAAACACTTAAGGCCGTATTGTTAATAACGGATATCCGCCATGAGCCAACGAACGATGATATTCAAATGTACCATTTTCTTAAACATTATGACCTGCGTGTTATCATTGTTGCTACAAAGCTTGATAAAGTACCTAAAAACAAACGTGCTAGCCATGTGAAAAGGACAAAAAAGGCATTAGAAATGGACGAAGAGGATCATCTCCTGCCTTTTTCCTCAGAAACAGGGGAAGGCAAAGAAGAAGCGTGGAGATTGCTAAGCCAATATATTTAACCTTGTTCTAGGGAATATCTTAATCTCCGCTCTTCTGTTGTACTTAAGTTTCCTTCTAGATGGGCAATTTGCTAAATTAACAGATATAGTCAAGCACCAGTCAAAATTATTTGAATGGTGTTTGGCTTTTTTATTAGGGTAAAAAGTCTACCCTTGGTATGGGAATTAAAGCGAAGTTAAGAGGCAAAGAATATGCTATCCCTTGAAATATAGACTTTTTAAAAATTTTTAAGAATTTAGGAGTATTGACGAGGTAATACGGGTATATATAAGAAGGAGAGAGGTAATTACACCATATTTAAATTATTTATACATACATGTGGTGAAATGGGAGGATAGGAGGTTGGTAGTAAGCAGCGTAGATTGCTATAATTTTAGTTATCGGTGCGCGACAATAGAGCGAGTACAAGCGTGTATCCGGAATAAAAACAACGTAGCATATTAAAGAGAGGGAGATTAACGGATGAAAAGACTGAATATTGCAATTTTTTCTGCTTTAATTATTTTATTATTGGCAGCGTGCGGATCAGAAGAGGGTAGTACAAACACTGATTCAGGTGAAGCAGAAGCAGGTGGGGACTATAATCTGATAAAAGATGGCAAGCTTACATTTGCTGCTTCAGGAGAGTTTAAGCCATTTAGTTACATGGAAGGCAGTGAGATGGTTGGTTATGATATCGCAGTCGGGGAGGCCATTGCTGAAAAACTAGGATTAGAACCTGTTCAGCAAAAGGCTAAGTTCTCGGGCATTGTTACAGGTGTAAATGAGGGCCGTTACGATATCGCGGTAGCTAGTCATACCATTACGGACGAGCGGAAAGAGCAGGTTAATTTCACAGAACCATATTATTATTCAGGGCCGGTTATTTATACACGTCCTGATAGTGATATAACTTCGGCGGATGACCTTAATGGCAAGGAAATATCCGTATCACGAGGTTCTTCTTATGTATCCATGGCGGAAGAATACACGGATAATATTCCCCAAGTTGACAGTGATGTAGTGGCGCTACAATCATTAGCAAGTGGTCACCATGACGCTGTAATCACCGATGATATAACAGGCATCACGGCGATTGAAAATGGGCTGGTGATTGAAAATCGTGGCCAACTCGGAGTGAGTAATCAAGCAATTGCCGTTAACAAAGAAAATGAAGAACTGCTTAATGCAATTGATGAAGCACTTCAAGAGATGAAAGACAGCGGTGAACTTGCAGAGCTAGCTGAAAAGTGGATCGGTGAAGATATTACAGAAGAACCAGAAACAACGGAATAAAGAGAAAATGTGCGCATACCTTGCGCACATCTGTACGAATAAGGAGATGAATGTTGTTGTCGTCACTTTTAGAATTTTACGATATATTCGTTGGTAGTTTTGATTTATTTTTAGAGGGATTATGGATTACCTTCAAATTATCAATCGCTTCACTGTTAATCGCATTTGTAATTGGTTTATTTATTGCTATTTTAAAAATATCCAACATTAAAATCTTACAATGGATTGCTGATCTGTATATCTGGATTGTACGCGGCACGCCATTAGTTGTCCAAATCTTCATTTTGTTTTACGGACTAACAGATATATTTCTAATACCAATGTTCTGGGCGGGCGTCGCAGGTCTGGCATTTCATAGTGGTGCATATATTGCCGAAATCATTCGAGGGACAATCCAGTCAATCGATAAGGGACAAAGAGAAGCAGGTCGCTCTCTAGGTATGACAAGTGGTATGACAATGCGGAGAATTATTTTACCGCAAGCGTTTCGTAGGGCAGTCCCCTCCTTGGGGAATCAATTCATTATTGGCATAAAGGATTCTTCCCTTGTTTCCTTTATCGGAATGCAGGATTTATTTGGTGTGGCAAGTTCAATGGGTTCAAATACGTTTAACTATTTACCGTATTTCATTACGGTTGCCATCTACTACCTGTTCATTGTTTTAATTCTTACATTAATAGTAAATAAAATTGAGAAGAAATTAGCACGGAGCGATTGATTCGGGAGGTAAACGATGAGTGAAGTAAGAGAAATGATTCGAGTGGATAAGCTTAATAAATCCTTTGGCGATTTACACGTGCTGAAGGACATAGATATGACAGTTAATGAAAGTGATGTTGTCGTATTAGTTGGGGCTAGTGGTTCGGGAAAAAGTACATTATTGCGCTGTTTAAATTTCCTCGAAATTAAAAACAGTGGGACTATAACGATTGAATCAGAAAATGTGGAGAAAGAAACCCACAATTTAAATAAAATTAGAGAAAAGGTTGGAATGGTATTTCAGCATTTTAACTTATTTCCTCATAAGACGGTTCTTGGTAATGTTACAGAAGCACCTATACAGGTGAAAGGAATTAGTCGACAGCAGGCAGTAAAGGAAGGGAAAGAACTGCTCGATAAAGTTGGCCTTGGAGACAAATATAATGTTTACCCGTCAACATTGTCTGGTGGACAAAAGCAACGTGTTGCGATTGCACGAGCGCTTGCTATGAAGCCTGATGTGATGTTGTTTGATGAGCCAACTTCTGCACTAGATCCAGAGTTAGTAGGAGAAGTGCTAGCTACCATGAAAGAGCTTGCGTTGGAAGGAATGACAATGGTAGTCGTAACACATGAAATGGGCTTTGCTCGAGAAGTTGGGGATTGGGTGGTCTACATGCACGATGGAAAAATTGTGGAGACTGGCATACCATCTGATTTATTTGATCATCCACAGGAGGAGCGGACAAAAGCATTTTTAAGCTCCATCTTATAAAGGGGTTAAAACAAGGGGAAATCAGCTAACAAGGCTGATTTCCCCTATTTCCTTTTCATAAGTAAATACAATCCAATTACAATTAATACAACCGGCCAAAATTGTTCAAGTGTATCAATCACCTGATAGACCCAATCGAGCCAAGGGGGGAGTGATACCGAGAATATAAGCAGGATAGAAACGGCAGTAAGGATGACTCCAGGGAAAAGCCCTTGTTTGACCTTTGTCCGTCTAACAAGGAAGGCAATCCCAATAATTAGAGGATATACAGCCCAATGATCTATCCAAAAATCATAATGCTGTATGCCGTGCAAATGAATGCCGATACCAAGTAAAACCGAGCCGCTGAATAGATTATGATAGCTTTTGGAAGTATAACTATGTATAAGAAGAGCTAAACCGATAATAATGATAATAGTCTGCCATGAATAGAAATCGGTTATAATCGGAAGTTTTAATTGCCGCAATAAGAAAAAGATACCGATTCCTATTAGTATATATGCTGGAAGTGCGTTTTGTTTTTTCACTATTTCACAAACCTTTCCTAATATAGGTTGATTTCTTGCCTATTCAATCTTATTTATGATACAGTACATTCGTACTAATTCATATACGTTATATCCTAACACATTGTTTCAGAATCTGTTCACATTTCTCTGCAATGTGACTGGATACACATGTTATAATATAGTTAATATGTCGAAAGCCATGGCACGAAGATGGACTGGCTTGAAAGTTTTTTGGGGGTAGATGTGATGCATATACTGAAGGTTGGGTTTAACTACAAAACAGCCCCAGTCGAAATTAGGGAAAACCTTACTTTTTCCGAGGATGCACTCTCTGATGCAATGGTAAAGTTAAATGAGCAAAAGAGTGTGTTGGAAAATGTTATTGTTTCCACCTGTAATCGTACGGAAATTTATGCTGTAGTGGATCAAGTCCATACAGGACGTTATTATATTAAAAAATTCATGACTGATTGGTTTGATATTGATAAAGCAGAACTTTCCACCTATTTGCGAATTGCTGAGGACGATGCTGCTATTGAACAGTTATTCCGTGTCACAACAGGCCTCGATTCCATGGTCGTTGGAGAGACGCAAATCCTTGGGCAAGTAAAGTATGCCTTTTTAACTTCCCAAGAGGGCGATACAACGGGAACTGTGTTAAATGAGCTGTTCAAGCAAGCGATCACATTTGGTAAACGCGCGCAGAAAGATACAGCTATAGGACAAAACGCTGTATCAGTTAGCTATGCTGCAGTCGAGCTAGCAAAGAAAATTTTTGGTGATTTGCAGAACAAGCATGTAGCAATTCTTGGTGCTGGGAAAATGGGTGAACTTGCTGCCAAAAACCTGCAAGGTTCTGGAGCAACGGAAATTACGGTATTAAATAGAACATTGGAAAAAGCAGAAGTGCTAGCAGAAAAATTCGCAGCAAAAGCGGTTCCATTAAATGGGTTATCAGATGTCCTACTTGATGCTGATATACTAATTACGTCAACAGGTTCTGATGATGTTGTATTGACTAAGAGTATGCTTGCTCCAATTCAGAAAAAACGCAAAGGCAGTCCATTGTTTTTAGTGGACATTGCGGTCCCAAGAGATTTGGATCCTGCGATAAGTGAATTGGATAATGTATTCCTGTATGATATTGATGATTTACAGCATATTGTGGATGAAAACCTTGCTTCAAGAAAAGCAGCAGCGGAACAGATTGAGATAATGATTGAAGGGGAAATTGTTACTTTTAAGGAATGGTTAAAAACGCTTGGTGTTGTTCCTATTATTTCCGCACTGCGCCAAAAAGCTCTTTCTATTCAAGCTGAAACGGTACAAAGCATTGAGCGGAAGATCCCTGACCTAACAGATAGGGAGAAAAAAGTAATTAACAAACATACCAAAAGCATCATTAATCAGCTTTTAAAGCAGCCAGTTACACAAGCAAAAGAAATGGCTGGCAATGACAAAGCAAAAGAATCATTGGATCTGTTTGTTGAGATATTTGGAATAGAGGATGAATTACAGGAAGAACTTGCGAAACAGGTAAAAAAAAATAGTACTTCCAAAAAAATAAATAAGAACGAAGTATCCTTTCCAATGCTGGACAGTATGACAACCATTTGATGAAAGGATTTTCAGATGATGTTTGAACTGAAATGGGTTTATGAATTCATTTTAATTATTTATGGACTAAGTTTGATTGGGTACTTTATTGATTTCATCCAGAACAACCGGAAGGCAAATAAAACAGCTTTCTGGTTGCTTTGTATGGTATGGGTTATTCAAACGTTATTCTTGCTGTTTGAAGTCATTTTAGAACATAATTTACCAATTTTCACGTTTACAGACAGCCTTTTCTTTTATTCCTGGGTGCTTCTTACATTATCGCTTATCGTAAATGCATTATTTACGATTCACTTTATTTTGTTTTTCATTAATTTATTTAGTTTCTTTATTCTATTACTCTATATTTCCACAAAAGCTCAAGAAACTTTCGCAACAGGTGGAGTGCGAATAGTAGATGAAATGCTGGTGGCCCATATCTCCTTGGCTATATTATCTTACGGTTTCTTCACGCTTTCCTTTTTCTGCTCACTAATGTATATTGCGCAATATCGAATACTGAAGGAGAAGAAAGGTTTAAAATGGTTATGGCGTTTAGGAGATTTAAAAATGTTGGATCGGTATGCGCTACTAGCGATCACAATCGGAGTGCCTTTGTTATTAATTGCCATCACGCTAGGCGTTGTTTGGGCTTACGTATCCAGCTCAGAGTTTTATTGGTTTGATCTAAAAACAGCGGGATCCATTCTCGTATTGCTCGTCTATATTGTATATCTTTTATTACGGGTAGGTCGTGGGTATAATGGGAAGCGCATTGCAATATATAATTCTGCAGCATTTCTGATATTATTGGTAAACTTCTTTTTATTTAGTGTACTTTCAAATTTTCACTTTTAACGATCATATAGGAGGATATTTATGCGGAAAATCGTAGTTGGTTCAAGGAAAAGTAATCTTGCCCTTACGCAAACAAACTGGGTAATTGAACAATTAAAGAAAGCTGGCGTTCAGAATGAGTTTGAAGTAAAAAAAATTGTAACGAAGGGCGATCGGATTCTCGATGTTACGCTTTCTAAGGTTGGAGGAAAAGGGCTTTTTGTAAAAGAAATCGAGCAGGCAATGTATGACAAAGAAATCGACTTTGCTGTACATAGTATGAAAGACATGCCATCAAGCATGCCAGAGGGACTGACAATCTCTTCTATACCGATTCGTGAAGATCACCGTGATGCCTTTATTTCAAAAGGAAATGTGGCCCTGGAGGATCTTCCAGAGGGTGCCATTATCGGAACAAGTAGTTTACGACGTGCTGCGCAAATGCTTGCTGAACGACCAGATGTATCAATCAAGTGGATTCGTGGAAATATTGAAACGCGGATTCGTAAATTGCAGGAAGAAGACTATGACGCCATTATTCTGGCTGTTTCTGGTTTGAAACGGGTTGGTTTGAGTGAAGAACTTATTACAGAATACCTTGAACCAGAGGTTTGTGTGCCGGCAGTTGGACAAGGGGCACTCGCTATTGAATGTCGTGAAGATGACCAAGAGTTGCATACACTTCTAAATCTAATTAATGATCAATATACAACAATAACGGTAACGGCAGAGAGGACCTTCCTTCATTTATTAGAAGGTGGTTGCCAGGTTCCAATTGGCGGATATGCTTATTTGGATAAAGAAGAGATAGTATTAACAGCACTAGTAGGAACACCAGATGGTAAAACTATCTTGAAAGAGGTTGTACGCGGCACAGATCCCTATAAAGTTGGGGAAGAAGCTGCACGTCTACTTGCCAACCAAGGGGCTAAAGAAATAGTGGAGAGGGTAAAAGAGGAGTTTGACAGCTAATGTCTTTTTCCCTTATGAAAAAAAACATTTTGGTTACAAGGGGAGCAGAACAGGCAAATCTCTTTGCCGATAAAATTACCCAATTCGGGGGTAATCCAGTGGTCGTTCCTCTGTTAGAAATCGTGTGTAAAGAAACAGATTCTACTTGGGAAGTATTGAGAAACCTATCTCAATATGACTGGATTTTGTTTACAAGTGCTAATGGAGTCGATTGTTTTTTTGAGTTAAGGAAAAAGCTAGAGAACTCTTCTTCTATTTCCGCCAAAATTGCCACAGTAGGGGAAAAAACGAGTAGTGCTTTGAAGCGATATGGGTATGAGGAAACCTTTACACCAGAAACATATGATGCGAACACAATGGCAAGCGATTTTTTAAAGAGATTTCCTGTCCCTGGAAAATTGTTACTCATTCGGGGCAATCGCTCCAGGAAGGTGTTACCAGAGAAATTTCGTCAAGCTGGGTTGGATTTTGATATGCTGGAAGTATATGATACACATTTCAGTTATGAAAGAAAACCTCAGCTTATTGAAGCCGTTAGCAAGAATAATTTAGACTATGTTAGCTTTACTAGCCCTTCAACCGTTGAAGCTTTTTGTGAAATGGTGGAGAATATACCAGATATCATCCCCTGTGTTTGTATAGGAAGCACAACGAGTCAAAGGGCAAGAGAGCTTGGGTTTCAATATATTTTAACACCAACTAAATTCACCATTGATGGAATGATACAAAGCATAAGTGATCACATTTCAAAGAAGGGATAGATAATATGTCAAATACATCTGAGTTTAAACGACATCGCAGGCTACGTAGTTCTGCTTCCATGCGTTCATTAGTAAGGGAGACAAAAATAAGCACCGATGATTTTATATACCCTTTATTTATATTAGAAGGAACAAATGTTAAAAACGAGGTTCCTTCCATGCCTGGAGTTTTTCAGGTAACCCTCGATCGTTTAGAAGAAGAACTTAAGGAGATCCATGATTTAGGAATTAAAGCAATTATGTTGTTTGGTGTACCGAACGATAAGGATGAAGAAGGTACAGGTGCATTTATTGCGGAAGGAATTGTACAACAAGCTACGAGAAAGGTAAAAGCAGTCTACCCTGAAATTCTTGTTGTAGCAGATACATGTCTTTGTGAATACACGTCACATGGCCATTGCGGTCTAATTCATAATCATGATGTTGATAATGATGCATCTCTTCCACTGTTAGCGAAAACAGCTGTATCACAGGCTGAAGCGGGTGCAGACATTATTGCACCATCTAATATGATGGATGGTTTTGTAACTGTAATTCGACATGCGTTGGACGAAGCGGGCTATACAAATATCCCAATCATGTCTTATGCCGTAAAATATGCTTCAGCATTTTATGGCCCATTCCGTGATGCTGCGGACAGTACGCCACAATTTGGGGACCGTAAAACGTACCAAATGGATCCTGCAAACCGCCAGGAAGCATTGAGAGAAGCTGAATCAGACGTTGCAGAGGGTGCAGACTTTTTAATCGTGAAACCTGCCCTTTCTTATTTAGATATTGTGCGCGATGTTAAAAACAATACGAATGTTCCTGTAGTGGCTTATAATGTGAGTGGGGAGTATTCCATGGTAAAAGCAGCTGCTTTAAATGGCTGGATTAATGAAAAAGAGCTTGTGATGGAAAAATTAACTTCTATGAAACGTGCAGGCGCAGACTTAATTATCACATACTTTGCAAAAGATGTAGCGAAATGGTTGAATGAAAAGTAAGAGCCTACCTGCGGGACAGGATAAAATTCAATAGAGGTGATTGATTCGATATGGTTAATTTAACAAATTCAGAAGATGCATACAAAGAAGCGGTTGATTTAATGCCAGGCGGAGTAAATTCTCCTGTACGTGCATTTAAATCTGTTGGCATGTCACCTGTATTCATGCAATCAGGCAAAGGTTCCAGAATTTACGATATTGATGGTAATGAATATATCGATTATGTACTAAGCTGGGGACCCCTTATATTAGGACATGCAGATGACCGAGTAGTTAGTAAATTAAAAGAAGTTGTTGAAAAAGGGACAAGCTTCGGTGCTCCAACTTTACTGGAAAATGAGTTGGCACAATTGGTTATTGATCGTGTGCCATCCATAGAAATGGTGAGAATGGTTAATTCTGGTACAGAGGCTACCATGAGTGCTTTAAGGCTTGCAAGAGGGTTTACCGGAAGGGACAAGATTCTTAAGTTTGAAGGGAATTATCACGGCCACGGTGACTCCTTATTAATAAAAGCAGGATCGGGTGTAGCAACATTAGGTCTACCGGATAGTCCTGGTGTACCGAAAGGAATCGCAGAGAACACCATTACTGTGCCTTATAATGACATGAAAAGTGTTCGCTATGCATTTGAACAATTTGGCGATGATATTGCTGCAGTAATTGTTGAACCAGTTTCCGGAAATATGGGTGTTGTTCCTCCTAAGGATTCCTTCCTACAGGATTTGCGTAATATCACGGAAGAAAATGGCACACTTCTTATCTTTGATGAGGTAATGACAGGGTTCCGTGTGGGCTTCCATTGTGCTCAAGGCCACTTTGGAGTGACACCAGATCTAACATGCCTTGGGAAAGTAATTGGTGGCGGTTTGCCAGTAGGTGCTTACGGTGGTAAGCGTGAAATTATGGAAAAGGTAGCTCCAACGGGGACAATTTATCAAGCAGGTACCTTATCAGGTAACCCACTTGCAATGACGGCGGGACTGGAGACACTTAGTGCTTTAGACAAATCCTCCTATGAGCAAATAAATAAAAAAGTTGATCGCTTGATGGAAGGATTTAAAGAAGCTGCTCATGCCCATGACATTCCACTGCAGATTAATCGGGCGGGTTCCATGGTAGGTGTCTTCTTTACTGATCAAGAGGTAATTAATTATGAGACGGCACAATCAGCCAACTTAGATTATTTTGCTCAATATTATAGAGCGATGATGGAGCAGGGAGTATTCCTTCCACCTTCGCAATTTGAAGGATTATTCCTTTCTACCTCACACACTGATGAAGATATTGAAAAGACAATTAGTGCTGTTAACCATGCCTTCGCGTCAATAAATAAATAATTTTAAAACTTTGCTATAGAAAAGCCGTGTGTGATTCGAATTCCTTGAGAAGTCGAGTCCGCACGGCTTTTCATTTTAATTGAAATGAATGGTTATTCATTTATCGCGGTGCACCCGTCCGTAAGACTCCCACTTCAAAACATAAAGTAAAACCGTTAGTTTTTAGTGGGAGTATACGGACGCTAACGCCCCGATTCGTTCAGCTAACAATCAGTGGGGGATATTGAAAACCTCCACTAATTGAAGTTTCACTTTATAAGCGTTTGAAAGTAAATTTTTCTACACTTTTTTTTCCTGGTATGTCCATTCTTTTTTTGAGGGTATAGATCGAATCGGCTAAATCAAGCATATCCCTAATTTGTCGTTCATATAGATGAATAAGACATATAAACATATGGAATATGTTGAAGGGAGGAAGCTAGGTGTCAAATAATCGCTCAGTTTTTAGTTTTGAATTGAATGAAGTTCTTTCTTTTGAAAGAGGTCAGGAAGTCGCGGAGATGAAAGGCATTTCGTTAGAACCTGATATTTCGATACAACCTTTTAATGAATACATTTCCATACGTGGAGTAATAGAGTTAAAAGGGGAATATCAAAAGGTTGCTTCTCAGAAAGAAGATACGATTGAACTAGAAGACTATCAAGCAAAGCGTTTTGTTGAAAAAGTCGAAGAATACCCAGATGGTAGAGTGGAATTTACCCACCGTTTCCCAGTGGAAATTTCTGTTCCTACCTATCGCGTACACAATCTTAATGATGTGTCGGTCTATATCGATTCCTTTGATTACGAGATTCCAGATGAAAGTAGTCTTAAGCTGTATTCTACCATTGAGATATATGGGATAAGTGAAATAAAGGAAACACCGAGAAGTGAAATAGACCAAACAGACGTGGAAGAGGTAGCGAACGCAGAGCAACAATTAAGAGATGACACGGAACAACCAGCTCATTCATTTGAGACGCAAGAAGAGGATGAGCAGCCAGATGAAACAGGCAATGAAGAAAGGGAAGAAGAGGAAATACAAGATGACGAGTCTCTATTAGATAGAGAAAAATTGGATTTTCAGTTTGAGTTAAAAGAAAAGGAAGAGCCATTAGAAGAGGTTAAAGCCTTTCCGTTTTCTCCTCCTGAAATTCCAGAACTTAAAAAAGAGTTGGATGATGGTAGTAAAGAAGAAACAGAAGAAGGCAGATGGAAATATAAAGAAACGAAGTCCTTTAGTGAGTTTTTTAACAAATCTGCACCAGAAGAAAGTAGCAGTGAAAGTGAATCTGAGATATTAGATGTAGAAGAAAACGAAGAAGATTGGGAAGAATCCACGGTAGAGTATGACGTACAGGATAGTTCAGAAAACCGTGAAGACCCTGTTCAGGATGTTAGCTACCTATCAGACATGTTCCGTGATAGTGAGGAGGAAAAATATACAAAGATGCGTCTTTGTATCGTGCAAGAAAGGGATACAATCGAATCTATTGCAGAGCGCTATCAGGTTACAACACTACAACTTATCAAGCAAAACCAGCTCGATGATGCGTTTGAAGTGTCGGAGGGACAGCTGTTATACATTCCAAAGAAGAGATAAAATTTAATTCACTGCCCCTTGGTTAAAAACAAGGGGTAGTACTTATTTACATGTTAGGAAAAAATAAATCTCTACTAGATAGAAAGATGAGCAAAGACGGGAATAACAATTCCTCTAAGGTGGTGAGCTAGAATGGAAGCCGAATATATATTGCAGTCGTATTCTGTATACCCATTGACTATAGAAAAGATTACGAAACGTTTATGGAAAATAAGCGATGGAAATCGCAACTATGCACTAAAAGAAAGCAAGCTGTCTTCCAGTACGATCGCAAATTGGGAAAAGTCGTTTAAATTGGCTGAGTATCATCAGCTACATGCTATTTTGCCAGTATATATGACAAGAAATGGTCAACTATATCAGGAACATCTCAGTAGCTTTTATTATCTTTCCCCATGGGTCGACCATGATAACGGTAGGGGCACGGAACGAAACATTGCCGATTTTTATAGCAACCTTGGTGCTGTGCATGCAAAAACGAAACAGACTAAACAAATTGAAAAAGACACTTTCGTTCGTGAGTTTGGTACATACAAGCAGGCTTGTGAAACACTTTTTAATGAATTAAACAGAACGGTTGATCGTTTTGAGCGAAACCACTATATGTCTCCATTTGAATTATTGGTATGCTCACAGTTTCGCGATATTGAAATGGTTTTTCAAGTTTTGAATAATCGCCTGGATCAACTTGTTTATGTGTCCAACGATGAGCAAGTAACCTGGAATAGTAGTTTTTGTCATGGGCAGTTAAGCAGAGATCACATAGTGCATCATAACAATGCCCAGCTTATTAATTGGGAACAAGCACGATATGAGAATGCTACAATGGATTTAGTGCGTTTTTATCGTTCCGAAACGCTTGATTATGATGCTCCAATATCTGCATATACTGAGGAATTTCATTCTTACATAAAGGAAAATGAACTAACTGAAAAAGAGTTACAGCTTTTAACAATCCATTTACTGCACCCATCTTCCTATTTTCGGTTAGTTCAAGAATATCTTGAAGACCCTTCAAACCAAACAATGTTAGCAAGAACGAGACAATTACAACGTGCATACAGACAGCTGACTTTTGGCCTGAAATGGTCTGATTATGTGGAAAAGGAGCACGAAACAATTAATTTTGATGATCTAGATAGCTAAATCCACTCCAAATAAAAAGCTATAAAGACCCCAACGATTAAACCAAGTAAAAAAACATCAAATGTAGTCGGAAAAAATAATGTGCGGACTAACTGAAATATCAGGATAGGTAATGTGACCTTTTCGGCTACAAATAAGCAGTTTCTTGCCCATGGTGGGAGTTTATACCGGTAATAACGGGCCATTATAATCTTCTCCTTTCTACCCCTTCACTTTTGGTGTGTGTTTTAATATACTATGTATAAACATAGGGTGATTGTGCAACCCTGCTAAATAATAGTTGACGTAAATACAGCTTAACTATAAAATGTATCTAGATATTATAATAGTGATGATGGAGAAGAGTACAGAATGAGCTGTCTAAAGAGAGGGAAACAGATGGTGAAAGTTTCCCGGCTGAGCGTATTCTGGAAGGTCGCTCCTGATGCTGCATCTTTGAACGCTTACGTTAGTAGGAGAATGCCGGTTACGAACCGTTATCAATTAATGAAGTGTACAGGTCTGTATGTGACCTGTAAACAAAGGTGGTACCACGGAAATTAGAACTTTTTCGTCCTTTTTATAGGATGAAAGGGTTTTTTTTACGTTAAAAAGTATGAGATTTTTAGCAAGGGAAAAGGGACGACGTAGCTAAAAATTTGAAGTACCAAGTATAAGAAAAACGTACACATTCGTTAACCACTAGCGATTGCTATTTTTTCTAAATGAAAAAAGGAGGATGAAGTATGAGTGAACAAGAAAAACAAGCACTGTCTGCAAAGTATAACCCGCAGGAAGTAGAAGAAAACAGATATCAATTTTGGCTAGATGGAAAGTATTTTGAAGCAGAGGGAAAGGATTCTAAGAAAGAAGCCTATTCTATTGTAATTCCGCCACCTAACGTAACAGGAAGACTCCACCTAGGTCATGCATGGGATACGACGATGCAGGATACGATCTCAAGAATGAAGCGAATGCAGGGATATGATGTACTATGGCTTCCTGGTATGGACCATGCTGGCATCGCTACTCAGGCCAAAGTAGAAGCGAAGCTAAAGGAACAAGGAACCAACCGCTATGAGTTAGGTAGAGAGAAATTTCTCGAAACTGCCTGGGAATGGAAATCCGAATATGCAGATTTTATCCGTTCACAATGGGAAAAATTAGGCTTAGGATTAGATTATTCTCGTGAACGCTTTACGCTTGATGAAGGTTTGTCAGAGGCAGTTAAAGAAGTGTTCGTTAAATTGTATGAAAAAGGCTGGATTTATCGTGGTGAATATATTATTAACTGGGATCCGAAAACCAAAACTGCGCTTTCAGATATTGAGGTTATTTACGAAGAAGTACAGGGGAAATTTTATCACTTACGTTATCCAATTAAGGATAGTAACGAGTATATCGAAATTGCCACCACTCGGCCTGAAACGATGCTTGGTGATACAGCAGTTGCCGTACATCCGAAAGACGAGCGTTATAGCCATTTAATTGGTAAGAAAGTTATCTTACCAATTACTGGTCGGGAGATAGAAATTGTTGCCGATGATTATGTAGATAGAGAATTTGGTTCAGGAGCTGTTAAAATAACTCCCGCACATGATCCGAATGATTTTGAAATAGGAAATCGACACAACCTGGAAAGAGTCCTTGTTATGAACGAGGATGGAACAATGAATGAAAAGGCTGGGAAATACGAAGGTTTAGATCGTTTTGATTGCCGTAAGCAGATAGTGAAGGATCTTGAGGATATGGGCGTGCTATTTAAAATAGAAGACCATACTCATCAAGTGGGACATTCGGAAAGAAGTGGGGCAGTTGTAGAGCCTTATCTGTCTACCCAATGGTTTGTAGACATGCAACCACTGGCAGATGCTGCTGTGGAAATGCAACAAACAGAAGATAAAGTCAATTTTGTACCAGATCGATTTGAACGCACCTATCTGAATTGGATGGATAATATTCGAGACTGGTGTATCTCTCGACAGTTGTGGTGGGGCCATCGGATTCCTGCTTGGTATCATAAAGAAACAAATGAATTGTATGTTGGCAAAGAAGCTCCTGAAGACAGTGAAAACTGGGTACAGGATGAGGATGTACTTGATACATGGTTCTCTTCTGCATTGTGGCCATTTTCTACAATGGGCTGGCCAGATACAGATTCGGACGATTTTAAACGATATTTCCCAACAGGTGTATTGGTGACTGGATATGATATTATCTTTTTCTGGGTCGCACGAATGATCTTCCAATCGAAGGAATTCACCGACGTTAAACCTTTTAATGACGTATTAATTCATGGATTAATACGGGATGCAGAAGGCCGGAAAATGAGTAAATCCCTTGGAAACGGTGTTGATCCAATGGATGTCATCGAAAAATATGGAGCAGACTCTCTACGGTACTTCTTATTAACAGGGTCTACCCCAGGGCAGGATCTGCGTTTCCATTGGGAAAAAGTTGAATCAACTTGGAATTTTGCCAATAAAGTATGGAATGCTTCTAGATTCTCACTAATGAACATGGAAGGCTTTACGTATGAAGACATTGATTTGTCAGGGGAAAAATCTCTAGCAGATAAATGGATACTGGCCAGACTTAATGAGACAATTGGGCATGTAACAAAAAATAATGAGAAATACGAGTTCGGTGAAGCGGGTCGTCATTTATACAACTTTATATGGGATGATTTGTGTGATTGGTATATTGAGATGGCAAAGCTACCATTGTATGGTGAGGATGAAGACCGGAAAAAGACAACTCGCTCTGTACTTGCCTATGTTTTAGATCAGACGATGCGTATGTTGCACCCATTCATGCCATTTATTACAGAAGAAATTTGGCAACAGTTACCACATAAAGGAACTTCTATCACCATTGCAAAATGGCCAGAAGAAAATCCTGCATTTGAAGACGAACAAGCGGTAAATGAAATGAAACGTCTCGTTTCAATCATCAAATCAGTGCGAAATATTCGAGCTGAAGTAGACACACCAATGTCTAAACAAATTAAACTGCTTATCCAAACCGAATCAGCCGTTATTTCAGCAGAGTTGGAACATAATCGTCATTATCTTGAACGTTTTTGTAATACAAGTGAGTTAGAGATAGCTGAGAAGGTTTCAGTACCTGAGAAGGCGATGAGTTCGGTTGTTACTGGAGCGGAGCTTTTCTTCCCACTTGAAGGATTGATTGACTTTGCTAAAGAAATAGAGCGGCTTGAAAATGAATTAGTAAAATGGACGAAAGAAGTCGAACGTGTTCAGAAAAAGCTAGCGAATCAAGGTTTCGTCAGCAAAGCGCCAGATCATGTAGTAGAAGAAGAGAAACAGAAAGAAAAAGATTATTTAGATAAGCAAGCCAAAGTGAAGGCAAGATTGCAGGAATTGAAATAACGTTAAGTTAAAGAGGTCGTGACATAACTTATTTTATTTTATTAGTGAAAAACTAGACGCGATATAGGATCTCTTATTATCACACCTGAAATACACTTCAAAATTAGGATGTCACTTCTTTTGCAAATGAAAGTCCGAACTAGATTGAGTAGAAAACAATCATAGTTCGGACTTTTTTTGATAGAATTCTTCTGTTCCAGCCTGGTTCCTGTTCAATTCATCTTTAATATGCTGAATATAGATCTTTAAAATATTGACATCACTAACAGCACTAAGTGTCCTCGAACCAACAATATCTTCTATTTCGTTAAACAGAAGGGTTCCTTTTTCATCCAATAAAAAATCGATACCAACCATTCCAAATTTAAATGAAGCGATGATTCTTTCAATTTGGCTTTGTTCCTTCTCACTTAATACATAAGCTTCAGCAGATCCACCAAGTTTGTAATTGGCACGGAAGTCTTTGTCACTCTTTCGCAAGACTGCCCCGATTATTTTTTTCCCAACTACGAATACACGAATGTCTTTACCAAGTTGTACCTTACATGACTGGATCACCATATAGTCAGAATCTATGTAAGGGATTGATTGATCGAACATGGAGATATCCTCGATCAAGAATACCTGGGACCCACCTCTACCATGCGGTTCTTTTAAAACAAATGGAAAATCGATAGGAGGTTGTCCATGCAAAGCATCTTCTTTTCTAAGGAAAAAGCTGTCTAACATTGGAATACCTAATCGTTGTATAGCAAGATGTGTCATTGCCTTGTTGTTCGCCATATATGATATTGCAGATGAGTTAAAGACATGAATACCAATGAACTCAAGTTGTTTGCTTAACAATGTATCAATTGTTCTTATAACGGCAAAGTCTGGAAAGGAGACGAACTCACCTTTCCATTTTATTATGGGCTGATCATTACTTATCCCAATGAGGAGATCTTCTCTGTAAATTAGGGAAAGCAAGACATCTTGCTGGGAAGCCTCTGATATAAACCAGTCTATATAAGAGTGATTTTCCTCTGCTTTTTCTTTATCATAAATAAGCCACCCATTAATCATGGCTATTCCTTTTTCTTCCGCTCTTAATAACTTCTAAAATATACTGCACCATATAGTCGGCTACATTTATTCCAGTGCAATCAAACATGCTGCGTATATGGGCGTTAGAATTAATCTCACAAACGATGGGGTGTCCGTCCTCGCCAATAAGTAGGTCCACTCCAGCAAAATCTGCTCCTATTGCCTTGGTCGCGGCTATAGCCAACTCTTCTTCTTGAACTGAAGGAGTGTAAGTTTGCGTGGTGCCGCCGGCAGATACATTAGCGCGAAAATCATTCAATGATTGTCGTTTCATGGCAGCCACCACTTGATCGCCGACTACGTGAAGCCTAAGATCTTTTCCAAAGCTGGAGGAAATAAAAGCTTGATAAAGATATGGTTTTCCTTGGAGTTCAAGTATCTTTTTGTGTAGTTCGTCTTCGTCATGGATTAGATAAACTTGCTCGCCAAATGACCCAAAAGCTTCTTTAATTATTAGAGGAAACCCGAGTTCTTTGGCAATGATATGTACGTCCTCTAAATGAGTATTGTCTTTCATAAATACCTTCGGGGCCACAATAGTAGCTGGCAGGGGAATATCAAATTGGGATAGTTGCTGAAACGTAGCGATTTTGTCATCACTTACCTCAATTGCAGATGAACGATTGAACACTGGAATTCCAAGTAATTCCAGTTGCTTTGCAAGATAGATGTCTTTATCAGCGAAAACGACATAATCCGGTAATGATGGCAAATTATCAGATAAGATTTTTATTTTATTTGTTTGTAATGATACAAGCAACTCATTATTTTTATAGATAGTTGTGGAACTCCCTTGCTTTAAGGCTGCCTCTTGTATCCATTCAGCAAAGTCGAGAAACTTATTACCTTTTAGACTTCCATTATAAACAATCCAACCGTGTAAATTCATGAGAATGCTCCTTTCTGCTATACTAATTCTAGTTTAAGATTTCTAGAACTTAAACTATCATAATACACTATAGGTAGGGGATATATATGTTTGCAACATTTGACCAGGTGGTTGATTTCTTTGAACAAAGAAAAACCTTCGGAATTAAACCTGGCCTTGAGCGAATACAAGCACTATTGAGACTTTCCGACGAACCGCAAAAACGGATGAAAGCTATTCATATTGCTGGTACGAACGGCAAAGGGTCAACCTCTCATTTCTTAAAAGACGCACTTATAGCCAATAACTACAAAACAGGGCTATTTTCTTCACCTAGTCAAACGTTAACTGGGCATATTTGGAACCAAGACAGACCAATCACCGAAAGTGAGTTCATCATAGAGCTAAATAGGCTTTACCCAGTTATTAACGTACTCGATGAGCAGGATATGCATCCGACAGAGTTTGAGATTATGACAGCAATCGCATGTCTCTATTTTTCCCAGCATACCGATATTGCTGTTATAGAGGCTGGTATGGGTGGTAGAGAGGATACCACAAATTGTTTTGTACCGATCCTATCCATTATAACAAATGTGGCTATGGATCATACTGGCTTTTTGGGCGAACGTATAGAGCAAATTGCTTTCCATAAGGCAGGCATTATAAAAAATGGAATACCTGTTATTACAGGTGATCTGAAGCTGAATGCAAATCGCGTCATTGTAGAGGAAGCAAACAGGTGTGAAGCAGATCTTTATCAACTCGGCGACCACTTTACCATTCGTACACCAGTAATTAAAAACGATTTACAGCATGTGACGTGGCAGGATGGCTCTCCTATGACTCACACATTGCAACTGCAAATGAAAGGCGTTCACCAGGCGGAAAATGCTGCTTTAGCAGTAAAGGCAATAAAACTACTTAAGCAAAAAGGTTATATGATGGATCTACCTGTTGCCCTAACAGCTATGAAGCATACAAGAGTGCCTGGAAGATTTGAGCAAGTTTGTCGTGATCCGCAGGTGATCTTGGATGGTGCACATAACCCAGACGGAATTGAATCTTTTCTTTCTTCTGTACAGACCTATTATCCGAGCAAGGAAAGGCATCTTTTGTTTGGTGTTTTTAAAGACAAAGACGTGGAGGCAATGCTAGACAAACTGCGGGCTTATTTTGCTACGATAACCTTAACAACGTTCGATCATCCTCGTGCAGCTAGTAAAGGTGATCTTCAATCATTTCTTGTTAACGATCCTTCTCTGTACTTTGTTCCATGGCGTGAAGCGGTTAACGCAATGAATGATGCAAACGCTGTGTATTTCATTACAGGCTCTCTTCACTTTATTATGCAGGTTGAAGGCTTTTTCGATATATCTAAAAGGTAAAGTCTGTCGTTTAAATTGATTAGTTATGTTTTGAAACGGCGATTTATGTCTAAAGGTTTTTTGATAGTGTGACAAGATTCTTCTTACTTTTCAAACGACGTATGCTAGAGTGTGTGTAACTACCATTCCAGTATCGGAGGGGAAAATGTGGACAAGGACAAAATGGTCGTGTTGTGGGAAAACGGGAAGCAGATTAAGGTGAAAGTAAATACCTCTTCAAGTAAATTGTCTGACCCCCGGTCCAAGGAAGAAGCAGCAGCATCGGTGGAACGACTGCAGGATAATGAGGACGTACCACTTTTTCAAAGAAAGATGCCGAATAAATATAATTCAAAATCGAATAAGCCTAAACGTTGGGGTGCTCTTAAGCCTGTTTTGCTTACCATTGCCTCTGCATTGGGGGTAGGGACATTATTGGGAATCATCATGCTTCGAATGTTTGGGACGATTGATCCAGAGGTACCAACAAATGGTAGCGCTGCTGTCCCGGCAGAAATAGAAACAGCTAATAAGGAAAGTAGTAATGCCGAAGTAGCACTTGAACCAGTGAACGCTTTTGTTTTACAAGCAGGTGTTTTTTCAGGGAGAGAGAATGCTTCAGAATGGGCTGAAACATATAAAGAAGCCGGCGTATCGACCATTTTGTGGGAGAAAGACAATCAATTCTATCTCCTGGCAGGAATGGCACAAGATAAAGAGGGAGCAACACAGCTTCGGGACGAGATGACCAAGGACGGGTTAGAATTTTATGTGAAGGAATGGAGTACTGGAGCAGGTACGTTGCATGTATCAGAAGATAACAAAGCTTGGTTAGAACAGTTGCAAAAAAATTGGATTGAAACCAAAAAGGGACTTTCTAATGAACGTCCTTTTGAAAAAGAAACATGGGACAAGTTGGCTCAACTAATACCCAAACAAGCTGGTCAATTCAGTGCACTTGCTGAAGAAGTGAGAAACAGCGCGGAATTGGCAGAAGATTTATCTTCACAGAAGGCACAGCATCAACTTCTTTTGTTGTGGAATCTCTATACGAATTCAGCGGATAAGCAATAATAGAGTAACTATAAACAATTAGATTATCTAATGACTAACCTATTTAAATAAAGGATTTTATCTAGTAGAAAAAGCATATTTACCAAAAAGGCTAATGACGGAAATATTATTTTATAGAGTTGTTCTGCTCGCTAGTAATTATATAATGGAGGATATCAAAGAAAGGATGATAGACGATGACAGTTTCCTCCATTATGATTAAAAATGTTCCCAAAAATGATCGCCCTCGCGAAAGGATGCTGGAATATGGTGCAGACCACCTATCAAATCAGGAATTACTGGCTATCTTGCTTGGTACGGGGACGAAAGCTGAATCTGTAATGGCTCTTTCAAATCGTGTACTTATGCATTTTGAAGGGCTCAAACTGTTGCACGATGCAACAATCGAAGAATTGACCGCTATTAAAGGGATTGGTTCTGCAAAAGGTGTTCAACTCTTATCCGCAATTGAACTGGGAAAGCGTATGAATCAATACAAACCGGATGTTCGTTATGTCATTCGGTCCCCAGAAGACGGAGCGAATTATGTCATGGAAGAAATGCGCAGTTTACGACAAGAGCATTTTGTTGTTCTCTTCCTAGACACGAAGAATCAAGTCATTCATAGGCAAACCATTTTTATCGGCAGTCTCAATGCTTCCATCGTTCACCCTAGAGAAGTATTCAGAGAGGCAGTCAAACGTTCAGCAGCTTCTATTATCGTCATCCACAACCACCCTTCAGGGGACCCCACCCCCTCTAAAGAAGATATCCATGTAACGAGAAGATTAGTTGACTCAGGAAAAATGATCGGTATTGAGCTATTAGATCATCTTATTATCGGAGATCGAAAATTTGTCTCTTTGAAAGAAAAAGGATATGTGTAAATAGTAAGACAAAACGTGGCAACTCTAACCTAATATGTTTCGATTGGGAATTGAACTTTAATGAGAATAGATTATTAGATGGTAAATAGTATTAACGGAAAATGCCCAACTCGAATATTTTATTTATAAGATGTGAATGTACAGGGGTTGGGACGCATGAATGAGAATTACAAAAATAATGCCAAAAGCTCTACACCAGAACAAGATGCAACGCTTTATGGAAGTCTAAAAGTCGCCTGGGTCGCAGGATTACTCAGTACATTGGGAGATGCATTAGGGACCTATGCGGCATCATTAGCTATTGAAGAAGCAATCGAAGAAGAAATCCTACAGAATAAAAAAGATGAACAGTTAGAAAAAAAGGCTCGAAAATCTGGAAAGGCAGTTAGAGACAATTCAAAACATGTTGGAATCGAAATAAATTAACGATCATATTTATTTGGCACATTACAGGGTTGCAAAAAAGGTCTGGGTTCAATTACTTTTTGAACTCAGACCGATTACAAATAATATCATGAAACCAATAGAAAAGGAATAAAAGAAAAATAATTATAAGCATAGCGCATGCCCATACATAGCGAAATGTAACGCCACACTTCCACGAAATAACGATATACAACCGAATTAACTTGTCTTACTTTAATTAAGATATGTTTGTATAATATCGTTTGCAATCGAAACATGTTAAAAATCCTAATAGAGGTTATGGATAATACTATCTATTTTATGGATTTTCTCGTATAATTATATTGACGAACATATAGACAGCGCCATTTTTCGATTTTATTTTGAAAGTGGCGCTATTAAGATTGTTACTCAGGCAGTCTTAAGTGCGTGCATGTAATGAAGGTAAAGAACCTGACAGCACAAAACATATAAATAATCGATATAGTGTGATTTTGGAGAGGGAGATTTGATTGGGAATTTTTAATTTATCTCAAGATTTGGGAATAGACTTGGGTACCGCCAATACTCTGGTTTTTGTAAAAGGAAAAGGCGTGGTAGTACGTGAACCTTCTGTTGTAGCGAAAAACATTCAAACAGGTGATGTGGAAGCAGTTGGAAACTCTGCCCGTAATATGATTGGCAGAACACCTGGTAACATTACAGTTATCCGTCCAATGAAGGATGGAGTAATAGCTGATTATGATACGACAGCAGTTATGATGAAATACTATATAAAAAAAGCAATGAAAAATCGATCTTATTTTGCAAAAAAACCAAACGTGATGGTTTGTGTTCCTTCAGGGATAACCATGGTGGAGGAAAGAGCTGTCATTGATGCCACTAAGCAAGCAGGTGCGAAAGAGGCATTTCCAATTTCAGAGCCATTTGCTGCAGCTATTGGTGCTGGCCTTCCGGTATGGGAACCGACTGGAAGTATGATTGTAGATATTGGTGGCGGAACTACAGAAGTAGCAGTGATTTCATTGGGTGGCGTTGTAACGAGCCAATCCATTCGTGTAGCTGGAGATGATATGGACGAGGCGATTATTTCTTATATTAAAAAGAATTATAATCTACTCATTGGTGAACGTTCTGCTGAGTCTATTAAAATGGATATTGGAACAGCGGGAGAAGTTACTGGAGACGATGAGATGGACATACGGGGCCGTGATCTGTTAACAGGATTGCCGAAAACTATCACGATCACAGCAAAAGAAATTGCCACGTCACTTGAAGATACGGTGACAGCTATTGTAGAATCTGTAAAGACGACACTCGAGAAGACGCCACCCGAACTTGCGGCAGATATTATGGACCGTGGAATAGTTCTTTCAGGTGGAGGATCTCTTCTTCGAAACATTGACCAGGTTATCAGTGATGAAACAAAAATGCCTGTTTTTGTTACAGAGGACCCGCTAGAAAGTGTAGCAATCGGTACAGGTAAATCTTTAGATTACATTCAACATTTCCGTTCCCATCCGAATGTATCATCACGACCTACAATAGATTAAGCAGGTGTTAAGATGTCATTTTTACGTAGAAGAAAACTATTTATTTTTTTGATTGGCTTTATCGTCCTTGTTGCTTTGATTGGTTTCTCATTAAGGGATAGGGCGAATTTAACGATTGCCGAACAGTTTGTACTTGATACAGTAGGATTTGCACAAAAAGTAGTACACACACCAGTTAATTTTATAACCGACATCTTTACAAATATTGATGATTTTCGTGACACGTACACAGAAAACCAGGTATTGAAAGAGAAATTGGCAGAGTATAAAGGATTAATTTATGAAGTCCAAGGATTAAAAGCGGAGAATGAAGAACTGAGAGAAATTGCGGATCTAAAGGAATCAGATCAATTGCGTAATTTTACGCCAATCCAAGCTTCTGTCATGTCTCGATCTCCGGAACGTTGGGTTGAACAAGTTACGATTAATAAGGGTAAAGATGATGGGGTAGCTGAGAACATGGCTGTCATCACACCCGACGGCATGATTGGAAAGATCCTTACTACATCTTCGTCTACTGCTAAGGTACAGTTATTAACAGGATTTGATCAATTTAACCGGATTTCTGCCTCTGTTTCTCGTGAAGACAGCGATAAAGATATAAGAGGTATGATAGAAGAATATGATGAAGAATCTGGCTCCCTTTTATTCCGAATAATAGAGGAATCAGATAAAGACCTTAAGGAAGGAGAGTTAGTATTCTCCTCCGGACTAGGTGGTGTTTTTCCTTCTGGTTTACCAATCGGTGAAGTGAAAGAAGTTGTACCAGATCAATATGGATTAACACGCACTGCTTTAGTAGAGCCAGCTGCCGATATGTATGATATAAACCAAGTAATCGTGGTGGACAGAGCCATGGATGAAGAAGAGGACACAGCAGACAGTGAGGAGGAGGCTGAATGAAACGGCTATACCTCCCACTAATCCTGTTTCTATTTCTTGTAATGGAAGGTGTGGCACTAGATCTTTTACCAGGAAGTCTTTTAACAGGAGATCTGCTGATTGTGCCGCACTGGGTTCTTATATTTCTAGTCTTTATCACGATTTTTTATGATAAGGAGACGACCTACTTTTCTATCATTTATGCACTTACTTTTGGTCTGTTAATTGATGTGGTATATACGGGAATATTAGGTGTATATATGTTTTCCTATGCATTTGCTATATATATTATTCATCTTTTGAATAAAATGTTGCACGGAAATATTCATGTCAGCATTTTATTGGGGGCTGTAGCGGTCATACTTTCCGATATTTCTATCCATGTTATTTATTTGGTAGCAGGAGTAAACGATATGATGTGGAAGGACTACTTTATGACACGTTTACTTCCAACACTTATTTCCAACCTTGTTTTCTTGGTCGTTCTTTATCCTATTGTAGTAAAGCGTCTTACTACTTGGGGGCAGGAACAATTATCTAGAAGTAATACATTATAAAAAGCATTGTGCTACTATGTTTGTACCATTGAAGAAGTGTTTGTAACGATCGGGTTCTTGAAACGCTGATAGTAAGTTGAATTATTGCTAAGGTAACAGTAATGAGGTGAGTAATCATGCTTGATAAAAAACAGTTTATAACCATAAAGGGTACAAAGGAAGGACTCACTTTATTTGTTGATGATTCCTGTACTTTTGAGCATGCTTTAAATGAATTGCGTGAAAAAATACATGCAAGCCGCCCGAAGCATGATGAACCGGTTGTATCCGTTAAAGTGAAGCTAGGTAATAGATATGTACAGGAAGAACAGAAAGAAATATTGAGAAAAATTATTGCCGAGGATGAAAGGTTTACGATTGACTCGATTGTCTCCGATGTGGTCCGAAGAGACGAAGCTTTGCAATGGCAAGAAGCGAGTGAGGTTAAAACAGTTAATCGTATTATACGTTCAGGACAGATGCTGGAAGTTACAGGCGACCTACTTTTGATAGGAGATGTAAACCCTGGAGGAAAAGTTGTTTCGACAGGTAATATCTACATAATGGGAAGACTGAATGGAATTGCTCATGCAGGCATTAATGGTGACAAGCAGGCTTTTATCACAGCCTCCTATATGAAGCCAAGTCAGCTTAGAATTGCAGACTATATCAGTCGTGCTCCAGATTATGAATCTGATGGTGTGTATATGGAATGTGGTCTCATTGATGAAGAACAAGATAAAATCGTAATAGACCGACTACAAGTTCTTTCACATAAAAGCGAAATAAGCGGATTCGGAAGGAGAATGCAAAATGGGTGAAGCAATTGTTATTACATCTGGAAAGGGTGGAGTAGGGAAAACAACTACGACAGCCAATATAGGTACGGGTTTAGCGCTTATGGATAAAAAGGTGTGCTTGATAGATACTGATATTGGTTTGCGAAACTTGGATGTTGTGATGGGGCTTGAGAATCGAATTATTTACGATATTGTTGATGTAATAGAAGAGCGTTGCAAACTTAAACAAGCCTTGATTAAAGACAAGCGTTTTGATTACTTATCCCTCTTGCCAGCAGCTCAAACAAGCGATAAGTCGGCTGTTACAGAAGAAGGTATGAGAAAGATTGTTGGAGAATTGAAGCAAGAGTATGACTATGTAATTATTGACTGTCCTGCAGGCATTGAGCAAGGATTTAAAAATGCTATAGCGGGAGCTGATAAAGCAATTGTTGTTACTACTCCTGAAAAATCAAGTGTAAGAGATGCTGATCGCATTGTAGGGCTTTTAGAACAGGAAAGTATTGACCCACCACTCCTCGTTATTAACCGTATTCGTAACCATATGATGAAAAATGGCGATATGATTGAGATTGATGATATTGTGCAAATTTTATCCATCGATTTAATCGGGATTGTGGTGGATGATGATGATGTTATAAAGGCATCTAATAGTGGGGAGCCCGTAGCTCTCCAGCCAAATTCGAAAGCTTCTATTGCCTATCGTAATATTGCGAGAAGAATTCTTGGTGAAACGGTTCCCCTTCAATCTCTTGAAGATGAAAAAGGTGTTTTTCAGAAAGTGAAAAAGTTTTTAGGTATACGTGCATAATAGTAAACTAGTAACCTGAGAATACGAGTAAAAACTCGTGTTCTCAGGTTTTTAACATATCTCACAAAAGTCCCTCATAAACTTGTACAAAAGTATGAGAAGGATTGTGAGGATAATGGATAATGGAGTTAAAAAGGTTAGGCAATCTATTAATCAAAGAAAGAAAGCTCGCGGTATAACAGGGAAAGAAGCTGGAAAAAGACAGGTAATACCTGTATTTCCACAAGATGAAGAAAAGCATGGTTATATGCCCATATACGATGGTCAGGGAGCTACAGGTGGCAAGAAGAACAATGTAATGGGTGGTTTCCTGCTAAAAGGAATTTTATCTACCATGCTGTTTTTTGGCGTGGCCTTAGTATGGGAGATTAATGCTCCGGTATTGCAATCTCCAAAGGAGTGGACGAGCGGTGTGCTCACAGAGGAGTTTCCGTTTGCTAAAGTTAACCATTGGTATCAGGAATCATTTGGAACACCGTTGGCCGTGCCCCCTAATGGTGAAAAAGCTGAAAGCGTTACAGAGGAAGTACTAGCTTTACCTGTATCCGGCAGTGTAACAGAGTCTTTTCAAGCTAATGGGACGGGAATTAAGATAGCACCTGAAGACACTTCTGCTGCTGTTTCAGCTTTGCGTGATGGCGTTGTAGTGTTTGCTGGGAATGATAGTTCCACTAATAAAACAATTAAGATTCAGCATGCTGATGGAAGTGTATCAACGTATGGAGAGCTTAGTGACTTGAATGTTCATCTTTATCAATTTGTAAAGAGTAATCAGCCAATTGGGCATTTTACGCCTCAGCCTGATAGTACCACCGTATATTTTGCCATTGAAAAAGATAAGGACTATATTGATCCCGTGCAGGTAATTAAAGTTGACGATAGTGAGTAATTACTTGCCAAAAATCCATTTCCATCCCATCTTACTTGCTTTTTTCTTCATATCCTTTTTGACGGGTACTTTCGTGGAAATGGCAGTAATACTACTTATTGTGTTAATTCATGAACTTGGGCATTTTACGATGGCGAAATGGTTTGATTGGAGAATTGGCACCATTATGCTTTGGGTGTTTGGTGGGGTAATGAAAACAGACGAGCATGGGACCAGGCCAATTGCGGAAGAAGCTCTCGTCACAATTGCCGGCCCACTACAGCATGTATGGATCTATGCAGGCATATTTGCTCTATCATATAGCGGTTTGTTGCCAACTTCATTAATCGATTTGATGTTATACTATAATACAGCTATCCTATTATTCAACTTACTCCCTTTATGGCCACTTGATGGTGGAAAGCTATTGTTTTTGTTGCTTGCCCTAGTACTTCCATACAAACGTGCCTATCATATCGTTATACTCTTTTCTATGGTGTTAGCGGTGGTTTTTCTTCTTGTACAACTAATACTTCCTTCTTTTACGCTAAGCACATTTCTTATCGCGCTCTTCTTATTTATGGAAAACCAGTCAGAATGGAAACAACGTCATTACGTGTTTATGCGATTTTTACTAAAACGGTATGAAAAAAAGACTAAGATAATGAAACATAAGCCACTGTATGTATCATCAGATAGCTCTTTGATGAGAGTGTTTTCTGGCTTTAGCCAAGAAAAAAGGCATACCATCTATGTGACAGATAAACATGGTGGGCATACTGTAATAGAGGAGCAGGAATGTTTGCAAGCCTATTTCAAGCATAAAAAATACCATCAAAATGTTGGGGGAATTATAGAGAAAGGTGCTTGAAACATAGAGAATTTATCGTGCGATACCTTGACAAACCTAGTTAATACATGGTAACATCAATACGTTATTCATCGTAGCACCAGTGCTACAACCGCACAGAACAGGTTTGGATAAACTCTTGATAGAGTACCTGAATGGCGAGTCTGAGTTAATTAAGGAGGTGCAAGTTATTATGTACGCAATTATCGAAACAGGTGGTAAGCAAGTTAAAGTTGTGGAAGGCCAAGAAATTTACGTAGAAAAAGTTGCAGCAGATGCAAATGACGCTGTAACATTCGAAAAAGTTCTATTCGTAGGTGGAGACGATGTGAAAGTAGGCGCACCATATGTTGAAGGTGCAACTGTCACTGCTAAAGTTGAAAAACATGGTCGTCAGAAAAAGATTACAGTTTTCAAGTTCAAGCCTAAAAAGAACTATCATCGTAAACAAGGTCATCGTCAGCCTTATACAAAATTAGTTATTGATAAAATCAATGCATAAAGGTATTTCTCTATGATTCAGGTTACAATTTATCGTAATGACAATCGAATAACCGCATTTAAACTTTCTGGACATGCAGATAGTGGACCTTATGGCTATGATCTTGTTTGTGCAGGAGTCTCAGCAGTTTCGATTGGTACAGTTAATGCTGTTATGACACTGTGTGATGCTGATTTACAAATTGAGCAAGGCGAGGATGGCGGATATCTTTATGTCCAGATTCCCACCAAAGCAGTGGATAACATAGAACAGGTACAACTCCTGTTTGAAGGCATGCTGGTATCATTGCAATCTATTGAGAGTGAATATGGAGAATTCATTAGGATTCGTACTTTATAAGGAGGTGCAGTGGTATGCTACGTCTTGATTTGCAGTTTTTCTCACAGAAAAAAGGTGCTGGTAGTACTAAGAACGGTCGTGATTCAGAATCCAAACGTCTTGGTGCTAAACGTGCTGATGGCCAATTCGTAACTGGTGGTTCTATTCTTTACCGTCAACGCGGTACAAAGATCTATCCAGGTGAAAACGTTGGTCGTGGTGGAGATGACACACTTTTTGCAAAAGCTGACGGCGTTGTTAAGTTTGAACGCGTTGGTCGTGACCGCAAAAAAGTTAGTGTTTATCCAGTGGCACAGGAAGCATAACATTTTGCATGTACGTAAAAAACTCCAACTTTCTTAAGGTTGGAGTTTTTTTAGTATATGAAACAATATACCCTTGTCCGATGTAAAGAATAAAGCTATATTCGGTACAGAAGAGTATCTTATGTTATGCTAGTTTAAAATGGTAGGTCCTAAGCCTGTCCATTCAATTAAAGTGCCCAGCCTTTCTAAAAGTAATCTGCACAGATGTCTAGCTCTGAGCGCCAAGCTAGTTGACTGTGAAAATCGACTTTTGGCTAGGAAGACTTGTCGACTGGTTGGAACAAGAGACTTAGCCGTCTCCCTATTACGGCCGCTCCGCGCTTTTCTAATTACATATACTTCTCTGGTTAGGAAGATTACTGGTTTTTCTGCTATACTTTGATATGTAATGGAGGGAAGACATGAACGAGAAGGATGTTATCTTATTACTGCAGCATTATCGTCATGATTTAATGAACCATTTACAAATAATTCATGGCTACTTAAGTATGAATAAAACAGACAGAGTGGAGAGTAAAGTCCAAGAAAGTCTGGAATATTACAATGAAGAAAGAAAACTCATGCATTTACAAGGCACGTTATTAACATTGTGGGTCATCCAATTTAATGGCTATTATGAAGATTTTCGACTGACCTACCAAATACATACCGAAAATAAAAAAATTTCCCAATCAGATGAGCAATTGGTTAGACAATGTAACCGTGTAATATCGCTTATTAGTCACTTACACGAAAAAATGGAGCTGTTTGAGGCAAAACTCCTTCTCGAGGATACAGATAAACAGGAAGTTTTACGTGTCAAATTGTCCATTAATGGGAATTTTAAAGACAAGGAAGAAGTAATGAAAGAGCTTAATAGCTTGGAGTTGGAATATCAAATGAGTATAGAAAATACCAATGACGGAATCGTGTGTATGTTTGCAGTTCCGTGTGAAATATGAGGTGAGTCAACAATGTTTGTAGATCAGGTTAGTGTTTATGTGAAGGCTGGAGATGGTGGGAATGGACTTGTAGCCTACCGTCGAGAAAAATATGTACCGAAAGGCGGCCCTGCTGGCGGAGACGGTGGTAATGGCGGCGATGTTGTATTTGAGGTAGATGAAGGGTTAAATACTTTAATGGATTTTCGTTATAATCGACATTTTAAAGGCAAGCGTGGCGAAAATGGGATGAGCAAAACACAGCATGGTAAAAATTCTGCACCATTAGTAGTTCCCGTTCCTCCAGGCACTACGGTTATTGATGAAGAAACCGATGAAGTTATTGCTGATTTAACAGCACATAAGCAACGGGCTATCATTGTCCATGGTGGACGTGGGGGGAGAGGAAATACACGGTTTGCTACACCAAGAAATCCTGCACCGGATATGGCTGAAAATGGTGAACCAGGCCAGGAACGAAACATAAAAGTCGAACTTAAATTAATTGCCGATGTTGGATTGGTCGGTTTCCCAAGTGTAGGTAAGTCGACATTTCTTTCTGTTGTAAGTGCCGCTAAACCCAAAATTGCTGATTATCATTTTACTACGCTTGCTCCCAACCTGGGTGTCATCGACACGAGTGATCAGCGCAGCTTTGTTATGGCTGATTTACCAGGCTTAATTGAAGGTGCCCATGAGGGAGTAGGGCTTGGCCACCAGTTTTTACGCCATGTAGAGAGAACAAGATTGATTGTTCATGTAATCGATATGGCCGGAACAGAAGGCAGGGATCCTTACGACGATTTTGTGAAAATAAACCAGGAACTAATAGAGTATGACATGAAGCTGACAGAACGCCCACAAATTATTGCAGCAAATAAAATGGATATGCCTGGTGCTTCGGATAATTTAGAAATGTTTAAAGAACAGCTTGGTGAAGATATTCCCGTTTACGAAATATCTGCTCTAACTAAAGAAGGCTTGCGTGATATTCTATTTGCAATTGCCGATCAACTGGATGCTATTCCTAAGGTTGCTCCTAAGATGGATGAAGTTGAAGAAAAAGTGATCTATCGCCATACAAAAGAGGATGCACCATTTGAAATTACACGTGACGATGATGGCGCGTATGTCCTTTCAGGAGTTAAGATTGAGAAATTATTCAAAATGACGGACTTTGCAAGAGATGAAGCAGTCCAACGTTTCTCTAGACAGATAAGAGGAATGGGCGTAGATAAAGCCCTTCGTGAACGAGGTGCGAGGGACGGCGATACGATTCGACTGCTTGATTTTGAATTTGAATTTATCGAGTAAAAGATGCAGTTTTAAGGGAAATAGGGGGAGAAATTTTGTTAGCAACTATCGGTTATTTGGGACCTAAAGGGACTTTTACAAAATTAGCTGTAGATGCAGCATTTAATGGGGAACATAAAGAAAGCTATGCAACCATTCCCGAATGTATTGACGCAGTGGAACATGAAGAGATAGATATTGCTGTTGTGCCACTTGAAAATGCAATTGAAGGGACGGTTCAGCTAACAGTAGATTATTTGGTACACCAAGTTAGACTACCGATTGTGGCTGAAATTGTAGTGCCTATACAGCAGCATTTGTTGGTACAACCGACCTTTCAAGGTAGCCTTGGTGATATTACTGAAGTGCATTCTCATAGTCATGCGATCGCACAATGTCATCAATATCTTCACCAGTCACTACCTGAGGCTAAGATTCAGTACACCACTTCAACAGGGAAAGCTGCAGAGATTGTAAGTAAGAGCGATTTGTCGATCGCTGCAATTGGAAACAAATTAGCAGCAGAGGTGTATGGTCTCAAATTATTACAGGAAAACATCCATGACTATTCAAATAACCATACTCGTTTTGTGGTACTCTGCAAGGATGAAACAAAGCTAAAAATTAAACATCCTGTTAGCATAGAGAAGACCAGTATGCTCATTTCCTTACCTAGTGACCAAGCTGGTGCTTTGCATCAAGTCCTGTCTGCGTTCGCTTGGAGAAAAATGAGTTTGTCTAAAATAGAATCTAGACCAATGAAAACAGGCCTAGGAAATTATTTCTTTATCATTGATGTCGATCAACCCTATGATGATGTATTGTTTCCAGGAGTAAAAGGGGAATTAGAAGCTTTGGGTTGTAATGTAACGATAATGGGTACATATCCCGTTTATAAGTTAACTATTTAAATGCATCTTATGCCGCCTATTTATTGAGATAGGCGGTTTTTTTGTGGTTGAAAAAGTCATTCATAAAA
>NZ_JAIFZM010000023.1 GCF_022095695.1 Oceanobacillus jordanicus
GGTAGCATGGATGTAATGATTACTATTTTTGAAGACGATACATATACCGATTATGCCTTTGAAAATGAGTTGAAATTAGAACTTAAGAAAATTGGCCGTGATATTATTACTCTTGAGAGTAATAAAACAAAAGAACGAGTGGGATTCAAAAAGAAAGATATGAGAGTGGTAAATGTGAAAATGGATGGGGAAGAGATAGAAGATCCAGATCAATTTAACGACACAATTTCACAAGCGGTTGTTCAAGCAACAGAAAATTTGGCCCTTGAATTATATGGACTAGTATAAATCTAGATAAACTGCTCGTAAGCCATCTATTTTTAGCGTTCAAAAAAATAAACCGTTTATTTTTTTCTGTGCAGGAAAAATAAGAAAAGAGGCACATAGAATGAAAGGAGGTATATGTTGTTAAATGAATATGAAACATTTTACTTTCGAAGGGACCTAACATATCTGACCTATTTATTGCTAAAAAGCAATGAAAGTAAGAGGGCGAAGCAAATTCGTAGTGAAATTGAGTTCGTAAGAGGGATACTAAGTAAAGCTAGCTGATGACAAACAACCTGCATATTAGTTCTGTAACCAAAGCATTGTATTTAACAAAAAACCGAACGAGCATTCGAATCTAAAACTATTCGAAGCCGTTCGGTTTTTTATAGATATGTGAATGACATGTCTAATAGCCACTCTATTATCATACATAAATCCCTTTTGCATCCCAATTACTTGTGAACAAGCATAAGAAAAGAAAGATGATATTCCGTACTTATCAATTGATAAGTGAAAGGATATTGTGTTATAAAATAAGAGTCAAAACGAAAAAAGGAGACTCTAATATGTTGGATTGGATTTTAAAGCGGTCTAAGCTCTTTATACTTTTTATTGTATTGTTTGTCATACTAGGCGTGTTTACTTTCTTTCAACTACCACAGCGGGAAATCCCTGAAACGACAGCGAATGTGGGTACAATTAACACCGTCTACCCTGGTGCTACGGTAAACACTGTAGAGCGGTCGATTACAAACCCAATTGAAGATGCACTACGATCAGTAGATGGTATTGCCGAATTAAACTCGACTTCTTCAGCCGGATTTTCTAATGTAGTGGTAGAAGTAGAAGAGGGAGCGAGTAGAGATGACGTATTTGCAGACATAAATCAAGCTGTTTCCAGTGCATCAACGTCCTTTCCGGATGAGGCACTTGAACCAGAAGTTAACGAATCGATGTCACAATCACCTATTGTCTCCTATCATCTCACGAGTGATACACGTGACAACTTGCTTTCCTTAGGAAATGAATTGAACAATTGGAAAGATGAAGTAGAAGCATTACCCGGGGTTGCAGGTGTAACCATCAAAGGATTACCTGAGGAACAAATCCTGATCAGCGTAAAGCAGGAGGAGTTAAAAGAAGCAGGGCTTAATCCGGGTGACTTGCAAACTGCCATTAATAATGAGTATTCTCCAACACCTTTAGGTAAGCAAGATATGGAGGAGGAAGTGGTGCAGCTTTCGGTAGATAACTATGATTCCCTGGAGCAGATGGAAGAAGTCTACATTGGGAAAAATCCAGAGGGCGATTCTGTTTACTTAAAAGACATTGCAGATGTGGAGGTTAGTTCAAAAGAGCTTGAAGATCTTATCACCTTTGAAGGGAAACCTTCTATATCTTTCACAGCTTACGTGAAAAAAGGCGAGGATATCCCCACTGTTGATGAACGAGTAGCTACCAAAGTGGATCAGCTTGCAGAAGGTCTTCCTTCTACTGTGCAACTTGAGTCATATTATTCGCAGGCATCCATTGTAACGAATATTTTTGATGGATTATTCCAATCACTTGCCATTTCAGTATTAGCCGTTATTGTTGCAGCAGCTCTTGGACTATCTGCTTCTGGTGCATTGGTAGTAGCACTTGCTGTACCAATATCTGTTTTGACTGGATTAATTCCATTACAATTCACAAGCGTTGATCTTAATCAAATTTCTGTTATCGGAATTATTATCGCGCTAGGTATTATCGTGGATGATTCCATTGTTATTAATGACAATATCCAACGCAGGTACAAACTTGGGGACAAAGGATTAATGGGAGCAGTAAATGGTGTGAAAGAGATTTGGGTCTCCATCGTAACTTCTTCTCTTGCCATTGTATTTACTTTCCTGCCACTTATTTTTCTATCCGGAGGAAACGGTGCATTTATCCGCGCCTTACCAACAGTGTTGATATCAACCATTATTGCATCAACGTTGGTAGCACTAGTCTTTGTGCCGATTTTTCGTTATTTATTTAACCGTCGATCGAAAAAACCGATGTCAGACGCACCAGGTATTGCTGGAAAGCCTTTAAATAAGCTTGCAGACTTGTATGCCGATAAGCTTTTAAATAAGTTTTCTAAAAAGCCACTTATTGTTTCTATTATTGGGCTTATTTTTACAACCGCGATCTTCGGGTTAGTCTTGTTAACGCCATTTGAATTCTTCCCACCAGCAGATAAGGAAGAAGTAACGGTAGACATTACACTACCAATCGGCACACCTCTTGATGAGACGCACGATGTGCTTCAAGACATGGAAGAAAGATTACAAACAGATGACGGTGTATATGAAACAAGTGTCTTTACAGGTACAGGTACTCCTGGCCTCTTTAATAGTTCACTATCGAGGACTGGTGAGAATACTGGTCAGATTGTAGCCAGAGTAGATCGGGAAAATCAAACAACGCAAGGGCTAATTGATGACTGGACAGACAAACTTCGTAGTGAATACCCTGACGCTGAGATATTTATGGATACGATTCAGCAGGGCCCACCAGTTGGAGCTCCTGTCACCGTTACAGTGAGCGGTCCTGAGATAGAGCAATTAATTGAACTGAGAAATGAACTAACGAAAGATATTGAAGGATTAGAGACTGATATTGTTGTTGATAATGTAGGTGAATTTGAACCATCAATAGAATATGTTCCGAACCGCGAGGAGCTTGAAGAGAATGGCATTAGCATTAACCAAATTAGTCAGCAAATACGACTAGCAACAGAGGGAATTCCGCTTAGCTCGTTTGATGACGGTGTAGTTAAACGAGATATGAAGATCTTACTTGATGGCGAGGATACGATTGATCTTTCTAAACTAGAAGTTCCTGCTGCCTCGACAAATGGCCCACCAGAACTTATTTCGCTGGATGAGCTTGTGACCCCAAAAGAGGGAGAAAAACTGCAAATCATTCCGCACATTGATGGCGAACGTTCCATTACGCTTCGAGCCTTTCCGGAAAATGAGGAGAATTATGAAGCAAACGTAAGTGAAATTGTAGAAAAACAAAGGGAGCAGCTTGATGATTCTAATTATAGTATTACATTAGGTGGAGAAAACGAAGCGCAAAGTGATTTCTTTATGGAAATTACTGTACTCTTTATTATCGTGCTTTTCCTAGTGTACCTATTAATTGCGTTTCAATTTAACTCCCTTTCGTTACCGTTTCTTGTTCTTGTTGCAGTATACCTGGCAATATCGGGAGCCATACTCGGCTTATTTGTTACCCAAACACCAATTAGTTTTCTAGGTGTGATGGGAATGGTATCGCTCACGGGTATTGTGGTGAGAAACTCGATTGTGTTAATCGAATTTATTGAACAATCCTTGAAAAAAGGAATGGATGTAAAAGAAGCAGTGATTGAGTCTGGACGTGTACGACTACGACCAATTCTGTTAACCGCCATTACGTCAATTGTTGCCTTAATTCCAGTAGCTGTAAGTGGAGATGCTCTCTTTACACCACTTGCCGTGACAATTATATCTGGTATTCTCTTCTCGGCAATCTTAACCTTAATTATGGTACCAATGCTTTACCTCGTGTTCTATCGTTTTAGAAGAAAGAAAACAGACAGCGAAACGATATAAGGACGCTCAAAATGAATATAAAATAGGCTTAAGGATCAACAAATAACGAATTTTGTTATCTATCGTAGGCATTAAAAAGGACTATCAATTGTTAATTAATTTGATAGTCCTTTTTTATGTTACGAGGCGTCTTCTTCGCTGGTACGTTTATTTCCTTTATAGATAAAATAAAGTGCAATGATCATAAATAGTAATGCAACATAACGTTTACTATCTAGAGGAACTACTAAACTATTGAACCAGCCGAAATTGTCAATAAGAATACCGATAACAAGCTGACCAATAATAACCGTAATATTTGTTGCAATAACCCCAATTTTAGGGACAGCGGCTATAATAAAAAGTAAAAACAACACTCCTAAAAATACAGCGCTTAATTGCCATTTAGGTACTTCCAGAATGGCAAGTAGATTTCCATTTCCAAAAAAAAGTATTAAAATTGCTAGAAACATTGTTCCAGTTATAAAAGTTAACAGTGTCGTTTCAATTGTTCCTGCTTTACGACCGAATGTGCCATTAACAGCAGACTGTGCGCTTAATGTAAGACCACCTATAAAGGTGAATAGGATCATTAATATACCCACTTTCAGACCTCCTAGTAAACTAAAATAAGAGCTATTACCATTGAAATAACAGCTAATATTTTTTCTTTATTGATTTTAGATTTCTTGCTTCCGAGCCAGCCATAATGTTCAATCACTATGCTCATAACTAATTGACCAATAATTACTGCAACCATCGTTATTCCAACGCCAACAAATGGAACACTAATTACAATTGACGTTAAATAAACAACGCCTAAGACACCACCAAGCAATGTCCATTTAGGTGCTTCTACGACATACGAAAGTTTACCTTTTCCAAAGAATAACCAAAGTAAACCAAGGATGATGGAACCCACCAAAAAGTTGTAAAAGCTAGTTTCCAGCTTTCCTATCGTTTTCCCTAATTCACCATAGATAGCCCCTTCAAAACTGAGCGCAGTCCCTGCTAATAATGCTAATATATACGAAATGTAACGCATTAAATCATTTCCTCCTAAGTTCTTTATATTTAGATATCTAGAATAATCGATATATAATGGTAAAAAAACAAAAATCAACCAACTTAGATTTCTGTTTTAAGAAATTCAGTAAACTGATGAATGGCTTCTTCGTTTCTTCGATAGTACGTCCACTGACCATATCGAACAGATTCAAGAAGACCAGCTTTCTGCATCATATTTAAGTAGTGAGAGACCGTAGATTGAGAAGCTTCGGCTTTTTCTTGAATGTCTCCTACACATACTCCCCCTTTGTAACTTACCTCCTTTGGCAGGTGAGCCCCTTGTTTAGGAAAATGCTTCTCTGGTTCCTTCAACCACTGTAAAATGTTAAGTCTCGTTTTGTTTGATAGCGCCTTAAACACATCGATTGTTTCCATAGGCCATATTATATATCGGCTTTATTCGATATGTCAATTAGTAGAAGTTAAATGAAGTTAAATGTATTATCCGTGTCTTGGTATAGCTCTGTAGTAGCTCGTTCTTATACTAACAATTCTATACAGTGGTATAAGATTGAACGTGGAGGACCTCTTGTTTCCCGTCATACTAGTTTGATATGCTAGTAGAAAGATACATAAGATATTAGGGGGAAATAGGTTGTACAAATCTTTTGTAGCTATAGGGATTATGGCTACTATAACGTTAGTAGGTTGTGACTTAAATCAGCAGGAAAACATAAAAGAGGTTTCAATGGCTGAGCTTAGCCAGCAGGAAGAATTGAAGAAAGAAGAAATAGTTCTCGATAAAGATGAAGTAAGCGATAAAGCAGAATCCGCCAGTTCTGACTATGAGAACAAAGACCAAAATGCCAAAGAAAAGGCAGAAAATACAGAGAGAGCGAGCGAACCAGAAACCGAAGAACCCGGACCTGAAGCTGAGGAAGAGACTAAAAGTGAAGAGGAGTCGAAAAGTGAAACGGCTCCTGAAGAGACGGAGGCAGAGGGGGCAGTAGCTACAGAGAAAGAAACGGAAAAGCCAGCTGATACGTTTAATCACTATCCACGAGGGCAATTTGCGGTGGATGGCAATCCGGGTCAGATAGTGGAAAATGCGACTGGTGTTTTTACAATTGAAAAAGCAACAGAAGCAGGCAATGTGAAGGTAGGTCCTATAAACATAGAAATTAAAAATGTCAGTCTTGTCAGTGGAGAAGTAACAGAAGAGTCGATAGCCGGTATTTCGGGTGATGAGGTGAGTTTCTTGCAAGTGGACGCCGTTTTGCAGAACACAAGTGATCTTCCCCTTCAGTTCTGTTTTGCATGCACCACAATGGATATGAATGGCCATCAGTTAACTGCTCATGATATGTTTAGTGGCAGGACAGACGGAGATTACACCAGTACGACACCAAAGAATGCCACGTTGGTATACATGTTAAATGAAGACCACCCACCTTCAGAACAAATCAGCAATGTAACAATTGATATTACTTCATCTCCTGAAAATATAGAAACAGAAAAAAGCGTTGGGACTGGAAAGTCGATTGATGTTTCGCTTTAAGAAGCAAAACCACTACACTTCAAGTCAGGTAGTGGTTTTGTGTTATTATTTAATCATTTTGTCTTCATGTAACACTTCTTCCATGTAATCTTTTCCCCATTCATACATTGCATCCAAAATAGGCATTAGTCGAGTTCCATACTCTGTTAGTGAGTATTCTACTTTTGGTGGTACAACAGGGTAGACTTCGCGGTGTATAATATAATGCGCTTCAAGCTCGCGTAGTTGATTCGTCAACATTCGTTGGGTGATCCCAGGCATAAGGGTTTTTAACTCACCAAAGCGTTTCGTTCCTTTTTTTCCTAAATGCCAAATGATTAGCATTTTCCATTTACCACCTATGACAGAAAGAGTTAATTCCTTTTCACAGTTAAAGGTCTTTTCAGCGAAATTAGGCAAGTTTATCAATCCCTTTCTTTAAATTAAATGGAGTTGGACAGTATACTTTTTTGCACTATCTGTAATGAAAGTGCGTACTTTTCAATTCATTTTATAGAAAGTATAATCTTTTTTAAGCAGCTGAGTAAATCAATTAGCTTTTGAGCATTCTATTCATGTTGTGAATTATTATGACGTAAAGGGGATTTTTTAAAGATGAAATTACAGTTAGCGTTAGATCTAGTAAACATACCAGAAGCGATTGAACTTGTATCTGAAGTTCAAGATTCTATTGATATTGTAGAAATTGGAACACCTATTATTAACAAATTTGGCCATGAGGCTGTTCGTAAAATAAAAGAAGCTTATCCAAGCTTAACGGTACTTGCTGATGTGAAAATTATGGACGCAGCTGGTTATGAAGTAGAGCAAGCTTCAAACGCTGGTGCCGATATTGTTACGATCCTTGGTGCAGCTGAAGATAGCTCTATTCGTGGAGCGGTGGAAGCAGCAAAAGAAGCAGGAAAAGAAATTCTTGTAGACATGATTGCAGTGAAAGATATCGAAACGCGTGCTAAAGAGCTTGACCAGCTTGGTGCAGACTATATCTGTGTTCACACTGGTTATGACCTGCAAGCTGAAGGCAAGGATTCTTTTGAGGATCTACGTACGATTAAAGGTGTTGTTAAAAATGCGAAAACAGCGATTGCTGGTGGGATTAAGCTTGAGACACTTCCGGAAGTAGTTAAAGCTCAGCCAGACCTTGTTATTGTAGGTGGCGGTATCACTTCAAAAGAAGATAAAAAAGCGGCGGCAGCCGAAATTAAAGAACTAATTAACAAAGGATAATGGAAGATGAAAACGACGCAATACTTTGAAGAGATTATCCGTGAACTAGAAAGTAGAACGCAATCTATCTCAGAAGAAGAGTCTGAGAAATTAGTCGAGGCTATCGTTGCAGCTAATAAAGTATTTGTAGCTGGTGCAGGACGTTCTGGCTTTATGGGTAAATCATTTGTCATGCGCATGATGCACATGGGAATTGATGCCTATGCAGTTGGAGAAACGGTTACCGCGAATCTGCAAGAAGGTGACTTGCTAATTGTAGGAACGGGATCTGGTGAAACACAAACATTGGTACCCATTGTGGAAAAAGCCAAAAGTTTAGGTGGCAAAGTAGCAGCCGTAACGTTATCACCACAGTCAACGATTGGACGATTTGCTGATCTTACGGTTGTTCTTCCAGGTGCGCCGAAAGATCAGGAAGATGGCCAATATGAAACCATCCAACCGATGGGGTCTCTCTTTGAACAAACCTCCTTACTCTTTTATGATGCTGTAATTCTGCGTTTTATGGAGAAGAAAGAGCTTAACTCAAAACAGATGTATGGAAAGCATGCTAACTTAGAATAGAAATCAATACAAGAAGCTGTACCCTAAATGTTGGGTACAGCTTTTTGTAGACTACTTTAAGGTTTGTCGACTAAATTGGTAAGACCTTGTTATCGGTATACTACTACATTGCTTCCTGGTTTGTTTCATCTTCTTTAACATCTTCATCTAATTTTCTAATGCCAAATCCATTTGTATAAGGGGCTAGAAAACCATATAAAGCAGAAAACACAATGCCACCTAGGTTGAAAATTGCCCATGGGAGAAATTCAAAGTTTCCTACACCAAGTGTCGTAGCCATGAATACACCTGAAACTGTCCAGGGCATGAGAGCTTCCGTAATGGTAACTGAATCCTCCATGCTTCTAGATAGGTTCGTCGGGTGAAGGTTCCGTTTTTTATATACATCGCCATAAATGTCGTTGATCAAGAAATACGTTACAAGGGCGTTTGATGTACAATTAATAACCGCAAATCCAGTTATGAGGGAGGCGAAAATCACGCTTCCAATGGATTTTAGGTACGTAATAACTTTTTCAAGGATAACGTTAAGTGTTTGTGAGACTTCCAATGCAGATGCGAAAAAGAAGGCACAGAAAACGAAGAACGTCGCATTATACATCGAGTAGAGGCCACCACGGTTTAGTAGTTCCTGAATATCTTCTGAAATAAGGTCTGGAGAAACTGCGAGCATTTCTATATTGAATCCTTCAACAGCTGCAGTGAACAAATTAGCAACACTGGCACTCTGGAAGAAAAGTGCGATGAGCATAGCTGTTATAGCCGAACAAAATAGAACGATCAATGGATTTTTTTTCATAAGTGATCCCGTAATCACGATGACTGCTGGAAGCAAGACGACGGGATTAAGGATGAATAGCTCACGAATTCCTGTCAGCATTTCATCTATACTGTTTAACTGACCAGGTGATGAGTCTATTTGAAGCCCAACAAAATAAAAAACAATGATAGCAACAATAGATGAGGGAACAGAGGTGTATAGCATATGTTTTATGTGTTCATACAAGTTGGAACCTGCAGCAAGTGAACTCATATTGGTTGTATCCGATAAAGGAGAAAGCTTATCTCCGAAATACGCACCGGAAACGACAGCACCTGCAGTAACCGCTAATGAAAGATCCATTGTCTGGGCAATACTCAT
Source organism: Oceanobacillus jordanicus (assembly GCF_022095695.1). GTDB lineage: Bacteria > Bacillota > Bacilli > Bacillales > Amphibacillaceae > Oceanobacillus_B > Oceanobacillus_B jordanicus. The sequence goes on from NZ_JAIFZM010000023.1 coordinate 9,374, forward strand.
AAGCGCAACACCAATGGTCCCGGCAGCACCCCATGAGGTTCCTGTACAGGTGGAGACGATGGCCGTAACCAAAAATGCTAGTACATATAAATAAGCAGGATCAATGATTTCCAAACCGTAATAAACGAAGAACGGGATAGTTCCTGAAATCATCCAGGTTCCAATAAGCAGACCAATACTGAATAAAATTAAAATAGCTGGCAAAGCAGTCTTGATTTTTTCTCCCATCACGGTAATGATTTTTTCCCATTTATGACCGTATAGCCCAGCAAATATTGCGAATACGACACCTGCGAAAATAAGCATCAACTCAGCTTGAAATTTCAGTACACCAATCCCAATAATAAAAATTGCGAGTGCGAGGACAATAGGAACCATGGCCATCCCGACGGTAGGTCGTCTCACTTCATTTTGACTCATTTTAAATCTCTCCCTTTAGTAAGATTTAATCGTTTGCACGGCTTGAAATCCTTTTTCTAAGTCAGCGATTAATAAATCAGGCCCTTCTAGTCCAATCGAAAGCCGAACTAGTCCGGGGCTTATTCCTTGTGCTTCGAGATTAGAAGCATTATCACGTTTTATTGGTGCATTAATTAAACTCTCGTACCCTCCCCAGCTAACGCCAATTTTGAAAACCTTCATTTGATTGATGAATAAGGCAACTTTCTCAAAGGTCCCTTCTTTCAATTCAAAGCTTAATAGTCCGGAAAAACCGGCCATTTGCTCTTTTACGATAGGATTGTCTGTTTGTAAACTCGGGTGGTGTATAGAAGTGATCTCCTCCTTTGTCTTTAAATAGTTAATCATTTGCAGCGTATTATATTCATGTTGTTTCATTCTTATAGGTAAGGTCCGTAAGCCTCTTAGAATTAAAGAGGCATCATGTGGAGACATAACCGATCCATTGAGTTGAAATCCATATTTAGATATTTGATCGATTAATTCTTCGTCCCCTATCACTGCTCCGCCTACTACGTCACTGTGTCCGCCAATGTATTTCGTTAAGGAATGGATAGAAAGGTCAAAACCTAACGTTAACGGTTTTTGGAAAATGGGAGTGGACCATGTGTTATCAATTGCTGTAATAATCCCATGCTGCTTTGCAATAGTAGAAATACTTTTCAGATCGACTACTTTCATGGTCATCGTGCCTGGGCTCTCAACGTAAATTAACTTGGTATTTGGTTGAATGTCGGCTTCTACTTCTTCCCCTGCGAAACTATGTTCAATTCCAAAACGGTTAAGATGCTCTACTAGTTCCTGTGTCGGTCCGTAGATCGTGTTCACGAATAACACATGATCACCTTTTTGAAGGAGAGAGAGGAATACCGAGCTGATGGCCCCCATCCCCGAACCGAAGCATTTACACCTATCCCCACGCTCAAGCATGGCTAGTTTTCTCTCGAGAATTTCGGTTGTCGGATTGACTCCGCGTGTGTATACGTAATTTTCTCTTTCAGCAGATTGTGCTTTTGTAAACGCTTCAAAAGTTTCGAACGCAAATAAGCTGGTTTGATAAATGGGAGGGGAGACCGCCCCGTGGTGCTTTTCAGGTGTGTCAAAAGAGTGTGTGCATATTTGTTCATCTGTGTATGACAAGTTGTATGAACCCCTTCCTAAGTTGATGAAATTATTCCGGTGTAACTCCAAAAACTCCCACTGATTGAAGTTTCACTTTATCGTATCATACTTTCAACCTGTATGAAAGGTTGGATTTTTCGGATAATTAATAATTGAGAAGTTTTTTATGATAAAGTAGAGGAAGAGTATAGTAGCTATACAATGAGCGGTGTTGAGGTGAAAAATGGAAGCAATTAAAAAGAAACGATTATCGGAAATTGGTGCAAAAGAAATTAAAAGGTATATAAAAAGAGAGAAACTTAAAAGTGGGGATAAACTACCGTCCATAGCTGAATTGGTAGGAATTCTTCAAATTGGAAGGTCGTCGTTAAGAGAAGCTCTACAACTATTGGAAACCCAAGGAGCTATTGAGGTTTTAAACGGTAAAGGAACTTTTATTAAAGATATGAAGCCTTTCCAAATTCAACTATCCTTTGAAGTAGAGGATGAAAAGAATTTTCTGCTGGAAGTGCTAGAGGTACGAGAGGCGTTGGAAGGAAAGGCTGTCCAATTAGCTGTACACGCAGCGAATGAAGAAGATATTAAAAAAATGCAGGCCCATTTAAAAAGTTATGTTCAATTTATCAATGAAGAGAAAAGAGACGAAGCAAACCATGCTGATGCAAGCTTTCATCAAGCCATTTATCGTGCATCTAAAAACACCATGCTGGAGAGCATGATCGACTCAGTCTGGGAAACCTTTCATAGGTTTTGGAATAGACCTTTTGGAAAAGAGGATATTTTTGACGAAAGCTACCCCCACCACGAAACGTTACTTCAAGCAATTAAAGAGCGGGATACAAATAAAGCAGGAAGTGCGTTTGAGAAAATCATGAAATCAGTAAGAGACTCGATTTTGGAGATTCGTGCTTAAACAATGCTTCAGTTTAGTCTAAGGACATATTCTATTAGTGTAATGGACAATGGTGATAGAGGAAGACTATCCAAATTGAATTGGATAGTCTTTCTACTTTAATAATTATGAGATGTGCGGTACCTATTACCAAATCCGATATCTTTTTTAAGAATGTAGATATGGAAGAAGTATTCACCTAAAGCCATAACGATGGCTGCGATAACAGCTGCTAATGCCATTGAACCTACAGAAAGACTTGTAAAAGCCATTCCTAAAAGCCAAATTATTACAAAGGCCATGCCAAGGTCTGCCATTGTTGCCATCATATTTGATGTCTTAGGTAGGATAAACACGTCTCCTAGTAGATAGGAAAGTACGCCAAGAATTAGGGTAATAAGTAGTACATTACCAAACGTAATTCCAAACCCAACTCCTAAAACTAAATAGAGGACAACGAGAGACATTACACCTTTTATTGCTAGTGCTTTACCATGTTGCATCATAATTCCTCCTTCGTTTAGTTGGTTTTTCAAAGTGGTTACGTTCTATGACATTTTATCCTCGTTTGGAGGAGTGTTGTGCATATAAGATGGTGCTGGATTAAGCACCGGCTTCTCACCATGTGAAACTGGCTTGCTTACATATTCAAAGTTTGCTGCACCGTCTGGAGCTTGTTTACCAACAAAGTCTAATTTTTCACTGTCATTTCCTTCAGAGAAGTTAATTAGCTGATGAGAAAATTCTGTTGCTTCCCAATCTGCTGGTACAGTACTAGGGACGATAACCCCTTCTTTTGCTTCTAGTTCTTTAATGGCTGCAATCCACTGATTTTGGTGCATTGTATCGCGTGCTAAAAGGAAAGAAAGTAATTCTTTAACACCACGATCATCTGTCATTTCATAAAGTCTAGCAACCTGAAGTCTACCCTGTGATTCTGCATTTAAGTTTGCGCGCATGTCTGCAAGTAAATTTCCGCTAGACACAATATATCCTGCATTCCAAGGTACACCTACACTATTTTCGGGCGCTGCTCCGATTCCAGATACGATTGCGTGGTGTGGATTCATATCACCCATAACTGCACCGATAACTGGATCTTTCGCTGCTTCCTCCTGTGCTTGAACTGGTGCTTTGTCTAAAAGCCTTGCAACCATCGTTGCTAACATTTCAACATGTCCAATTTCTTCCGTACCAGTATCCAAAATTAAATCCTTATATTGTTCGTTTCCTCTAGTATTCCATCCTTGGAAGAGGTATTGCATGGCTACTGACATTTCACCATACTGACCGCCTATAACTTCCTGCAGTTTTTTAGCAAATACCGGATCTGGGCGGTCTGGTTTGGCATCAAATTGAAGTTCCTTCTTATGGTAAAACATGAAATATTCTCCTCTCCTTTATTGTTCAGTAGTTTCTTTCCTCTTTCTAAAAAAAATAAACCAAATAATATAAAGTTCAGATCAACATTGAAGGATAATCCATAGAAATGAAAAATCCCTTTCTATGATCAAGAAAAGGGAGGAAGTTCCATATAATTTCTGAGTATAAAAAAAGAGGAGAACCTTAGAGAAGTTCTCCTCCACTTAGTTAACGTCGATGTTGTATGAGGTCAATTGTCCCTAAGACCACATGGGCTAATCCGAAGCCGAAAATGGTGTTTGCTAGCATGTCATTGGCGTTCTTTTGCTTTTTTAGAATATAGCCTGTCGTTGTGACGGCTGTTCCTAGTGTGGTTGGAATAAAGCCTTCGCGAATTTCCATTCAATCTCCCCCTACATCGAGTTATGGCACATGCCGTACCAGTAAGTAGTATCACCATTTAAACAAATAGGATGCTTGCTAATAAAACAGCCCAACCGTTATGATTAGGATGTTGATAGAAAATAAAACGGCTGACCGGAAGTAATAATAGGCCATTTATTTAGCAGTTTTTTGCAATCAAAGTTTAAGGGAAAAGAAAGTGGTGTAAAGATGAACGCGTATATTTGGTTAACAATGGCTATTTTATTTGAAGTTTTTGGGAGTTCCATGCTTAAAGTTTCCAATGGATTTAAGAGGTTAGTTCCAGCGATAGGGGTTATTGTCGGAATGGGATTTGCTTTTTATTGTTTATCCATTGCCTTAAAAACACTCCCTCTGGGTAACGCCTATGCTATATGGGCTGGGCTTGGCACGGCTTTAATTACCTTGGTAGGAGTTGTTTTTTGGAGAGAGAACTTAAATTTAAAAAAGGTTGCGGGACTTATATGTATCATTACAGGCGTTGTCTTACTTAGGCTTGCTAATCCGGGCCATTAGAATAGAGGAGATAAATAATGAAAAAGGGTTATATTGCGTTATCCATTGCGATTATTAGTGAGGTATTCGGTACGACGATGATTAAATTATCTAACGGATTTACAGAAATGCTTCCCCTATTTGGAGTTGTGGTAGGGTTTGGTTCAGCATTTTACTTTTTATCAGTCTCTCTTAAAGAACTCCCTCTTAGTTTAGCTTACGCCATTTGGTCCGGAGTAGGTACAGCATTAACAGCTATACTTGGTATTGCAATTTGGCAGGATCCTTTTAATGCAATTACGTTTGTAGGGCTGCTCCTAATCGTTGGTGGTGTCGTTTTAATGAACGCATCAACAGGGAAAGAACAAGAAACAGAACCTTCTCACTAGTAATTGGCGGAAATAATAAACACTACAAAGGAGAGAAGTTAGATTGGGAAAAGATATTCTAAAAAACGACTGGGCTCCATTGCTTCAAGACGAATTCTCAAAAGATTATTACCAAGAGCTACGAACATTTTTGAAAGAGGAGTATGCAAAGCACACCGTTTATCCAAAGAAGGAAGACATTTTTAATGCGCTTCATTTCACCCCGTATGAAAAAGTAAAAGTAGTCATTCTAGGACAGGATCCATATCATGGTCCTAACCAGGCACATGGCTTAAGTTTTTCCGTGAACCCACAGGTAAGTGTTCCACCATCTTTGCGAAATATTTTTAAAGAGCTGCAGGATGATTTAGATCTCCCCATACCAAATCATGGGTATTTGATCAATTGGGCAGAACAGGGAGTATTGCTCCTAAATAATGTCTTAACGGTTCGAAAGGGACAAGCGCATTCACATAGAGGTATGGGCTGGGAGCGGTTTACAAATCGGGTGATCGAGACGTTGAATGATAAAGAGACCCCAGTAATATACATCCTGTGGGGATCAGCGGCTCAGAAAAAAGAGGCGCTAATTGATACAAATAAGCATTATATAATAAAAGGGCCACACCCAAGTCCATTATCTGCTTATCGTGGTTTCTTTGGAAGTAAACCCTTTTCTCGTACAAACGAGATACTTGAGAAGCAAGAATTGAAAGGGATTGATTGGTAAGAATGTGAAGTGAAAGCACCTTCAAAGTTATTTTCACTGTTTAATGGGTTTACAAACAATTTCTAAGGCATTAACAGACTTGTATACATGTAGTTTTTGAAGAAGTCTTTGATCGACTCATAGAGTCCCGGTCAAAGACTTTTTTTCATAAATAATGAGAGGACAGTAGGGAACAATAGTAGAAAAGACGAAGGGTTTGCTTTTATGAATTCTTTACTATCTGAAATTAAAGCAACTTTTAAAGATAATGATGACTTTTTTTTGATGCCACAAAATATACAAGGCATCGACATTGTTTTAATGGGATTGACGAGCCTTATTGATCTCCCAAAGTCGATTGAAGCTTTGGAAGATAAGTTTGAGAGAAATTCAACGAAAAAAGAAATTCTGATGCGATTAAATAATAATGGGGAGAAAAAAAAGAATATAGCAGAAATAAGTTCTTCTGTCATCGAAGGAAATCTCCTCGTCCTTGTTAAGTCTAAAGCAAATGTTGTTGCTTTAAAACCAATAGGCAAAAGCCTATCAAGAGCTGTTGAATCATCAGAAAATGAACAGGTTTTACAAGGTCCCTTAGTAGCTTTTACAGAAGAAGTAGATATAAGTATCGGGATTTTAAGAAAGCAATTACCTACAGCAAATCTTCTTGTGAAGAATTATACGATGGGTAGGGATATTAATAGAAAGTTGTCTCTCCTTTATTGTGAAGGAAAAGCAAGTCCAAAATTGATCAGAGCCATAATGGATAAACTAGATATGTCCCAAGATAAAGAAATCAATAATATTCAGGATTTAATAAAGGTGCTGGGTTTGCGTTCCCGTAGTGTGGTTGCCCCTTTTAAAATAACGGAATTGCCTGAAGAAGCAGCGCAGTCCTTACTCAAAGGTAAGGTTGCGTTATTCTTGGATAATTTCCCATTTGCATTAGTTTTACCGGGGGTTATTTGGGATCTATTTATTCTTGAAAATGATCGAAATTTCACCTATCCACTGATGCTTGCTATAAGGTTGCTTCGGATGGTCGCTATTATTGTGTCGCTAATCGTACCTGGGCTGTATGTTGCCTTGGTAGCAGTAAACCCAGAAGTTCTTCAAATCGAGCTAGCCCTCTCTATTGCACAAAGTCGGGAGGGTGTTCCTTACCCGGCTTTTGTGGAAATGTTGTTTATGCTTATTATTATGGAATTTATTATCGAAGGGAGTATCAGGCTTCCTAAAAGTATTGGTCCCACAATAACAATGGTAGGTGGAATTATCATAGGTCAAGCAGTAGTGGAAGCAAAATTAGTAAGTAATATTCTAATCATTTTTTTGGCTGCTGCGACTATTGCTAATTCCACCGTCATTGGTTTTCAAAACGCAGCCTTTATCAGGCTATTCAAATATATTATTTTAATTTTAGCTGCAATCTACGGAGTACTGGGAGTTCTTGCTGGCATCTTTCTTATTGGTGCTCACCTTGCAAGCATCCAGGTTTTTGGGATCTCTTATCTATCAAACAACTTGAAGAAGGAGGGAGAAAAAAATGGATAAAAGTATTCAAATAACCGTTTTTTATATTCTTACGCATATGGGATTAATTTTCTTTTTGTACCCGGCAAATATAATAGAGAGTACAACAGCAGCACACTGGATTCCTATTTGTATAGGTCTTTTCGTGCATATCTTAATTGTTATCATTTATTTAACGGGCCTTCAATTCTTTCCTCACAAAGATCTTGTATCTATCTATACCGCTTCAGGGGCCACCATGACATTTCTATTTCTCCTTCCGGTAGGTGTGTACTTTTTGATGATAAATATTATTGCAGTTCGAGCTTACTCCGAGATTATTATGATCATTTTCTTGTCGAAGACACCTCTATGGGCAATTATGGGATTATTGTTATTTAGTGCAACGTATCTTGCGTATAAAGGGTTAAAAGCTATCTTTCAGACTGGTTTAATATTGGCAATACTAGTTCTACCTCTCATTCTGTTCACCATTGTTGTTTCTTTTCAGAATGTAGATTGGCGCTATATCTACCCCATATGGAATGATGATTTCTCCTTCTTTAATAAATCCGTCTATTATAAGAGCTTTTTCGCTATTGGTGGTTCCTTTTTATTCCTTGGATTTGTGCACCCTGTTTTGCCTTATCGTCCTAAAATGGTCTTACTTAGTGTGATAGCTATTCTCCCACTCTTTTTAATTTCTGTATACGTTCCTATTATGACATTCGGGCAAGCCACCTCTTCCAACTTTTTATTTCCCTACGTTATGACGGTAGATGCAATCCAATTATCTTGGCTTATGTTTAACCGAGTAACCATGTTCTTTCTCTTAGGTTTGGTCATTTTCATTACATTATTTATGGCGCTTGTATTATGGAAAACTGCTAGAATTATGCATGCTTTTTTACCTTTACGAAACCAGGGACTTCTTGTAATTCTATTGGCAATATTTATCTTTAGTTGTGCGTTGTTTATTTCAGATTGGAAAGAGATTGAAATGATCTTTGGTTGGAATACACCTCTACGATTTTATGTTGTATTTGGTGTGCCGCTCTCCGTCCTTATACTGGGTTTAAGGCAAACAAAGGGAGAAACCACGCCATGATAATCAGAAAAGGATCTTTTATTTGCTGCTTACTCATATTATTAAGTGGTTGCTGGGACAATAAGGATATTAATCACCGTTTAATGCCCGTGGTCTTAGGCATTACAGGAGAAGGGGACCAATATAAAGCTTACCTGCAAGTGCCTAGGCCTGAAAGTGACGAAATGGGGTCACAAGTTATTATAGAGGAAGGGCACACTATTAACCAAATTGTAAATAAAATTAGTGTGAATATGGAAAGTAGCATTGATTTATTGCATATCAAGGTAATTATTGTAGATAAAGAACTTGCAGAGAAAGGACTATCTGACCTTATCACTGGATTTATGCGGTCTAGGGATATTTCTTCAAAGGCCCTAATAGCTGTTAGTGAAAGTAATTTAGACGATTTGTTTTCGAAGATATCGCATTATAAAGCACCAGAGGGTTCAATATTATTGGATTACTTTGAAAAAAACGCAGGCTGGGAACCACAGATTGCACTTACAAGAATTTGGCAAGTTTATAGAAGTATTCATTCCTACACAAGAGATGTTGCCATACCATTGGTAGGAATGGGAGACACTACTTTTTTAAATCATACGGGTTCCGCTGTTATAAAAAACGGGAAAATGGTAGGTAGAATTAGTTCTGATGAGACTTTGCTATATAACGCCTTTAGTGGACACAGTACGAATGGGAAAATAGAAGTGTTGGATGATGCCAGTGTGATGATCCTTGGTAATCAATTAATGACCAAGAATAAGTTTGAAAACGACAAACCTTACCTCACTACAAATATTTCGTTTAAAGTAATGATACTCGAAACGAAAAACAATCCATCAGCAGAAAAAATAAAGAAAGAGTTGGATAAACTTCTCATGGGTCGTCTAGAAGGGTTATTAGAAAAGTCTCAAAAGAATAAAGCTGATATTTTTGGGATGGGTCAATACTTTAGAAAGGAGATCCCGCGAGACAAACTGAAGAATTGGCGATCAAACTATTATTTAGCTTTAAAACTGGACCTTAATGTGGAGGTAGATATTCAGAATGCCGGAAATTTGAAAATACCTTCTAAATAATGGAGTCCCACAAGCCAAATGAAAATTTGGCTTGGACTCGATTTAGCAGAAATTAATAAATTATAGAAGACCTTCTTGTTCATATAAAAAGTCATATGGGATATCAATAAAAATAAATACATCCTCTGACATAGGGAAAGAGTAGGTTCTTATACGTTCATCTCGTTCAATATCTGTATATAGGTCGGAGAGTATGCCTTTTTTCTCGATGTTCATGCGGACAATGTTTTCAAAAAAGTAAGGGCGCCAGCTCCAATTCTTTTGCCTTCCTTCATAATGTAGTTTCCACTCGCCATCACTATTTTTCTCTGCGTTGGAGGAAAGTTGGTATCCAGCTTGATTACATATGTAAACACGGAATGTAATAGGATCACAGTCATTAGCAATGGTGAGTATTGTTTTATCATAATGGTCTTCTGTGTTTAATTTTTTCAGGCTTTTACTTAGTTGATTGTTTATTGATTCAGTCAAATCAAGCTGAGCTTTCATCTTTTTCTGTTCGAATGTGATGAAATGGTGAAAATCTTTTTTTATTTTCTCCTTACAACAATCTGTCGCTACAAATTCAGGCAACTCTTTTGCGAAGTAAATTCCTTGGTAGTAATGCCCACCATTTCGCCAAGCATAATTTAATTGTTGGAATGTTTCTATGCCTTTAAACAGCAGTGTAGCACCAATTTTTCTTGAGAACATAGAGAGTAAATGGTGCACATCTTGATAAAGATGTGGTAATGCATCATTTTCTAAAAAAGAGGTATCTACTTTTAAGATATTTGGTTTAATCATTGCTAATCGCTCCAAGTTTCCATTTTGGTTCCCTGCATCATCAATTGCCAGACGTATACCAAGTGTTTGGATATAGGCTAGTAGGTGTTTGTAAGAGTCAATGTGTTTGATCACATAGTCTGCAGATAGCTCTAGAACGAGCCTGTTTAAGTTTAAACCTCGTTCTGCGTATGATTGCAATAGATTTAGTAATGTTTCTCCATTATCATTTAATAATAATTTTGCATTATAATTTATAAATAAAAGCGTTGATTGTTCTGTATTGAAAAAGAGGTCTAAGGCTTTTTGTTGAATAATCGTGTTCAATTCCAGACGAAATTCGCTCGGAATGGAATCATCCTTAAAAAACCAATCTAGACTGAGCTTTTCAGAATCTTCGTAGTAGGGTTTTAACTCGTAGCCAATAATTAATTGATTTTCGGCACTAATAATCGGCGAAAAATATGGAACAACTTGCTCTTGATTCATCATGATATCTAAAGGGTCCAAATCGATCACCTCCATCTCTGGTTATATGTATTATAGCATGAGCGGATGAGGATTTCTTTAATTTCAATTGGTGTAGTTTCAGATTGAATTGCTAAAATACTCTTTCTACACTAGATGCATCATTAAACTTCTTCTCGTTTTCTCTCTCTTTAGAGAGCGTTTAAAATCCTCATACTCCTACTTATTTCATAGTAGTAATTTCAATAGTATATTTTGGATGGCCAAGTAGTGGGTGGGGATGAGTAATAAGGCTAACTAAATATGGGAAAGAGCATATAAAAAAGGATAGGAGTCTCCCTTTTACAGAAGACTTCTATCCTTATTTCTTAGCTTCTAGTTTTAAAAATTGCATGCGCTCATTAAAAAGGGTGGGATAGGATAAATATCCTAGCATAATACTTGTCACAACGGCTGTCGTTAGAAGGAGAAAAAGGATCAGTAATTGAAATAAAACTGCCTGTACAGGGTCTGCTCCAGCTATAATTTGCCCGCTCATCATTCCTGGAAGCTGCACAAGTCCAATTGTTTTCTGACTCTCAATTGTCGGGATGGTGCTTGCCTGAATCGATGTGATTAATTGTTTATGGACTGCTTGCTTCGGCGTTCCACCAAGGGAAAGAATAAGCTCGGTCTCTTTTGATTTTGACTCTACCTCTGATATAAAACGATTTAGAAACAATATGGAAAGCACCATGGAGTTTCCGATAACCATACCACTAATCGGAATAATGTACTGGGCAGTGGCAGGTGTTATGCCTAGGCCTAGTAGAATTCCTTGTGTTAGTATCTCAACTGTAATAAAGGTGAGGACAAGCTTCCGTGTAATCCCTTTAATTTGTACGCCTTTTTTTCTAGCGTTTTGTGTTGCTGCAGCTATCATAAGAATAATCATAAGTAGGATATAGATAAGATGTTCCGACTCGAAAACAATTTGCAGAACATATCCTACAGCGAGAAGCTGAATAATAGATCGTACTGTAGCAATCAGTGTATCTTTTTCAAGTCCCAAATTTAATGTCTTAGATAATACAAGAGGAATAATAACAAAGATTAGTGTAATAGCCAGTGATAGATAACTCATGAATTGTCTCCTTTCACAAAAAGCCTGACTTCATTGTTTTCAGGCTCGTCTAAAAGAGAGCTTTCTCCAGATTCAATGAGTTGTCCATCTATTAACACCCATGTATAATCCCCGATTGTTCGCGCTTGTTGAAGATTGTGTGTAATCCACACAATTGTCGTGCCATAATGTTTATTAATCCTTACAATTAACGCTTCAATATCTTGTTGGGAAACTCTATCTAGAGAAGAAGTAATTTCATCTAGAAGTAATATAGAAGGGCGGTTTACGAGTGTTCTAGCAATCGATAGCTTTTGCCTTTGGCCACCTGATAGGTCGTTTGTGCTCTGGGTAGAAATAGTAATCGGCAGACCTACGAGCTGCAGTAATTCTTGTGCCTTTTCCTCTGAAAGATCCTTGCCCTGTAAAGTTAGGGGCATAGCAAGGTTTTCATATACTGTTCCGTCAATCATGGTTGCATCTTGCAAGGCAAAACCAACCATTCTTCTTAACTCAACAGGTGGATAGGAAGCAATTTCTTTTCCCGCGATTAGTATGTCACCTGTATCGGCTGTATGTAGCCCATTGCATAATTTGAATAAGGTGGACTTACCAGCTCCGGATGGCCCTACAAGCGTGGTGATCTTCCCTTCATAAAAAGTCCCGGTAAGATTGTGTATGATGGTTTTTCCTTTAACAGAAAAGGTAACATTATTCCATTGAACTGCTGCATTTAATGATGGCATTTTTTTCACTTCCTTTTAGTGCGCAAATGTGCTGCACTTTTCCTATTATGAGAATATCCATAGCGTAACATGTATGGATAAAAGAAAAAACTTCCACTATTAAAGTAGCGGAAGTTCTTATATCCCCTATATTAGTTCTTACAAAACGTTTCACAGGCCCTTATCTCCTGTTGCTTTTAGGGTCGAATGCATCTCTAAGCCCATCACCAATAAAGTTAATGGCAAGCACGGTTAAAAGGATAGCTAACCCAGGTGGAATCCAAGCTTCTGGATGATCGCGTAAAATACGTATGTTCTGTGCTTCTGAAATCATATTTCCCCAAGTAGGAGTAGGTTGCGGGATGCCCATTCCAATAAAGCTTAACCCTGATTCTACTATAATCATCGTCGCCATTAAAAGCGTTGCATTTACAATAATTGGCCCAATGGCATTTGGAATAAAATGCTTAAAAATAATCCGCAGGTCATTCGCCCCAATTGCCCTGGCACCAAGAATGAATTCCTGCTCACGTAACGATAGGAAGGTCCCCCGCACAATTCTCGTTAAGGTCGGCCAGGCCGTTATAGCAATAACTGTTACGAAAATGCCCACCGTTACTTTTTCAAGAATGGCAATAATAGTAAGAGCTAAAACGAGAAATGGTAATGCTAATACTAGATCAGCGGCACGCATTATCATATTATCTACTTTTCCACCGTAGTAACCTGCTACTGCCCCAGTAACGACACCGATTATAAGGGTGAATAACATAGCAGAAAACCCAACTGTAAGTGAAATTCTAGCACCGTAAATTAGGCGTGCAAAGTTATCTCTACCAGAGCCATCTGTGCCGAGTATATGATCTGCAGAAGGTGGCTTCTCAATAAGCATAAGATCCCCTTTTGTAGGGTCATGTTCTGTTAAGAGAGGGGCAAATAAAGCTGCCAAAATAAAAATAACTAAGACCACAATACCTGCAAGGGCCAATTTGTTTTTTAAAAATCGTTTCCTTGCCAATGTAAAGGGACTCTGATTGTATTTCTGGGTGGATGAAACTTGTATGTCTTCCGTAGAGTTTGCTTTCACATCATATCACCTCAATCATAGCGGATCCTAGGATCGACAATACTGTAAAAAATATCTGCCAGCAGGTTACCAATAAGAATGGCTACACCTAATAGGAGTGTGATCGACATAATAACAGGATAGTCTCTATTTGTAATAGAGTTTATAAACAAGGTTCCGAGTCCAGGGTAGCTGAAAACTTGTTCTGTTATAATGGCACCACTTAGTAATGCACCAAATTCAAACCCCATTAACGTGATGATTGGAATAATAGCATTTCGTAAGGTGTGCTTGTACAACACATTACGATCATTCATTCCTTTAGCTTTTGCTGTTCGAATATAATCACTGCCAAGTACATCAAGTACTTCTGATCGCATATATCGCATATAGGTTGCGGTCCCTGCAAGCCCAAGCGTTATTCCTGGGAGCACCATGTGATGGATACGGTTTAGGAACTCAGAAAAGCCTGTAATGTGTATGTTAGAGATGGTTCCTTGTGCTGGAAACCAACCCAATTTAATAGCAAATACATAAATGGCAATTAGACCAAAGAAAAAGTTAGGAATAGCCAACCCTAGAAACCCAAAAGTGGTAGCACTATAATCAAGAGGGGAATAGGGGTTTTTTGCCGAATAGATCCCAATTGGTATTGCCACAACTAACGTGATGACAAGAGCAAATAAACCTAAGTAAACGGTATTGACAATTCTTTCACTAATAAGACTTTGAACATCACGACCTTTATAGTACATTGATTCCCCAAAATCCCCTTTTGCCATGGATGTCGCCCAGCGGAAGTATTGGACAGGAATAGGGTCGTTTAATCCGAGTGCTTCTCGCTGCTCATTAAATACTTCAGGATCAACAGTTGGATCAAGAATCTTACCGGTAAAAGGATCACCCGGCGCTGCTTTGGCTAGGGCAAACACAATGATGGACAGCATGATAAGCATCGGTATAAAAACAAGTATTCTTCTAATGATGTATTTATGCATAAAAATCCCCCCCTATGAAGGAGGAGAGTATGCTCCTGAGCATACTCTCTACTTTATTTTAGTCTAGCTCTAGCGCCCAGAGACTAGCGTGACTTGTTAGTTCGCATCATTAACCCACCATAGATGAGCATCTTGATACATGGTGTATGGTAATGGCTCTACACCTTGCAATCGTTTATTGTAAGCCCATAGACTATTTTGTGCGTACAATAGCAGTGCAGGAAGGTCTTCAGAAAAGACTGTCTGCCATTCAGAATATACTTCTGCACGATAATCCTGTTCAAAAGCTTCTGGTGCTTTTAATGCCTTTTGCATAAGTTCTTCTGATTCTGGATTATTCCATCTTGAGAAGTTGTAAGCTGCCTTCGTTGCCCATAGACCAGATGGGTCAGGATCAGCACTTCCAAGACTCCAGCCCAATAAATATAAATCCCAATCGGTGTTATCATTCGTTAATTCCTCTACATAGGCGGTCATTTCTTTAGGCTGACGCATATTGACACTTATACCAGCTTCCTCAAGCTGCTGTTTAAGGAGTGGTGCAGTTTTCTCACGGAGTTCATTTCCTGTCGGATAATCTAAATTAAGCACCCATTCATTTCCTTCTGGGTCTTCTCTAAATCCATCACCATTCGCATCGACATAGCCAAGCTCATCTAGCATGGAACCGGCTTTTTCTGGATCATAAT
This sequence comes from Oceanobacillus jordanicus, assembly GCF_022095695.1. Classification (GTDB taxonomy): domain Bacteria; phylum Bacillota; class Bacilli; order Bacillales; family Amphibacillaceae; genus Oceanobacillus_B; species Oceanobacillus_B jordanicus. Next base: position 24,698 of record NZ_JAIFZM010000023.1, read on the forward strand.
TGTAATTGGTTGCAGCAGCATCATCATAAGCCCAGAATTGGGTTGCAATTGGAGAATTAATTGGTTGCCCACGTCCGTAAAGAAGTCCTTCTACAAGGCCTTCACGATTTACAGCATAGGAAATGGCCTGCCTTACTTTTGGATCAGCTAATTTTTCGTTTGGCACCCAGTTGTCTGGCTCTAATGCCCCAGCTTCAACATCCTCACTTGTACGATGATTATGCTTAAAGCCAAGGAGCTGATACCCAAAATCAGGCTGTTCAATGATTTCAATATTTCCAAAACCTTGTACGGTTTCAAAGTCAGCTGGCGGTATACCATTTGGATCGGCAATGAAGTCTACCTCGCCCGATTCAAGTAAGCCGGTCATAACGGATTGTGCGACTACTTTCCATACAATGCTCTCTAAGTATGGAGTCCCTTGCCAATAATCTTCATGTCTCTCCAGAATATACTGTTCTCGTTCTACCATTTCCGTAAATTTAAATGCTCCTGTACCAATAACCGCACCAGCATCACGAGACTCCGCAGCTTCCGGCATTTCAGCTACTGGAATATCTTTGAAAATATGCTCTGGGATAATGGGGAAGCTCGCATAATACAGTGGGTTAATATTTGGCTCTTCAAAATGGAATGTTACGGTATAATCATCCTCTGCTACTACGCCTTCAAACGTATCAGTCTCACCTGAACTGTATGCAGTATAGCCAAGTAGTGGAAGGACGTAGGCAGTTCTTATCCCGCCTGCTGAAACATAATCAGGGTCAGACATGGATTTGTATGTGAAAACAACATCTTCAGCAGTGAATTCTTCGCCGTCATGCCATGTCACACCTTCTTCAAGCTTTAAAGTCAAGGAGGTTTGGTCTTCGTTTGTTTCCCATTCTTTTGCTAAGCTTGGAATAAATTCAAGGCTCTCATTCTGGGATACGAGGCTATCATGTGTAAAACTTAATATGTTAGCTTCATAAGCTTCCTCGTAAAAAATAGGATTAAACATACCTGCTGGTGCAGAATACATTGCCCCAGTCAATGTTCCGCCAGCTTGCGGACCACTCTCGGCTTTCTCTTCCTTACCTTCTTCACCATCATCTGTATTTTCTGTAGTATCCTCATTCTCTGCGCCTTCTTCATCTCCATCGTCATTACAAGCAACTAATAAGAAACCCATCATACATAAAAAGACTAGCAGAATCAATAATCTCCTAAACGCTCTATTCATCCTAAAATCCCCCTTTATTCAAAGAAATGATTAAACCATTACTCATCCACACCCTCCTTTTCGATAGTTTTATATGAAAAAAGGCAACATAAAGGAAATAATGGCCTTTTTGCACGTGAGGATAGCTTGAGATATTATCAGAAGAGGTTCTCACCAAATTCCTTGCTCTAAAGACGTGCGATTTTAATCTTGCATTACTTTGTTGCTAACTTTGATAAACGTTACCTAATCATGGTGTAAATGGCAGGATACCTCGTGTTCTGTGCCAACGGCAGCTAATGATGGTACTTCCTTTTCACACCGCTCATGTGCAAACGGACATCTCGTCCGGAAGGCACATCCGGAAGGGGGGTTAGCTGGACTTGGTATGTCTCCTTTTAACTTTATGGCAGGTTCATCTGCCTTCTTCTTGGTAAGGGTTGGAATAGAAGACAGTAATGCCTGTGTATAAGGATGGGCAGGTTCCTGAAAAAGTTTAGAGGTTGGTGCTATCTCGACAATTTTTCCTAAGTACATCACGGCAACGCGGTCACTAATATGCTTCACAACACTAAGGTCATGGGCGATAAACAAATACGTAAGTCCGAGCTCTTCCTGTAAATCCTTCATAAGATTTAGTACTTGTGCCTGAATAGATATGTCCAAAGCGGAGACAGGTTCATCGCAAACAACAAATTCGGGATTTGTAATAAGTGCCCTCGCAATGCTAATTCGTTGTCTTTGACCACCGGAAAATTCATGGGGATACTTTAAGCGGTCTTCAGCACGTAGCCCAACTTTTTCGATGAATTCTATCGCCTTTGCTTGCCTCTCTTTTTTTGATAAAGAAGTTTGAACAAGCAATGGTTCTTCTACCAATTCAGCTACACTCATCTTGGAATTTAGAGAGCCAAATGGATCCTGGAAGACCATTTGCATATTTCGTCGATAGGGACGGAATTGATTTCTTTTCATGCTTGTGATATTTGCATCTTTATAAAGTATGGTGCCTTCCGTAGCATCGAGCAGCTTGAGAATAACCCTGCCAAGTGTTGATTTTCCAGATCCTGATTCCCCTACAATACCAAGGGTTTCGCCTTGATTGATGGATAATGATATGTCATCTACTGCTTTCAGTTGGCCAACCGTTCGTTTAAAAACGCCACCCTTAATCGGGAAGTATTTTTTAATATTCCGAACATTTAGGACAGGCGTTTCTTCTTTTGTTTCATTTTTTATAGTCATTCCTTCACCTCCGAGGGATAAAGATGACAACGAACATGATGTTCCGAATCACTTGTAGACAAGCTAGGGTTTTGTGAATGGCATTTTTCCATTACATGGGGACAGCGTGTTGAAAACCGACAGCCCGATGGAAAATCATAAGCTGGCGGAACGGTTCCCTTGATCGTACCAAGTCGGTTTACGTCTTTATCCACCATAGGTAGGCTATCCAATAAACCTTGTGTATAGGGATGTTTTGGTGATTCAAGTAATACATCAACAGTAGCTTCCTCTACAATCTGACCACCATACATCACCATCACCCGATCAGCATATTGAGAAACCACGCCAACATCGTGGGTGATTAAGAGAAGCGCCATTTGAAATCTTTCTTTCATTTCGTTCATTAAATCAAGGATTTGTGCCTGAATCGTAACGTCGAGGGCAGTGGTTGGCTCATCGGCTATTAATAACATAGGGTCACAAGAAATGGCCATCGCAATCATCACCCGCTGGCGCATTCCGCCTGAGAGCTGGTGAGGGAACTCCTTCATTATTTCTTCAGCTCTTGATAGACCAACTAGCTTTAATAAATGGATCGCATGCCGGTGAGCTTCTTGTCGACTCATATTTTTATGCTTTCTAACAATTTCCGTGATTTGGTTTCCGATCGTAAACACGGGATTAAGTGCCGTCATTGGCTCCTGAAAGATCATCGCTATATCATTACCACGGATTTTTGTCATCTGCTTGGCGTTATAATTGGTAATGTCCTTTCCATTAAGCGTGATTTTTCCGCCTTCAATACGACCTGGTTTATTAATTAATTGCATAATAGAAAGTGCACTTATGCTTTTGCCACTTCCCGATTCGCCAACTAGCGCGACGGTCTCCCCAGGGGAAATCTTGAAAGATATATCATCCACTGCCTTAGCGGTCTTTCCTTCTTCTAGATGAAAATATGTCTTTAAATTATCCACTTGCAGCACGGCTTGCTGTGTCATGTTAACACCCCACTCTTCAATTAATAGAAGAAAAATATGATAGCTTTTTTAAAATAGAATGATTCGTATAAAATATGAGGTGAACTTGTATAATATTCTTTTTTTATGAGAGAAAAGTATGAGGGTGGGACAAAAGAGTTACGATAAAAAACAAACTCCCGAGCTAATTTATCATCGAGAGTTTGTTAAGTAGAATCAGTTCGATTATGGTAAATAAATTTCAATAAAACCCATCTGATCAATCCCCCTACAGCTAGTCCAACTGGTAGAGAAAGCATTGGCAGCCACATCGGGCCGATTAAATAGCCAGAAATTTTGAGCACCGGTGAAAATATAAGACCAAGTGTTACAAAGTATGCGGAAAACACAAGCGGTAAGTAGGCGAAGGCTTTTTTACCACCACCGGCATCTTTATAAGCGTCCCATATACCGAAGAAGTAGAGGCAGGGATAAAACATCAGCCAAAGATAATTAGTCTGTTCAATAGCCTCTTCGATATTAAAATGAAAGCTTAAGATGATAATTCGGTTAAAGTTCCCCATGACATTAATAAGAAATTCTAACCCAATAAGGGTGAGTCCTTTCAGATACTTTTTATTTAACAGCTGCCCAAAACCCGGTAAGGCAATACTCCATAAAATGGCCTCTAGTTTTTTGCTTTTTTCCTTGAGATTTGTCTCCATAGACACACCTATTTCGCTAATTCTTTTCTGTCAGCTGCAATAGGGGGCTGTTCCATCCAACCTTTTTCAATGAAAATATTGGCAGAGTCATTTGCGTACTTAGAAATTTCGGCAATTAATCGGGTATATTGTAAAGCTAAGTCATGTCGTGGACTAGTAGATATTGAAATACCGTATTCCCCAATACTTGAATTAATGAGAGTAGATACCACATACATCATTAACTTGTCAGAGAATGGCGCGGTGGTAGAAGTTGTGACCTCTGACGTTAATAAAGGTGATCCTTGGGGAAGATTGTCTACATGCAGCAATTTAGTAAAAACAGATAGGTGCTTTTCGGAAATATCCCTTCCTCTTTCAAAGAAGCGCCTTAGTTCTTTGGAGGGAGAAACCTGACTAAACCCGGTGATCAGTGCATGTCCCAGTGCATTTCTTTGTGAATGAAAAAGAAGGTTACTTATCTCGATGCCAAGCAACGGTCTACGTTCACCAAACCAACCCGCTAGAAAGCTATCCTTTTTAACGAATTCCACTTGTTGAGGCGTTGGAAGAACGGGGTTTTTGGAACTAAGTCCTTTTACCTTAGAGAGCGCTTTCGTCTTAATATAAAGTTCCTTTGTTGAAGTTAAGCACCCGGAAAAAAATTGAATAACATCTTTCCTGTCCGACACAGACAATGCCATGCTGTACATACTTAAGGACATGATGGACATATTTAAAACATATTCGAGATATAATGCATCGGAAAATAATCTTGGCGCATCTGGTTCAACGTCTTCCTCTGTAAAACCTTTGGGAATTGGATAATCTTCTGCTTTAAAAAGAGCAATAACCTCATTATTTTTTTGTTCAGCAAGTAACTTGGATTCTTTCAGTATTCCCTTAATGTCTTGGTCATCAATATGTGTTAGAAAATGTGTTAACCCACATATTGCAAGTGTATTGCTTTGAAAGGCAGTCCATAAGTGGGACACTTCTGAGGCTGTAAGGCGACTGTTTGTGTGTTTTTCTTCCACGTTACTCTCTCCCATTCTGAATTAAATCGTTTCTATCTACCATTCTTGGTGGCTCCTCCAACCAGTGGTTATGAATCATTAACTTTGTACCTTCTTCTGCATAAAGGGCAATTTCACCACTTAACCTTGCGTAAAGTGCTGCGATATCACGCCTTGTATTCGTTGCGATACTTAATCCATAAAAACCAATCCCCTGTGAGATCATACCTATTGTATAAAACAACAGAAGCTTGTCAGAAAAGGGGCTGATACTAGCAGATTCGGTCACATAGCTATCCGATCCCATCGGTGTTGGGATATTACTTTTCGCTAAGTGGTCCGAAAAAGTAGATACATGTTTTTTAGCTATGTTATTCCCCTTTAATAAATAGGATTTCACTTCATCTGATTTGGCAACCTGAGCAAAACCTAATATGGTCGCTGCACCTAATGTATTCCTCTCCATATTTGCGTAAAGCTGAGCAATTTCCATGGCAAGCAAAGGACGCTTATCACCAAACCATCCATTCATAAAGCTTTCTTTTGTAACAAAGTTTACATTTTCAGGTGTAGGGATGGTTGGAGGAGAAACATATACTCCTTTTTTCTGAGCGATTGTAACAGCTTGCATATGCATGGAATTAGCATTACCTAATGATTCTGTATAGAACTGGTAAATGTCAGCATTGGAACTCTGCGAAACACCATTCGCACTACTTGTCATCGCGAGGGTGAACAGCTGAATCGTGTAGTGAAGCATATAGGTGTCTGAGTATAAACGAGGTGCTTCCACATCAACGTCCTCTTCTGAGAATCCTTTAGGTATAGGACAAGCATTCTCTGTTAGTAATTGGGCAGCATTTTCTAATTCAAATGTAGAGACCCCATAAACTTTTTCCAGTAAGTCGCGAATCTCCCCATCCTCTGCCTTCTGCTTAAAGTAAGATAATATTGCCTTTGTGGAAGAGGCATTCATATACGTTCCCCACAAATTTGCAATTTCTGAAGCGGTAGCCTTTGTATGTTTATCCATTGCAATAACCCTCCTTTATTCCGGTGAGTATAGTTTGGCATTCAACAATCGTTTTATACGTGTCTTGAAATATCAGGAAAGTGTTCTGTATAAAAACCTTCCTTTACGGGAAAAAAAAGGAAAGGTCCTACTGAGGAGGGGGTGGAGTTATGGGGCGGAATTTTTTCAGAAGACGCAAGCTAAAACAAGAGTCTGCTGAAGGAGAAGACTTTTCAACAGAAATCGGAGTAGATCTTGAAAAGAATTTGCAAGATCTACAGACTATGATTGGGAGTCCCGAGGATCTGGTGATACACAGGTTAAATCTGGGGTTTAATGTGAAGGCTGCAGTAGCTTTTATCAGTGGGTTAAGTAACAAGGAAGCCATACATAATGACTTAATTAAAAATTTGCTGCGAAATAGAGAGAAGGAAGCGGGTAGCGACACGCCAGATGAACTGATCAAACAGCTTAAGCTTGACTTGATTAGTATTGGAAGTGTAGAGCAAACAAATTCCTTAGATAAATTAACAATTGACTTATTGTCAGGCAAATCGGTCGTCTATGTAGAGGGAACAGCGGAGGCCCTTCTGATGGGCACAGAAAAGTGGGAAACGCGATCAATTGATGAGCCCATTTCAGAATCTCTTATTAGGGGGCCTAGGGAAGGATTCGTAGAAAATCTACAGACAAATATGATGCTGATACGCAGACATATCCGTGATCCGAACCTTCGTTTTGATACAAGTGAAGTGGGAAGAAGGTCGAAGAAAAAGCTTGTTGTCTGCTATGTGGATGGTATTGTAAATCCTGATATGGTCAAAGAAGTAGACCGGCGTCTCTCTTCTATTGATATGGACAGTGCAATGGAATCAGGATATATCGAGCAATGGATAGAGGATAGTTATTTGTCTCCCTTTCCTCAAATGGACAATACAGAGCGTCCTGATAAAGTAGCATCCGCTGTACTACAAGGAAAGGTGAGTATTCTTTTAGATGGTAGTCCATTTGCTTTAATTGCCCCGATTACGATTGCGAATGCATTTAAGTCACCAGAGGATTACTACGACCGCTGGTTAATTGGTACATTCTTAAGAGTCATTCGCTATATAGGAGCATTTATTACGATGTTTCTTCCTGCACTCTATATTGCTCTTGTTTCCTATCACCAGGGGATGATTCCTTCTCAATTAGCATTTTCGATTGCTGCAACACGAGAAGGAGTCCCATTTCCAGCATTTGTTGAGGCCCTTATTATGGGTTTAACAATGGAGCTTTTGCGAGAAGCAGGTGCAAGGCTTCCCAGGACGATTGGGCAAACAATTGGCATCGTTGGTGGACTTGTGATCGGAGAGGCGGCAGTTAGTGCCGGGATTGTTAGTCCGATTATGGTGATTGTTGTTGCCCTTACAGCCGTGGCTTCGTTTACGATACCTTTGTATAGTGTGGCGATATCCTTTCGCCTCCTCCGTTTTGGGTTTATGTTTGCGGCTGCTGTCCTGGGGTTATATGGAATCGTGCTTGTTTACATCATGATAAATATACACATCGTAAACTTAAAAAGCATGGGTGTTCCCTATTCCACGCCTTTCGCCCCAAGCTTTATCAAGGACTGGAAGGACTTGGTGTTGCGTGGACCTATTCCAATGATGAATGAAAGGCCCAGAAATCTTAAACCAAAGGATACAACGTCTGGGAATTTAAGGAGGTAAACTTTGGTGAGTGATTTTAAATATGGGGATGAAACAATCAGTTCGCGAGAGATTATGATAGCATTGCCCGCTGTAACCATCGGGGTTGGAATTCTTTCGTTACCACGTGAAATAGCGTTGCTCACAGTTGGTGCTGATGGGTGGATCGCCCTCTTAGTAGCCGGTATCATGATCACAGTTATTACATGGATGACCTCTAAGCTAGCAGCCAGTTATCCAGGAGAAACATTTTTATCCTATTCTTCTAAACTTGTTACAAAGCCTGTATCCATTTTATTTAGCCTTATTCTCGTTATGCAAAGCTTACTTTTGAGTGCCTATGTAATCAGGGTTATCGCAGAGATTGCAAAAGCGTACTTATTTGATCGGACTCCTTTGGAAGTTATTTCACTCACCTTCCTTCTAGTCGTCGTGTATGCCGTGTCTGGTTCCAGGGCAGGTTTGTTCCGTTTAAATATGTTATTTTTCCCGATTATCGTGCTTATTACATTCATATTGTCACTGTTTTCTTTTGGCTGGTTTGAAATGGATAACTTATTTCCAATTTTTGAAACTGGCGTAAGGGATCAAATAAAGGCAACGGAGATAAGTGGTTTGGCATTTGTTGGTTTTAACATCCTTTTCTTTTATATAACGCTTGTGAAAGACACAAAAAAGGTACCGAAGGCGTCTGTTCATGGAATGCTTATGGTTATTGGGTTGTACCTGCTTATTTTCTTCGTTAATTTAGGCGTGTTTGGAAACGCAGTTACGGGAAATTTGGTATATCCACTAATTGAACTGGCAAAAGAAATAGAAATACCAGGAGGATTTTTTGAACGGTTCGATTCCTTCTTTTTTGTTATTTGGATAATGGCTATTTTTAATACAACCGCTATGTCGGTTGATGTTAGTATTTATGCCTTACAGCCTTTCACCAAGCTAAAAAAACAAACATTACTTTTTTGCATGGCTCCCCTCATTTATATTATCGGAATGGTGCCAGAAGGATCTATAGAAGTTGCGAAATTAGGTACATTCATCGGTTATTTTGGAATTATCTCTTCTTCAGGCATTACGTTAATACTGTTCACAATCTCCAAAATCAGACGAGGGAGGAAAAAAGAACATGCAGCTAAATAAAAAAGTGCTTGTTTTCCTCATTTCTTCTACTATTTTTCTTGCTGGTTGCTGGGATAGAGTAGACATTGAAGAACGTGGGTTTATTGTTGGGACGGCCATCGATCTGGTTAATCAGGAAAAGGAAAATGAATATGAAGTGATGATGACAAATCAGTTTGTTATCCCGTCGGGTATAGGGACATTAATGCAAGGAGGCGGGGGGCAGGCGTTTATGAATGTCTCAGAAAAAGGTACAAGCGTTTTTAGAACAAATCGGAAGTTTTCTCGGATAAATAGCCAAGAGCCATTCTATCAACATCTAAAAGTTCTTGTAGTATCCGAAGAGGTCCTTATACAACCTCATTTGTTCTCCAATATGATGGATTTCTTTATTCGTGATCATGCGTTACGGAGATCCATTCGATTATTGGTGGCCCACGAAGATGCAAAGGAAATATTGAACTCGACACCTGAAAACACCGATGTTCCAGCCATGTATCTTGACGATTTGATGGAAAACGTAGATAGGAATACGAACACCATCAAACCTATACATATTGGGGAAATTCAGGAACTAATCTTAAACCAGCAGAGTTATGTACTTCCAGTCGTAAGAAAGGTGGGCTCTATGGCTGAATATGGTAACGTAGTGGTTATGGATGGGGAAAGTAACCAAATGGTCGGTTCACTTAATGAGGACGAAACAAGTGGTTTAGGATTTATAAATGGCCACACAGAAGGTGGCGTCTTGGAGGTACAGGTTGATGAAAGCCCATTGGCAGTCGAAATCACAAAAATAAATCAAAAAATGAAAATTACCAATACGCAAAAGAATAATGTAGAAGTGGAAATTTCTATTTTAATTGACGGAAATATTGCAGAATATTTTGGTGTGGAAAGTGTATTAGATGAAAAGTTTTTAGAGAAGGCTGAAGCATCCACAGAAAAAAAAGTAAAAGAATTGACTGCAAAAACGATTAAAAAAGTGCAGCAGGAGCTTAACACAGACGTCCTAGGAGTTAGTAAAAACCTATATCAATTCCACTATGATTTCTGGCAGGAAGTAAAAGAAGACTGGGAAAACGGGGAGAACTACTTTTCAAGCGCTGATATTAAGATCAACTCCGAAGTTAAAATAGACAGAGTAGGCTCGGCGGATCGAATAAAAATGAAGGAGGAGTGAAGCATAGGTGAAAACATTGTTGGACTGGATCCCTGGGTGGGTAGTGTTTTTTAACGCTTTATTGGCTTTTGTTATCCCCTTCTTCATTTATCTTATAAACAAAAAACTACATGACATTGGTGATCCTGAATGGAAAAAAACAAATGATAAAAAAGGTAGATAGTAGACTTCGATGGGGTAATGATACAATGAAGTAAGAAGTTTGTTTTTGGAGGAGAGATAGAGATTGAATATTGACGAATTTAAGAAAATGGATGGCGTGGAAATGGCTGAAAGAATTCAGCGGAAAGAAATAAAACCAAGTGAACTATTAGAACATAGTTTTAATCAATTAGAAAAGGTAAACCCTGATTTAAACGCCGTTATTTCTTCCAGAAAGGAAAAGGCTTTTTCAGAGACGGATCGTTTCTATTCGGCGGCACAACCTTTCGCAGGGGTCCCTGTTTTACTTAAAGAAACGCAACGATTAGCTGGGGAGAAATCTACTTCTGCTTCCAGGCTTCTAAAAGACAGTGTAGCGAAAGAAGACGCTAACTTTGTAAGCGAATTTCGTAATGCGGGCTTCCAATTTGTTGGTCATACAAATATACCGGAGTTCGCATTGAAAAACATTACAGAGTCTTCCGTGCATGGACCTGTTAAGAATCCTTGGAATCTCGAGCATTCACCTGGAGGCTCGAGTGGCGGAGCGGCAGCGGCTGTAGCTTCAGGAATTGTGCCAATTGCCGGTGCAAGTGACGGAGGTGGCTCCATCAGGATTCCTGCTTCGTTTACAGGTTTATTTGGTCTCAAGCCAACAAGAGGCCGTACGCCAGTAGGACCAGGAGTAGGGAGACAATGGCAGGGCGCGGCGATTGATTTTGTTCTCACTCGAAGTGTAAGAGACAGCGCAGTAATGCTTGATGTTTTACAAACAGTGCAACCAGAAGCTGCCTTTCAAACACCGTTGTATCCTAAAAAATACAAAGACGTACTGGAAAAGCCTTTGGACAAAAAGCTACGAATCGCCTTTTCTACAGTGTCACCTGTAGGCACTCCCGTTTCAACAGAAGCAGAGCAGGCTGTATTACAAACAGTAAGGTGGCTTGAGGCGGAAGGGCATATTGTAGAAGAACAGACTCCAGATATTGATGGTGTTCAACTGATGCAAAATTATTATGTGATGAATGCTGGTGAAATGGCTTCTGTTATGGACCAACTGAAGAAAATACAGCAGAGGGAGCTGAGAGAGTTAGACATGGAATTAGAGGCATGGATGCTTTATCAAGCAGGAAAGCATGTGACTGCAGCAGAGTATGCCACAAGTATAGCTTCATGGGATGTTGCTGCAGCAGAGGCTGCAATTTTTCACGAAACATTTGATTTCTATATAACCCCAACAACAGCGTTTGCTGCACCTCGTATAGGAGAGTTAACTGCAACAGATAAAGATGCAGAGGTAATGCGAGATCAAATGAGACAAGCTGAGCGGGCAAAACGGCTGGAGCTCATTTATGAGATGTTTCTACCAAGCTTAACCTATAGCCCTTATACACAGCTAGCTAACCTTACTGGTCAGCCAGCAATGTCTGTGCCTGTTTATTTTACAGAAAATGGACTGCCGCTTGGTGTACAAGTTATGGCTGGTAAAGGGGAAGAACACTATTTATTACAACTTGCAAGCATACTAGAAAACGCTTCTCCGCTGTGGAAAGGGATGGAGCATAACCCTTACTTTAACTAGTATTTAATGGTGTTTTTTCAAGTGTTAATCTTTCGAATAATGCTAGTATTACTTTTATTTTATTAACGGTTTCAAATTAGTGACTTAGCCTTTATAATGTTACCTGTGTACCGAAGATTCGGTGTTATTTTCAGAATATTACTCATAAGGAAAAAAGGAGAGGGATATATGGGGAAGACAAAAAAAGGCTTATTCCAAAAGTCACTAGATGGGATAGAGTTTCTTGGTAATAAACTACCACATCCCGTCACATTATTCGCAATATTAGCACTTTTAGTATTAGTGCTATCTGCGGCGCTTTCTCAGTTGGGAATTAGTGTAGAGCACCCCGGAGAAGAAGGTGAAATGGTTGAAATAACCAACCTGCTTAATGCGGAAGGTATTCAGTACATTTTCTCAAGTATGACAGATAACTTCATCGGCTTTGCGCCACTAGGTGTTGTGCTTGTAACAATGCTCGGAATTGGAGTTGCAGAACGTACAGGCTTAATCAGTGCATTGCTTCGTGGTTTTGTACTATCTGTACCGAACCGCTTTATTACGCTAGGTCTTGTTTTCGCGGGGATTATGTCCAGTGTAGCTTCTGATGCAGGTTACGTAGTATTGCCGCCTTTAGGTGCCTTAATCTTTGCTGCGCTAGGGAGACATCCATTAGCCGGACTTGCCGCTGCGTTTGCTGGTGTTTCAGCAGGTTTCAGTGCGAATCTATTGCTTTCTGGTACTGATGTTATGCTTGGAGAGCTAACGATTGCAGCAGCTTCTATTGTTGACCCTGCTTATGCGGAAACAATGAATATCGCAATGAACTATGCCTTTATTGCCGTTTCCGTTTTTGTGCTTACATTGATTGGTACATGGGTAACAGAGAAGATTGTGGAACCACGTCTGGGAAGCTACAAGCAAGAAGGTAACGAAGAAACAGATGAAAACCTTGAAGGGTTAAAACCGGTTGAGAAAAAAGGATTAATCTGGGCAGGGGTATCCCTAGTTATTGGCTTGGGTCTGACCGCATTGCTTATTCTTCCAGAAAACGCTCCAATGCGGGGGACAGAAGGTTCAACGATGGATCAGATCGTCCAATCACCGTTTATGAGCTCGCTTGTTCCAATTATTGCGATCCTTTTCTTAATTCCAGGACTTGTATATGGAGTAGTAACAAAAGTGATTCGTAATGATAAAGATGTGGCAGGGCAAATGTCTGACACAATGGCATCAATGGGGATGTTTATTGTACTAGCCTTTACAGCAGGTCAATTTGTCGCATATTTTAATGAATCGAATATGGGTCTCGTACTTGGTGTATACGGAGCAGAATTTCTAGACAGCGTCAACCTGACAGGAATTCCACTCATCTTAATATTTATTTTAATTACCGCCTTTATCAACCTATTTATAGGGAGTGCTTCAGCAAAATGGGCCATGATGGCACCGGTATTTGTGCCAATCATGATGCAATTGGGTTATTCTCCGGAACTGACTCAAATGGCTTATCGTGTAGCTGATTCCACAACAAATATTATTTCACCTTTAATGACTTACTTCGCAATTATCATTGCATTCGCCCAGAAGTATGATAAGAAGATGGGGATCGGTACATTAATTTCTACCATGATTCCGTACTCTATTTTCTTCCTCGTCGGGTGGACAATCATGCTTATCATTTGGATGTTATTTGGTATCCCATTAGGACCAGGTGGACCACTTGAATATCCTAACTAATTATATAAAATGACTTGTAAAAAGCCGAACACTTATGGGAAAATTCACCATATTGTGCTCGGCTTTTTCTATGTGTTGGGCCCGGAGGATCCGGGTCATGCCGACGTTGACCCAGGACGGGCTGTGCTTAGTCGGCGTTCCATAAATCGCGCTCTTCGCTTTTCTATGTCTAGCTACGAGCGCCAGAAACTAGGTGACTTCGCTAATCGCCTCACGATAAAGAAGACTTGCCGACTGGTTTTAACCAGAGGCTTAGTCGCACTTATACCTGGAAGGTGAAAGGCATCATCGGCTCGTCAGACAAGGTAGGTCGACTAAAACCAGCCTTGCCGGCCAACGCCGACATACCCCTTTTGCAGGGGCATGATTTCTTTATCTCCTACGGAGGATGCTCCATTAAATCCGCCACTTTGCGTGGCAACATGGAGCCACCTGGCATGGCCAGGCGCAGCCACTACGTGGGCCCGGAGGATCCGGGTCATGCCGACGTTGACCCAGGACGGGTTGTTGTTTAGTCGGCGTTCCATAAATCGCGCTCTTCGCTTTTCTATGTCTAGCTACGAGCGCCAGAAACTAGGTGACTTCGCTAATCGCCTTGCGATAAGGCATCATCGGTTCGCAAACTCACCGTGATTTCTTTATCTCAGTTGATTCCCTCCAGCCACTACGTTTCTGAACAGGCGCTCTTCGCTTTTCTATTTTGTTTGACTTATTCCATACGAGGTTAAAGGGAAAGGAGAAGGTGAAAGGAGGAACTTTCGTGACGGCAGAGGTAGCAATTATGAATAAGTTAGGGATGTCTCTAGCGGCTGACAGTGCAATTACGAGTGGGAGAGATGGTGTGCAAAAGGTTTATAATTCAGCTAATAAGCTGTTCTCTATTTCAAGCAATCATTCTGTTGGAATTATGGTTTATGGTGCAGCATCTTTTATGGAGGTCCCATGGGATGTCATTATCAAATCATACCGTGACTATGTAGGAGATGACAAACTTCGTTACCTATCTTCGTACATGGAAGACTTTATTGCATTCATTAAGCAAGATGAAAGGTTTAATGTAAAAGAAATGGAAGAAGTCATCATATATCGTTCTTACTCTGATACGCTTAAGCGGTTAATAAAAAAAGTAGAAGAAGAGCTGGAAGAAGAAAGGCAGCAGGACAAAAAGGTTACGGATAAGGATGCCACAAGGTTATTAAACAATCAAATTGACAAAGTACGCAAAGAGTTTGAAGAAAAAGAAGAAATCTTTATAGAAATGGAACTTGCTTCATTTAAGCAGGAATTTCATGAGGTGATTCAAGAGATTAACGATGATTTCATCTCATACACCATCCCAGAGCACATTAAAGAAAAACTATCCATGCTAGCTTTTGATGTCATACAAAAAGATTACTTTAGTTTAGGGAGTACTGGACTGGTTATCGCAGGATTTGGGGAAGAAGAGATTTTCCCACAGTTATTAAATTATCGATTAGAAGGCTTTGTATTTGGTCAATTAAAGTATAAAAAAATACTGGAGAAAAAAATTAGCTACTCAAATAGTAAGGATAGTGGGACTGCTGCAATTACCCCATTTGCACAAAGAGAAATGGTTGATTCCTTTATGGGTGGAATTGAACCAAACATGGAGGATGCCATATTGGGAATTGTGCATAAAGTTCTCTCAACCTATCATCAGCAACTAGAAAATCACTTGCAACTTTCCCTAACAAAAGAACAAGTTAGCAAAATGGAAAAGATGGGTAATGACGTATATGAGTCCATAGAAGACGCTGTGGACGAATACAGACAATCCAATTATATTACCCCTTTATTAGGGATTGTTCGTTCCCTTCCTAAGGAGGAACTAGCTGACATGGCAGAGGCATTGGTTAACTTAACGTCATTCAAACGGCGAGTTTCCAGAGCAACTGAGTCTGTAGGTCCACCAGTGGATGTGGCAGTCATTACAAAGGGAGACGGTTTTGTCTGGGTAAAACGGAAGAATTTTATCGATCCTGTCTTAAATAACTAGCGCAATGTGCAGTTAATTTCTTAGGAAGGAGTTGTAGAGGCCATGATCCTGCGCAGTAAATCGGATAACGAAGGATATTTTAACATCCCGCAGAGTGATCGACAGGATTTCCAACTGGAAGATAAAGAGAAGGAAGAGAAGAACAATGCAGCAGAGAAAGCTTTAGAAAAAATCAAGAAAAAAATCGATAAATCCTGATATGGCAGGGTTAAAAGTACACAACAGAAAAAAATATAATAAAGATGTTTAATTAACAGCATACGTGGAATTACAACAACTGTAGGCGAAGACAAAAGCCAAAAATACTTGAGAGGAGATGTTAATCATGGCTAAGAACAATAACAATAATGGAAAAATGTCTCGCGAACAAGCAGGACAAAAAGGCGGAAATAAAACAGCAAGAAATCACGATCAAGAATTTTACGAAGAGATCGGACAAAAAGGCGGAAAGACTACAGCTAAGAATCACGATCAAGAATTTTATGAAGAAATTGGTCAAAAAGGTGGAAAAGCAACATCTCGTAACCATGATCAAGAATTCTATGAAGAAATTGGTCAAAAGGGCGGAAAAGAAAGAGCTCGCCAAAACGACAACAATAACAATAGCTAAAAGTTGGACAAGTCTTTAAAAAGCACATGATTAAAAAAGCTAGATTGACTACACTTTTTATCTAAAATTGAGAGGAGATGTTCATAATGGCTAAGAACAACAATGAAAAAATGTCTCTAGAACAAGCAGGACAAAAAGGTGGAAACAAAACAGCAAGAAATCATGACAAAGAATTCTATCAAGATATCGGAGAAAAAGGCGGAAAAGCAACTTCCCAAAATCATGACAAAGAATTCTATCAAGATATTGGACAAAAAGGCGGAGAAACAACTTCCCAAAATCATGACAAAGAATTCTATCAAGATATTGGAGAAAAAGGCGGAGAAACAACTTCCAAAAATCATGATAAAGAATTCTACCAAGATATTGGACAAAAAGGCGGAGAGACAACCTCTAAAAATCATGACCAAGAATTCTATGAAGAGATTGGTCAAAAAGGTGGAAACTCTCGCGCCAACAACAATAATCAACAACGCAACAATAACAACAACAATTCTTAATGTCAATAGATAAGTAGAAGAGAGGGAAGCATCGTGCTTCTCTCTCTTTTTGTGTTTATCCCGCCTCAACTGGCAGTAAAACCCCCACCAAATGAAGTTTTACTTTATATAGACGAAAAAGGAAGAACCAAATTAGCCGTAGTCGGTATGAGACACCTACAGAAAACTCCCGTTCCTGTGTATGTGAATCTATGAAAGTGTATATAATAGGGAGGTATTGTCATGTAAGATATCTTTTCTTCATAGGTCTTTTTTAGTATAGTTATAGTATATATCGTATTAATTATTACGTTATGTACATTATCATATTACGGATGAGTCAGAGAGGGGTTCATAATTGATGCAGGAAACGTATGTTTATAACCAACGAATAGGAGATGTACTCGATAATATAAGAAGGGTTATGATAGGGAAAGAGGAAGCAACAACGTTAAGTCTAGTAGCTTTATTAGCACAGGGCCATGTTCTACTAGAGGATGTGCCGGGCGTGGGCAAAACGATGTTAGTGCGTACCTTGGCAAAATCCCTGGATTGTGATTTTCGTAGAATCCAGTTTACTCCAGACCTACTACCTTCCGATGTAACAGGCATCTCTATTTATAACCCAAAGGAACTTGAATTTGAGTTTCGTGGTGGTCCAATACTTGGCAACATTATTTTAGCAGATGAAATAAACCGTACCTCTCCAAAGACACAGTCATCACTCCTTGAAGCAATGGAAGAAAAAAACGTTACCGTTGATGGGAATACCATTGCTCTACAACAGCCTTTCTTTGTTATGGCAACACAGAACCCTATTGAATATGAAGGAACCTATCCTTTACCTGAAGCCCAGTTAGACCGCTTTATTTTAAAGCTTAAAATGGGTTACCCGACCTTCGCAGAAGAACTAGAAATGCTGGAACGAACTGCCGGAGATCATCCTATTGAATCCATAGGTGCGGTCATGTCTCGTGAAGAGTTAGTTCATATTCAGGAAGAGGTTAAACAAGTCTATATAGATAAAAATGTACAACACTATATTCTTAACCTTGTTTCAAGTACACGAGCAAATGCAGCAATTTACCTAGGTGTAAGCCCACGTGGCTCGATTGCATTGATGCGTGCATCTAAGGCGTATGCCTATATCCACGGAAGAAGTTACGTTATTCCCGATGATGTGAAATATCTTGCCCCGTACGTACTTGCCCATCGCGTTATTTTAACTTCAGAAGCAAAATACGATGGCACAACAAGTGAGCAAATATTGGAATCTATCGTGAAAAACGTGCATATCCCGATTCGGAAGGAATTTACTTAATGAAGGAAAACCTTAAGTTCATCGGAAATTTTGCTTTTATACTTTTTCTAGTGGTTTCGCTTTTTGCATATGCAATGTTTCAAGGCGGGTTTGTGAGCTGGTTTTTGTTTTATGCTTTTTTGCCATTTGGCATTTACCATATCGGCCTGCTCCTTTACCCGATGCGAAACTGGAAGGTGTCGAGAAGCTTATCCCGCCATGTCATACAAGCAGGGGATGGGGTAGACGTCACCATACATGTGAAACGTCCCTTTCCTTTTCCGCTGTATTATTGCATTTGCGAGGAAGTTTTTCCCGCTTCGCTTCATCGAATCGATAGCCGCAAAGAAAAGTTCCATTTCATGAAGAACCCTGAGAAGCTATTAAGTAAACGAGAGATTAAGAGGATTGTGTTTCCATATTTTAAAAGAGAATTTGAATTGACCTATTCTATGAAACAAATCCCGCGCGGGGAACATCAGCTTCACGATATCCGAATTCGAACAGGTGATGTGTTTGGAATGGTAAAAAAAGAAGTCGTCTTTACGGTTGAAGAACAGTTAATAGCTTACCCGAACGCAAGACCGGTGAAGATGGAAAAACAAATTAGTAGTTATGGCCAAGGGTCTGTCTCTTCACAATCCTTACATTTAAAAAATACAAATGTGGCAACAGGGGTTAGAGAATACATGCCTGGTGATAAATTTTCCTGGATTGACTGGAAACAGACTGCTAAGAAAAATACGATGATTACCAAGGAGTTTGAACAGGAAAAAAGTACGGAGATTTTACTCGTACTAGATAGCTGTTTTTACGATGACGAAAACCATATCAGCTATGAAGCTCTGTTGGAATTGGCGATTTCACTTATGGATGAATTGTATAAACAAGGGACAGAAGTAGGCTTACTTACCATTGGGGAAGAAACTGTACACGTTCCTGTGCACAATGAACCAACAAAGAAAGAGCTAGTTCGTCAACACTTGACCAGACTTCAACCAGGGGGAAGCAAGCCTTTTCCTCTAAAATTAAAGGAAGAGCTAATTAAGCTGGACAGCGGAAGTATTGTTATATTGCTTACAAGTCATATTGATGAAGCTTTTGGTGATACGGTCAAAAAAATGAAGCAACGAATGAAGCGCGTCGTTGTTTTATATGTACCAACCACTGGAAATATTTCAGAAACAGAGCGGCATGCAATAGAAAGGTATCGTTTTGAAGGGATCTCTTTCTGTGTGTTATCTGCGTCCGCACTAGCAACGAATCCTCTAGAGGTGAGCCATATATGAGAAATACTACAGAGCAAAAATCATCTTTCTACATCTTTCTTCTGTACCTTTGTGGTTTCTTTCTATTTTTAGAATGGCTCTATCCACTTGGGGATATTACAGATACAACTGGGCTAAGCATATTTGTTTTTTATGCTGTATTTTGCTTCTTGATCTCTATATTTCAGATTAGATGGTGGGTTTCCTTGCTATTAAAAGGGCTTGGCATGCTAGTTGCGTTAAATTTGTTGTTTGCAGGTCCAGGCTTCCTGTCACCAGAGTGGTTTACCCTCGTGTTACAGGATGTCGCACATAACCTAACAGCACTTTTCGGGCGTGAATGGTATGCACTTACCCCCTTATTTCGTAGTGGGCTTTTCCTACTGTTAATTTGGCTGATGAGCTACTTGTTGCATTATTGGTTTGTTGTAATGAAGCGCGTCCTTTTATTTGTGCTATTAACCTTTATATATTTAACCGTACTCGATACGTTTACCATTTATGATGGTGGTATGGCTATTGTTCGCATATTTTTCCTATCGTTTATCGCATTAGGGATGGCGAATCTTATGAAAGAACTAAACAGCGAGTCGTTACGGCTTCAAAAGATGAGGAAAAATCCTATTTGGATACTTCCTTTGATTTCCATGGTCCTTTTTTCCACATTAGTTGGATTTGCTGCACCAAAATTTTCCCCGCAATGGCCAGATCCGGTGCCTTTT
>NZ_JAIFZM010000024.1 GCF_022095695.1 Oceanobacillus jordanicus
AATCGCCCAGATGAGCGTTCCAAACGACCAGAGGTCAGCTCCAATCGACAGCAAGAGCGTCCCAATCAACCACACGAGCCTCCAAATCGTGTCCATGCGCATCTCCTAAAAATTTTAAACAAAAGACTTGAAAGTCAAAATAGGTCAGAGTATAATATGAATCAAAGGTCAAATATAGTCAAAGTCAAATTTGATTAACATTTGATTTAAACAGTCAAGGAGGAATGGAAAATGCTTTGTCAAAACTGTGGTGAAAACCAAGCAAATATAAATGTCGCAATGAAAATGAATAATGAAATGTCTGAATTGCACCTTTGTAATGATTGCTTTCAAGAAATCCAAGGACAAATGATGAATTCTAATGATTTCTTCTCTAATTCACCTTTTGGAAATGCAGAGCAAGCATTTTCTCAGCATTTTTCTCAAGGTAATAGTAAAGCAGGTACAAAAACAAAAGAGAAAAAGAATAATCGTGGCAATGGCTTAATTGACCAATTGGCGAAAAACGTGACCCACGCTGCAAGAGCAGGTCTAATCGACCCTGTTATTGGAAGAGATAATGAAGTAAAACGTGTCATTGAGACTTTAAATAGAAGAAATAAAAACAACCCAGTATTAATCGGGGAACCAGGTGTCGGGAAAACAGCTATTGCTGAAGGATTGGCATTGAAAATTAGTGAAGGTAATGTTCCAGCTAAGCTAATGAATAAAGAGATTTATATGCTAGATGTCGCTTCTCTTGTAGCTAATACAGGAATACGCGGTCAGTTTGAAGAACGAATGAAAAAACTTATTCAGGAAGTTCAAGAGCGCCAAGATGTTATTTTATTCGTTGATGAGATCCATCAAATTGTAGGTGCTGGAACAGCTGAAAGCTCGCAAATGGATGCAGGGAATATTCTTAAGCCAGCACTCGCAAGAGGAGATCTTCAATTAATTGGTGCAACAACTTTAAAAGAATACCGTCAAATTGAAAAGGATGCTGCGTTGGAACGTCGTTTACAACCGATTATTGTGAAGGAGCCATCTGCCGAAGAGGCAGTCCAGATTCTTCATGGGATCAAGGATCGCTATGAAGCATACCATGAGGTCCGTTATTCTGATGAAGCCATTCAGGCGTTTGTGACGTTATCAAACCGTTATATTCAAGATCGTTTTCTACCTGATAAAGCGATTGACCTAATGGATGAAGTCGGATCAAGGCTAAACCTTGCGAATGCAGAAAAGGACTCTAATTCCATTAATCAACGCTTGGAAGAAATAATTAAGGAAAAAGAAGAAGCAGCTGAGAGAGAAGACTATGAAAAAGCAGCAAACTTACGCTACCAAGAAATTCAACTACAAAAGCAATTAGAAAAAGCAAAAGATGAAGAACAGGTAATAGATGTAGACTTATCGGATATTCAATTGATTGTAGAAGAAAAGACAGGTATTCCTGTTACAAAGCTTGCAGCAGATGAACAAATGAAATTGAAAAACATTGGAGAAAACCTCCGTGCTAAAGTTATTGGACAGGATGAGGCCGTCAACAAAGTAGCGAAAGCAATACGCCGCAGTCGTGCCGGTCTAAAATCTAAATATCGCCCAATCGGCTCCTTCCTTTTTGTTGGACCAACTGGTGTAGGGAAAACCGAATTAACAAAATCACTAGCTGAGGAACTGTTTGGATCTAAAGAATCGCTAATTCGCCTTGATATGAGTGAATATATGGAAAAACACGCAGTCTCCAAAATTATCGGTTCACCTCCTGGTTATGTTGGTCATGAGGAAGCTGGTCAGCTAACAGAGCGTATTAGAAGAAATCCGTATTCCATTCTTCTTCTTGATGAGATTGAAAAGGCTCATCCAGATGTGCAGAACATGTTCCTGCAAATTATGGAGGACGGGCATTTAACAGACTCTCAAGGCCGAACAGTCAGCTTTAAGGAAACCGTCATTATTATGACAAGTAATGCTGGTACAGGAGTAAAAGAAGTAAACGTCGGATTTAATAGTGCACAGCATGATGCAGTTTCTACTTTAGAAAACCTTGGTGCATACTTTAAACCAGAGTTTCTTAACCGTTTTGACTCTATTATCCAGTTCAATGAATTGGAAGAAGCGCATCTGTTAACTATTGTCGACCTAATGATCAATGATCTGCAAAAAAATATGGAAGAAAATCATATAACTATTTCGATTTCTGATGAAGCCAAGCGTCAACTTGCTACCCTGGGTTATGATCGCCGCTTTGGTGCACGACCGTTACGTCGGGTTATCCAAGATAAGATTGAAGATCAACTAACAGATTTAATCTTAGAAGAGGATACTATTAAACACGTTGAAGTAACTGTTAAAGAAGAGGATATCGTTGTAGAAAAAGCTTAAAGAATTAGGCGCTGGACAAAATGTTCAGCGTCTTTTTTATTAGATACTAAACCGAAGTCCAACCTTTCCCCAGCTTGTTCCACTCATAAATACTTCCCAATTGTTGAAAACTAACCCTATTACGAAACAGAGGGTGTCTACATGTGTTGTCATAAACGTCTAATTACCATTTTACTTCTTTTTGTTTATTTTATACTCCTTTTGATACCTGTCTCGGCTGAAGTTAAACCTGGATTATTAAAGGTGCACTTTCTTGATGTAGGTCAAGGGGATAGCATTCTAATGAATACACCGTCAGGAAAAAACATTTTGATTGATGGAGGGCCTCCGGGTTCTGGAAAAAAAATAATTGCTTATTTGAAGGAAAAACAAATAGATAGGATAGATTTATTGATTACAACCCATCCAGATATTGATCATATAGGTGGCCTGCCTCAAGTATTAAAAAAGGTGAAGGTAAAGCAGGTAGTTGATTCTGGGAAACTCCATACAACTCGGACGTATGCAAAGTACATCCAGCAAATTATAAAGCATGACATACCTGTTAGGCTGGCTGAGAAAAATGAATTATTAAGAATAGACCCACTGTTAACGATACGGATTTTGAATACCTATGGTAATTCGAAGAACAACAACCAATCATCGATTGCGTTAAAAGTGACATACGATGACATTGATCTTCTATTAATGAGTGATGTTGAAATGAAACAGGAAAAAGAATTTTTGAAATCGTATGATGTCAATGCGGAAATTATTAAAGTAGCGCATCATGGGTCAAATACAAGTTCCTCACTGGACTTTTTAAAGGCCGTATCGCCTGAGACAGCAATTTTGACATATAGTATCGAAAATGATTACGGTCATCCAGTTGATCGGGTTATCCGTAATTTGTACAAAGTAAAATCAGATATTTACTCCACCGCTGTCTTTGGTGACTTAGAAATTAGGTCGGATGGAAAAAGTTATTTGGTGCTCCCAAGCAGAGAACCACTATCGAATATTAGAAAAGAGGCAGGATAGTTATTTACAATTTAATACAAAAGTGATATCATAATGATACAAAATAGTGGGGATGGTGTAGTCTTATGATGAAAGAGAAAAATGCTTGGATGATGAATGGTTTTTTAGGTATTGTTCTTATTGCTGCATTGCTAGCAGGTACAGTGTTCAGCTTTGTTGAGCAACAATTTGTCATCGGTGGTTTATGTCTTATTGTTGCGGTAACATTGGGTAGTGGTATTACACTTGTACAACCGAATCAATCAGCAGTAGTGATTTTTCTCGGGAAATACATGGGGAGTATTCGGAGAGAAGGGATTGTCATTACGGTACCTTTTTCGGTTAGAAAAACCATTTCATTACGTGTACGAAACTTTAACAGTAAACGTTTGAAGGTAAATGACGTAAATGGGAACCCGATAGAAATCGCTGCAGTTATCGTGTTTAAAGTTGTAGATGCTGCAAAGGCAGTGTTTGATGTGGATCGCTACGAACAGTTTGTAGAAATTCAAAGTGAAACAGCAATTCGCGCTGTTGCTACAAAGTATCCTTATGATACATTTAAGGATGTCGAGCTTACCTTAAGAGGGAATGCTGAAGAAGTATCATCTCAATTGACGTCAGAATTACAAGATCGCCTAACCGTAGCTGGAGTAGAAGTAATTGAAGCAAGGCTTACACATTTGGCATATTCCACAGAAATTGCCCAAGCAATGCTACAAAGACAGCAAGCGAGCGCGATCATTGCTGCACGCAAACAAATTGTAGAAGGTGCAGTTGGAATGGTGCAGGATGCAATTTTGCAGCTAGAAAAAGACGGCGGAATGGAATTAGATGATGAAAGACGCGTTTCCATGGCAAATAATCTTCTCGTATCCATTGTTTCAGACCATGGCACCCAGCCGGTAATTAATACTGGATCGTTATATCAATAAATTCTTTAAGTAAAAGAGGGTTTCTATGCCTAAGAAGAAGAACTTTCCGCTACGTATTGATCCCAAGCTTTATGACATACTGCAGTCATGGGCAAAGGATGAATTTCGCAGTGTTAATAGTCACGTCGAGTTTTTGCTTCGGGAAGCAGCAAAAAAATCCGGAAGATTACCAAAAAGTGAAGATAAAAAATAGGTGAAGATTAGAACCTGTACAATCCATGTACAGGTTCTTTTTTTGTATTAGGAGCTTCTGTAAAGTGAACGATGCGAAGAGTGAATCGTCATCACCGAAAAGTGAAACCAAAGCAGGGCAAAGTGAATCATCGCCCAAAAGTGAAATCAAAGCAGGGCAAAGTGAATCGTCAGCCCCCAAAAGTGAAACCAAAGCACCTCAAAGTGAATCGTCATCGCCCAAAAGTGAAACCAAAGCATCCCAAAGTGAAACGTCAGCACCCAAAAGTGAAACCAAAGCAGCGCAAAGTGGCACCATAGCTCCCCAAAATGGAACCTTCATCCTACAAACTTAAACGAACTTTTCCGCTATTCGATCTCAAATTCACAAAATTAACTTAAACTAACCAAATCCCTCTTGACTTTTATGTTCTTTAGTTATATGGTTAGTTACATAAGTAATTAACCAAATAACAAAGGTGATGAGATGAAAAATAACTTAGATGAAACGAAACCCATTTTTCTTCAGATTAAAGAACAGCTGGAAGACTCTATTTTAAGTGATTCCATTAAGGCTGGGGAGCGGGTTCCTTCAACAAATGAATTTGCATCCTATTACCAGATCAATCCAGCTACAGCAGCCAAAGGGATTAATGAGCTGGTAATGGAAGAAATACTCTATAAGCGAAGAGGTGTAGGGATGTTTGTCACAGAGAACGCCAAAGACATTTTAATAAAAAAGCGTAAGCAGACGTTTTACAATCACTATATTCAACCATTGCGACAGGAGGCAGCTAAGCTGCACATCAGTAAAGAAGAATTGCTTGAGATGATTCAAAAGGGGGATGAGACAGATGAAAATTGAAGTGAAAAACCTAACGAAAAAATATAAGGATAAGCTGGCGTTAAATAACATTTCGTTCACATTAGAAGGTCCAAAGCTTTACGGACTTTTGGGAAGAAATGGGGCAGGAAAGACGACTTTTATGGATATTCTTGCTGGAAATATCCGTGCAAGTAAGGGAGAAATTTTAATAGACGGAGAAGTTCCCTTTGATAATCAGAAGCTAACGGAATCCGTTTGTCTCATTAAAGAAGGACATAACTTCAAAAGAGACTTAACAGTGAAAAATGTGCTTAAAATTTATTCCTACTTTTACCCCAAATGGGATCAAAATCTGGCTGATGAACTAATAGAGTTTTACGATCTAAATAAAAATGCCAGGGTAAAGTCACTATCCAAGGGAATGGAATCCTCACTTGGTATTATTGTGGGGCTCGCAAGCAAAGCGCCGATTACGGTATTTGATGAGCCCTATATTGGACTTGATGCAGCTGCCAGAAAGAAATTCTATGAACTTCTTTTAGAAGAATTTGAGACAGATAAACGAATGATTATTTTATCCACACATTTAATTGATGAGGTTAGTCTCATGTTTGAAGAGGTTTTGATTATTCAAAAAGGCTCCCTTGTGATGCAGGAAGAAGCAGAGTACTTACGGAACAATACATGTGCTGTTACTGGAACAAGAGATGAAGTCAAAACCTTTATCCAAGGAAAAGAAGTGCTCGAAACGAAGGAACTGGCCGGTGTAATGACAGCATACGTTTATGGCAATGCTGCAGATGCTAAAGCGCAAGGGCTTCGTGTAGAGAGTATACCAATTCAAGAATTGATGATTTATTTAACCGAAGGAAAGAAGGGAGCATAACAATGGGGAGACAACTTAAAGGACTACTATATTTCTTTAGCTCGAATATACGTCATTCCTTACTAATTTTTTGGACCATTTTAATGAGTATTCTTGTAGTAACCTTAACCATTTCCTATTTTCTATTGAACGTGGAAGGTGAAATGGCCTTTTCTCTTACAGCACCAATGTATGTTTACTGCGGTATCATGGGTTTTCTAACAGTAAAGGAAATGATACCTTTTTCGATTAAGATGGGGGCTACTAGAAAAAATTTATATGTAGTGATAGCTATCTTCTTTTTGCTACTATCTTTATTTAAAGCTATTGCTGGCACAATCATTCAGGTCCTTGTTACCAGCATGAATGAGGCGATTGGGTTAAACAACTTTGATTTTCTTCACCTAGCGCAATTTATAGACGATACGTGGTATACACGAGTAGTAATTGACACAGCTGTCATGTTTTTCTTCTTAACACTTATGTTTCTACTTGGTTTACTGTTCTATCGGTTTGGATTTGCAGGTGCAGGTTCAGTTCTAGGAATTCTGCTTGTAGGCTTGCTGCTCTCTATTGCAAAAGGCTGGGCTTGGGACTTTATTACAAATATAGTGGGATCATTCGGCATGACGTTCTTTTTACAAATGACCATTATGAGTATCGTGTTTTATGTATTATCCTTCTTCCTTGTAAGACGCATCACAATTTAAAAACCAGAATGTTAAGAGGTTGGGTTGGGACATAAGAAAATTAAACAAGAAAAAACGGGACGTTCATACGACGTATTACAGAAAAAAATCAAATACTTGCGGATACCCCCCTGATTGTTTGGTATCTGGATTACACTTTAGCGAAGGAAAAATGCGGAGACTCTAGTGGGAACAGCACGAGTCCGAAGGCCCCGCAAGAAGCGGCTTTTGCTTCTGAGGAGACTAAGGCCGTGCCCACTGAAAGCGGAGTATTTTCCGGAGCGGTAATTAAGCAGTTTGTTTATTATTGTTCAGGTTTTAAAAAGGCTGTGACGTTATGTCCCAGCCTTTAAAGCTTTATTTAACAGACCCTTTAACCATTCTCTTTTCGGCGAAAGCTATAAACAGACAGAACAACGAGAAGTATGCTTAAAGCAAATGAAGTAAAGGCAGTGCCGAGAAGCTTGTCAGAAATCGCATTTGTCTGTAATAACTCTTGAACGTAGGTGGATAAATGACCTGGACTCCATGTGAGAACATGACCAATCACTTGTGTTAACAAACTAAGAAGCATAACCGAAACAATGGTTAAAAACACGACAATCCCAGGTTTCGAGACAAATGTATTAAAGAGAATTGCCAGACTGATAACGAGTAAAAACCACAGGCCGTAGAAGAGAACTCCTTTCGCCCATGTCATAAAAGGCAAGCTACCATATAAAATGGTCGTATAATACCACCCTGCAAATAAACCAATAGTGGAAGAAGTCCCGACTAACACAATTAACGATGCCCATTTCGTAGTAATGTAATTTGTATAGGAAACAGGCTTTACCAGAATGAGTTCTGCTACGCCGCTAGCTTTTTCGCCCGCAATCGGATTCATTGCAAGAAATGCTACTAATAAAACGCCTAAGGTACTATATTGGCTTAAGCTCATCATCATGATTTCCGCTGGGGCATAATCAGGAAGTTCGATAACGGTTCCATCTGGAAACCCACCTGCGGATTGAATGATCTCGGGAAGGTAATAAGTTGATATGGGATCCATTACGGCAAGTATTATAAATACGATTGGTACCCAAATCCATTTTTTATTTCGCCAGCTCTCCAGCATCTCTTTCCGAAACATCGTAAACCATTGCATCATTGCTTCACCACCTTCATAAAAATATCTTCCATTTCAGCTTTATTTAATGAGAAACCAATGAGCGGCCAATCTTCTTGACCAGCTTTTTCTAAAAGGATTTTTCGCAATAGGGTTAAATCATCTGCTATAACAGCTAGGCTGTTTTGGTTTACCTTTACTTCGGTCACAAAAGGGATGTTACGAATCCTTTTTTCATATTGCTGCAAATCCTGTATACCCTGAAAATCAAGTTCAATCACGTCTGTTTGGTATTTCTCTCTCAGTTCCTGCATGGTACCGGACTCAATAAGCTTGCCTTTGTGAAGGAGTAGCATTTCATCACTAATCGCATCGGCATCACTTAAAATATGAGTGGAAAAGAGAATAGTCATAGACTCTTTCAACTCTTTCATTAGTGTCAGTACATCTCTTCTACCGAGCGGATCGAGTGATGATACTGGCTCATCTAAAATTAAGACCTTTGGTTGATGGATCAAGGCCTGAGCCAAACCAAGTCTTTGTTTCATCCCCCCAGAATAGCCACTAATCCGCTTGTTTTTGGCCTCTTCAATACCAACTTTTTTCAACATCTCATCAGCAGCTTTTGTAGCCTCGACTTTTGAAAGAAGGGATAACTGGCCACTATAAATAAGAAATTCCCTCCCTGTCATCCAATTGTAGAAGACGGGGTATTGTGGCAGGTAACCAATGAATTTCCGATAGTCAACATGGTTCACGATATTGTCTAAACGTACGTCACCGTTAGTTGGGGATAGGAGACCTGAAAGCATTCGTAAAATGGTTGTTTTCCCAGCTCCGTTAGGCCCAATCAACGCAATACATTTTCCTTCCGGCAGCGAAAAACTGACATCGTCCACAGCGGTGTGTGAGCCATATTTTTTGGTAACATGCGTAGCAGATAAAACCGTCATTTAATCATTTCTCCTTCCAAAGATAAAATAGGCGATTGGACCAATTGTATGAAGAACAACTACAATGAAAACCCACATACCCTTTCGTCCGTTCACATTATCAGCCTTGATTAAATCAATAAGTGCAATAACCATTAATATGGCTTGAATAATAAGAAATGGTGCAACAATTGCCCAGTCAATATTTTCGAAAAGCTCTTTCATGGTCAAATGCTCCTTTCATTACAAAGATAATAGTAAAGGAATACCTGCAGCTAAGAGGATAATGCCAAGCAGTATAATCCATGCTAGTGGCCGCGCCATATTCACTGTCCAGCCAATTCCAAATCGCTTTTCAAGGAACAAGGCAGGGTCATTTTTATTGAAATAAATTTGGCCAAGCTTCCAATATCGATCATCATCTCTATCCACATAGCTACTATTATTTACGGCTTGTTTCCTGACACGACTGCCACCTTGACCTGTGGTGATGGAAAGGATTAGAGTAGCAATAATCATCCCACCGGTTAACACGAGAGGGGCACCAACTAGCAGCTCTGATTGGATAGGCTGATAAAAGGAGTATTGGATAAAGGAAAACAAAAACGTTAAACCATAACTCGTTATTACGATAAAGGCGGACCATCTTCTTCTGAAAACGCGATTTTGTTCGGCAGATACTTCAGGGTTATCTCCATCAATTTGTTGCTTTGCTCTTGTAATGATTATATTGACAAACAAGAAGAGACAAGCTAGGAAAACTTGCATGATCGGCATCAACAGGATGACTCTATAAGACGTTTCTGCCGAGTTCGTTATATTACCGGAAAAGTCATATTGCATGGGAATCGTGTGAGGCAACGTGTCGTAATAAATGAAAGATAAGGCAGCAGTGATAAATGCGATTAAAAAAGACGGGATGAACCATAGATTGCTAACGGAAAGCTTTTGCCGGCGAAAACGCAGATCAATGGAAAGTTGTTGCTTTTTATTTCTAACCCATCCTTCTTCTGCTTTCCGCTGCTTTACTTGCCTGTGGAAATACAAGTACAAGAAAAAGCTGATTATCAAGTAGCCAAGTATGATAGCGCCGAGTAGGATGCTAAGTGTGGTCTCATTATCACTTGTAGTACCAAATCCAAGAAATATAATCGTAACGATCAAACTAGCAATGCCAACAGCAATTGCATACTTTTTACGGAATTGTTTCATTTCATTGGTATGATAGATTTCCTCTGGTATAGAGACACCGAAGCTTTCTGTTTTCCTCGTCAAATATGGGATAAACATCATGATAATAAACACGGGGGCGATAATAAAAAAGAATAATAATAGAATAAATGTCATTTTTTCTCACCTTCCTCTTTAAATTCGTTAAATAGCTCCTGGCATTGCTTTAAAAACTCTTCCTCGGAAACCTGACGGCAAATGGATTCAGCAACGAAAGGACGAAGCTTTTTCTGTACTTGTTTCATGTAAGCAGCGTCTGCTTTTGCGACCCCATCTGGATGAATGACAACTCCTTTTTGTCTATGAATAAGGATAAAGCCTTCTTGTTTTAAATGCTGATACGCTTTGTTTACAGTGTGCAGGTTGATGCCAATATCTGCTGCCATTGCTCTTACTGAGGGCAGCGGATCACCAGGCGAAAGGTTTTTCTTGGCTATCCCCTCAATAATTTGATGGATTAATTGGGTGTAAATTGGTTCATCTGATTCAAAGTCAAGACGAATAAACATGTAAATAACCCTTTCTGTCATTTTATGTTCTAACTGTTATACATATAATATAACAGATAAACATAAAGTGCAATATAAAAAGCGTATTAGATAAGTTCACATTCGCTCGTCTTTTAATAAATGTGTCTTATTTCTTATACTTTGACCTTCAAAAATTCAACTGACTCGTCATAGCTTCTTAGTTAAATCTTATCTTTTCGAACGTAAAAAAAAGAACTGATATCTAAAATCAGCTCCTTTTTATAACTGTTCGTATTGGTCTAACATAGCTTCGAGGATCTTTTGAATCGACTCTTGTTTCTTTTCTGGTAAAGCTTGGATTCTGTTTAAATATTCCTTCATTTTGGGATGCGAACGTAAATAGTCGATATTTTGGTATAGTTCTTGGTCGAGCCCAACTTTATTCTGTCCATAGACTCGTTGGAAGTCTTTTAGCATTTCTTGCTCATAAGCAAAGCTACCTGTGAGATGGTCCAGTGAGAGCTCAAATAACGAAGCAATTTTAAGTAATGAGGCAACATCTGGAACCGCAGTCCTGTTCTCCCATTTTGTTACAACAGATCGGGAAATGGCTAGTTTGTCTGCTAAATCTTGTTGAGTCCAGCCATTTTGCATTCTAAAATGTTTTATATTTACTGCGAGTTTTTCTAATTTCATGTGCACCACTAACTTTCTAATCTCAAGCTTTTTGTATCTTTCATACTATCATGACGAAAAGAGACAGAAGGGGAATTGTTTGTTCTTATATAGAACATATAGTAAAATGTTCTCATATAGAACTTATGTGAGGTGAATTTAATGGTGAGTTGTATGATTCTTAGGCATCCTACGATATCTAACTTAACGAAATGCAAAATGTTGCGTTTCCTTTTCCATGAAGTAAATTTTGAAATCCACGTGGTGAAACAGGATACGGTTGTTATCTATGTGTGGAATATCCAGCAAACGGAGCTTTGGCAAGCAGCCGTGATGGTTGCAGTGACGGATATAGAAGTTGGCTATGGAAAAGGATTTAGTAAACATGAAGCAAGAAAAAAAGCAGACCATGTGTTAAGAAAATGGGTTCACATTCCAGTATCTACAGGAGTAGAAGACGGATATTCTGGTAGCTTTGGTATCTAAAAACATAAAATAAAAAAAGAAATCAAAGCGGTTAGCTTCGATTCCCTCTTTGTGACAGCTGCTGATAAACGCGATCTGCTTGCTTAAATTCTTTCTGATAGAGAACTTCTTGTGTTTTTGATAGAAATTTCTCATGCTGCTGCAATTGTTTGCCGTTGTGCTTCATTAGAACACCTCCATGTATCCATTAGGATCACCAAGAGGGTGGAATCTATACATTTTTTTTAGATTAACCAACTTCCTCTTCAGTATGCTGCTGTTCGGTGTTTGCAAAAGTTTGGTAAGAAACGTAATGATCCTTCGAGATTAAGAACAAATCATATACCTCTTCTTGCTTATTTATCTCTTGGTACACTTCTGGATAGGTGTTATTGGCAATCGTCACATATGGTAGCTTTAATACTGCTTTCAGCGACCTGCTGTTTGTTTTTCTTACTTTCATAAACACGCCATTCATATTATGAGTCAGAAAGAGCTCATCAAAGAATTGCTCCTTCGCACGTTTATTATAGCCTTTTCCAAAGTAGGGCTGGCCAATCCATGTTGCAAGAAACCCATACCCATCCTGTATATCAAATAGACTTATCGTACCAATTGGGTGGTAATATTCATCTAGAATTGTACGGGAAACGAGTTCTTCATTTTCCTCAGCTTCCATTGTCTGTTTTGTAATGAAGAGAAACTCCTCACTTGAGTAGGCTTTATGTCTAACATAGGGGAAGACCTCTGGATGTTTAATCAGTTCATATAATACAGGCGCCTCTTGTAGGTCACGCATTTTAAGCATAAAAAATACCCTCCTTATGGACAGGTGGGTATTCTAAATAACCATAAGGGAATTTAGTAAGTTGACCCACCCACGAATTTTTAGTTAACGTTCAACAAAAATTCGGGGTGGGAATCGAACCCACTAGAACCAGCATTGCTGGTGGCGCACCATTTGCCTTCCCTATTTAATTTCTACGTTCTAACTTATATTTCATCTCTTTCGGTTATGAATTTGATGTTTGATAGCATTATTTTACACATTTTTATTTAGAAAGGGAATACCCTTTTTTGTAAAATTTCCCGACAAATTTTTACAATAAATTGATAAACAAAAATATATGCAGGAGGTTTCAGTAACGCCGACAACCACTGCAACATAAACTGGGCTTTCTGTGGCTTCCGGCTCGTGTTTTGCATACTCGGGTCTACGTATTTTGCCGGGTCTAGTGGAATATAAACGCCATCTAATTATATGGCTTAACAGGACTTCCAGGAGAGGTCTATTCTTCAATGGAACTTATTGCTTCTTTTAGACGCGGATAATTAAATTGGAAACCATGGTCCTGGGCTTTTTTAGGAAGGACATATTGACCTTTTGTGACAAGCTGCCCCATTTCACCGATAAGTAAATGAATCATAGTAGATGGTACAGGTAACCAGTGGGGCCTATGCATTACAGAAGCTAGTATACGCATAAAATCTTTATTGCGTTTTGGATTTGGCGCCGTAGCATTTACCGGTCCTTCTATCTTTGGATCATTTAAACAAAATTGAATTAAGCGAACTACATCATCTATATGAATCCAGGAGAGCCATTGTTCCCCTGTTCCGATTTTTCCTCCGGCAAATAGTTTAACTGGTAAGCGCATAAGAGGAAAGGCTCCTTCCTTACCTAGAATTACACCAAATCGCAAAAATACAGTGCGGATACCGAGTTGATTCTCAGCTTGATTAGCCACTGCTTCCCACTCAAGAGCCACTTCCGCAAGAAAATCATTCCCAGCTTCATTTGTTGCTTCTGTAAAAATCTTATCCTCCGAACTGCCAAAATATCCAACAGCAGATCCACTAATAAACACATCTGGTTTATTGTCCATTTTTTTAATCATTTCAACGAGTAAATGGGTTATGTTAATACGGCTTTCTAAAATAGACTGCTTTTTACTTTTTGTCCAATAGCCAAAAAGGGACTCGCCTGCAAGGTTAATAACCGCATTGATATGGGGTAATGTGGTTGGATCGTGGTCATAGCCAATAAATGTTGCTAACTCCGAGTTCTGTTTATTCTCAGGTGAGCGGGTAAGTATGTACGTATGATGTCCATTCTCATGGAGAGCTTTTGTGAGGTGTTTCCCCACAAACCCAGTTCCACCAGTTATTAAAATATTCATTTCTAACACCTGCTTTTCAACAAAATTTATCCCGGAGCAACGGTCCGTAAGACTCCCACTTCAAAACGTGAAGTCAAGCCGTGATGATTAAGTGGAAGTAAACGGACGCTAACACCCCGATTCGTTCAACTAACAATAGTGGGGGAAGAACGAAACCCCCAACTGATTGAAGTTTCACTTTATAGTTATATATAGGATATGCAAAATCTCCGTTAGAAAACAGCGTAAGCATTGTTTGTTAGTAAAAAATGTTTCCTCCCCTATTTAGGAAGAAATTTATAAGTTTTTTGTGAAACTGTGTATCAACGTCCAGTTCCGGGCCAAAAACTAGGCAACTTCACGAATCGCACTTATACCCGGAGGGTGAAAGTCATCATCGGTTCCGGAATTAAGGTAGGTCGGCTAAAACCGTCCTTTGCGGCCAACACCGACATACCCCTTTGCCAGGGGCATGATTCCTTTATCTTGATTGCTTCGTTCCAGCCGCTACGTTTCTAAACGGCGCCCTACACTTTTGATCTTTAAACGCGAACTTTTGCTCTGTTTTTGTTAAGATAAGAAAGGAGGGGTGAAACAACTTGAAAATTACCCGAATTACTACACAGAAAAAAAGTAAAAGCCGTTACAATATTTTTATTGCTGATGGTGATACAGACAAATACGGTTTTAGTGTGGATGAAGATATTTTAATTAAGTTTGGTCTTAGTAAAAATGATGAACTTGATGATTCAACGATTGAACAAATTTTAGAAAAAGATACGCTACATAAAATATATACCCAAGCCATTAACTTTTTAAGCTACCGAATGAGAACAAAAAAAGAAATTCGAGATTTTCTAATTAAAAAAGAAGCTGAGCCAGAGGAAGTAGAAGAGATAATGGACCGATTAAATGATGAGAAATTAATCAATGATAAGCAGTTTGCGGAGATGTTTGTAAGAACGAGAATAAACACTTCTAGTAAAGGACCGAATGTAATAAAAAGAGAGCTAATGGAAAAAGGGGTCGCAGCTAACATAGCTACAGAAGCGGTTTCTGTTTTCACTTATGACTTACAATATGAAAAAGCCCAACAGTTACTAGAAAAGAAGAGCCAGCATAAAAAGAATGTTTCCTTTCGTAAACAGCAAGAGCAATGGCGAACACAACTCATGCAAAAAGGGTTTTCACATGACGTGATAAACGAAGTATTGTCTGGGGATACAGTTGATAAGGATGAGGAAGCGGAACAGGAAGCATTAAGAAGTCAAGCTGAAAAACTAATTCGTAAATTTGAGAAGAAACATAGTGGCTATGAGCTCAGGAACAAAGTGAAAGAGGGACTTTATCGTAAAGGATTTAACTTGGATAGCATCAAGAATGTACTAGAGGAAATATTTGAGGAGTAGGAAAGCCTTTATTTACACGAAGTGAAATTAAAGCTATGATTATGGATGCAACAGGGGAGGGATTTTTATGAGTACAAATTATAGATATAGCGATTATTCCATTGAGCAATTGCGGGCAGAAATAGGCAAATTAAAGGAAAAAGCACAAAAAGCTGAACAGCTTGGAAACATTTCGGAAGTTGCTGTTAATGAACGGAAAATGCAGGTGGCACTTGCCTATACATTAAATCCGAAAGATTTTAAAGCGGAAAAGATCTATACATTAAAGACAGATCCGGGTTACACATTTAAAATTAATTATATCAATGGTGTTTTTGCTTGGGGGCATAGAATAAACCTCCTTAATGAAATGAATGAGCAAGAAGAAGCAATTCCCATTTCTTTATTAGGAGATGCCGTAAAGGATAAATAAAAACAGCAGGTAGCCTTGCCTGCTGTTTTAAATGGGTGTTTCTTCAACATATAATTTACTTTGAAGTTTTCTTTCAGAAAAG
This sequence comes from Oceanobacillus jordanicus, assembly GCF_022095695.1. Classification (GTDB taxonomy): domain Bacteria; phylum Bacillota; class Bacilli; order Bacillales; family Amphibacillaceae; genus Oceanobacillus_B; species Oceanobacillus_B jordanicus. The sequence goes on from NZ_JAIFZM010000024.1 coordinate 15,795, forward strand.
ATCCAGCCTGTATACGAACTCATAATTTGCATGTTGTCATCAATCTGAACAACCGCCACAAACGGGTAATGCCCTTTGGAACGGTACCTTAGATCGATGAAACGCACTTCAGTAAAATCATCAAAATCATTGATTTCCCATCGATAAACGGGTGAGAAGGATAGGAATGCTGAAACATTTTTATCCTCTTTTGCAATTTTCATGATTTCTGTATCAGGTAAAGGTAGCTTTTTGAATTCATCCACAATTTCGATGTGGCCGTTCTGCACACTACCTACGTAGAAACGATCCTTTGTCGTAACAGCGACACGCCAATAGTTTTGTTTAAGGGTAGGAGATGTTGCAATTTGTTCGACTTCTGAATAATAACCCTTTATTTCTTTTACAATTTCCCTTTTATCATTATACCTCTTCATGTAATACAAGAAGATAACCGCATAAATAATAAGCCAGGTATAACCAGGACTTGCACCTAGTAGCCATGCTCCAATTCCGGCAACGTGAAGTGCAAAGATATAGGGATCGAACGTGTTAATAAATCCATGTGCCACCCACTTATTGGTGAATGGGCGGTATGCCTGTGTTCCATAAGCATTAAATATATCTACAAACACATGTAGAACAACAGCGAGAAACGTCCATATCCATAAATGTAGGAAGTTTACACTTGGTACAAACAGATATATGATGGTAGCAATTAAAATTCCCCACATAATCACAGCAGGGACAGAATGTGTCGCTCCACGGTGATGTCGGATATAGGTTGCATTATCTCGCAACTTTAATACTGTATCAAAATCGGGTGCATGAGAACCGGCAATTGTCCCTACAAGCACCGCGTTAAATAGTAAGGGGTCTTGATGCACTGCGGGATCTAATGTAGCTAAACCGCCCAGTGCTACACCCATCACTATATGGGTACCAGTATCCATAAAATAGGTCCTCCTTAAAGATTTGGTCTTCATACAAAAGTTAGGATGTATGCTGGTGCGTCGTACTGGCATGAGTGATTACTTAAATTTAAGGCTATTTCGATTTATTTATTGTATCATACAGGATGTGAATTTATGAAAAATATACCGTTACAACATTTTAACATTTCCGATTTTCAGGAAGATCTAATAAATTGGTATCATGAAGAAAAGCGAGACTTACCTTGGCGGAAGGATCAGGATCCATACAAAATTTGGGTCTCAGAAATAATGCTCCAACAGACAAAGGTTGATACCGTCATCCCGTATTTCCACCGTTTCATCTCCAATTTTCCAACAGTTGAAGCTTTAGCTGCTGCAGACCAGCAGGATGTACTAAAAGCGTGGGAAGGCTTGGGATACTATTCCCGGGCTAGGAACTTACAAAACGCAGTAAGAGAAGTAGTAGCGACTTATGGTGGAGTTGTTCCTGATAATCCGGAAGAACTTGGATCATTAAAAGGAATTGGACCATACACCAAGGGAGCTATCCTCTCTATTGCTTATGATAAGCCAGAACCGGCAGTAGACGGAAATGTAATGCGGGTTTTTTCGAGATTGTTTTATATTGAAGATGATATTGCACTTCCTAAAACAAGAAAACTGTTTGAAGTATATGTTCGAGAAGTTATTGATCAAGATGATCCTTCTTCCTTTAACCAAGCAGTAATGGAATTAGGTGCTATAATATGCACTCCTAAATCACCTGCTTGTATGCTTTGCCCTGTCCAAGCGCATTGTCAGGCATACGCGGAAGGGGTAGAAGAAACGCTTCCTGTTAAGAAAAAGGCTAAGAAACAAAGAAAAGTACCTTATGTGGCACTTTTAATTCGGACGCCACAAGAGGAATATGTTATTGAAAAGCGCCAAAGTAATGGGCTGCTTGCTGACCTCTTTCAATTTCCAATGGTTCCAATTAGTGAAATCGGATATGACCATATTGAAAGCTGGTTTTATCAAGAGTATGGTATTACGCTTAATGTAAAGAATCATGCAGGAAAACTGAAGCACGTATTTTCCCATCTCATTTGGGAGCTGGAAATATATCATGCTGAAGCTGAGATAACAGCAATTGAAGATCAAAGACTAAAACTTGTTGCAAAAGAAGAGGTAGCAAAATACCCTTTTCCTGTCTCACATCAAAAAATGATGAAGTACATGGATTGAGAATAGGGGACTGGGAGAAGTTCAGCACTTACATCCCAGTCCTTTTCTATAGAACTTAGTCTCTTGTATGCATTTCTTTGTTTATTTCATGAAGGATGGAAAGTCCTTCTGGGTTTACATATGGTAACAGCTGCGATAATGCATGCTGAAAGTAGTTTAATTCTTCATTGTTCCATTTTGTTTTACTCATCATTGTAAGTTCTGTGAAGTCTCTTCTTGTTGAATCCATCATCATTTCTCCTCTAAATGTGATTGCTCCTTCATAAGTTATGTAATATGTCGCTTTTTATTCATTAATGGAATTTATATCCAATTTATGATGTAATTGGAACATTTTAATTCGGATAAGTTATCGACCTCCTGGTTAAATTAGTAGTGCGGAGGTGATATTGATGGCTAAAAACCCAAACAAAACTACTTCAGGTACTAGCGTTCAGCACGTAAAACAACAAAACCAAAAAGCTTCACAAGGTCAAGGGCAATTCGGAACTGAATTTGCTTCCGAAACTAACGCTCAAGAAGTAAGAAAACAGAATCAGCAGTCTGCTCAAGGTCAAGGGAAATTTGGTACTGAGTTTGCTTCTGAAACAAACGCTCAGGAAGTAAGAAAACAAAACCAACAATCTCAGCAAAACAAAAAGTAAATATCAACCTCACAACATTTCTAAGGGCTCCCTTTTTTAGGGAGCTCTTTTTATTGCGTTTCGTTTAATTTTATCTGTTGGGAGAGAGGGCATCGGCCGTGTGTGAGAGAACATCGCCCAAGAGCAGCTCAGCATCAGCCGTGAGTAAGAGAAAACATCGCCTGAGGTCTCAACATCCCCTATAACCCACCAACATCCCTTGAAAATTCAAATCACAAAATAACCCACAGCCGGGTTAACCAGCAGACATACTCACATAAATTGCTACTGACCCAAAGTACGTAATACTTTATATTTCACATAGTACCCCTTATAATGAAAAAAGGATTAATAACGGACTATTAGTGAGAGGAAGATGAGATGGTTGCTCCGAGGCCAGGTTCAAAGATGCAAATACAAAGCTACAAGCATAATGGACAACTTCACCGGGTTTGGGAAAACAGCCTTGTACTAAAGGGGACGGAATCAATTGTAATCGGGGCAAACGATAAAACACAGGTAACGGAAAGTGACGGAAGATCATGGGTAACAAGAGAACCAGCTATCTGTTATTTTCATGCAAAGTATTGGTTTAATATCATCGGTATGTTGCGTACAGATGGAATATATTATTACTGCAATATTAGCTCTCCGTTCGTTTTTGATGAAGAAGCACTGAAATACATTGATTACGACCTTGATGTCAAAGTATATCCAGATATGACCTACGACATCCTTGATGAAGATGAATATGACGACCACAGGCTTCAAATGAATTATCCTAGGGTTCTCGATCGTATTCTACACAACAACTTAGATTATTTACTGCGTTGGATTCGTCAAAGGAAAGGGCCGTTTTCTCCAGATTTTGTTGACCAATGGTATGAGAGATATCTAACCTATCGGTGATGAATGTTATCCTTGTTACATTTATGTAGCAAGGCTTTTCCTTTTTTTACACGTTTGGAAATAAGCTTAATTTCGAAATGATAGGTTAAACTTAGTTCAAGGTCTCCACGTTTTAGCCCTTTCATTTTTAGAAGAAAGGTTTTTAAAATGGCTAATAAATTCAATTTTGATATTAAGGAAGATGGAAAATGAGCAGTATCAAGCAGTATATGCAATTTGTAAAACCATACACTTGGAAGATTATTTGGACGGTACTCGTCGGGATTGTGAAATTCGGGATACCTTTGTTAATGCCGCTTATCTTGAAATATGTAATCGATAATATCATTAATGCGGAAGCGATGAGTGCAGCTGAAAAGACATCCCAATTGCTCTGGCTAATGGGGATTTCCTTTGTGATTTTCCTAGTTCTTCGACCACCAATTGAATATATTCGACAATATTTGGCGCAGTGGGTCGGCAACAAAATTCTATATGATATAAGAGATAGACTGTTTGACCACATACAAAAATTAAGTCTTAGCTTTTATGCGAAGACAAAAACCGGGGAAATTATTTCCCGGGTAATACATGATGTCGAACAAACGAAAACTTTTGTACTTACAGGACTTATGAATATTTGGCTAGACCTTGTTACAATACTTATTGCTATCATTATTATGCTGACAATGGATATACCATTAACAATTGTCGCCATTATACTCTTTCCTTTATACGGTTTTTCGATAAAGTATTTTTACGCCAAGCTACGACGTTTAACAAGAGATCGTTCGCAGGCGTTGGCAGAAGTGCAAGGTCACCTGCATGAGCGGGTGCAAGGTGTCCCCGTAACACGTAGCTTTGCGCTAGAGGATTATGAACAAGCACAATTTGAGAGCAGAAATAATAATTTCCTTACAAAAGCCATTGATCATACGAACTGGAATGCAAAGACGTTTGCTGTCACGAACACCATTACAGACTTGGCTCCATTGCTGGTGATTGCCTATGCAGGATATCAGGTGATAAATGGAGATCTTACAATGGGTACCATGGTCGCGTTTGTAGGTTATATGGAAAGAGTCTATAGCCCGTTACGGAGATTGATTAACTCATCCACTGTACTCGTACAGTCAATTGCCTCTATTGATCGCGTGTTCGAATTCTTAAATGAAAAATATGATATAGAGGATAAACCTGATGCGAAAAATCTCCAACGAGTTGAAGGCGAAGTTTCAATTGAGAATGTTTCGTTTCGATATGATGAAGATGAAAGTAGGGTGCTACGTAATGTAGATCTTCATGTGAAACGTGGAGAAACAATTGCGTTTGTTGGCATGAGTGGGGGAGGGAAATCAACCCTGATCAGCCTTATCCCTCGTTTCTATGATGTCACAAATGGTTCTATTAAAGTGGATGGGTTAGACATTCGCGATGTGAAAGTAAGATCTCTACGAAATAATATTGGGATGGTTTTGCAGGATAATACCTTGTTCAGTGAATCGATTTCGATGAATATACGAATGGGTAAACCTGAGGCAACTGACGAAGAGGTTATGGCAGCAGCACAAGCAGCTAATGCACATGAATTTATTCAAGGTCTACCTAACGGCTATGACACCCTTGTTGGTGAGCGAGGAGTTAAACTCTCAGGTGGGCAAAAACAACGGATTGCTATAGCACGTGTATTTCTAAAGAATCCGCCAATTCTTATTTTTGATGAAGCAACTTCAGCGCTCGACCTAGAAAGTGAGCATACAATCCAGGAAGCACTCGAGAAGCTGGCATCTGACAGGACAACATTTATAGTCGCGCATAGACTAGCTACCATTACACATGCAGACCGCATTGTCTTAATTGAAAATGGCGAAATAGTCGAAGATGGTCCACACAAAGAACTAATGGCCAAAAAAGGCGCATACTATAACCTATACCAAGTCCAACATCTAGACGATGACATCGAGCAAGAAAGTAAATAGGAAGATTATTGTAAAAGGCTTTGAAATCGAAAATGCCGAATGCTTTTATATAAGCATTCGGCATTTTTTTATTTGAAGTTTAGGACGCACTTATTAGCGGAGGGAAATATGTAGACTCCTAGGGGAGAAAAGGCATCGGTAAGACCCCGTAGTGCGTAGCACACGGAGGCTTACCAGCCGCCCCAGGAAAGCGAAATATTTCCCGCAGCGCAGAAAACGCACTTGCTTATTAGCCCTTACGCATCCTTACTCATTGTTTCAAAAGCTTTCCCTACTGCCTCAATGGTTGTTTCGATATCTGCTTCAGTATGGGCAATAGTTAAAAACCATGCTTCATACTTAGATGGCGCAAGGTTGATTCCTTGCTCAAGCATAAGCTTGAAGAAAGTTGCGAACGCTTCGCCATCACTCGCTTCAGCTTGATCATAATTAGTTATTTTGCCAGTTCCAAAATAAACAGTTAATGCCCCACAAAGACGATTAACACTAATTTCAACACCATAACGCTGGGCTTGCTCTGTAATTCCTTTTTCAAGCAATGCACCAAGATTATCAAGTTTTTCGTATGTGCCTTCTTCCTGCAGAACTTCTAGACAAGCAATCCCTGAGGCCATGGATGCAGGATTACCGGCCATTGTACCAGCCTGATATGCAGGGCCTAAAGGAGCTACCTGTTCCATAATGTCCATGCGTCCACCATACGCACCAATTGGCAGACCACCACCAATGATTTTACCCATTGCTGTCATATCTGGTTCAATTCCATAAACCTGTTGCGCACTTCCATAAGTAAAACGAAATGCAGTAATAACTTCATCATAAATAACGAGGGCGCCTTTACTATGCGTTAAGTCATTTACAGCTTGTAGGAATCCTTCATGCGGTTCCACAATACCAAAATTCCCTACAATTGGCTCAACTAAGACAGCGGCAACTTCATCTCCCCATTTATCCAATGCTTCTTCAAAAGCTTTCAGATCATTAAATGGAACAGTGATCACGTCTTCTGCCACAGAACGCGGAATACCTGCAGAATCCGGGGTCCCTAATGTAGCAGGGCCTGACCCTGCTTGTACAAGAACAGCATCAAAGTGGCCATGATAACAACCAGCAAATTTAATAACCTTTGTTCTATCTGTATAGGCGCGAGCCACACGGATGGTCGTCATAACAGCTTCTGTTCCAGAGTTAACAAAACGTACCTTTTCCAAGGAAGGAATCGCATCCTTTAACATTTTCGCAAACTGGTTTTCCAGTTTTGTTGGTGTACCATATAAAACACCTGTCGTTGCTGCATGAGCAATTGCTTTTGCGATGTGAGGATGGGCATGTCCTGTAATAATTGGCCCATATGCACCTAGATAGTCAATGTATTTGTTACCGTCAACGTCCCAAAAATTAGCGCCTTGTCCCCGTTCCATATAAACAGGTGCACCACCGCCAACTGCCTTAAAGGAGCGAGAAGGTGAGTTCACTCCACCAACAATATGCTTTAATCCTTCTTCGTGTAATGCTTGAGATTTTGTATTATTCATTGTTGCATTTCCTCCTTTTAGTCCTTACAGATTTGTTTTAAGGTTATTCATCATATCCTTATTTGACAGAAATGGTCACGTCTAGCTCCAGCGCCCAGAGACTAGCGCGACTTCCCTCACCTCCGTACAATAAAGAAGACTTGTCGATTGGTGACAACCAGAGGCCTAGTCGCACTTATACCCGGAGGGTGAAAGTCAACATCAGCTTCAAACTTCAAGGTGGGTCGACTAAAACCGGCCTTGCCGGCCAACGCCGACATACCCCTTTTGTAGGGGCATGTTTCCTTTATCTCCTATGGTTCAGTCCAGTCCGTACGTCTCTATACGGGGCGCTTACGCTTTTGTTTACATAACTTTATTTAGCTTTGTTGTATAAATATTTCGGATGATAATGAAATTGATGAAATGTACTGCGAAATAGAGCGAATAAACAAAAATACTTGGTATGAGCACATTGGAAACCAATATATTTTGTAATGCTTTAAATGCAAATCCGGCGTGTACTGCCGCTACCGAAAAAGGTAGAAAGAATAATAGAGCCACTTGTCGGCTTGCTATTTTTCTCATTTCCTTACTCGTTAACCCTATCCGATATAAGGAATAGTAATGTTTTAAATCCTTATCAATACCCTGGTACATTCGAAAATATAAAATAGAACCTGCAGCTAAAAAGAATAAGACACTAATAAATATACCAAAAAAGAACAGATAAGACATACTCTGCCTCATCATGAGGTAAAAATCAGCTTGTGAATCGGTAAAGGCGATTTCTGGGTTAACCTGGTTCAATACATTTTCCGTTTTCGTAGCATAGTTAAGTGAATTAGGGATGTCCATGACGTAATTGTAGCGTATACTACTTGTTTCTGCTTCTTGCTTAAATTGTTTATATTGTTCATCTGAGACAATTAATTGCACATTTGTACCGATCGAGGAGTTTAAAGGGCTTACTTCCCAGTCTAGGGATAGGTTTGTAGTTGTTTGCCCAGTCTTAACTCCTATAACCTCCGGGATGCTTTTTGTATAACTATCGATAAGATCTTGAACAAACAAAATCCCCTTTCCATATTGTGGCTCCGCTTTTGCTTCAACGCCTTTTAGGTCCATCATTTGCTGATAGTCTGAATATCCATACACCAACACGGGTGTTTTGTCCCAGTTACTTAAGGTCGACTCGGTTTCAGTACGAATTGCAGTTGCTAGTGTGGACTCATAAGGGATAAATTGTTCCTTAAATTGTGTCTCTACGTCTGTGACCACGCTCTCGAACTCTTCCAGTTTAGCATTTTCATTACTTAATAAAGAGACAGCTTGTGGCGTAAAACGTAATGTCTCTGCCTCCACACCTCGCAACAGACCAAATAGTACACCGCTTGAGGTAAAAGCAACAGCACTTAAGATCGTTACTATAAAGAGAATTCGAGCATTTTCCTTCAATTTATAAGATAGGTCGGAAATGGTTAAAAGATTTAAGTTCCGATATAAAAGCGACTTGTTTCTCTTTAGAAGATTGGTTGTCGCAATACTAAGCTGAGTAAACAAAAAGTAAGTGCCGGGAATAATGAGTGCTAAGATGGGAAACATTCGCCACATAATCGAAATTAAGTCAGCTGTATAAGCTAGGTAATAAGCATACACTACGGCACCTAAAGCAAGGGTGCTAAGGATCCATGAAAACTTTGGTGTTCGTCTTGATTCTAAAGAACCGCGAAAAACCTCCATTACGGATTTTGTGCGCAGTGTCCATACTACGGCAAGGGTGTTAAGTTCAAACATAATAAAAAATAATAGCACGGTTAGCCCAATTGCTCGCCATGAAAGGTGAAACGGTAAAATGTCATCTATACCGAGTACGGCGGAAAAAACCATGAGAAAGAGCTTTGTTAGGAGGGCACCGACTGCTATACCAGCTAGGATAGATGTCAATCCAATAATGGTATTCTCTAAGATGAGTAGCCTGTTCAGCTGGGATTTTTTAATTCCCAAAGTAGTTAAGAGTCCATACTCTTTCTTACGGGATTTAATAAAGGTTCCGGTTGAGTAGAGTACAAATAGAAAAGAAAAGATGTATATCATAACCTCTGATGCAATGATTCCAGATTGGACAACATCATGAAATTCATAGTTCCGTATGGCCGGATGAAAAATAACCACTGCATACATGAAGAAAACAGTAACAGCGAACATGCAGCTAAGGAAATAGCTTACATATGCTCTCGTATTACGTTTTACATTATTAAAAGCGAACTGTCTGAAAGTCATCTGTATTTCCCCCGAGTATGGATTGCACGTTTAAAATATCCTGGAAGAAACGCTGTCGATTATCTCCCTTATGTATTTCATTAAACAGCTTTCCATCTTTAATGAAAATTACCCTACCGCAAAAGCTTGCTGCAAAGGGATCATGTGTCACCATAATGGTTGTCGTTTTCTTTTCTTGATGGAGGAATTGCAGTGCTTCCATTACCTGTCGTGAAGCTTTGGAATCAAGATTTCCTGTAGGCTCGTCTGCATAAATGACGGTCGGCTCGTGAATGATTGCCCGCGCAATGGCAGCTCGTTGCAGTTGCCCACCAGACACTTCAAAAATACGCTTGTCCACTAGCTCTGCTATCCCAAGTTGTTCTGTCACAAGTTGTAATCTTTCCTTCATTTCATTTACCTTCCACTTGTTTAAGGTAAGTGGCAGCATAATATTTTCCCCGATGGTTAATGTTTCTAATAGATTATAATCCTGGAAAATAAAGCCTGTTTCTTTTCTGCGAAATGCAGCTAGTTTATTTCGCGATAAATTGGTGACCGTCGTTTGGTCGATCGTCACTGTTCCAGATGTGGGACTATCTATTGTAGAGAGTAGATTAAGCAAGGTCGTCTTGCCGCTACCGGAAGGCCCCATAATTCCAATGAATTCACCTTTGCCTACAGCTAGATGGAATTGATGGAGGGCTTCATGTTGCACACCTCTTTGGCTCCCATATATTTTTGTGAGATTAGCAGCGGTTAATATAGGCATATAAATACGCCTCCTGTCGTTGTGTTAAGTTTCCTTTTAATTTGGTTAGGGCACCATTCTCCTAAAGTTTACTGACGAAAGGTAATCACGACAGTGGTTCCTTGATCTATTTCAGAGGTAACCGAGAGATCATGATCCAATGCATCGCAGATTTCCTTGGAAAGATAGAGTCCCATCCCTGTAGATTCCCTGTGGTTTCTACCATTTAAGCCAGTAAAGAAAGGATCAAATACCCGAGAAAGATCTTGTGAGGGAATACCACGCCCTGTATCACTGACTTTTAGCGTGATTTTTCCAAACGTTGTATCTGAAGTGAAATGAATTTTATCTGATTCTTCCTTTGAATACTTAATAGCATTGGAAAGAATCTGGCTTATGACAAATCGAAACCACTTTTTATCTGTTGTAATCTTGATAGATTCGTCAATGTTAAGGACTGGGAAAACTTGATTGCGAATAAAGCTCGATTTAAAGTCCTTAATGACATCTTTTACCGTTTCTTTTAAAAAGACACGCTGGACATGAAAGTCCCGATCAAATTTCTGTAGCCTTGATTGGTATAGAGCTAGGTCGAGTCCCTGTTGCAAGCGCTCAAGTTCTTCCTGCATACTGTGATGGAAATCTTCTGGTAAATTATATTTTTCCTTCTGTATGGTGAGATGCATCACGGAAACAGGTGTCTTCATTTGATGCACCCATTGCTGGATGAAATGAAACTCCATTTGTTTCTGTTGTTTTAACTGTTCCATCTCATTTGCATACTGGTTTGTCTGCATATCGTGTTGTCTTTTCACAATCGCAAGCAAGTGGTTTGGTGGGTCTGGCATTTCATTAATTGCTTCTTGTCCCTTTGCTAGCGTGGTGTAATATGTTTTTAATGTATAAAACCGAAAGCCAAGAAATACAAGCAGGCAAATAAAAGGAAGAATGAGTAAGTAAATTGCAATATCCCAGCTAAGGGTTGTACCGGTAATATACAAATATAGCTGCACAATCCCGATGATGAGCAAGCATTGGGATAAAAAGAAAAGAATGAAGAGCAAGCTGTCTTTCAGGAAGTTTCTCATGCCAATTCGCTCCATGTATTGACCAGCTTATAACCAGCACCTCGTACTGTTTGAATACTATTTGGTATACCGATGTCCTCCAGTTTTTTGCGTAAACGGGTAATGTTTACAGACAGCGTGTTATCATCGACAAATGTTTCATCATCCCATAAAGCCTCCAACAAATTGGAGCGACTAAGCACTTGATTTAACTGTTCCATAAGTGTTTTTAGTAGAATAAATTCATTCTTTGTCAGTAAAACGGTTTGTTCATTAAATTGAGCTTCCATAGCTGTAAGGTAAAGGTGAAAGCCTGCAATTTCAATGAAGTCTGCCTGCTTTGTATTGGCATACTCTCCGTAGCTTCGTCGCATAATGCTTTTTATCTTTGCTTGTACCACATCAAAATCGAATGGTTTTGTTATATAATCATCCCCGCCATTTTCAATTGCCATCACTTGGTCCATGCCGGAATCCCTTGCTGAAAGGAAAATGATAGGGCAATTGGATACATGGCGTATTTGACGGCACCAATAAAAGCCATCAAAGCGTGGTAAATTGATATCCAGCAATACTAAGTGAGGCGAGATCTTCTGGAATTCTTCCATAATCGTATCAAAGGCTTCGACAAGAAAGACCTCATATTCATACCGTTCTAGATATTCCTTTAAAAGATTTGCTATTTTTGGATCATCTTCAATAAGGTAAATTCTTTTCATAACGTCCCCGACCTTCTATTTTATTACCTCTATCGTATCTCATCCTCCTGAAAAAATAAATGACAAGCTAATGTAACTGAAAGCATAGAATAAAGTATAGTAATTAATTGTAGAAGGGGATTCTATGGAAACTATTCCATTTGTTCTATTGGCTGGTATTTGCGCTATTATGCTGCAAGGAATCATTGATTTTATACGTGGGAAAAAACTGCAAAGAGGGATGCGAGAAAGCCGTTTTTCAACAGAGTTATTTTATGGACTTATTATTATTTATCTTATGGTAATGATCGGCTTTGGGCTGATTTATTTTATGCTTTCTTTTGAGGAGATTATTTTAGTGGAGAGCGGGGTGCCACGTGAGGTGGGGCCAACTGGATCGTTTATTCATTCCATGTATTTTAGTGGGGTGACATTGCTGACAATCGGTTATGGAGATATCACACCTGTGGGCGTGGGAAGGTTCATTGCAGTAATTGAAGCATTAATTGGTTATATTTTACCAGCAGCCTTTGTGCTCCGGCTTGTTCAATATGGACAGCGAAGCAGGGGAGAATGATCCAGCTTTTAGGATGTGCTATAGTGGTACCAGTACATATAGGAGGGATTTTGATGACAGTAGAACTAGGAAAAGAAGTAACAGACTTTACGCTGCATAATCAGAATGGGGAAGAGGTTCGTTTGTCTGATTACAGAGGAAAGCATGTTGTATTGTATTTTTATCCGAAAGACATGACCCCAGGTTGCACTACGGAGGCTTGTGATTTTCGTGATGCACATAAAAGCTTTGAAGAATTGGATGCAGTGATTCTCGGTGTGAGTCCAGATCCGGTAGATTCTCATCAGAAGTTTATCAATAAGCATGAGTTACCATTTTTCCTATTAGCGGATGAGGAACACAAGGTGGCTGAGCAGTTTGCTGTGTGGAAGCTGAAAAAGAACTTCGGAAAAGAGTATTATGGGATAGAGCGCTCTACCTTTATTGTTGATAAAGATGGCAAATTGATCAAGGAATATCGCAAGGTCCGAGTTGATGGACATGTGGAAGATGCTTTGGAATATTTGAGAGAAAATCAGTAGAAAGCTGATTCTCTCACGGAGACTTTAGTGCAAAGTTCTTACGGTACGCTAGAAATACTTCGCTGAATATTAGTTAACTTCATTTGGGAATAGTCACGCTAACGCTAAGCGACTTAATAGTCGTTTGGCGTTTTTTTAAATGATTCTACAAAATTATATAGAAATCCATATCTATTTCGATGACAGCACTTATAGTTCTATACAATCCAATTTCTGAATAGATTTGAAACAAGCTTTGTTATTAAATCTATTGAAATTAGGGGTGGGAGTATGGAACTACAGCGGTATGAAAGTAGGGTCAGTAAGCCAAGTGCGGAGAAAAAGCGGGTGTACCTTCTAGTTAAACGAGTGCTGGATATAATAGTTAGCTTTCTTCTGTTAATTCTATTTACCCCTCTTATACTGATAGTAGCAAGAATCATTTACAAACAAGAAGGCGGCCCAGTTTTAGCCAAGTCATGGAGGGTAGGGGTGCATGAACGGCCATTTATTCTCTATGAGTTCCGAACTTTTTCTACTCCTTCACGGGTTATTTCCGCCTTCCCAAGACCTGCTACTGTTACAAGAGCACACTATAGACAGCAACAGATGATAAGAGAAAGACAGCAGCAAGTACTGACACCGATTGGAAAAAAACTGAGGAAGTTTAAGCTCCATAAGCTGCCACAGTTATGGAATGTATTAAAAGGAGAGATGAGTTTTGTTGGCCCAATAGCCGTAGATCGAGAAACAGTCGTAACCTACAATCAGTACGAGTACCGGCGCATGGCTATGAAGCCAGGGATTACAGGATTCACGCGGGTGTATACTCCCGGCCTTCGAAAAGATTTAAAGATTGAACAAGATCTCTATTATATGAAATATCGGACATTAAAGATGGACATGATCATATTATTCCGTGCTATCCGGCGTCTTTTTAAAAATAAAACCACTAAATAGTGTTAAATGGACAAAAAAAGTTTTACTATAAATGTAAGAACATATACGGGGGAAAATATATGATTTTATTTTCAAGTAACGTGGAAAACAAGCTACAAGAAAAGTTAATAAAAGCAAACCCAACACACCAATTTATCTTTTGTACGAATATGGATGAAGCGAGAGAGATTCTTCCAAAAGCAGAAATCCTTGTAACATACGGAGAGGACCTTACAGAAGAACTAATAAATGAAGCAACATCATTGAAATGGATTATGGTGATTTCGGCAGGAATGGAAAAAATGCCGTTAGAGGCAATCAAGCAGCGGGCGATACTCGTCACAAATGCACGTGGCATTCACCGGATTCCCATGGCGGAGTATGCTATTTCGATGATTTTACAAGTATACAGACAAACGAAAAAGCTTATTGATCATGAAAAAAGTCATCAATGGGCAAAGCATCTACAAATGGAAGAACTTCATGGAAAAACCATGGTCATACTCGGAGCTGGAGCAATAGGACAAGAAGTAGCAAAACTGGCCTCGGCGTTCCAAGTAAAAACGATCGGGGTATCAAGAAGCGGAGCATCAATTGATTTCTTTGATGAAGTACATCAAATGGATACTTTGCCATCACTCCTTCCCAAGGCAGATATTTTTATCTCTATTTTGCCAAGTACGAATGAAACTAGAGGAATACTCCATTACGGTCACTTGGAGGCATTGCCTAATCATGCTTTGTTCCTGAATATGGGGAGAGGGGATGTCATTGCATCAGCTGATATTATTCGTGGAGTAGAGCAAGGGCAAATCGCTCATGCTGTACTAGATGTATTTGAACAGGAGCCCTTACCAGCAGACAATCCATTATGGGATAACGAATTTATTACCTTAACCCCACATATATCTGCGAGCTCTAGACACTATGAAGCACGAGCTTTGGAAATTTTCCAAGAGAACCTTTTTATCTATAATAAAGAGAAAAAAAATTATGTGAATGAAATAGACGTAACCAGGGGGTATTAAGCATGCGTATTTATACACGATCAGGTGATAAGGGGCAAACTTCATTAATTTACGGAAAGCGGGTAGCAAAAAACGATTTACGGGTAGAAGCTTATGGTACATGTGATGAGACGAATTCCATGATAGGACTTGGGGTGAGCTTTCTGGACGAAGAAGCGTTTGAAGGGAAAGACATTTTCCTTCAAAGAATGCAGCGCGTCCAAACGATCCTATTTCATGTAGGGGCGGAATTGGCGACACCACAGGATAAAGAAGTGACCTGGAAGCTAAAACAGGAACACATTGAGGAATTGGAAAAGGAAATTGATGAGTGGGACGCAACACTTGAGCCATTAAAAAACTTTATTCTTCCGTCTGGCCATCGTGCAGCCAGTGCCTTGCATGCAGCTCGAACTGTGGCACGCCGAGCAGAAAGAACAGCAATTGGGGTGGAAGAAGTGAATCCACTTGTCGTATCCTATCTAAATCGCCTATCGGATTATCTTTTTGTAGCTGCACGCTATGTAAATAAGCAGTTAGGTCGGACAGAATCTCACTTAAGAGCAGATGTATAATGCTCACTCTTTTCGTTTTGGGTAAATTGTAAATTTATTGTTTTCGTATTATGTTTCCTGCTCCATGGGCACTCTATGCTTTTCTTATTTGTACAAGGACTCATAATTATTTGCATGTCTTCATATACTTTTATTGACAGAATTAGTTATGAGAGCGTACACTATTTATAAAGATTATAAACTAATAATGTACTTATAATTGTATAAAATATAAAAGAGAGGTGGATGACGGTGTCTGAGAAACAATTAAAAAAGGCAATTGATACATTAAAGGAGTCAGGCGTCCGGATCACACCACAACGACATGCGGTTTTGGAATATCTTCTAAATGCAATGGTTCACCCTACAGCTGATGATATATATAAAGCACTCGAAGGAAAATTTCCTAATATGAGTGTGGCAACTGTTTATAACAATCTTCGGGTGTTGCGTGAAATTGGTCTTGTCAGGGAGCTAACCTACGGGGATTCCTCAAGCCGATTTGACTGTAATACTACGGAACATTATCACATCATCTGCGATTCTTGCGGCAAAATAGTGGATTTCCATTATCCTTCGCTGGATGAAGTGGAAGCATTAGCTGAACAGGTAACCGGCTTTGATGTTAGTCATCACCGCTTGGAAGTTTATGGTAAGTGCGAGGACTGTCAGGAAGTTGCTACACAAAAACATTGATTAATAAAAGCTGCAATTCTTATTTCAGAAGTAGATTAACCAAATTATTTGAACGACTATAGAACACTTTCGAATGGTACAGACAAATGAAGTACTAATCGGAAGTGTTTTTGTATAGGCAAATAGATGAGTCAGAAGGCATTAGGTTTATAGTTAAAAAGAATAAGCTACTTTCTTTCCTCCATAATGTACTGGAGGAAGGAAAGTAGCTTATTTGTAGGTGTAGTTCTTCTTTATCCCGGTGATTTCTATAGGAACCCATCCCCGGACACTATTTATCATCCAGAAACCGGTGCATTGTTTCATTTCTTGTTTATAGATGACCCGTTCATGTATGATGCCTCTGTCAAGTAGATCTTCTCTATATGTACCAGGTAGAAGCCCACATCTTACAGGTGGTGTGTAGAAGTTACCGTCAATTTCTACGACAATGTTTCCAGTGGTACATTCGGTGATTTCGTTTGCGTGATTCCATAAGAGAAGGTCGTTTGCTTTTTCTCCAGCGTATTGGAACAATGCTTGATAAACAGAACGGTTCGTTGTTTTGTGATATAGAAATAGATTGTCCTTATCTACAGGGACGGCGGCCAATTCAATTCTGACAGGGAGAGTTGACTCTTTTAATGGCTGGGATTCTAACTGGATACTTCCGTCCTGACTAACTAGTAAGCGAATTTTCCATTTTGTTTCTTCGGTAAGTTGTTGTTGTAAATTCGTTAGTTCTTTTCTAATTTCAACTAAGTCTACTTGAAAGTTAAAATAGTCAGCTGATTTTTTTAGCCGCTTCAAATGGTTTTCGAGTACAAGAAATTCTCCATCGGTATATCCAATGCTCTCCAATAATTGAAAGTGATTGTGTTCTGAACGTAAAATTTTCGATTTTGTGAGAACCTCGTCATACTCCTCCTCAGATTCAGAGTCCCATGTAATCCCGCCACCAACCCCGTACGTAGCGTTGCCTTTTTCATTATCTAGGATCACAGTACGTATTGGTACATTAAAAATAGCTTCCATGTCTGGTGTAATGTACCCAATAGCACCACAGTAAACATTTCGTGGCTGTTCCTCGAGCTCTGTAATGATTTGCATCGTACTTCCTTTTGGTGCTCCTGTAATGGATCCACAAGGGAACAATGCTTTAAACACATCTGGTAACTCGATCGTTTCTTCCAGTTCTGCAGTTACAGTGGAGGTCATTTGGTGGACGGTTGGATACGATTCGATGGAAAAAAGCTTTGGTACCTTAACGGTGCCTGGCTTTGCTATTCTTCCAAGGTCGTTTCGTAGTAAGTCCACAATCATCACGTTCTCTGCCCTATTTTTGGCCGAATGATAAAGCCAGTCCTTTTGTTGGATATCCAGCGGTAATGTATTTCCTCTCGACGCAGTACCTTTCATCGGCTTCGTGAAGATAGTCCTGTCTTTTAGATGAAAAAACAATTCGGGTGAAGCAGATATCATCGTATGTTTGCCATCGTTAATATAGGCACTATAGTTAGAGGTCTGTGCCTCAGCTAGTTGTTTATAGTATGCGATACTGTCCCCAGTAAATTGACTGCGCATACGAATGGTATAGTTCACTTGATAGGTAATTCCTTGTCGGATTGCTTCCTTAATGCGACTGATGTTTTGAACGTACACCTCTTTTCCTGTAAGAGGGGTCCATTCTGCTGTTTCATATGTTCCTGTGGCCGTAAAGCTTTTTTTGCTAGGATGATCAAATATCCCAAACCAAACGAGTGGTTGATTAACACTCGGATTTACTTTATATGTAGGATCAAAAGCGGGAGCGGCTTCATAGGAAACATACCCCGCAGCATAGGAACCATTATTGACAGCTTGTTGCACCCTTTTTAAGCAAGGAAGAACCTCTTCAATAGAAGAAGTGCTGATTATGTCGGTTGGATTGGTGAAATGCTTGGGCGATTTTACTCCTTCACCATTAAGAAAATCAAAGTATAACTGGGGCCTCACAACGCTTCACTCCCTTATTCTTTATAAAGTTATCTAACATCTCGAGTCCTTGTTCGGTGAGAATGGCTTCTGGATGTGCCTGGATTCCTTCCAATGGATACTGCTTATGACGAAGACCCATGATTTCTCCTTTGTTTGTTTGTGCCGTTATTTCCAGACAGTCAGCTAAGGACTCTTTTTCTACGATTAAAGAATGGTAACGAGTTACCTGCAAGGGAGAAGGGAGTAGATTGAAAATACCCTTACCGTCATGTGTAATGGTAGAAACTTTTCCATGCATTGGTTGCTCGGCGGGAATAACATTACTCCCAAATGCTCTAGCAAGAGCTTGATGGCCAAGACAGATGCCTAGGATTGGGATATTTTTATAGAAATGTTTGATTACGTTTAAACAGATCCCTGCTTCGTCTGGATGGCCTGGGCCAGGAGAAAGAACAATACATTCAGGTGATAACTGGTGAATTTCTTCTATTTCAATGGCATCATTTCGTTTTACCAGAACAGAATAGTTTAGTTGTTTCATATATTGTACGAGATTATATGTAAAGGAATCATAGTTGTCAATAAGAAGTAGCATTTGTTTTTACACCTCTTTATCCTGTTGAAATTTAGTTGAGTTTATTATACCAGAAATGCTCTGTGCGGCTGGAGTAATTATAAGGGAGGAGAGGAACGTAGAGGATAGCTTGTCTCATAAAATAGCCAAGCAAACAAAAAGCCGCCATTATGGCGGCATCTCAACTACTTATTCTTCTTCGATTCTTTTTGATAACGGCGTGTATTATATTTTTCATCAAATTCTTTTCCTTCAAGGTTCTTGTCCAGTGTTAAAGGTTGCTTACAATGCATGCAAGCATCTACTCGTCCAAGCATTTTCGTTGGCTTTTCGCAATTTGGGCACACAATGGGCACAGCTTTGAGCGATAAGGTGCCAATCCATACATATACCGCACAACTTAAAACAACCATTAAAACACCGAGAAGGAAAAAGATAAGCATTAACCATTCAATGTTTTTGGTTAATATTCCACCATACATTAAAAGAATACCGGCAAATACTAGAATGAGCGCAAAGGATCTTATCTTATTTATTTTACTAGAGTAAACTAATTGAGCCACGCTTGTTCCTCCTTCATACTTTCATAGGTAGTATAGCATATTTCACGAATTTTTTATTTCATAAAAAGGAATTTATCTATATGTAACGAATTGTACTATAATGTAATTTTAAATAATAATAACTTCTTATCCTTATATAGAAAAGTATTAAAGACATTGTTTAATTGGAGGAAAAGGTATGGAGCGATTTTTAAGACCTATTTATCAGGAACACGCGAGTGATGCAAATACATTGGGAATTATTCTGATGGAAAGAACGAAGTCTAATAGTCCAGTGACCGAAGACTTTGATGGGATTTTACTTATTATTGTGCAAAACGCGGAACAGCAGTGGCAAGCAAAGCATTATGAATTCGAGGACGAAAGATCTGCAGCGGTGCATATTGTAACAGAGCCGGTATTAATGGAATGGATTGATACAAGTGGATATCGTAGGGCGGTTGAATGGGTGATTTATGGTAGAGTAATTTTTGACCGTAATGAGTATGTCTATAATTTAAAGAACCAATTGCGGGATTTCCCGAGTGAAAAGCGCGATCTGAGAAAAGCTATAGAGTTTGGGAAACTGGTAAAGAGCTATAGTGAAGCGAAAGACCTGTATGAGACAGAAGAATATAAGGATGCCAACAGTAAGATCCTTTATTCGCTTCATTATTTAGCGAGACTAGCTGTGATTGAAAAAGGATATTACCCAGAGGTAACGGTTTGGAGCCAGGTGAAGCAAATTGATCTGGAAGTATATAAGTTATATGAAGAGTTTATTGAAAGTCGTGAAGAAATAAAGAAAAGAATCCAGTTAATGTTACTTGCCATGGACTTCATTATTAGTAACAGGGCAAAGACTTCTGTTAAGCATTTATTAGAGATTATGGGGACAAAGGAAGAGCCTTGGTCTTATGTCCAGCTAAAAACGTTGCCGGAGACTTCTTCTTATTCTCTTGATCTAACAGCTGTTATTTCTTTTATGGTGGAAAAAGGATTACTTGTTACAGTAAAGGAACAGACCAAAGGGATTGGCGTTTATCACAGAAAGTATGTCGTTAAGAAGTGAGGAACTCTCTAAAGCTTTCCTGCATAGTATTGTAATGGCCTACGATATATCGCACCCCTAGAAATGCTGTTAATACGGTGCAGGTAGCTTTATTTAATTTTAATAAAGAAATTCAAAATTTACATTGACTTTATATTTCATCCATGGTAAATTTAAATCCGTCGCAAAAATCATGTTGATTTAACGACAACTATCACACAAATAATTGTTGACAACATAATCGGTTGTGTGATATATTAATCAAGTCGCCAAATTCGACGGCAATCAACAGCTTTTATCAGTTAAAAACAAAATGAAAAAAGTTATTGACAAAGCATTGTGAAGATGGTAAGATATAAAAGTCGCTGAAAAAAACGACGAAAAACAAATTGCTCTTTGAAAACTGAACAGAACAACTAGTATGTCAAGGAAAAACAGACTTTCTGTTTTTCGAAGAAAT
>NZ_JAIFZM010000025.1 GCF_022095695.1 Oceanobacillus jordanicus
GAGAGAAATGAAAAATAGACCAATTTTACCAGATTACATAGTATTTTCAGCAGAGTGGGCAACGCGCTGCTCTGTGAAAGATAATTTTAATACATAATTACTGTACCGAAAGAAGGAATAACGATGGATCAAAATAAAATACCACAAGCGACTGCTAAACGATTGCCATTATATTACCGCTTTCTTAATAACTTAAATCATCAAGGTAAAAAACGTGTCTCTTCCAAGGAATTAAGTGAAGCAGTAAAAGTAGATTCCGCCACGATACGCAGAGACTTCTCCTACTTTGGTGCTCTCGGTAAGAAGGGGTATGGATACAATGTTGAATATTTGCTTGGTTTCTTCAGGAAAACCTTGGACCAAGACGAGTTAACCGATGTTGCCTTAATTGGTGTTGGTAATCTTGGTACCGCATTCTTGCATTATAACTTTATGAAAAATAATAATATAAAGATCCAAATGGCATTTGATGCAGATGAAAACAAGGTCGGCTCTACCATTGGTGGGGTTCCTATTTATCACATTAAGGATATGGAAGAAAAGCTTAATGGGATTAAGGTCGCCATTTTGACCATTCCAGCGAGTGAAGCAGACGGGATAACAGATCGACTTGTTGAGCATGGCATCACGGGTATACTCAACTTCACCCCAGCCAGAATATCGGTACCTAGCCATATTCGTGTGCACCACATTGATCTCGCAGTAGAACTGCAAGCATTAGTGTATTTCCTAAAACACTATCCACTTGTATCGGAAGAGATAGAAGAAATAGAAGAATAAAGTCATGTTGGCAAAGCTCTTCGATTTTGAAGGGCTTTTTACTTTGTTTGATTAGGGAGTTTGTCAGTTGAATAGAAAAAGAGAAGATCAGGTCTGTTTTAATCAACCGGAAGAGCGATCCAATCGATCAGATGATCGTCGCAATCAACTAGAAGAGCGATCCAATCAACCATAGAAACCTCCCAATCAACCAAACACCGCTTCCAATCCAGCATACACTCCTACACCTTGTATTAAACAAACTACATTTAAAAATAGTCAAAAATACCTGTTTTGTCTGAAAATTATTTAGGGAATAAGACATCTGTCTATTCACTTAGTAATGAGGTATGATTATGACTGGTTTGCTGTTGCAGGATAACTAAACTTTAGGAGGTAAGGTAAATATGAAAAAATTTATAGTTCTCATAACAGTACTTATTATCGCTTTATTCCTTAGTGCGTGCTCTGAGTCAACGAGCAGTGAAGAACCCAGTGATGAGAAAGAAAAAGAAGAAGAAACAGAAGCGGCGGAAGAGCCAGAGGAAGAGGCTGTCCCGGAAGATGATGAATTGTTTGAGGTGCTAGAGGTGAATATTCAGTCTATGATGGATCAAGACATAGATGCCCATATGGAAACCATACATAGCGAATCACCTGCCTACAACAGTACCAAAGACTTATTAGACCAAGTATCTGCTTACACATTGGATATGAAGTTATCTGATCTAGCTGTTGAAGAGAAATCGGAAGAAGAGGCACGAGTCGCTTATACACAGACTTCCATGAAAGTAGATGGACCAGAATACCAGAATAATCTTACGAAGGGTGTTCATACATTGAAACCTGAGGACGGGGTATGGAAGATATTTGGTTCAGAAGTAATAGAAACCACTCCACTCGATGAAAACGGTGAAGAGATAGAAGAAGGAGCAGTTGAAGATGTTGCGATGGAAGGGCAGTATGCTGATTTGATCACTTCATTAGAAATGCCTTTTAATAGCGATAAATGGGTGCTTGGTAATTATAATGAAGCCCAAGGAGAAGGAATTGCAGAATTTCTTATTAATGGTGAAACGTTTGAGAATTATACAGAGCTATTAACGGTTCACGTTTTCCCAGATGCAGCGGCGAATGGCGGTATTACCACATTTGTTGAAGCGATGGAAACGAATTTAACGAGTATGATAGACGGAGAACTGGAATTTAATCGGCTGGAAGAAACGGATCAGGAGGTTATCTACGAGTTTAGTGTAACGGACGATAGCACACAGTATGATCAGGAAGAAGTAGCGCGCGCCTTTAGCAAAGATGACCACCTTTATGTCGTTCGTTACACGACGATGGAAAAAATGATTGAGAATAAAGAGGATTGGTTAGATAAACTAAAGGACGTAAAATAAATCGCAACCATACAAAAGGAGCAGCATTCTACATGCTACTCCTTTTTATTCTTTTTAATACGAAAATGTAAACTAATTAATCGTATACTTACACCAAATTCAAGGGTGGCAAACAGCGCCAGAACCATTGTGGTGATATTCCAGATCGTGTCCTGTGCGCTAAGAATGGCAATGTAGATGAAAAACACTCCCATTACAAAGTAAATGGCGGCCATTGTTTTTGGTGAAATTTTCATGGGTAAACCTCCAACGTGGTAATCTTTCACCTAGAATCCAAAGATAATCGCTTGCAAGTCCTGTAATTGCTTTTGCATTCTCTCGATATCTTCTGGTGTAAGATTGTATTGTAGCAGGACAACAATTGTGTTCATTGCTGCATGTACAAAGATAGGAACTAATATGCGCTTCGTCTTTACATAAAGAAAAGCAAACACAAGACCCATTGAACCGTACACCAGAATATGCTGTGGTTCTCCGTGGATGATACCGAAAATAAAGGCGGAAATTAATGCTGCGATAAAAAAGTTTGTTCTCATGTAAAGTTGTCCAAAAATAATCTTTCGAAAGATTATTTCTTCTAGTACTGGTGCGATAATTGCTGGGACTAGGAGAAATAAAGGAGTAGCCCGAGCGATATTCATAATATTTTGCGTGTTCTCGGATCCTGGGTCGATTCCAAAGATTTGCATTTCCAGCATTGCTGCAATTCCTTGGGAGAAGTAGGCCATAAACACACCAATTATTGACCAGGCCACCGCAACTCCAACACGGGACGCTTCGTGGCTTCGTGTCATTTGCATGTCTTTTCTTAAAAGTAGCAGTACAACGATTAAACCTAGTATAAAGCTAGTGATTGCCCAGTAGGTGACTGCCTGATACCTCGTAATTTCAAATGTAACAAGCAAAAGTGGGGCCATCAGGATCCCAGAGAACTGCATAATGATGTATGAGATAATGACCCACCAATAACGTTTTGGCAAAATACAACGACTCCTTTAGCGAACATGTAGTGTTATTTATATTATATGTGCGTATTTAATGGACTAGTAGAATATTATTTGCATTCATTAAGTATTCTATCATAAATTAGTACGAGGTTATAACAGAAGCACTTCTTCCGACATAAACAAAAAATCTTAAATTCTTGAGTGCAATGCTTGCATTTTTTTAACAATTTATTTATCATATTAATTGGAATTAGCACTCGGTTATGTAGAGTGCTAACACTAAAAAACATATCTAGAATTAAGGAGGCTTTCTACATGATTAAACCACTAGGAGATCGTGTTGTCATCGAGCTTGTTGAACAGGAAGAAAAAACTGCAAGCGGTATCGTACTTCCAGATTCTGCAAAAGAAAAACCACAAGAAGGTAAGGTTGTTGCTGTAGGTTCTGGTCGCGTAACAGAAAATGGAGAAAAAGTCGCGCTAGAAGTAGCAGAAGGCGATCGCATTATTTTCTCAAAATTTGCCGGTACAGAAGTTAAATATGAAGGCACAGAATACTTAATTCTTCGCGAAAACGACATTTTAGCTGTAGTAAGCTAAGCTGGACGTATAAGTACATTCACATAATTCATATGTATTAAAAATAGATAATAATCAAGGAGGGCTTTATCAATGGCTAAAGAAATTAAATTTAGTGAAGACGCACGTCGCGCAATGCTTCGTGGTGTTGATACATTAGCAGATGCTGTAAAAGTTACTTTAGGACCAAAAGGGCGTAACGTCGTTCTAGATAAAAAATTTGGTTCTCCACTCATCACAAATGATGGTGTAACGATTGCAAAAGAAATTGAATTAGAAGATCACTTCGAAAACATGGGTGCACAGCTTGTTTCTGAAGTAGCTTCTAAAACAAATGACGTTGCTGGTGATGGTACGACAACTGCAACAGTTCTTGCACAAGCAATGATTCGTGAAGGACTTAAAAACGTAGCATCTGGTGCTAACCCAGTAGGCGTTCGTCGCGGTATTGAAAAAGCAGTAGAAGTAGCTGTTAATGAACTAAAAGCTATCTCTAATCCAATCGAAAGCAAAGAATCCATTGCACAGGTTGCTGCTATTTCTTCTGGAAACGAAGAAGTAGGAAACCTTATTGCAGAAGCTATGGAGCGCGTTGGTAACGATGGTGTTATCACAATTGAAGAATCTAAAGGCTTCAACACAGAGCTTGAAGTAGTAGAAGGTATGCAATTTGACCGTGGGTATGCTTCTCCATACATGGTTACAGACCAAGATAAAATGGAAGCAGTGCTTGAAGATCCGTATATCTTAATCACAGATAAGAAAATCGGCAACATCCAAGAAGTATTACCAGTACTTGAGCAAGTTGTTCAACAAGGTAAGCCACTTCTATTGATTGCTGAAGATGTTGAAGGTGAAGCACTTGCTACATTAGTAGTAAACAAACTACGTGGAACATTCAATGCTGTAGCGGTTAAAGCTCCAGGATTCGGTGACCGTCGTAAAGCAATGCTTGAAGACATCGCAACACTTACTGGCGCAGAAGTGATCACAGAAGATCTAGGTCTAGACCTTAAGAGTGCTACGATTGAACAATTAGGTCGCGCTTCTAAAGTTGTTGTAACAAAAGAAAATACTACAGTGGTAGAAGGTTCAGGTAACCCTGAAGCAATCTCTTCCCGCGTAGCACAAATCCGTGCACAAGCTGAAGAGTCTACTTCTGAGTTTGATAAAGAAAAATTACAAGAACGTCTTGCTAAATTAGCAGGTGGTGTAGCAGTAATCAAAGTTGGTGCTGCAACAGAAACAGAATTAAAAGAGCGTAAACTACGCATTGAAGATGCATTAAACTCTACACGTGCAGCAGTTGAAGAAGGTATTGTTGCCGGTGGTGGTACTGCACTAGTAAATATCTACAACAAAGTAAGTGAATTGAGCCTTGAAGGAGACGAAGCTACTGGTGCTAACATCGTACGTCGTGCTATGGAAGAGCCAGTTCGTCAAATTGCTCATAACGCTGGACTAGAAGGTTCTATCATCGTAGAACGTCTTAAAGGCGAAAAAGTTGGAATTGGCTACAATGCAGCAACTGGCGAATGGGTAAACATGGTAGAGGAAGGTATCGTAGATCCTACTAAAGTAACTCGTTCTGCACTACAAAACGCAGCATCTGTAGCAGCAATGTTCCTAACTACCGAAGCTGTTGTCGCTGACAAACCAGAAGAAAACGGCGGCGCTGCTGGTGGCGGAATGCCTGACATGGGCGGCATGGGTGGAATGGGCGGCATGATGTAAGTTTTATCTTATAGTCCTTGTTACAAGAGGATTTAAGAGACTTATACACCACCCAAAACTCGAAAAAATCATAACAAAGTCACATTTAATTTATATTTATAGCTAGAAGGCGTTTCCGTACAGAGTATTCTTACTTTGTCGGAAGCGCCCTTTTTCATGTTAATTATGCATGCGTAGAAATCCCTTCATTGTATTTTCATATCCTCATTGCCGAATATCTCCATAATAATCTCTTTATATTGTTAAAGAAACGTCCTAATTCTAACTACAGAAAAAAACCGGACATTTTCCGTCCGGTTTTAACTCTTAACAATACGGTCGACCACTTTTACTCCTACTTCTCTCTATTAAAAAGATCAGAAAGATTTTTGGTAGCATTATTTGTTTCTTGCACTAGATGCGTGAGTTGTTCCTTATTTTCTGTTTGCAACTGAATACTTGCGGAAATCTCTTCCAGAGAAGCGGAGGTTTGTTCTAATACAGAAGCAAATTCGTTTACGGATGCTTCAATGTTTCGAGTATCTTGATCAATATTTCCCGTTACGGATGTGAAACTTTGAATTTCTTGTTGAAGTTGATTAATGGAGTCTTGGATCGATTGGAAAATAGATCTATTCCGTACGGTTTCTTCAATATTTTCATCCATTCTACTTGATACAACATTCATTTGTTTTTGCGTTTCCTGATTGTTTTCGTGTACTTGATTTAACATAGTAGAAATTTGCTCCGTAGTTTGTTTGGACCCTTCTGCTAGTTTGCGAATTTCATCCGCAACAACGGAAAAACCTCTACCTGCTTCTCCGGCTCTAGCTGCTTCGATAGAGGCATTTAGAGCAAGGAGGTTTGTTTGATCGGAAATTCCTTGTATGGCCTCAATTGCTGTTAACGAGGACTCAATGTTTTTACTTAATTGATTCATATCTTTCTTCAAGATTTCAATGAATTCCTTGAAGTCCTGCATATTATTATTTAACACTGCTGACTGGGAACTACCCTCGTCAATTCGTCCAGTTATGTTACTCGTAAAACGATTCGTTTCTTGTACCCGTTTATTCATGGAGACAACTTGCTTTGCAGTACTTTCCATTGCAGTCATAATATCGTTGATTGAATTTCCTTGGGATTGGGTGCCAGCAACAATTTCTTGTATCGAGATATTTACTTCTTCGATTGTTTGTTTTTCCAATTCGGATTGTGACTTTACTTGTTCCATGTTGTCCGCAATAACTCGTGAATTATCTTCAATAACAATCCGTTGCTGCGTTTCCTTGTGTAACTGTTCTTCAGCCTCAGCTTTCATACTACCAAGATCTTTCTCCAATCTGCCCATAACTTTCGTTTGGAAGACAAGAACGAGAACAGATAGAGAAAATAAGAATAGATAGGTGGTGAGATCCGAAGAATAAATAGCTCCATTTATAGAAAAGGCGAAAAGTAATAAACTAACCGCTAAAGCAGTTCCGATAATAAAAATTGCTAGATTCATATAAAAGGCGGAACTAATTAGTAGGAAATAGAGAAGAGAAAGGTTATTTTCAGATGGGCTGATAAAAATAATACTCCCTAAAATAGCTGCTAACCCGATGATCGCGAGATACCCAATTTGTTTCGTTAATTTTTTTGTTTTGAGCAAGTAGGCAATTGTACCACATAAAATAAGCCCACCAATTGCGATTGCTAGAATAAGTTCAAGCGGTTTATTCATGCCTATTTCTACTACTACACCTAAAACTACTGTTATGATCAACATGATTAAAATAATTCTATTTTTTCTTTGTAACGTTTTCAGTTGTAATTCATCAATCGTCATGAACATTCACTCCTTCAGTCTGTAAAATTCCATTTTTTATATCGGAATAGTAATGAAAAATATAAATATATGATTCCTTAACCAAGAGAAAAAAATAGAACACTAGCATAGACTAGTGTTCTGCTTGTAGAGTTATATGCTTTTACAGTAACTCTTTGAAATAGGAAAGGTTTTCTTCAAAGTTTGGAATAACCTTTTCGGTTTCAGCTTTCTTCACTAAACGTACTAGTAGATCGTTAAATGGCGTGTCGATATCGGTTTCTTTACCTTTGGATGAGACAACCCCATTAATATAGTCTATCTCGGTTTTTCGTTGCTTTTCGAGATCTTGTAACATACTTGCTTTGAGTAAAGCTTGCGGTCCAAATGCTTTCTTTGCAAAGTCGATTGCTTGGGCTAGATTGATCTTGTTTTCCTCTAGTTTAAAGATAGCTAAATTAAATCCAGCAAGTTCTTCAAATTCAACACCTGATGCGATCCCAACTTTAAGTGTTTCATCTGCTAACATTACTGCGCTTGTTACAGCATCTTTATTATTAAGTACGTCTCCATATGTACAACCTAAAGCCGTAGATAACCCACTCATAGCAACATTTACTAAGAGTTTTGCCCACTTCGTTCCTACAAGATTAGTAGATATCGTTGTATTACCTACTAAATCAAGAACTTCCTTTATTTGTTGAATACGGTCCGTAGTGGTTCCATCTAATTCACCGATTTGAAAAGCGTTTGCTTTGAATGCATCAACAGTTGTTGTTAATTCGGATACACCAGGTTTAACCCATGTTGCTCCAAACTCAACGGATCCACCGACCACTTTATCCTTGCCTAAAATAGAAGCAAGCGACTCTTCTGGAACACCGTTTTGTAAGGAAAGAATGGTACTATCCTCACTTAAATAAGGTTGAAGATTAGATAGAACTTCCCCATTATATAGTTGCTTCGTTAATAAAAGGACTAAATCATAAGTTCCTTCCATTTGTTCCGGAGTAATTGCTTTTACTGCAATTGTTTCCGTAACGGTTCCTGTAATGGTTGCACCAGAATAATTTAAAGCGTCAACATGTTCTTTGTTGACATCAATAAGCTCAACAGTTTCGTTCCTTTTTGAAAGATAGGCTCCGATAATGGTGCCTAGGGAACCAGCTCCCATAATTGCTATTCTCATTAAATCCCTCCTCTAAGCTGTAATAGCAATGTAAAGTATACTCTATATCCAAATTAAATGCATATATATTGAATATCAACTAAACATTTCCATTTCACAGCCGATATAAGATAGTAGAAGAGATTGCAAATATGCTAGTAAGGAGATTGGGATGGGACAACAAGATACTTATAATACACAAAGGGTTCATAAGGTTAATTTATTTTTATTGACTTCAATAGTGTTACTTTTAGTTATACCGATTGTATTTTCCAGAGGTTTTAGTGATAGTGTAGGTATCGTGGTTGCGGGTACATTGGTTGTTATTCTCTCTGTAATTAATTATTACGTACCACTACCTCCATATGTAAAAGGTTTAATCTTCGCTTTATTACCGTTTTTAGTTACAATCGCTCTATTTTATTCGGATGGTTTTGCATTAAATAAGCATTATATTATATTATTGTCTATTGCAATGATTGCACTTTATTTTAAAGAAAAACTTATACTTATCTTTGCTGTTTTTGTTAATGTAGCGATAATTGCCACGTACTTGATGGTACCCGAAGAAATATTCGGTATCGATCATAACTTTAAAGGTTTTATTACGGTAATTGCTTTAATTAATGGGATATTGGTTGCTTTGTACTTGTTAACCAAATGGGGAAGAGAATTAATTGATGCATCGTATCAGAAGGAAATGGAAGCACAGCATTTAACAAAGCAATTAAAAGAAACGCTACAGAAAATCGAAAAAAATACGAATACACTAGATGATAACATCGATCATTTAAATAACAATATTACAACAATCTATGATTCTAGCCATCTGATTAAAGAATCAGTTGAGCAAATGGCGACTGGAATACAAGAAGAGGCTAATAGCATTAGTTCGGTTAGTGAATCAATGGGGGATTCGGTAGATCGAGCGAATAAATCCATTTCCATATCACAAGATATTGTGGACAAATCGGATACTATGAATAAAAAAGTTCAAGAAGGCTGGGAGAAATTTAATCAAGTAAACAGTTATATGTCGACTGTAAATACTGCCATAAGTACCACTGCTACTACAGTAAATGATTTACAAACGAGCTTAGAAACAGTTAATTCCCTCTTACAAGGAATTAAGGATATTGCAGAGCAAACGAATCTATTAGCATTAAATGCTGCTATTGAATCTGCGCGTGCTGGTGAGCATGGAAAAGGATTTGCAGTCGTAGCAGACGAGGTGCGTAAGTTAGCAGAACAAAGCGCAAATATAACATTAGATATTGAAAATGTAACACAAGATTTATTCCATAAATCAAAAAATGCCCAAGAGAAGTCGAACAAAGGGGAAACAGCTTTTACGGAAGGACAGAAAGTATTAGATGAGATTGCTTCTTATTTCAAAGAAATAAAAGATTCCTTCCAATACACAAATAATGAGCTATCGATGGGAATGAATGAAATTCAATCATCAACGAACAATTTCAAAGACATACAATTGCAAATTGAAACAGTAGCAAACATTGCAGAAGAGAATACTTCTTCAACACAAGAAATAGCTGCAACACTTGAAAGTGAACATCAATTAATTTCAGATATCAATACAGCAATTGCAGAAATCAATAAGCTAAGTAGTGAATTAAAGAAAATAATTACGACGAATTAAATAAAAAACAGGAGGACAGCATGCTCTTATTTTACTAAAAGCAGAGCTGTCCCTTTGTATATAGATCGGGGATTTCTAATGATCTACCCATCAATAAGCATGAAGACCGGAAGACGCTTTATCGAGCAGAGGATAAAGCGTTAAAAGCATTTATGAATAAGTGGAAAAAATCCTATTCAAAGAATACTCAATCCTTAACAATAATTAGGATCTTTTCACGTATTCTAACACTACCCCGTTTTACTCCGATTGCTTATTATACTGCACTCTCCCAAACCATTTATAACGGCGAGTTGAAATAAAACGGTACGCAGGATCCCCAATATTTTGGGCGAACGGTAGATAGAGTAATAAAGCGAAAGGGGTAGTGGCTGGAAGTAAAGAAAGAATTTTGCGGACGGTATTAAAACCTGTCAGAACCCGTTTGTCTTTTGTATACATATAGATTTCGTCATACATATTTTTATAGTTATTGACTCTCTCTTTTATTGATTCACTTACTTCCTGAACAGGGTACCAGAAAATGGTGTCATTCCAGTCTAGTCTTTTCAGCACCGCCTTCACTGTCCGGCATAAAGGGCATTCAGCATCGAAAAATACAATATGTTTATTCAAACGTTGTTTCTCCCTTCTGTTATATATGTTTTTCTAGTTTAAATTTTAGTATAGAGATTATTAAAAAACCTCGTTTCACTGAATCTATCTCCCATTAATAATACCTTTACTTTAATGCCCCCATCATATCATAACCCTCTTTTTACTAGAGTAAATAAAGTGCTGTCTGCTTGTGGTTTATTACGATCTGTCAATTTGTATATTCCCCTGATAACTCCTTATTAATTACGTTTCACTTTTCATGAGTAAACGTTTTTCCTCTGTTCTATTCAGTTAGGTCTCCCCAATTCCTCCGTTTTTTTAAAACTTATTTAGGAGTTAGGAGGTGTAATAACTGATAGGTTACAAACTTCTAAACTGTTTCTTATCATTTCTCATGGCGGGCGCCATGATGTAAGTCATGACACACCATCCGATTAGTTTATAATAACTAGAACTTGACACACACTAACCTAAAATGTATTATTTTACGCTGTGGTTAAATTTTAGATATCAATTAAATGTATTTTTTTATGGAATTGAAAGGAGCAGATTTTGAAAAATATAGAGAAACAAAATCAAAGTATAGATAAACCAGTGCTATTTCTTAGTGGAGGGGCATTACTTGCCTTTGTTATTTTAGCATTGATAAATAAAGAAATGGTTACGGATGTAGTTAATACAATGTTTAATTGGTCAGTAACTTATTTTGGATCCATTTATCAAGTTTTAATGGTTGGAACTGTATTTATTGCCTTAATACTTGGTTTCTCCAAGTTTGGTAAGATACGTCTAGGAAAGCTAGAAAAACCAGAGATTGGAACTTTTAAATGGATTTCCATTATTATGTGTACGCTACTCGCAGCAGGGGGTGTTTTCTGGGCAGCAGCCGAGCCATTAAGTCACTTTTTAACTGTCCCTCCACATTTCTCTGGAGTTGAACCAGGAACGAGTGAGGCAGTAGTACCAGCACTTACAACAAGTTTTGTCGATTGGGGCTTTGTTTCCTGGGCAATCCTGGGTACATTAGGAACGATTGTGCTCATGTACTCCCATTATCATAGAAATGCACCATTAAAGCCGCGGTCCCTACTTTATCCGATTTTTGGGGAGAAAATTATGAAGAAAAGTGCACTTGGAACATTTGTTGATGCCTTTTCTATTGTATCTGTAGCAGCCGGTACAATTGGTCCAATTGGGTTTCTCGGTTTGCAAGCTGGTTATGGATTAAATGCTTTGTTTGGTATTCCAAATAATTTACTCATGCAGTGTCTTATTGTTGCAGTAATTGTACTTGCAGCTGGCATTTCCGCTGCTACAGGGATTCATAAGGGTATTCAAATTTTAAGTAGCTATAATATTATTCTTGCAGTTGTTTTAATGATCGGTGTTCTTATTCTAGGACCAGCATTATTTATTTTCGATTCATATGTACAATCATTTGGTTTGTATGTACAGGAATTTATCAGGTTAAACACTTTCCGAGGTGATGGAGCTTGGCTTGGAATATGGACCATTTTTTTCTTTGCTTGGTTTATCGGATATGGACCGATGATGGCTATGTTTGTAAGTCGTATATCTCGTGGCCGAACAATTCGTGAGCTAGTAACTGCTGTTGCAGTAATCGCTCCAGTGGTCACAACATTTTGGTTTACCGTTGTTGGGGGAACAGGAATCTTTTCGGAAATGAAAAACCCTGGCTCTGTCTCTGATGCTTTAAATAGTGCTGGACCTCCAGCAGCAATGATTGCAATTGCAGAACAACTGCCTTTCGGTACAATTTTCGGTTTCTTGTTTCTCCTGGCAACTATCGTTTTTGTACTAACGACAACGGATTCCATGTCATTAACCATTTCGATGGCAATTACTGGTCATGGAGATCCAGCAAAATATTTACGTGTAGTTTGGGCAATTCTCATGGGGCTTGTCGCTACGGTTCTTATTACTCTTGGAGAAGATAGTGTTGGGTCATTACAATCATTCATTGTGGTTACTGCTGTTCCGGTTTCTTTACTCATGTTAACTACATTTTGGACAGCACCACTAGTAAGCCGTGAACTAGCTAGAGAACAAAAGATTGATGAAAAGCAACAATATACGAAGTAATATAGAAGGTGCTGACTTCCAAGTCAGCACCTTTTGTGTTTTCACATTTAAAATGTCACTAGTGTTGTCAGTTTAAAAGATAACATTATATTAACCGGTGTTTTTTATTAGTCACTCTTATTACTCTAATTGAGCTTTTCGCAACGGTGATAGACTGAACCATATTCCACATAAAGTTAGTACAGCTATCGAAATCCACATAGCCGTTATAAACCGTAGTCCGTCAGCAAGGGCACCTCCTAGTGGAGCACCGATAACAACTGCACTACGGTTGATGGAACGAAGTGCTCAATCAAAACAATTGATACTAAAATCGTCATGGTCATGCTATGAAAGAGAAACCAGGCGTGCGTGTTTAAAGCGAGTGTGCGAAGGTATTGGTGTTGGTAGACCCATCACAAAGTGAAAAAGAGAAGTATAGCTATTATATTTCTAAAAAGGTTGAGATTTAAATTTAATTTAGTAAAGAGCAAAATTGAAATGGTCAAAGTTTAAAATTAAAGAGTAAAGGACCATAAGTTCAGAATCAAATGAAGCCGATCCTCAAAGTGTTAACTGAAATAATTCTAAGTTTGTGGTGATTTTTTAATCGATAATGGGGGAGTTGAAGTGGAGCTATAAATTTAAACAGAATTTTTTTCTGTGCAATACAAATATACTGTTCAATAGGAAGTTGTATTCCGCATTTAGCACGATTACGAGGATAACCATAAGTATACTTTTTGTCCATGGAGTATGCTGTTCCAGCAATAAAACTTAACCCATTATGGACTGCGTGATTACTAGACATGCTACAGTACTTTCCGGCACATCCATCTACTGTTCTAATAAAGGAATGATTGCTTCTGTTTTGTACCATTTAGCCGATCAATTTCACCGATTCTACTCTTGAAGTAATCAATAGGGATGGAAATGCATAACGTCCTCTTTTTGGGGAAAAAGGACGTTATGGCGATACTAATATATACACAGTTAAAAAAGTAAAGAGAATTTAGTGTGATAATGAATAATGTTTGGGTTTAAATACCATCATAAAATATTAGGAAAAGGATTTGGCAATATTGAGGAGGAAAGTGTTAGAATGACAAATACAAATGATGATGAAAAAGTATTGACTCAACATAACATTCCGCTTACTGCTTCAGAAATGGGTTTTCTTTGGACACAATATATAAACGATAGCTTAGCTGTTTGTGTAATGAAATACTTTAAAAGCATATGTGAAGATAAAGAAATCCTTCCCTTAATAGAAAATTCATTAAGTATAGCAGAAAAGGACATTAAGATTATTACGGAGATTTTTACTAAAGAAAACCATCCGATACCAGTCGGCTTTACGGATAAAGATGTAAATGTGAATGCACCAAGGTTATTTTCCGACGTATTTATCCTTATGTATATACAAAAATTGGAAGTAATAGCAATGGCGAGTATTGGAGTAGCAATTGGAGTTTCAGCACGTTCTGATGTAAGTAACTTCTTTAGAAATTTACTTATTTCTGTTTCTGAATTACATGATAAGTCAAGAAAAGTTTTGATATCAAAAGGTGTATATGTCCGACCACCGCAAATAGCAAGCCCTAAAAAAGTTGATTTTGTGGATAAACAAGGTTTTCTATTTGATTTTTTAGGTTCTCATAAACGACCATTAACATTTATTGAAATTACTCATCTTTTTATCAACATTCAAACAAACGCAATGGGTAAAGCAATGATGTTGGCATTTGCACAAGTTTGTAAAGATAAAGATGTCAAACAATTCCTTGTAGAAGGCAGGGGGATATCTAATAAGCATTTGAAGAAATTTAGTTCAACTTTAACTGATGAAGATCTCCCCGCAGCAATGAGTTGGGATTCTCACGTTATGGATAGTACGGTTGCACCTTTTTCCGATAAGTTAATGATGTTTCATACAACTACGTTAATTGCAGTAGGAATAGGGAATTACGGTACAGCCGCAGGAACTTGCCAAAGAATGGATTTAAGTGCAACATATACAAGACTTTCAGCAGAGATTGCTTTGTATGCGGAAGATGGTGCGAATTTAATGATTAAACATGCTTGGCTAGAAGAACCACCAAAGGCGGTTGATCATAAAGCACTTGTCAAAAAAATGAAATAGCTTCTGAACGAATGGGCTAACGCTAAGCTAAATACGCGACTTTATTTGCTAGTGTGAAGCCAACTACTGGACAACGGAGAAATCCCGAACAGTATATATGGATAAATACTCAGATTTTAGGGCTGCAAACATAGAGTTATTTATATATATAGAAGGTTGGCTCAACCGTAAAAGAATACACAGTGGTATAGTTTTAAAAAATCGCAAGAGCTTAAAAAACGCAGATAGCAGTATAATCCAGTAGAGACTCAGCTTTGCATGTAGAAGTGAGCAGATAGCCTCACTTGGTTTGACAGTATGTCCTAAAAAATTTAGCTGGCTACCTGGCGTGGAAATCGCGCTCACAGAGGCCTCAATATCAAGCCAACTTATTTTACTGAATGATTGTGTAAAATTAACTCTTTTGTGTATAACTAAGCTTCCTCATATTTTGACCTCCTCTTTTTCTAAAGTTGAAAAACTTGCTTCAGGTCGTTTCCGTTTCTTCGATATCTACTGAATAGCGTAATAGCAGATCACAAATGGACGGGTCCGTTCTTCAACCGAAAATGTCAGCATGGGTTTGGGTAGCTGGATAAGTTATAAAGCTTTTGATTCCTCCGATTTTCGGCGAAAGTAATTAACTGCAGATTTTCCAAAAAAATGCACCAATCCAGTTACTTTCTTTTAGGAAAATGAGAGCATCCCCCCATTACCTGGGTTTATTACATCCGTTACCCAAATTCATTACTTGATAATTAAAAGTAGCTATTTATTGGGATCATACTGATATCCTCTTTTTAATAATCTCTTTTTAATAAGCCCATATACTCTAATAAAAGTTAGTAGTTCGTTCAGAGAAAAAAGAATAATCTAAAAATATAACTAAACCTAGTTGACAACTAGGAATTATCGGGATAGAATAAGATTCATCAATTTAATATGAAACTCTTATTTAGAGAGGTTGAGGGAACTGGCCCGCTGAAACCTCGGCAACCGTTGATTAACAATCATAAGGTGCTAATTCCAGCAGACTTTACGTCTGAAAGATAAGAGGCAGTGCTTAAGTTTGAATTTAAGTAAATGACCTCTAATAAGAAAAGTGGTCATTTTTTTATTGAGAAAAAAGGGGGATTAAGGTGAGTAAAGTACAACAGAAGGAGAACCTAGCATCCATTTTTGTTGAATTAGATAATAGTTTGGAAGATATGAAGAACTGGAGAAGGTACATGCACCAACATCCGGAACTTTCGTTTGAAGAAGTACATACAGCAAAGTATATAGAAGAAAAACTAACCGAATTTGGATTAGAAGTAAAGAAGCAAATTGGAGGAAATGGGTTAATTGGAGTGCTTAAGGGGGAAGAACCCGGAAAAACGCTCGTACTGAGGGCTGATTTTGATGCTCTCCCAATCAAGGATGAGAAAGATGTTCCGTATAAATCCACCAATACGGGAGTCATGCATGCTTGTGGCCATGATGGTCATACCTCTGCTTTGTTAGGTACCGCACGGACACTTAGTAAGTTTCGGGAAAAACTAAAAGGAAACATTCTTTTTGTTTTCCAACCAGCAGAAGAGAAGCCGCCTGGTGGTGCGAAGTTTATGATAGAAGAAGGAATTCTGGAAGATGTAGATTATGTATTTGGTGCCCATTTGGCTTCTGATATCCCACTAGGGAAAATAGGGATTGGGGAAGGTTATCAAATGGCGGCTGTTGATAAATTTGAGATTACTATTCAAGGGCGTGGCGGACATGGAGCAAGACCACATCACACCATAGATTCGCTAGTTATTGGAACCAGTGTAGTGGAAGGATTGCAAAAAATTGTCAGTCGTAGTGTCGATCCGCTGAAATCTGCGGTTGTGTCCATTGGTGTCTTCCATGCAGGAAATGCTTTTAATGTCATTCCAGACACGGCGAAAATCGAAGGGACCGTCCGAACGTTTGATGGAGCAGTTCGTGACCAGGTAGAAGCTGAGATAAACGCTATTGTGAAAGGGATTACGAGCGGATTTCATGCTGACTATGAAATTGATTATCTCCGGGGTTATCCAGCGTTATATAACCATAAAGAAGAAACCAAGACAGTGCATGGACTATTATCAGAAACTTTTACGGAGGAAGATATTGTCGAGCTAGAACCAACGATGGGGGCAGAGGATTTTGCCTATTTCTTAGAACAAAAACCAGGAACGTATTTTAAAGTTGGCTCCCAGAATGAAGATGAAGCTACCCATTATCCACATCATCATCCGAAATTTGATTTTGATGAAAGGGCATTGGTAAATATCAGTAAATCCTTTGCGAAGATAGTGTCACACTACCTTTTGTAGGATGAATGAAGTAGACGAAGGAGGAAATAGTTAAATGAAAAGAAGTTATCTGTTAACAATAGCAATATTATTTATATTTGTTTTATTTGGCTGTGCAAGTCAGGATGATTCAGGTGGTGAATCTAATTCTGGAGAACAAGCTGGGGAACCAATTGAAGGTGGCGCGCTAAATGTCGCATTTTCCTCTGACCCAGATACACTTGACTGGATGTCTACAGGCGCAACGGCAACCAGAGATGTCGGCTGGCATATTTTTGAAACTTTATTTACTTTGGATAAAGATTATCAAATAAAACCAATGATTGCAGAAGATTATAAAGTAAGTGATGACCAAAAGGTATATTCCATAACAATTCGTGAAGGTGTTAATTTCCATGATAATTCTGCGGTTACCGCTGAAGATGTTGTGGCATCAATTGAGCGCTGGCGCAAAGTTTCGTCTGTTGGAACAATAGCAAATGATTACATTGAAGCAGTCGAAGCAGTCGATGAGTTAACTGTAGAAATTACATTAAACGAAGTATACAACTCATTAATGTCAGATATGGCGGCTCCAAAATCAGCATTAATGATTATACCAAAAGAAATTTCTGAAGCTGCTGGTGAAAGACCATTGACAGCAGAACAGTACATTGGTACAGGGCCATTTAAGTTTGAAAATTGGGAACGAGGTAATGAAATTGTACTAACTCGCTTTGAAGATTATTCAGCACGTAAGGAAGAAGACTGGGGTGGTTTAACAGGTGAAAAAATTGCATACTTTGATGAAATCAAGTTCCTTATTGTAAAGGATCCCCAGGTAATGATTAATGGTCTGAAAACAGGAATCTATGATTATGCACAGTCTATTCCACCGGATCTGTATGAAGTCGTGGAAAGTGAACCAAGCATAGATCCAGTAACCTATATTAACGGATATTCCGTTACTACACCAGATAAAACGGAAGCACCTTTTGATGACCTAAAAGTTCGACAAGCATTGAATTATGCACTGAATAAAGAAGTTATTGCTGAGTCAACGTATGGTAACAAAGATTTTTACAGTATGGACGGAGCGCTGTTTGATCCAGAACAGAAAGTACTATACAGCGATAAAGGAACAGAAGATTATTTAGCATATGATAAAGAAAAAGCAAAACAACTGCTGGAAGAATCTGATTATAACGGAAAACCAATCAAGATTATGTACTCCAATGACTCAGAAACATATAAACGAATCTCACAAATTATGAAACAACAAATGGAAGAGGTAGGTTTTCTAGTGGAACTGGTGCCATATGAATGGGCGACCTACCTGGAAAAATGGAGCGACCCTGCGAACTGGGATTTAGTTGTTGTAGGATGGTCTACCCGATTCTCGCCTAGTGAATTAGGAATGCTGATTCAAGACACCTCAAGCAGTGGTTGGTATAACAGTGAGAAGTGGGGAAGTCTTCTAGATGCATGGAGTGTTGCAGAGTCCCCAGAGGAAAGAGAAGAAATCCTAGCTGACATGAACCAAACGGTAAATGATGAACTTCCTTTCTTGAAGATTGCAAATGAGACTAAATTGGATATTAAGAGTGAGAAAATCCAAGCATATGATAGTTGGGTTGGTCAGCGATTCTGGAATACATGGAAGAGTGAATAATTTTTATTGGTGGGAAGTCATGTCAAGAAGTGAAAATGACGTGACTTCCCTTTACATATATATTGAGCTAAAGGAGGAAATACGTTGCTACAATACACGATACGCAGATTGTTTTCAATCATACCAGTTATGCTAATTGTAAGTGTCATTGTCTTTCTAATTGTCCATTTGACACCAGGCAATCCCGCCTATCTCATTCTTGGAGAAGACAGTTCACCAGAAGCGATTGCGCAGCTTGAGAAACAATTAGGATTGGATAAATCAATGGCTGTACAATTTGTTGACTGGATCAAAAATATATTAATGGGGGACCTTGGCCAATCCATTTATTCCTCTGAGCCTGTTATACAAGTGATTATGGAGCGGGTTGGTCCTACATTCAGTTTGATGATTACAGCAATGAGCTTAACATTAATTATTGCTATCCCAACTGCAGTTTTTATCGTTTGGCGCAGAAATACCATACTGGATCCTCTGTTTACTTCTGCTTCGCTTTTGGGAGCGTCGATTCCGGAATTTTGGTTTGCCATGCTGCTTGTCTTGGGATTAGGTGTAGCTGTTCCAATATTCCCTGTAGCAGGATACGTTGCAATTGATGTTGGATTAGGTGACTGGATCTATCATTTGATCTTACCAGCATTTGTCCTAGCCAGTGTGGAAATTGGCCTTATTGCTAGGATGCTTCGAGACGGGATGCTAGAGTCAGTGAATCAAGATTATACAAAAACGGCCCGTGCAAAGGGTGTAAGGGAAAGCGTAGTTCTGATGAAGCATGTACTTTCCAATGCACTTATCCCAACCACTACGGTTATCGGTGTAATGATTGCAGGATTACTTGGTGGTACGGTTATTATAGAAACTATATTCACCATCCCGGGCATAGGGCAGCTATTGATTGACTCCATCCACCGAAGAGATTATCCGGTGATTCAAGGTGTTGTTCTTTTCATCGCAGTAGTCTATGTCTTTGTGAATCTGCTAATCGACCTGTTATATGCATTTCTG
The DNA here is from genome assembly GCF_022095695.1 of Oceanobacillus jordanicus. Taxonomy (GTDB): domain Bacteria; phylum Bacillota; class Bacilli; order Bacillales; family Amphibacillaceae; genus Oceanobacillus_B; species Oceanobacillus_B jordanicus. The sequence goes on from NZ_JAIFZM010000025.1 coordinate 19,809, forward strand.
GACCCTAGAATCAGGTACGACTGATCCTTTTTTAGTGTACGGATGTGCAGGAAGCTTGCTGGGCGCTGGAGACGTTCATGGCTCTGCCTTTCAAGAAATGTCGCTGCTGATGTATATACTTTCTTTCTATTGAAAAAGGGGGGCTCTATATGTTTAAGAAAAAACGAAATCTAATTTCAGCAAGTCTATTACTATTGTTTACTGTTGCGACTATAACGGCATCATGGTGGTTGCCGGTTTTACCATCCGAAATGGATTCGGCAAAAAGGTTGATTGGACCCTCTGCTGATCATTGGTTTGGTACGGATCATTTTGGTAGAGATATTTTAGCACAAACGGTGGTTGCTGCACGTGTTTCTTTAGTAGTCGGTTTATCGGTTGCACTGATTTCCACTGTATTAGGAACGATTACCGGCTTAATTGCAGGATATTATAAAAGAGCTGATTTCGTTATTATGCGAATTATTGATGGAATGCTGGCTTTTCCATCTTTACTGCTAGCACTAGCTTTAGTGGCCGCGCTGGGTGGCAGTGTAACAAATATTATCATTGCACTGTCTTTCTCTTTTTGGCCAGTTATGACGAGGATTGTCCGTTCGGCTGTTCTGCAAATTAATTCAATTCAATACGTTGAAGCTGCGAAAACCTCGGGTATCGGCGATCTAGTTATATTATTCCGGTATGTTTTACCAAATGTACTATCCCCAATTATTGTACAGGGAACCTTTATTTTTGCCAAAGCTATTTTGGCAGAAGCGGCATTAAGCTTTTTAGGAGTTGGGGTGGAACCATCAACACCGACATGGGGCAATATGCTTCAAGAAGCGCAGATCTATATCTCCATTGCACCTTGGTTTTCTATTTTTCCAGGTATTGCGATTGTTATAACGGTGCTTACCCTAAATATTCTTGGAGATGGTTTACGTGATTCCTTTGATCCTCATGCAAAAGGTAAGGTAAATAGGAAAAAAGGACGGTTAAAAAAACAAATAAATGTAGCATAAAGATTTTACTTTTAAATAAAAGGAGGAGTAGACAGTGCTGGAGGTAAAAAACCTTAAAACACAGATTGACACCAACGAGGGAATTGTCCAGGCGGTAGATGGAGTTTCCTTTACGGTGAGGGCTGGCGAAACCCTCGGAATCGTTGGTGAATCTGGAAGCGGAAAAAGTGTGTTAGCAAATTCCATCATGCAGCTGAACCCAAATCCACCTACTTTTTACCCTGAAGGTGAAATTTTGTTTGAAGGAAGCAATCTTCTAAAGCTTTCAGAAAAGCAGCTCCGTAAGATTCGCGGAAATGAAATTGGGATGATATTTCAGGACCCGATGTCCAGCCTAAATCCAGTTTTTAAAGTTGGTGCACAGCTGGTAGAGGCCATTTTGACCCATCAAAAAATGTCGCGTAAGGATGCAAAAGCCCTGGCTATTGAATTGTTAAAAGATGTGGGAATTCCTGATGCTGAAAGGCGAATGGATGATTATCCGCACCACTTCTCTGGCGGGATGAGGCAACGGGTGTTAATTGCGATCGCCTTGGCTGGTAATCCGAAACTATTAATTGCAGATGAACCTACAACTGCACTAGATGTAACGATTCAAGCACAAATATTAGAATTAATGAAGGGAATTCAAAAAAAGTACGGAACAGCAATTATACTCATTAGTCACGACTTAGGTGTCATTTCACAAATGGCTGAAAAGGTATTAGTTATGTATTCCGGACGAATTGTGGAAAAGGGATCTGTAAACGATATATTCTATCGTACGTCAATGCCTTACACTTGGTCACTGCTACGTTCCTTGCCACGTTTGGACGGAGTAGAACATGAGCGACTGATTAGTATTGAAGGACAGCCACCAAATCTCGTGTCCCCACCAAAAGGGTGCAATTTTCATCCAAGATGCCCCTTTGCAACAGAAAAATGTCTGGAAATAGATCCCGAGTTAATGCCAAGGAAAGAAGGGCATTGGGTTGCTTGTATCTTGACAGAACAGGAATTTGAGGCAGAGAAACAGCGACTTGAATCTGCAGATAGGGAAGAGGTGCTCTAAGATGTCAGAAGCCTTGCTTGAGATTCGTGATTTGAACATGCATTTTCCAATTAAAGGTGGAGTATTCCAAAAAACGAAAAAACACGTAAAGGCTGTTAATGGTGTTAATTTATCAGTTAATAAAGGGGAAACCCTTGGAATCGTAGGGGAGTCAGGTTGTGGAAAGAGTACACTTGCTCGAACAATCGTTGGACTGCAAAAACCTACATCAGGAGATATTTTATTTGAAGGTGAAAGTATACTTCATTACTCTCATAAAGAGATGCATCAGCTCAGACGGAATATTCAAATGGTGTATCAGGATCCATATACAAGTCTCAACCCAAGAATGAAAGCAGGCGATATTATAGGCGCGCCATTAAAAGCCTACCGTATGACCAATAATTTGGAGCGTCGAGTTAAGGAATTAATGGATCTTGTCGGATTAAAAGCTGATGATTATCATAAATTACCTCACCAGTTTTCTGGTGGTCAGCGGCAGCGAATTGGGATAGCTCGTGCAATTGCTTTGAATCCGAAGTTATTAATCTTGGATGAACCAGTTAGTGCATTGGATGTCTCTGTACAGGCACAGGTTATTAATTTGCTGGAAGATCTGCAAAAAGAGCTTAATTTGACGTATGTTTTTATAGCCCATGATTTATCGGTTATCAAGCATACTGCAGACAAAGTTGGGGTTATGTATTTAGGGAAAGTAATGGAAATCTCCGATAGTGAATCTTTTTACAATAATGCACGTCATCCATATACCAATGCGTTATTGTCGGCTATTCCGTTGCCAGATCCGGAGAAAGAAAGAATGCGCGAACGAATTGTATTAAGTGGTGAATTACCCTCACCAGCCAACCCACCAACAGGTTGTGTTTTTCACACTAGATGTCCATTCGCGCAAGAAAATTGTAAAACAAACACTCCATTATTGGAAGCAAAGGATGCAAACGATGGTCATCTTGTCTCTTGTTTTTATCCACTAAATACCGAAAAGAAACAACTTATCCCGGAGTAACCGTCCGTAAGACTCCCACTTCCAACCATGAAGTGAAACCATGATGTTTAAGTGGGAGGAAAACGGAAGCTAACACCCCGATTCGATCAACTAACAATTAGGGCTGGATGAATGAATCCCCCACTAATTGTAGTTTCACTTTATAGAAAACAATCAATAGAGGAGGAATACGATTGGAGTTACATAAGATTTCATTAATGGATGCTTATATGATTGAAACATTGAGAAGTAACGGCATATCCGATAAGGAAATTCTTACCCAAATAGAGCAGGGAAAGACCGAAGCCTGGCAGGAGCTCAATAGGAATTTTGATTTTCAGGAACTGGTTAAATTTGCTGAGAAAGATATGGAAGGATTTAAGAGGATCCTTTCACAAGGTTATCGGGTGAAATTTGTTACGTTTAATGGATTGAAAAATTTATTACGGCTCCGATTTGGAAAAGAGAGAGAAACGGACTATGAATTGACGGAAACAGGAATTCGGAATCTAAATTTAAATAGTGAGCAATTAGTGGATTTAAAGCAGGTGCTGTCCGGGAATTGGGTGGTTGAAGAGCTGGACGATACTAATAATTTGGTGGTGAATATTGAGCGGTCGTAAATGAAGTTTGAGCTTGAGAAACTTATATTGTACATCTAAACAACTGAACGAAAAATTATTATCTCCTTAGTCCATCAGAAAGATATAAATTGCTACAACTAGGAGTAAACTGAACTGCGTGGTGAAGGGATTATTCTCCCACTTACACTGCCTAATCTTTCAAAGTGGCTTGGTTAATTTATTCCAACTTTTTCGTTTAACATTTTACTATCTTCCACTTTTTGATACCCGATAAAATAAACTATTAAAGAAAACCTCTCATTAGTTCACTGAACTGTTGAGAGGTCTTTTCTTCTATGTTTCTAATTTAATCTTCTTTTTTCTAGACTCGAAAACACCTGCTCCAAATCGCCAATAATGTCCTCCGCTTCTTCAATGCCCACTGAAAATCGTAACAGGCGATCACAAATGCCACGACGGGTTCGTTCTTCAACTGGAATGTCAGCGTGAGTTTGTGTGGCGGGGTAGGTTATAAAGCTTTCGATTCCGCCTAGACTTTCGGCGAAGGTGATTAACTGCAGATTTTCCAAGAACGTTCCAATCCATATGCTTTCCTTTAGGCGAAAGGAAAGCATACCCCCATAACCAGGGTAAAGTACATCCGTTACCACTGGTTCATTTGCCAAATAAGCAGCAACTTTTTTGGCATTTTCCTCATGTTGTTTCATTCTTAACGCAAGGGTTTTTAAACCTCTAATTAATAACCATGAGTCAAATGGAGATAAGACAGCGCCAGAGGCATTATGTAACTCGGACAACTTTTCACAAATCGTACTTCCGTTTGCAACAACTAAGCCAGCTAGTACGTCGTTGTGCCCACCAATGTATTTGGTTGCACTGTGGATAACAATGTCGGCACCCAATTCCAGTGGACGCTGGAGATAAGGAGTTAAGAACGTATTATCTACTATTAATAATAGGTTGTGTTTCTTGGCAAGAGTCGCATATTCTTGAATATCAATTTTCTGCATTAATGGGTTTGTTGGAGTTTCGATAAATAATGCCTTGGTATTCTCTGTAATGACTTGTTCTGTTTCTTTAACGTCGTTAAACGCCGTGTAAGTAGTTCGGATATGATAGGTATCGGCATAATGCTGAAGTAAACGATAGGTTCCTCCATATAGATCCTCTGGCGCAATAATCTCATCTCCTGAGCGGAAAAGGGATAAGACTAGTTGAATGGCAGCCATTCCCGAACTGCAGGCATACCCTCTATCTCCTGCTTCCAAGTTTGCAATCCCTTCCTCAAGAATGGATCGAGTTGGATTTTTTGTCCTTGTGTAGTCGTATCCAGTGCTCAAGTTAAGTCCTTGGTGCTGGTAAGCTGTTGATAAATAAATTGGCGGGTTTACTGCACCGGTTTTTTGGTCGCTATGATTACCTAGCTGCACCAATTGTGTCTCGATGTGTCTTTTTGTCATGTAATCGATCCTTTCAGCAAATAAATGAAGGACTTTTAGCAAGGAAAAAGATCCTTAATAACGCGATATCTCTTTGTGCTTACTGGACTCAGTATAAATGGAAAGGAAGAGGAATTATTACATTCCTCTTCTTGGATATTTTATCCCCAAATCTCTTTCCCAATATCAACAATAAATTTCAGTTTATTCCACTGATCTTCTTCGGTTAATTTATTTCCATGGTGGGTTGATGCAAATCCACATTGTGTGCTCAAGCATAGTTGATCTAGCGGAACATATTGAGATGCCTCTTTAATTCGTGCTTTAATAGATTCTTTGTCCTCTAGCTCCCCATTTTTCGATGTGATCACACCAAGAATAACCTGGGCTCCGCCAGCAGGGATATGTTTTAGCGGTTTGAAATCACCGGAACGCTCATCATCATATTCCAAGAAGAATCCATCCACTTTCTCTTTCGCAAACAAAGTGGATGCGATTAAGTCATAACTCCCTTCGAATGCCCAATTGGATCGATAGTTTCCACGACATAAGTGTGTCGTCACGACTAAATCGTCTGGTTTTCCTTCCAGTACCTCATTAACAACGCGTAATGCCAGGTTTATTAGTTTTTCCCTTGAATATTTCCCTTCGTTAAACGGAATATCTGGTGAAGAAAGACCAGCAATATAAACATCATCGAATTGTAGATAGCGAACCCCAGCTTCATAAAAAGCGTGTAATGCATCACGGTATGTTTGAATAACATCATTGGCATATTCATCAATGTCAGGGTAAATTTCTTCGTTAATTATTCCTTGATTGAAGAGTTGATTAGGGCTAGGGATTGTTTGTTTGGCAACTGCACGCCCAGCAACGATTTCATTGAATTCAATGAAATCTTTAATGAAAGGGTGATCGGGATTAAAGGAAACCTTCCCTGTATTTCGGACATTATATCTTTCAGTCTCCTCATTTCCATTAAAAACATAGCCTACGTCTGGAATATATCCTTCTATCCCGTTTAGATGCTCTAAGAAATCAGTGTGCCAGAATCTACGTCTAAACTCGCCATCCGTCACCGCATTCAAGCCAATTTCAATCTGCTTATCAACAATACGCTTAATTTCCTTTGTTTCGATCTCACGCAATTGTGTGGCAGAAATTATTCCTTCTTTAAATTCCTTTCTTGCTTGATGAATGCTTTCCGGTCGTAATAAACTTCCTACTTGATCCGCTTTAAAAGGTGCTTTCGTTAAGGTAATTGACATGTTAAATCCCTACTTTCGTTTTATTTTTTATAAACGCAATTCAACTAAACTAGTAATAAACGTATCTATTTTATGTAACCAACAAAAAACCCCCTTCTTAACAAATAAGAAGAGGGTTGGATACGTAAAAATTTTCTCTTCTTATCTCCAAGCTTAACGCTTCTGGAATTAGCACAGTACAAATGTCTGTTGCTGAGGTTTCAATGGGCCAGTCCCTCCACCTCTCTGGATAAGAAAAATCATATGAAATTTTTTGATTAGTCAATATACTACAGCTGTCGGATCAAAATGTCAAGGGGATATTAGAAGATTGTTATTATAAGAGGTGGCGAATGACATGGGCCATGGTGTGAAAAGTGGTATGAACATATCGCCATTAGGGTATCTAGTAAAGGATTGGTTGAAAAAGTTAACCCAATCGCAACATAGAAATAAAACAAATAGGGGGAGTAGGAATAATATGGGTGATAAATGTGATCATAAATCGTCAAACCAGTCCAGTAGGGTGCAAGAGAAACCAGAAAGGCAATATTTGTTCCCGTCTCAGGTAATGGAGACGTTTAGCGAAAAAGGGAAAGAGCACCTTGATACAAATATGCCTTCCCAGTTCATTCTTTCTTTAAAGGCTGGTTCGTTTATGACCTTTGGAGCTTTTTTTTCAGTGTTGCTTGCTATCGGTATTGATGCTAAAGGGCTTACCTATCTTTTGCAGGGACTTGGATTTACAGCAGGGTATCTAATGGTATTTGTATCAGGTTCTGTTTTGTTTACTGAAGTAAATGTACTTTTGCCAACATCTTATTTACAAAAGTCTTATTGGAAGAAAAATAAATACGTCAAATTCTGGGTCGTAGCCTATATCGGAAACATTGTTGGTGCGTTGTTTGTGGCTTTATTAGTAATCAGTTCAAACTCCATGACACCTGAGTTCACGAAAGAGATAGAAACCCTTCTATCTCATAAAATGAAATTTGCTGAGAATGGATGGATTGGCTGGTTTCAAGTAGTTGTGTCTGGTATTCTCGCAAATTGGCTTATAGGAATGGCTGCCTTTCTAACCACAGCGGCTAGAGATATGGTCGGTAAAATTTTGGGCACAGCTTTACCTGTCATACTTTTTGTGGCTGGGAATTTTCAGCACAGCGCAGCAAATATGGGGTATTTCAGTTTAGGCCTCTTTACATCTGATAAGTATGTATGGCACGAATATGTCTTACAAAACCTAATCCCCGCAAGTATTGGCAATATCATCGGAGGAGCCATTTTTATTTCCTTGCTCTTTTCATACGCATTCCGAAAAGAGATGCGAAGTTCATGAGGTTAGTAGAGAATTGTGTTAAAGAAGGTAAAATATAATTCATCATAGTGCGATAAACTTTACCTGAGAAGGAACTGGCCAGTAAAAGTGAATAAAATTTGAGAAGAAACCCCCTTTATGGTTATGATTACCAAAAGGGGGTTTTGAGTTGATAATAATAATTCTTAACCGAACTCCATAAATGCATTTTGAATTGGAGGCAAATTCTATTGGGAAATCTAATGAAGCGATTTGTTTATAGACCTACTTCATTCGCTGCATAGGTAGCAATTTCATTACTGAAACCTTCATACTCTAGCTGTTCTATTAACCCACTTTTTGAGAATGCAGTATAATCCAAGTAGTCTTCCGCCATTTTTACAGCTTGTTCTTTCCAATTTACATTAATTTTTTCTACTGCATAAGTAGCATCCTTATTATTAAAGCCTTCATATTCTAACTGTTCTATTAAGCCACTTTTTGCAAATGCCGTATATGCTACGTAATCTTCCGCCATTTTTACAGCCTGTTGCTGTGACATCGTTTCTTTATTTTTTTGCTTTTCGGCTTCTGCTTTAGCCTTTTCTTCTTCCTCTTGCTTTTCGGCTTCTGCTTTAGCCTTTTCTTCTTCCTCTTGCTTTTCGGCTTCTGCTTTAGCCTTTTCTTCTTCCTCTTGCTTTTCAGCCTCTGCTTTAGCCTTTTCTTCTTCCTCTTGCTTTTCAGCTTCTGCTTTAGCCTTTTCTTCTTCCTCTTGCTTTTCAGCTTCTGCTTTAGCCTTTTCTTCCTCCTCTTGCTTCTCGGCCTCTGCCTCTTCGGCTTTCACCTGCTCTGTTTGACTGTTATTATCAGCGATATCACTTGTGGGCGGGGTTGTTACTCCGAATAAAATGAGAAACACTATTGTTGCGATACCAAAGTACATAGTCACATGTTTCCTGTTTCTTTTGGCTACAGGCATCCACTTTAAAACAATATTAGGTTTAATTAGTCCTATAAGTAGTGCTAAAATAGATATAAAAAATAAAATAAAAAATAAAGTATCCATTCTTTTCTCCTTTTATATTTAGTTTTACAGTTACAATTTATAAGTTGTACAAGACAAATTGCATTTAGACAATTTTTTAACTTAAAACACTTTCTTTTAAAAATTGTATCTCAGAAGTTTCCTGTCCATTTTACTGAAATTAGACTATTGACTCATTAGTGAACAACTTATAGTTAAATTGTACCACATATATATTTTGAAATATATTACAAAAAAACTTTAAAATAGGCAGGATACTTGTTATTTCTATCACAGAGATTCAGGAAATGGGTTACGACATCTCTAAAAGAAAAAGTAGTCCGTTTAGAAATTTTTCCGAAACAGCTTGATTAATTAAAAAGCTTTGACTTCTTCTTAGGGAGTTTTTAAATATATGCTATAGTTTATACGTGATAATAAATAAGTTAAATGCAGGGAGGCATCGAAATGGAGAAGGCGACCATTCTTATCGCAGACGATGAAATAGAAATTGCCGATTTAATTGCGATCCATCTGGAGAAAGAAAACTATCGTGTCCTAAAAGCTTTAGATGGGCAAGAGGCGCTTGACACCATCGATTCCTATTCCATAGATCTTGTGATTCTAGATATCATGATGCCGAAAATGGACGGGTATGAAGTGACACGCTCCATTCGTGAGAAACATAATATGCCGATTATATTTTTAAGCGCAAAAACCTCAGACTTTGATAAAGTACAAGGACTTGTGATTGGCGCAGATGATTACATGACCAAACCCTTTAATCCTATTGAATTAGCAGCTCGTGTCAACGCGCAACTGCGACGCTACAAGAAGCTTAACCAGCCAAATAATGAATCAGAAAAGCTAGATTTTGGCGGACTTATTATTCTTCCTGATCAACGAAGGGTTTGCTTATTCGATCAAGATATTGATTTAACCCCAAAAGAATTTGAGATTCTTTATTTGCTAGCAAGCCACCCAAACAAAGTGTTTAGCGTTGAAAATATTTTCAAGCATGTGTGGGCACAGGATTACTTTGAAGGCACAAATACAGTCATGGTGCATATCCGCACATTAAGGAAGAAGCTTTCTGAAGAGAGGAACAACTATAAATGGATCAAAACCGTTTGGGGAGTGGGGTATTCATTCAATGGTTAAATTTATTTACAGTTTTCGTTCAAAAATGATTTTCCTGTTTGGGCTAAGCATGCTGTTTGCTGGCATTATTACCTACCTCATTTTTTTATCGCTACGGTGGTACTACTACAATTTTGTCGATTACGAAGATCCGCTTATGGACCTAAGGTTTTGGATCAATCGGATTGGGGACATTAACTTTTTCTTGATTTTCTTTATTCCCCTAGCTGTACTCTTTTTCTTTATCCTGACCAAGCCTTATTCTGTTTATTTTAAGGAAATCTCCTCCGGTATTCGCCAACTTGCACGCGGGGATTTCAATCACCGGATTGATATTTCTTCAAATGATGAATTCAAAGAAATCGCCAAGGACATTAATATGGCCGGACAAAAATTAGAAGAGGCTATAGAACGGGGTGACTTTTCTGAAAGTAGTAAGGATCAGCTAATCGTCAATTTAGCGCATGATTTACGCACACCGCTTACTTCTGTACTTGGGTACCTGGATTTAATTTTGAAGGATCCCCAGCTAACAGCAGAGCAGAGAGACCATTATTTAAGGATCTCCAATACGAAGGCACAGCGGCTGGAGCGACTAATTGATGAGTTGTTTGAAACCACCCGAATGAATTACGGTATGTTGCCACTTAATAAGAAGGCCATTAATATGAGCGAACTCTTGCTTCAAATAAACGAAGAAATGTATCCTGTTTTTGAAAAAAAACAATTGGAAGTACGCTTGGACGTGAAGCCCGATCTGTTTATTAAAGGGGACGGTGAGCAATTGGCTAGAGTATTTGAGAACCTTCTCATTAATGCCAATCGCTATGGAGCCGATGGTCTCTACGTAGATATAAAAGGCTTTCAAGAAGAAAATGATGTTGTCATCCAAATCATCAATTATGGGAACCATATCCCTGAGACGGAGATTCCTTACCTTTTTGAAATGTTTTATAAAGGTGACCCCTCACGAACCCATAAAGAAAACAGCACAGGCTTAGGCCTATTTATCGCTAAAAATATTGTGGAACAACACTATGGTACGATTTCTGTTAACAGCAGTGTAATTCGCACGCAATTCGAAGTCCGCCTGCCTTTTAAAAACGGTTAAAAACTTAAGAAAAACTTTATTTTTTACCCACAGTTTTTTTAAACAGTTTCTCCTATTCTTTTATTGAAGGAAAGATAAGGAGGAATTCCAATGAAAAAGGTAGGTTTGATTATACTATTAGTAGTGGGTATAGTCACAGCATTTATGATTACATTCATGAGTAACGAAATAGTCATAGAAGAAGATAAAAGCGGTTTTCCGGGAGATACAGATGTAAAAACAATTCAAGAGGACGACATCCATAAAGGTAATCTCGTCTTAATCAATGAGAATTACCCGGTGGAAAAGGAAGGTGTGAAAAACGATATTCAAACCTTCCATCCAGAAGACTTTAAGGGTGTGCAGCTGCTCGATCAGGAGATCCAACTGTCTCAATCCATCAGCCAAAAGTTTATGGATATGGCAGAAGATGCCCAACATGACGGTGTGGACAGCTTTACCATTACCAGTGGCTACCGAGGGATTGAAGCACAAACCCTTCTTTTTAAAGAAATGGGAGAAGATTATGCGCTTCCCGGTGGTTACAGTGAACATAATTCTGGGCTGGCCATGGACGTGGGTTCCACCGAAGGCCTAATGGCGAATGCTTCTGAGGGAAAGTGGATCGAAGACAATGCATGGAAACACGGATTTATTTTACGTTATCCTGAGAACAAAACCAGCATTACCGGCATCGAATATGAGCCCTGGCACATCCGATACGTCGGGCTTCCTCATAGTGCTTTAATGTACGAGCATGATTTCGTACTTGAAGAATATCTCGATTATGTAAAAGATCAAAAAGAACTTTATGCTAGTTTTGAAGGGAAAGAGTACTTTATTACATATTATCCATATGGAGAAAATCAGCAGATTGAGTTACCCGTGGATCATGAGTATATGATTACAGGAGATAATATGAACGGGGTAATCGTAACGGTGACTATGTAGAGATACAAGAGCAGAATAACAATTAAGACAGCTAGTGGGCTGGTGTGAACTCCGTATTAAACCGGAGTCATACCAGCTATTTTTACTATAAACGATTGTTATTTTATTAATAGTGATAGTCTTAGATGAAACAGACTTACAGGGGGAATTATGTATTTAACAGGAGTTTTTCACCCTATAGCGAATACAATTAGTATTAAGAACTTTTTTCTAGCCCATGTTTTGAACGAAAACTAAAAATGGCTTCTGAGAAAGGTGGGTTATTATCATGGATTTTCTCGTAAGTATACTAGTTTTACTCATTACTGGAGGGTTATTTGTATCGCTCCTAATGCTATTTATTAAATTAATTATTAAATGGTCGAAAAAACAATAATAATTTTGTACTAACCTTTAGGTAATATTTTCTTTTTCAGTATAAGAGCCTCATTAGATGCAAGATTGTTTATTAATAGCTGTGGGGGGCTTCCGTCACTAGCTTAATACCATTAAACTAATCAAGCTTCAACGGTGCTGAAATATAGTAAGTAAGAAGATAATGTAATGATAAACTCAAACG
>NZ_JAIFZM010000026.1 GCF_022095695.1 Oceanobacillus jordanicus
ACCATTTTAAAGTGTCTATTTTCTTGACAGAAGTCCACTATCGACCAAGTATGCCGTTCAATCAACCATGTAGCACCATAGTGTTCTTCTTTCACAAAAAAGCAGTACAAAGAGCTAGCCTTTGTACTGCTTTTGCATCCATATAATATTATTGATGCTTTTCTAGAAATTCGAGCATTCTGCTATATACGTTAATTTCATTTTCTTTTTTAGAGAAGCCATGTCCTTCGTCTTCTAGGACTAGGTATTCTACATCGCGCCCTTCTTCTTCAAGTTTGGCAACGATTTGATCTGATTCTTCTTTAACTACTCGTGGGTCTTTTGCACCCTGAATAACAAGCATTGGCTTTTTCATGCCGTCAAGATACGTCACAGGAGAATCTTTTACAAAACGCTCTTTATCACGTTCTGGATCTCCAAGCCAGCGATCCATGATTGGCTTCCAATGAGGTGGTACTGAATTCACAAAGGTGAATAGGTCAGATGGTCCAAAGATATCAACAACTGCTTTGAAGTATTCAGGATGGCGTCCATGAAGCAACAATGCCATGTAACCACCATAGCTACCGCCAACAAGGAACAGTTTATCTTTGTCCGCATGATTGTTTTCGAAGAGCCATTCAATACCAGCGACACAATCTAGGCGCGGGCCTTCTCCCCAATCCTGTTCTACTAACTTCACGAACGAAGATCCATAGCCCGTGCTTCCTCGGAAGTTCGGCGCAAAGATGGTATAGCCACGATTTAGGAAGCATTGGAACATCGAGCGGAACATTTTACGCTCAGAAGCCTGTGGTCCACCATGCGGCCAGAAGATTGTATAGCCATTATCGTTATCCGGCAGCGCTTTAAATAGTAACCCTTCAATTTCCATACCATCAAAGGATTTATAGGAGACGACATCTGGCTCTACCATATCTTCACTGTTGACACCAAGCACGCCGTTATTAGTCAACTGCTCCCAGTCGCTTCCATTTGTCGTTTTGAAAATATTTGGAGGCACCGTAGCACTTCTTCCCAATAGATAAACGTTACCTGATTTGGTTACTTGCAGCTTATCAATCACATCAATTGGAGTAGATAATGTTTCGACTTTATCGGACTCTAAATCATAGCGATAAAGGACATCGACAACACCCTTTTCGGTAGCGAGGTAGAAGCTATTGCTGTCTTTATGCCATTTCAACGTTTCTACGCTTTCCCCTTCTATACTAAAAACGCTAGAGAATGCTTTTTCTTTTATCTCATATTTCGCAACATAACTATACTCACTTTCATAGTCTGTTACAAAATAAATCGTGTTTTCATCAACGAAGACAGGGTCGAATACAACATGTACTTTTTCCGGATCTGGAGTTAAGTAGTTAATTTCTTCTCCTACTTTAACAAACCCTGTAACATACGTATTGGCAAAAGAACGAACATAAACAAATGCCTGTTCATCATCAGATACTGCAGCCAAATCGGTTGGGGAGGTTTCTCCTTCATTTAATAGGGTGTCCGTGTCGTCTTCCAGGTTACGTACACGTGCATTTAAAAAGGATGGGTTCCCCTCAGATGTCATATAATAAAGACGATTTCCATCATCACTTAAGTGTGCAAAGAAGTATTTTTCTTCAGCGTCACCCGTCACAAGTGGCTGTGGCAATCCACCAGTTGGAGGCAGGGCATATATCTGATGGTTTTCGTCTCCATCTTTATCATAACCAGCCAGAACATAGCGCCCCTTTGGATCAAATTTCAAAAAGCTAATGGATTCATCATTATGTGCAAATAGGTAAGGGAAAGTGTCTGGTAAATCCATTCCCCATGCATTCACTTTGCCATTTAAATTAGAGCTAAATAAAAGTTTTTGCTCGTCACTGCTTACTGTAAAATTCGTAATTGCATACGTTCTGAAAAATTGTTCCACTGTTGGTTTTGGAAATTGTTTCATCGTATTGCCCCCTTAAAATTTAGAAAATTGTCTTTCTTCCCATTATACCGTATTTATACTAGATACGGTAGGAATTGGATCATATTAATAGGTTAGCATGATTGTAATCTGACAGGGACAGTCTCTGGATTGTTATAATCTCCGGCTGGAGACGGAGTTCATGTGTGTATTAATTTTCTTATATAAGCAATTTGGCCAATATGATATGCATTATGTGTAGTTGCATTTCCAACTAACTCCCACCATTTCGCCTTTACTGGAAACCCGTTTACATTGGTGTCTAGTTTTTGGTTATCAGAGAGTAATTCTTGCCAACTTAAAAGTACTCCAAGTAACTTTCCTTTTAATTTCTTAAAATCGTCACCATTTGTTATAAAAAAGCTTTCTGCATTATCCTCCACTGTTTCGATAACATGAAAATCCGCTTTTTCATACCGTTCTTGCCATACCTCATTCCAATAAATGAGATGTTGGGTTATCTCCGCTATAGAGTGAGTTTGCTCGTTCGGCTTCCAAAAAGCTTCATCATCGGTTAGCCCTTCTACAACTTCTTGATAGGAAATATACCAGCTACGATCGTTTGCATTCGCTAATAGCTGATCTTTTAATAGACTCATCACATGCACCTTTACCAGCTCCTTATTTAATTAAACATTCAGATAATAAATCATAAAACGAAAGCCGCTCCTCACTAAGAAGCGGCTATTTCTATTATTGTTCTTCCATACCAAGAAGCTCTTCAATTAAATCAACAACACGTTTTACGTACTTCTCACATTCTTCCTTAGTTGGTGCTTCTACCATGACACGTACAAGTGGTTCTGTACCAGATGGTCTTACTAAGACACGTCCATCCTCACCTAGTTCACGTTCCACTGCATCAATTTCACTTAAAATGCGAGCATTGGTTAATGCTTCATTCTTATCTGTTACGCGCACATTCTTAAGTACCTGTGGGAAAATAGCCATTTCTCCTGCGAGCTCGGAAAGCTTTTTGCCTGTTTCTTTCATCACGTTTACTAACTGAAGGGCAGAAAGCATACCATCTCCTGTTGTAATGTAATCAAGGAAAATGATGTGTCCTGACTGCTCCCCACCAAGGTTGTAGCCGCCTTTGCGCATCTCTTCCATTACATAACGGTCACCAACAGACGTTTTATCACTACGTAACCCATTTGCTTCCAAGGCTTTGTAGAAGCCAATGTTACTCATTACAGTTGAGACAACTGTGCTGTGTCGAAGGTTTCCCTTTTCTTTCAAATGCTTCGCACAAATGAACATAATTTGGTCACCATCGACGATATTTCCCTTTTCATCAACAGCAATTAGGCGATCTCCGTCCCCATCAAAGGCTAGTCCAATATCTGCACCTTTTTCCTGGACAAATTCTTGGAGTTTCTCTGGATGTGTAGAACCAAATCCGTCATTAATATTAAGACCGTCTGGAGACGAGCCAATTGAATGTATGTCTGCTTCAAGGTCAGCAAAAAGATGTGTTGCTAAACTAGATGTAGCGCCATGAGCACAATCAACAGCAACCTTCAGTCCGTCAAAATCATTGTCTACTGTATCCTTCAAGAAGGAGAGATATTTTTGTCCACCTTCAAAATAGTCATTTACTGTACCAACATCTGCTCCAACTGGTCGTGGAAGCTCATCTTCTTCCCCATCCATTAATGCTTCAATTTCATTTTCTTGGTCATCTGTTAGCTTAAAGCCATCTGGACCGAAAAATTTGATCCCATTATCTTCTACTGGGTTATGGGAAGCAGAGATCATGACACCAGCTTGTGAGCTTGTTGCTTTTGTTAAGTAAGCAACCCCCGGTGTGGAAATAACCCCTAGACGCATGACTTCTGCGCCGATAGAAAGCAGCCCCGCAAGCATAGCCCCTTCTAGCATGTGGCCGGAAATACGGGTGTCTCTCCCAATGATAATTTTTGGGCGTGGTGAATCTTTCGTTAAAACATGTCCGCCAAAACGTCCTAATTTAAAAGCAAGTTCTGGTGTAAGACCTTTGTTTGCAACTCCGCGAACACCATCTGTTCCAAAATATTTTCCCATATCGTTTCTCTCCTTTATTCCATATCTACAAAAAATGTGTAAACGTACGTTTTATTCCGTAATTTCAATAGTGGCTTGTTCAAATTCGGGTACTACTTCCACCCCTTCAGGTCCTTCAACCGAGATAGGGACTTCATGTTCTCCTGGCTCCAGGTCACTAAGATCGATGAAAAATCGGAAATCATCTGCAGTTATTCCATCTACGTCTTCCTGGCTACCACTGACTGTTACATTCATTTCTCCATTTTCAGGGTCAAGGAAGGCCGACTCAAGCTCGTCCCCTAGTCCTTCAACCTCAATTGGGAGTGCCTCTATAGTTTTCGTTTGAGCTAGCTCCACAGCAACCTCAACAGTTTTATTATCCGATACATTTGCACCATCTGGTAACGAAATATTTGCTTCGATCGTGCCTGACTCAGTAATTTCGGATAAATCAATTTCCTCTGTATTAATTGTTTCAATGTTTTCTAGAACACTGCTTCTAGCAAACACTTCCACTTCTTCGACATTAGCAGAAATTGATGTAAGGGAATAGCCCTCAGGTAGTTCCCCATTTGTTTCAACACTTAGTGGAACAGTCTTACTTGGATTGTGAATGTCTGCTGAAACAACCACATTTTCCGGTTGTACGTTTACACTCAATGGATTACCTTGACTATCATATACGTTTACAGGTACTTCCCTTCTGTCTATCGAACGATCAAGCCCCGCTAAATCCACATAAACCTTCACAATCCCGATTCGGTCAATGACACTTTTAGCACTTGTGATGGTGACCGTACCTGGTTCTACTTCATAATCACCAAGCTCATAACCTTCAGCAAGTTTCCCTTCATTTAAGAAGTCTACCGCTACCTCAAATTCTTCTGTTGCTTTTTCTTCTATAACGACGTCAATTTGTTTCGGTTCAATATAGGCATCTATATCAGGAGAAATCGTATGTTGAAGTTCTACTCTATGTTCTCCCGCTTCATACCCTTCCAAATCAACAAAAACCTTAAAATTACGATTGGTAAGAACTGGGGTTAAAATACCTGGTGACCCCTCCATGGTAACTTTCACACTTTCTGGTACACCGCTTACTACATATTTTTCTGAATCTATCTCTATTTCAACTGGTACATCACTTATTGTTTGAGCATCATCTGATTGACTCGGGAAAGTGGAATCTGATGCTGTAGGCCGATTTGTTTCAACATTAACAAAGATATAAAGCAAAACTGCTAATGCCAGAGCTATAACGCGAACAAACCATTTACTTCTGAACCAGTTATCCATTCTTTTTCCCCCTCCATTTCCAAGACTTCTTTTCAGAGGTTTTCAGATTTAAGGATAAATTATCTTTCAGCATAGTACGTAGCTCTTCTGCCTCAAGTTCCCTGTGAAGCTCGCCATTTTTCGTACACGATATATTTCCTGTCTCCTCAGACACAACAATGGTAAGCGCGTCGGTAACTTCACTAATTCCCATTGCCGCTCTATGCCTTGTCCCCAATTCCTTAGATATAAAAGGACTTTCGGATAATGGGAGATAACAGGCTGCTGCAACAATTTCTTCGGATTTAATAATGACCGCACCGTCATGTAATGGGGTATTTGGGGTGAAGATATTGGTTAACAGTTGATGTGTCAGCTTACCGCCAATTGGAATACCCGTTTCTGCATAATCACCAATCCCTGTCTCTCGTTCAATCGAGATAAGGGCACCAATACGGCGCTTTGCCATGTAAACACAGGATTGAATAATCGCATCTATATTCTGTTCAATAATCTCTTCTTCTGACCGGGACCCTCGCCCAAATATGTTTCCTCGTCCTAATTGCTCCAACGCTCGGCGTAACTCAGGCTGGAACAGGATTATAATGACAATAAGCCCCCACCTGATCGCCTGGTTTGTTATCCATTGGATTGTCTGTAGTTCCAATACGATACTCAATAACCAGACAGCCAAAACTACAGCGATCCCTTTTAATAGCTGGATTGCCTTGGTGCCTCTGATTAACATGATCAGTTTGTATAATATATACCAGACAAGAGCAATGTCCACGCCAATTCTCAGGAGCTGTAAAAGATCGAATCCCCCATCAAGCATATGTATCCATCCTTTTGCACATCATTTTCGTTCCACCGTTCTATAGATAGTAACGTTACCTATTATAACATATTTTGCCTTCAGACATGTGTAGAAAGGTAAAACGATAATTAAGGAAAAATCTTGGCAATTCATTTTTTTAGGAACGTATTTAAACAAATAAAAAAATCCCAAGTCCCTTTTCAAAAGACTTGAGATCGATATAATGATTTAAAACGCAAAGATACTTCTAAAAAAGTTTTTTAAATTATACCAAATCCATTCGAAGACCTGATCTACATGCTTTAATTCCCCATTTACATTCCCAACAGATGCCATTAACCCTTCACTTTCAATAGGGTTTTCAATAAGCTTGCCATTAATGAGGGTAACATTTCCGTCAATGGTTCCCTTAATCACAAGATTACCATTTTTTACTAAGAGGTCTCCCTCTACCGTTACATCTTCAGGCACAATCACCGTATCCCCTTTAATAACAAGGTTTTCCTGTTTGGAAACAACTAACTCACTATCCTGATTCCATGATGAAAATATACCGCTCATCATAAAAACTAGAAATATGGCAGCCGCAGTAATAATGGGATGCGCCTTGAACCAACGTCCGTATTTCAGACGTTTTTTCTCAGTTGGAAGTTTCTTCATTACATTAGCAGTAAAATTAGCAGGCGCTTCTATATTTTCCGTACTTTGAAGCAGTGTGATCGTCCGCTTCAACTCACGAAAATGCTTCTGACAGTCTTCACATTCTTCTAAGTGAAGACGCAGTTTCTTTTCTTCTTCGTTGGATAAATCGCCGTCCAAATACTGATGCATCAGTTTGGAGGCTTCATGATTACAATCCAAGTGAATCACACTCCTTTACACGTGACGAAGCCTTTTCCGTAAAGCTTCTCTCCCTCGATGGATCCGGGTCTTCACAGTTCCTAATGGAATATCCAGAATATCGCTAATTTCTTGTAGGGAGAATTCTTCCAAATAACGCAACATAATTATACTGCGATATTTCGGAGGAAGCTCTGAAATCTCTTGATGTATATAGCGCTGTAATTCCATACTCTCCACTTCTTCGCCAGGCAAACGGCCTTGATCAGCCATCTGTGAGTACATGTTTAATCCTTCCGTCCCTTTAATCTCCGCATCTAGATAATAATCCGGCTTCCGTTTACGAATGCGGTCAATCGTTAGATTTGTTGCAATTCGATAGAGCCAAGTGGAAAATTTCCGTTTTTCATCAAAAGAATGGATGTTAACATATGCCCGAATAAAAGCTTCCTGTGCTATATCCTCCGCCTCGTGTGCATTACCAAGCATTCGATAGCAATGCTGATAGATTTTGCTTTGAAAAAATGAGACGATATCCTCAAAGGCGGATTGGTCCCCTTTTTTCACTTTTTTTATTTTCTCTCTTATAAATTGTTCCATACAAGTACCTCCGCCAATCATGCGGTATTTATCATACGTTTACTATGTAGAAAAGGTTTCATAAAAAATAAAAAAACTTTTTAGGTTTATCGTTCTAAGAAGATGGGTAGTTTCTTACTATATATTATACTAAATAGGAGGAAAGTTTTGTGAGTAATTCAACACTTTTACAAAAAATTGAACAATGTCGCGAAGAAATGCTTACTTTAAGCAGATCTCACGCCTTAACTTCAGAAGCTGTTGTAACCTCCAGTGTAAAACTAGACCAACTAATTAACGAATATCAAAACAACAAATAATTGTAAGTATGGTCACTATATACATCAAGATGTTAATCATAAATTGAAAAAGACATTAACACCCCTAAGGGCATTAAATGTCTTTTTTGTTTTTATTTTAACTTTTCACCAAACAAGGAACCCATCAATGCGACAGCTGTAGTGGCAGTTTTATTTTTCTCATCTAAAATCGGATTAACCTCGACAAATTCCGCTGAAGTGATGCATTCCGCTTCTGCAAGCATTTCCATTGCCAAATGACTCTCCCGATAGGACAATCCACCAATCACAGGTGTTCCTACTCCAGGAGCCTCTGAAGGATCCAATCCATCCAAATCAAGGCTTAGATGCACTCCATCTGTCTTTTCTTTTAAGTATTTTATTGCTTCTTCCATAACAGCAGGCATTCCCATGCGATCGATCTCATGCATCGAAAACACTTTAATTCCTTTTTCTTTTATTAATGCTTTTTCACCAGGATCCAGTGATCTTGCGCCAATGATGACAATGTTCTCTGGTTTTACCTTAGGTGTGTATGCAGCAATATTGGTTAACTTATCGTGGCCAATTCCTAGGCTTATAGCAAGCGGCATGCCATGGATATTTCCTGATGGTGAGGTGTCCTCTGAATTTAAATCGCCGTGTGCGTCGTACCAAATGACTCCCAGGTTCTCATAATGCTTTGATATTCCAGCAAGACTGCCAATTGCAATACTATGGTCACCACCGAATACTAACGGGAAATTACCAGTTTGGATTTCTTTATCTACCATCTCCGAAAGCTTTTCATTTGCTTCAATTACTTGATCGAGATTTTTTAAATTGTTCTCCGCATTTATTGCTTGCTCTACGGATGGCCTGTTTATTGGAATATCCCCTAAATCATGTACCTTTATATCTAATTCCTCCAGCTTTTCAATTGCACCAGCATAGCGTAGAGCACTCGGCCCCATATCAACCCCACGTCGACTTTGCCCAAGATCCATAGGAACCCCAATAATCGAAATATCTTTTTTCATGTAAGCGCCTCCTCTACCTCTATTGTAGCCAAAAACCAAGGGATGACTCAACTCCACATTTGCATGAATATATATACAGAAAATTTAGGTTAAAGTGAGTCGGCTAGTGTGTGGAGTAATTGATTGGGTAGCATTTTGGGTCGATTGGGAGTACGACATGGTTGATTGCGTGGCGCTTTTGGTCGATTGGGAAAGCGGCGTTGTTGATTGGAAGGCTATAACACCCATTCAAATGAACGACAAAAAAAGACAACTACATCAAATGTAGCTGTCTCAAGAATCGCTTATACTCGCGCCAACCGCGGAAGGCTTAATGGACAATGGCCTAATGCCTGCTTTTTCCCATGCCTTCATAAGTGCATCGGCTTTTTCCTTTGATGGCATGAACGCAATCCCGCAATCGCCACCTCCAGCTCCTGACGATTTACCTGCGCCGCCATGAGCCTCCGCTAAATCACACAAGGTGCGAAGCAAAGGTGTTTCAATGGCTACGTTTGCCTGTCTTCCAACCCCGGATAGTGCTGTTCTGTTTTGTTTTACACCCGCTAACAATAAGTCAACATCTTCTTGTTGCATGCCTTTTACAAACGTAGATACTGCTTTTTCACTAGCATCAAGAAAGTTTTGGTAAGCATTGGGGTTGCTGTCTTTAAGCAACATCAACTCATCTACCAGTTTGGCAGTAGAAGCGGGTTTCCCCGTCCATCCCACACAGACGTATACTGTGTCGGGCATGTTTACTGGCTTTAGCGAAAGATACTTCCAATCCTGTTTTACCAATTCACTTAAATTGCTCGTTTGTTTATATGCATCTTTTAGCCAATCCGCCTGAAATGATACATATTGTAAAAAGCCCCCATATGCTGAGGCAGCAACATCCGCTCCAGAACCATTTCCTTGAACATTCACATGTGCCAGTGATGAAAGCTTAAACAATAGTTCTTGTTTATATGTAGGTAAATATTTTTTTAAAATAGCAGTAATAACAGAGGTTACGACCGCAGCGCTTGAACCCAAACCATATTTTATACCGGAGGCATCATCTAGCTCACTTTTAACCGAAATGGCAAAAGTCCCTGGCTTAATATTCTGCTCATGAAGATAGGCCATTGCTATACGCATGGCCTCTTGTACAAATACTGTTTTTGGATTATCCGTGTGTATTATAAGGCTCCCTTTTTCGAAGTCCCACTTAAGGTCCTCCAATTGAAAGTCATGAAGTGACACACGATTCTGCTCGCTCTCTTCAATGGTGGTGTATACATAACGATTAACCGCCATTACCACTAATTGGTGATATGGTTCCAAAACGGCAAATTCGCCCGCTATCATTAACTTCCCAGGTACCTTTATTGTCATCGGTGTATGTGGCAATGGATTTCATCCCTTACAGATAGGTTACTCCCTGCCCAGGTCGGCTTAATCGAATATCGGCAACACCTGGAATGTTTCGGAGTGTCTTTTCAATTACTTCCTCGTTTTCCGGTAAGTATAACACTTTCACGTTAGGTCCTGCATCAATTGTAAAATAGGCAGGTATCCCTTTTTCGCGCAAATCTCTCACCATTTGCATGACAGTCATTGTCGTATCATGCCAATATGTAAATGGCGGGTTAGCACCAAGTGTGGTCGCATGCATTTTCAGACAGTTTGCCTCCGCCACTTCTCCCACCTTTTGAAAGTCCCGTTCTTTAATTCCCTCTTTAATCTGGCTCATATCAGTAGGAATGCTATTAAGCCAGCCTTGATAAAATGGGGAAGTTTCTACAGTGCGTTTCATTCCAGCCCGGCTCGAAACTTTTTTCGCAGTGGATGACAAAACAACTGCTGCAACTCGCAGATCCCAGTGCTCTGCTGGGGCGATAGGAACCGCATACGAATCACTTCCATCTTCCTCTGCTCCCATTTCCCATTCGGCAAACCCTCCATAAATCGACCGGCAGGCTGAGCCTGAGCCTTGTCGAGTCAATGCAGAAAGTTCTCTATCTGACATGTCCAGCCCAATCGCTTTTGTACCAGCCGCTGCCAATGCAGCAAAACCAGAGGCAGATGAAGCAAATCCTGCAGCTGTCGGAACTTCATTTGTAGAATCGACCGTTGCATACAAAGACTTCCCTGCCTGTTGTCGAATAAGGTCAAGAAATCCAGATACACGTCTATGTTGTTCCCCTTCCACAACACGTTCATTTAAAATGAATTTGTCTTGGGTATACTCCTCCGAAAAATGTACGGATGTAGTGGTATAAAAGCCATCCAGCGTTAAAGAAAGTGAGCTGTTGGTTGGTAGTATTATGGATTCGTTTCGTTTTCCCCAATATTTAATCAAGGCAATATTTGTATGTGCTTTAGCTGTTGCCTTCATAATAGGTCCCCTTTTTCACTATTTCTTATGGTGCCTTTTGAGCACGAATGGCCATACAGCATGTGCACCAAATTTCCTTAATTTCTCAGCAAGCAATCTTGAATGTACTTCATTTTGAGCAAGGGCAATAATACAGCCGCCGTTTCCGCCGCCTGTCAACTTCGCTCCAAGAGCACCTTCTTCACGTGCAAATTCAATAAGCTTGTTTAAACCTGTAGTACTAACTCCTAAGGCTTCTAATTCTTTCTGTGCCTCGTTCAGCATTTGTCCAAGCAAATGCTTCCCTCTTTTCTCCAACGCATCCTTAGCCTGATGGGTTAACTCTCCGATGCGGTCAAGTTTCCGCTGGATTTTACGTGGAGCTACGCGAAGTAAATGCGCTACAGATTCTACTGCCATTCTTGTATCTCCAATGCTGCCTGAATCGGCAACAACGAAATGAAAATCATCATTCAACTCAATAAATTCCGTAGGGTTATCCTTTTCATACCATACAGGTAATTCAGAAGTTATCGTTAACGTATCAATGCCACTAGGCGCTCCGTGCGCAAACGTTTCTGCAATGTTTGCAAGCTTAAGAAGCTCCTCATCTGTGTGATCAATACTTGCATATGCAAATAATGATCGAATAACAGAGATCGCGACAGAAGCACTAGAACCAAGCCCTTTTCCAGGAGGTACCGAGGATTTAATCCGAATTAACAGATTCGCTTCCGGCATTTCAAGGTATTCAAGGGTTCCACTAATACAACTGGCAATCCCTTGCAAGGATTCAGGAGCTAAATCCAGGGGTCCATGATAAAACGTGCTATCAATCACGACCGGCCCTGGCTCGTGTTCTACTATAGATTCTACACCTACCAGAGGAAACGGGATAGCGATAGCGGGTTGTCCGTGTACAACTGCATGCTCCCCAATTAGAATCAGTTTACTATGAGCTATTCCTATAGCTGTTTGTTCTGTAGTTGTAGCTTTTTCTGCACTCATTTTTTAATTTGTTCCACCAATTCTTTAGCTTTTCCGACACGGATTTCGTTTAGTTCCACTAACTTTCCTGCAACGATATCAATCATCTCCCCAGAAGCCCCTGCCGCTATTGCAACAGAGCGAGAATGTAATGCCATATGTCCTTTTTGAATACCATCTGTTACTAACGCTTTAAGCGCTCCAAGGTTTTGCGCTAATCCAACAGCAACAATGACCTGAGCCAATTCTTGCGCGGATTCAACGTTCAATATATCTTGCGCTACCTTAGCAATAGGATGCACACGTATAGCGCCACCTACAGTACCGACTGACATAGGCAATTCTAGTACACCAACTAGGTTTCCCTCACTGTCGGTAGACCATGTAGTCATGGAGCTATATTGTCCTGTTCTTGCTGCATAGGCATGTGCCCCAGCCTCAACTGCACGCCAATCATTACCAGTAGCAATTACGATAGGGTCAATTCCATTCATAATTCCTTTATTATGCGTAACCGCACGATAAGGGTCTGAAGCTGCAAACTCGTACGCATGCACAACACCATCTCGTACTTCTTCACCGGAAAAGTCACCTGATTGAAGTAAGTTGGCAGGAATGACACAGCGCGCCCGCGCAAGACATCTATCTGCATAATTAGAAAGAATTCTCAAGTAAACCTTCCCATTTGTTAACGACTCGACAGTAGGTGCTAATGACTCCACCATAGTATTAATTATATTCGCACCCATCGCGTCACATGTATTTACATACAAATGCACGACGAGCATTTTACCATAAGCTGAATCAGACGCCTCGTTTAAGATCCTTACTTCCAGATCCTCAGCTCCCCCGCCTCTAGCAACCAGGCTTGGATAAGCAGCGTTAGCATCCTCAATAAGTGAGTCCTTTTCAGCTAGTATGGATGCCTTAGCAGCATCCAAATCAGGAGCACCCACTACTTGAATTTGCCCGATCATTACTCTTTCCGTGGCTTCCGTAGTGAATCCCCCGGCTTCTCGAACGATCTTAGCAATATAACTGGCTGACGCAACCACAGATGGTTCTTCAATAGCCATTGGTACTACATATTCTTTCCCATTTATTAAGAAGTTCAATCCTACTCCTAAAGGAAGAGGGTATGTTCCAATCACATTTTCAATCATTTTATCTGCGGTTTCAGTAGAGAGCGGTTCATTGAAAGTTGCTGAGTCATTCGCAGAAAAGTGTTGGGCATCTTGCAATAACTCTCTGCGTTCTGCAACCGTCTTATTGTAGAAGCCTGGGATCCGGGAAGTTTTCATACGTCTTCATCCTTTTGTATACAATAATTATATATATATAAACTTCGTATCAATTTTGTTAATAAAGTCTTAAATCTAATTTATTATAACACGTTTGGCATCTATATTTCCTTAAATAAAATCACTGTAACTATTATGTAAAAAAACGTGGTAAAATGCAAATAAACAAGGTTGTTTATCAATAAAAACGACCCTGTTTATCTACAATTACCATATTCATGTTGTACACTATCGTTAATTAAAATGATGAGCCATGAAGGATTCGAACCTTCGACCCTCTGATTAAAAGTCAGATGCTCTACCAACTGAGCTAATGGCTCGCGTAATAAGTTCACTTGCAATATCAAGAATATTAACAATAAGCCCCCTGCTTCTAAAAGCTTTTTCATAGATGCTCGATGCATCGGGGTTACTCGAAGTTAATTCGGTAGAGGTATTGCTCGTTTGTGTGCTCGTCGTGTTGCAAGAAAAACGATGAAGTCGCACTCCTCGCAAGCCTGCACATGGTAACATACTCGGTGATGCTAGCGGCTTGCTCTACCAACTGAGCTAATGGCTCGTGTGAAAAGTTCATTTTGTTTCAAAAAAAAGGCCTTAAAATAAAAAAATGGCTGGGCTACCAGGATTCGAACCTGGGATACACGGGATCAAAACCCGATGCCTTACCGCTTGGCTATAGCCCAACAATATAAAAATGGTGGAGGGGGGCAGATTCGAACTGCCGAACCCTGAGGGAGCGGATTTACAGTCCGCCGCGTTTAGCCACTTCGCTACCCCTCCGTATTGTTAACTATAAACTAATTATTATACATAAAAAGAAAAAATGGTGCCGGCCAGAGGACTTGAACCCCCAACCTACTGATTACAAGTCAGTTGCTCTACCAGTTGAGCTAGGCCGGCATAGGAATTTAAGTTGGTTTATCTCACTAAATATGCCAAGACATAATAATGGTGGAGGATGCAGGGCTCGAACCTGCGACCCCCTGCTTGTAAGGCAGGTGCTCTCCCAGCTGAGCTAATCCTCCATCAAGGCATGGTTTAATAAAATTTGGTGACCCGTACGGGATTCGAACCCGTGTTACCGCCGTGAAAGGGCGGTGTCTTAACCGCTTGACCAACGGGCCTAGGAATTAATGAGATCGTGATTTGAAAGTAAATCGACAATTTGTTACATATCTCTCAAACCAACGAATTTTATTATAGCTTTTTCTTTTCACTTTGTAAAGAGGAAAATACAATTTTTTTATCTTTTTTTCATTTGCTTCAAAATATGTTGGAACAACAACGTTCCACCCGACATATTTAGCAGAATGCTAGTGGTCTTTAGTCCATTTCCAACAAAACGTTCTAAAGAACTATCTTGTTTTTAACCGCTAGAGTTACTCAACATACTTTCTAATTGTAATTCAATTAGGTTATAATATAGAAGATCATTATAATGGAGGTATTTTTCATGTCTAATTTAATGCAAGGCAAGAATGTAGTCGTCATGGGTGTTGCAAGCGAACGAAGTATTGCCTGGGGAATAACAAAGTCATTACATAACGCAGGAGCAAACCTGATTTTCACTAACAGACAGGAACGTTCTTATCAAAAACTAACAAAGTTATTAGAGAAAAATGATATAGAGCCAAAATTAATTGTATCATGCGATGTTGCAAGTGATGAAAGTATTACAGGTGCATTTGATGAGATAAAGGAGAAAGTTGGCGTCATTCACGGCGTGGTTCATTCCGTAGCGTTCGCCAAGCGTGAGGAACTAAAAGGAGAGTATGCTGATACATCACGTGAGGGTTTCTTACTAGCACAGGAAATTAGTGCATTTTCTCTAGCCGCTGTGACAAAAGCTGCTAAACCGCTTATGACTGAAGGTGGTAGTATTGTTACACAGACCTATCTTGGAGCAGAAAGAGTAATTCAAAACTACAACGTGATGGGCGTTGCCAAAGCTTCCTTAGAAGCAAGCATGCGTTACTTAGCAGAAGATGTTGGAAAGTATGGAATCCGTGTAAATGCCATTTCAGCTGGTCCAATTAGGACTTTATCTGCAAAAGGTGTCGGCGGCTTTAACGAAAAACTTGGTATTATCGAAGAAAAAGCTCCACTACGCAGAAATGTGGATCAGGATCAGGTTGGAGACGCTACTTTATTCTTCCTAAGTGACCTGGCTAGAGGGGTTACTGGAGAAGTCATGCACGTAGATTCCGGATACCATATTATCGGAGGATAATAAGATAGAACAGAAGACGCTTGTTTGCATATCATCTTGCAAAAAAGCGTCTTTTATTTTAGGGGGGATGTTATATGTATGATGCTTTCTTTTCTGTTGAAGGAAACACATTTATTTCATTTCATACATCTCATCTTATTATGTTATTTATTTATCTAATAGGCTTTATACTACTTATTCTTTTTAGCACATTAAAAACACGATCTAGCTATGGCCGGATTTATACCATGATAAAATGGATCCTTTTCATTCTATTAGTAATGTCAGAGGTTAGCTATCAAGTCTGGTCAGCAACTAGTGGAATCTGGATCTTAAGTGAATATATTCCCTTGCATCTATGCGGTATTGCCAGTATTACGGCAGCCATAGCTCTCTTACTTCAGAACAAAAAGCTTGCCACTTTAACTTTCTATATCGGATTTCTTCCAGCCCTACTAGCGTTAATTACACCGGAGTTACCTTATGATTTTCCACATTTCCGTTACTGGAAATTCTTTTTGCATCACATAGCCATATCTTGGGCGAGCCTGTTTTTAATTCTCACAAGTTCAATCTCTTTAAAGTACAGCTCTATGCTCAAAAGCTATGGTTTACTACTCATCTACGCTGCATTTGTTGGATTTATCATCAATCCATCTTTGGATTCTAATTACCTTTACCTTCGAGACACACCATTATCAAACACACCTTTAGACTATTTCGGTGATGGTATGCTATATTATGTAAATTTATGCCTAGTCGCACTTGCTGTCTTTTCGATCCAATGGGGAATCGTTCGCTTCTTTAAAAAGGCCTAGAATTTCTTGTTTTACGGGGACTCATTCAAGTCCAGCCAAGATAACATTTCCGCTATGATAGAATTGATTTTCTGGTCAATAACTTCTTCACCATACTTTTCTTTAGCTCTCGTAATGTTTTTCAACACTTCTTCGTTTAATTCAATAACAGGATTATCCTTCTCAAGTTCGTTGAAAAGTTCTATCATTGCTTCGTTTCCTTCTTGTATACGATCTATTGCATCACTATATTTCTGATAATCTTTTTCGTTAGCCTTCATTTTTTCATCACCTCTTTCTAGCTTAACCAAAAGTAGGTAATTTCATTTGAATTGGGAGGGGAAAATTCCCCTCCCTTGCTTTACCCCGGTGCAATCGCCCGTAAGACTCCCACTTCAAAACATGAAGTGAAACCAAAAAGTTTTTAGTGAGAGTAAACGGGCGCTAACACCCCGATTCGTTCAACTAACAATCAGCGAGGGAAGACCGAAAACCCCCACTGATTGGAGTTTCACTTTATCTGATATAGTATCTTACATAATTAGGGTTAGCCGTGATATACAAGCCACTTTTTATTTGATACATATACCCACCGTCTACCGGGAACCTGTCCCGAATAACGGTAAACACTTCTCCACGATTTACAACCACGGCACGATCATTCCAATCAGCAGTATTGTACGTCCAAAGAGAGTCTGTCACGATTTCGACGTATCCCTGACCAGTTCCACCACCATCCTTCTTTACCAATCCAAGATAAGAGGCAATTGAATCAGCTAGTGCTTTTCCGGTATTATCCATGACCCCATTGTTGCGCATTTTTACAATATCAATCGTAGAATCCATAAACCCACCTTCAATAAGGATGGATGGCATATTTGATTCTCGTAACATATGAAAGTTTGCCGACTTGACTCCACGATCCCGTAATCCCATCGCTGTTACGATGCTCGGGTGTATAGCTTGAGCTAGGGTATTACCAGAAGAGGATCCAGGATAATGATACGTCTCGGTACCCGTCCATGTTCCCCACTGTCCTGTGTTAGCATTATGATGATAGGATACCAAGATATCAGCATTAGCGTTGTTTGCTTTATTCGTTCTCGTTGTTAACGGAACGTCTGTGTTTCCTGTTGGATCATCCAACCTCACGATAGTAGCGTTC
Organism: Oceanobacillus jordanicus; assembly: GCF_022095695.1. Lineage (GTDB taxonomy): Bacteria > Bacillota > Bacilli > Bacillales > Amphibacillaceae > Oceanobacillus_B > Oceanobacillus_B jordanicus. Next base: position 17,612 of record NZ_JAIFZM010000026.1, read on the forward strand.
TCGTAGCCTCCAAGGTAGTTAATAGCAGCCGAAACTACCTTATTGTTAAAGCTCCATTCTCTTTCTCCTGCAGGTGTTCTCTTTCCCGGTGTGTTAATTCCATGTCCTGCTCCAATTGCAATAATAGCCATAATAAATCTCCTCCTTGATATTTTATATTAGAAAAACGGCTTGCCCGTGTGGACTAGCCGTTTGACTACTTTGCCAAATGATATTTTTTTAGTACTAGTTTTTGCTGTTCACCTTTTGCTGTAAGGTAATTATTTTTGAACCATGACCACACAGAGACAGAGAAACATAACAAGTATGCTATCGTTTGCTCATCCAACACGGGAATCGGCTGTAAGTTATAGTGATTGAGCAGCACATTCGACCAAGATATTACAAGGGCGATGGTGCGTACGACCGTTCCTCTATCCATTACATCACCTCCCTCTTTTTATTTCATATACCAAACGTCAACAGAAAAAATAGAATTTGACATACAAACGCCCCAATCATAGAGATTAGGGCGATTCCCAAATGCCTTGAGCTAGTCTGAATGGAAGTGATTTTACTATTGTTCTCGGTAGAACGATAGTTTGCCTCGTCTGCAATTTTCTTTGTCTTGGCGAGTGTTTCTTTAATATCTTCTATTTGATCTATTTTTCCATTTAACTCCGCCAACGACACCTTCACCTCCGTAAGCACTGTCATAAATTCCTTCAAATTTTCCTGTTCCTTTTGATTTAGCATTCCCAACCTCCCTTCAAGACGTAGTAGTGTCCTTTTCTTTTCATTTGTTAAAATGAAAACGTCTTTACCTAGCAATGTTTTGCTTAGGAAAGACGCTAAAAAGGAATAGGATCTCTAACAGGAACGTTTGTTCTATTCCTGTTAATCCGATTATACATCCCTCTTGTTATTCTTGTCATCTACTGAGCAGAGTGTGTAAAGTGTGAAATTTTCCGAACGATCTCATCCTTCACATGATAGACCTGCCTTCTTGATAAACCCATATGCTGGCTAATCGCACTGATTGTCATTCCATCTAACATACATTCTAAAATAGCCATTTCCCTGGGATCTTCAATGACTTCCATTCTTTCTTGGATATATAGTATCTTTTTCTCCAATTTTATGATCCATCCACTCTTCTTCTCCCTACGCAATACTTCTTGTCCAACAGGATCACTAACGGTTCCTTTTGCTTTAGGAAGGGTTGACTCTATACCAGAAGAGGCAACTAGCTTTAAACCTATCTCTTCCTCAAGCACATCGCGCTGCCTTTTAATTTCTTTAATCATCCAATGATAGTCTTTCAATGTGCGCTCAATCTGTTTTTCGTTCATTAAACCCCGCCCCCTTTTCAAATAATAATTGTGCATACTTACTTCTCTTAATAGGAGAGAGAACCCCACTTTGCTTATCCTTTCTTATGTCACTGACAACCCATCTAACAGCATTCAACTTTTTATTCATAGATTTACCCCCTGTTATTATAAAACATGATAAAATACAATAGAACGTGTGTTCTTATATTATATTTCTAAAACAGAAATGTAAAGAGGACTTTAGGGCTAAAAATAATAATTTGTTTCACTAATAGAAACTATGTTAGGATATAGAGGTATAGGAAAGGGTTGTTCACGGTGAATTTAGGGGAAAGAATTGTCCAATTGCGAGAGAGACAAAGGTGGAGTCAACGAGAACTTGCCAAACGCGTTGAATTAAATGTGAGTGTTATGAATCGTATTGAGCTAGGGGAAAGGCCTGTTAAAGATCACGAGCTTAGCCGTATAGCAACAATCCTCGAAGTAACTACTGACTATCTTCTTGGGAGATCAGAGAATCCTTCCATGTCTGAAAAACAAGAATTTGAAGCATTTCGGAATGATCCTTCTCTCGAGAGGTGGTATAAAACGTTACCACAAAATAGTGAAGAAGATTTGCGCAGGTTAAAAAGAATTTGGGAAGCATTCAAGGAAGAGTAAGTTATCTTACTAAAGACTCTTTGCCGGTTGTTAGGTGTACAAATAATGGTACACCTCCTTTTATAACTTAAATACGAACATACATTCTTTTTTCAAGGAGGCATTACTATGTTTTACACTAGGACAGAAAAATTTGTTAAGGACCTTTTACTATCTTTCAATATAAGAAAGCCTGCAGACTTAGGTATTGATAAAGTAGCGAATGCCCTTCAAGTAACGGTACATTTATGGGAGTTTGGAAGTGAAGCAATATGTAGGAATGGGAAATACATTATCTTCTTAAATGAGCAAAAGAATGAAAGAGTTCAGTGGCAAGAATTCACCCATGAAGTTGGACATATTTTGTGGCATGTAGGAAGGCAAGAGCTATTACCACGCAGCTTTATGGAATTACAGGAATGGCAGGCAAACTATTTCAGCTTCCACCTATGCATCCCAACCTTTATGCTGGAAGACAATACTTTGAAAATGACACCGTATAAGCTCATGGAATTATTTAATGTAGAGTATGCGTTTGCTTGTAAGCGGATGGGGATGTTGGAGAATAAAAGGGGAATTTACAGAAGTAACCTTTATTGATTGTAGAGGGCCGAAAGCGTCTAGAATATAAATAAAAAGGTCTTTACTCGAGTTGAGTAAAGACCTTTCTTATAAGAGCTTCCAAGCGGATTTGAACCGCTGACCCCTTCCTTACCATGGAAGTGCTCTACCTGCTGAGCTATGGAAGCAGACATAAAAATGGCTCCACAGGTAGGATTCGAACCTACGACCGATCGGTTAACAGCCGATTGCTCTACCACTGAGCTACTGTGGAATAATAATAAATTACTATAACAATCATATTATGTACATGGTGACCGATTATTATACGCAATATATAAAAAAATAGGCCTGGCGGCGTCCTACTCTTGCAGGGGCAAAGCCCCAACTACCATCGGCGCTGGAGAACTTAACTTCTGTGTTCGGCATGAGAACAGGTGTGACCTCTCCGCTATTACTACCAGACCTAATTCATATAGGTCATTTTGTGTTTCTCATAGAAAGAAAATGAATCACTTCAAACTTCCTTGATAACTGACCATATTATATGCATTTTCTTCAAAAAATGCAAGGGGTTT
>NZ_JAIFZM010000027.1 GCF_022095695.1 Oceanobacillus jordanicus
GGAAAACAGAAAGTCTGTTTTTCCTTGACATACTAGTTGTTCTGTTCAGTTTTCAAAGAGCAATTTGTTTGCGTCGCTTCAAAAGGCGACTTAACAAGAATATCACAGACAAGAAAGTGTGTCAACACTTTTTTTATTGTGATAGAATGGGCCTGAGTGGACTCGAACCACCGACCTCACGCTTATCAGGCGTGCGCTCTAACCAGCTGAGCTACAGGCCCACATACTAAAAGGATTATGGAGCGGGTGAAGGGAATCGAACCCTCATCATCAGCTTGGAAGGCTGAGGTTTTACCACTAAACTACACCCGCATAAGATATAAAATTTGAAATTACAATTACCTTTGACCTGTTAGCAATATAATACTTCGATGGTCGGGAAGACAGGATTTGAACCTGCGACCCCATGGTCCCAAACCATGTGCTCTACCAAGCTGAGCTACTTCCCGTAATAATGGCGCGCCCGAGAGGAGTCGAACCCCTAACCTCTTGATCCGTAGTCAAACGCTCTATCCAATTGAGCTACGGGCGCATATATAATTTACTAAAAGTGCGGCCGAGAGGACTTGAACCTCCACGGGTTATTCACCCACTAGGCCCTCAACCTAGCGCGTCTGCCATTCCGCCACGACCGCATAGATCTTAAACACTTCTCTGTTTCTATAAAACCAAATGGTTTAATGCGGGTGAAGGGACTTGAACCCCCACGCCCGAAGGCACTAGATCCTAAATCTAGCGCGTCTGCCAATTCCGCCACACCCGCATGATTTATATTTAAAATGGTGAGCCATGAAGGATTCGAACCTTCGACCCTCTGATTAAAAGTCAGATGCTCTACCAACTGAGCTAATGGCTCCTAATGATTATAAAGTTTCCTTATTAGGAAGTAATGTGTATTTCTGTATGCTCGTCGTGTTGCAAGTTATACGATGATGTCGCACTCCTCGCAGGCCTGCACCTAGTAGCTTACTCGATGATGCCAGCGGCTTGCTCTACCAACTGAGCTAATGGCTCCTGTTTAAAAGGATAATCTTACTACATTAAGAATGTTCATCTAGTGACCCCTGCTTCTAAAAGCTTATTCTAGATGTCAATGCATCGGGGTTACTCGTAGCTAATTCGGTAGAAGTGATACTCGTTGCTCTACCAACTGAGCTAATGGCTCCTAATGATTATAGGTTTCTTTATAAGGAAGTAATGTGAACTTCCGACTCCCGTAAAAAGGGAATAAAAAAATACTATTTATTAAATAGTACATTTTACAATACTACTTACTATAGGTCTTACTCAAAAAATAAATGGCTGGGCCACCAGGATTCGAACCTGGGGTACACGGGATCAAAACCCGATGCCTTACCGCTTGGCTATGGCCCAACATCTGGCGGTCCGGACGGGACTCGAACCCGCGACCTCCTGCGTGACAGGCAGGCATTCTAACCAACTGAACTACCGGACCCAACCTTGATTCTTTTTACTTTTTAATTAAGATGACCCGTACGGGATTCGAACCCGTGTTACCGCCGTGAAAGGGCGGTGTCTTAACCGCTTGACCAACGGGCCAATAATTAATGGCGGAGAAGGAGGGATTTGAACCCTCGCGCCGCTTACACGACCTACACCCTTAGCAGGGGCGCCTCTTCAGCCACTTGAGTACTTCTCCGTATGGCTCCACAGGTAGGATTCGAACCTACGACCGATCGGTTAACAGCCGATAGCTCTACCACTGAGCTACTGTGGAATAATGTCAATTGCGTTTTTCGCAACGATTAATATCATACAACATTTGTAATTTGATGTCAACACTTTTTTAAAACGTTTTTCGATGTGTTGTTATGTAATTTATTAGCTTATTTAATTTACCATGGATGACAACATTCGTCAATATCCTACGTGAATTTTTTTATCGCTTTATTACATAGCTTTATTACTTATTTATATCCACTAGTTGTAATGCCCCTCTACACTTACCACAACGATACTTCTTTAAATTTACCCTTCTTCTTCTTTTATATACCTGCTTACATTCTTTACATATATATTGATAATTGTATTCTAATTTTTGAGTAGGCAAAGGACTACAATACCTAGGGGATCCAGTTTCTTTCAACAACTGTTTAAAATCTGCATCTCCATGTTTATATCCTTTTCCATCTATATGAAGAAAGTAGTGACAAAGTTCATGTTTTATAATTCCCTTAAATTCTTCCATATCTGCCTCGAGATATTTAGGGTTCAGCTCTATCACCCTCTTCGCCGGAATGTATCGCCCTCCTGTTGTTCGCAATCTATTATTAAAACAAACATCATCCAGAAACGTACGATTAAAGAACCTTCTAGATAATTCTTCTACTAATTTATATAGTTCAATTTCTGTCATCATTTTCATTTCCTTTATCTCATTCTCTATTGCACAATACTCTTATTTTAACATATTAAAGGTGGTTAAATAAGTTTAAAGCGCGTTTTGTGGTTGTTATTTAAAATAATTTTAATTAAATATTGATTTTTATCTGGTTTATATTATAATAAAACGTAGAAAGTCTAATTTTAGTTTAGAGAGGGGAATAAACATTGAGTAATAATAATAACCGTATTACTACTGCTGCCGGGGCTCCCGTTGGCGACAACCAGAATTCAGTAACAGCTGGTCATAATGGACCAACTTTACTCCAGGATTTCCATTTACTTGAGAAACTTGCACATTTTAATAGAGAACGTATACCTGAGCGTGTCGTTCACGCTAAGGGCGCTGGAGCACATGGCTACTTTGAAGTGACAAATGATGAAATTTCTAAATATACAAAGGCAGATTTCCTAAGCGAAGCAGGAAAACGCACAGATATGTTTATTCGTTTTTCTACTGTTGCAGGGGAACTTGGCTCAGCGGATACCGTCCGTGACCCACGTGGCTTTGCAGTTAAATTTTACACAGAAGAAGGGAACTATGATTTAGTAGGTAACAATACTCCTATCTTCTTCATTCGCGATGCGATTAAGTTTCCTGACTTTATCCATACACAAAAGCGTCATCCACAGACACATCTAAAAGATCCAAATATGGTGTGGGACTTCTGGTCATTATCACCAGAATCATTACATCAAATTACGTACCTACATGGTGATAGAGGTCTTCCTGCTACACTGCGTCATATGAACGGGTATGGTAGTCATACATTTAAATGGGTAAATGCTCAAGGAGAAGTTTTCTGGGTAAAATACCACTTCATTAGTGAACAAGGTGTAAAAGGCTTAGATGTTGACCTTGCTGATAAACTTGCTGGGGAAAACCCTGATTACCATACAGAGGATCTCTTTAACGCAATTAAAAATGAAGATTTCCCTGCTTGGAAATTATATGTACAGATCATGCCTGAAGAAGATGCCAAAGATTATAAATGGGATCCATTCGATGTTACAAAGGTTTGGTCTAAGAAAGATTACCCACGTATCGAAGTTGGCCGCATGGTATTAAATCGCAATCCTGAAAACTACTTTGCAGAAGTAGAACAGGCTGCATTCTCTCCGGGTCAATTTGTACCAGGAATTGAAGCTTCACCTGATAAAATGCTTCAAGGTCGTTTATTTGGATATTCTGATGCGCATCGTTACCGTCTTGGTGGCAACCATCACCAAATTCCAATTAACCGTCCAAAAAATGAAGTAAACAACTATCAACGTGATGGCTTTATGAGTGTAAACGGTAATGGTGGAAGCACACCTAACTACCAACCAAACAGCCAAAATGGCCCTGCCGAAGATATCACAGCTAAAACTACTCCATTTGAAGTACATGGCCAAGCTGACAGTGTACCTTATGATAGTGAAGATCATTACACTCAGGCAGGCGACCTTTACCGCTTAATGAGTGCTGATGAAAAAGATCGTCTTATCAAAGCGTTTGTTGGTCACATGGAGCCAGTAGAAAAAGAAGAAATTAAGCTGCGTCAAATTGAGCATTTCTATAAAGCTGATCCTGAATGGGGCGAAAGAATCGCACAAGGCCTTGGACTAGCTGTTCCAGAAAGCGTACGTTAATTAGCTGAAAAGAGTAAGTACTACTTTTTCATCAGCCTACTACACACAAAAAAGCCGGATATCTCTCCAAAGAGTTATCCGGCTTTTTCTCATCCTTCTATCATAGTTAAGGCAATCCTACCTTTATCACTATCTACTTGCTCTACCCAAACCGTAACCACATCTCCAACAGAAGCGATATCCATTGGGTGTTTGACAAACTTGTTTGCCATTTTTGAGATATGGACTAGGCCATCCTGTTTCACTCCAATATCAACAAACACTCCAAAATCTACAACATTACGGACTGTTCCTTGCATTTCCATTCCAGGTTTCAGATCCTCTAACGAAAGAACATTTTTCTTAAGTAAAGGCTGTGGAAAATCGTCACGTGGGTCACGTTCCGGTCTGCTTAAGGCATTCATGATATCCACTAGTGTTGGCTTTCCAATACCTAATTGCTCGGCAATAGTAGCATTGTCTACATTAGCAAGCTTGGTACGAAGCTGCTCTGTACCGATATCTTCCATGCTACTGTCTACCAATTTTAATAATTCTTCTACTTGCGGATAACTTTCCGGGTGAATCGGTGTACGATCGAGCGGGTGGTCTCCGTCGACTATGCGTAGGAATCCTATTCCTTGCTCATAGGTTTTAGCACCAAGCCTCGGAATCTTCTTAAGCTGTTTGCGGTTTACAAATTTCCCTTGATCGTTCCGCTGCTTGACGATGTTATTAGCAACTGTCTTACTAAGACCTGCTACATATTGCAAAAGGGAAGCTGATGCCGTATTCACATTTACACCAACTTGGTTTACGGCTGTCTCCACAACAAACGATAATGACTCGTTCAAGGATTTCTGGCTAACATCATGTTGATATTGGCCAACACCGATAGACTTTGGATCAATTTTAACAAGCTCTGCCAATGGGTCCTGAACACGTCTCGCTATGGAAGCAGCACTTCTCTCTTCCACCTGTAAATCAGGAAATTCTTCTCTGGCAAGTTCAGAAGCCGAATATACACTTGCACCCGCTTCGTTCACAATGATATATGGAATATCCAGTTGATTTTCTGAAATTACATTTGCAACAAATTGCTCCGTCTCTCTTGAAGCTGTGCCGTTTCCGATCGCAATGAGTTCAATTGGATATTTTTTAATAAATGAGAGCATGAGTTTCTCTGCACCCTTAACATCATTTTTAGGTGCTGTCGGGTACATGACACTAACCTCATGCACCTTGCCTGTTTCATCCACAATTGCTAGCTTACAACCAGTACGAAAAGCTGGATCCACCCCAAGAATAGTTTTCCCTTTTAAAGGTGGCTGTAGCAATAGATTTTTTAGGTTTTTAGAAAATACATCAATGGCTTGATCCTCTGCTTTTTCTGATAAAGCATTGCGAATTTCCCTTTCAATTGATGGCTGGATAAGACGCTTGTAGCTATCATCAATAGCACGTTCAAGAATCTCTCTAACCTCGCCTATTGTAGAACGACGAATAACTTGCTCCTGAAGATAACGAGTGATCCCCTCTATCGGAGTTTCAATTGCTACCTTTAAAATCCCTTCCTTTTCTCCACGATTCAATGCAAGAATTCGGTGTGACACCATGGACCTCACCGCTTCATTATAATCGTAATACATCTGGAAGACTTGTTTTTCATCCAACTCCGCATTTTTTACTTTTGATTGAACAGTGCCCCGCTTGAAAGTTTCCTCACGGAGGTGGTCACGGTATTCTGGGTCATCTGAAATCCATTCAGCCACAATATCATTTGCACCTGCCAGTACATCATCTACTGTATGTACATCATTCTCTTCCGAAATATATTGGTCGACTTCTTTCAAGGCGTCCATATTTTCTTGCTTCCAAATAGCAATAGCGAGTGGTTCAAGCCCTTTTTCCTTCGCTATCGTAGCCTTCGTTCTTCTCTTTTGTTTGTATGGTCTGTAAAGATCCTCTACACGTTGTAATTGTGTTGCTTGTGTAATTTCTTTACGAAGCTCTTCTGTAAGCTTACCCTGTTCTTCGATTATTCGTAGTACTTCCTCTTTTCGATCTGAAAGATTCACAGCATACGCCCATTTGTCTTGAACAGTTTTAATTTGCACCTCGTCTAAACCGCCGGTAATCTCTTTTCGATAACGTGCGATAAACGGTACGGTGTTCCCTTCGTCTAATAACGAAATTACCTTGTTTACGATAGTTGTATTAACGTTTGCTTCTTTTGAGACCCATTGAATAAGGTCTTGATTATATGTTTCAGCCAATGTTACTCCTCCTTCACACCATTTCTAGTTTACCAAATTACGTACCGATTTCATAATGAACGTGAAATTATACGTATGTATGTTTATGGCAATTGAAAAAGGAAGACAGTTGTCTTACTCGCCTGCCTTCCTTTTATCTGCATCATATCGAATTGCGATCAACGTTGTATCATCATCTCTGTCCGGTTCACTTATATACTCAAAAGTCTTTGTAATTGTCGTGACATCCTGATTGGTTAAATATTTCTTAGATAGTTCTTTATCACTAACCCCATCAGAAAACATGACAAAGTTCATTTTTTTATCCAATGTTTCCTGAACCACTTTAAACGGCCGATGATACCCTGCCAAATAACCAGCATTCGGTATATTTCGCTTCCGTTTCTTATCATCTGAAATAGTCATAATACATATGTTACCTATTGAGGAAAAGGAGTATGTTCCTGACTTAAAATCAATTTTCAAAACGCCAAGCACGACACCACGTTTTCCTTGTAGCTGTTCATTACACTTTTCAATTAAGTTCTCTATTCTAGTGGAACTATTGTTCCGAATGATATCAATTACAATTTGTGATGATTCCTTAGCAAACTCACCACTTCCCAAACCATCTGCAATCGCACATACAAACTCTTTTTCCGTTTCCTTGTAAAAGTAACTATCACCGCAATGATATTTTCCTTTTTTTGCTTTTTGGAAGACAGAGACATCCACTATATTCTCGCTCAATCGAAGACCTCCGTACTCTCAGCCTGAATTGCTTCTCTTAATTTTCGTAAAGAGCGTCGCTGAAGGCGGGAGACATGCATCTGGGAGATTCCCAATAATTCGCCAGTTTCCTTTTGGCTCATGTTATCAAAATACGTACATTGTAAAATTTGTTGTTCTCTTTCAGACAGAATCGGCAGAATTTTTTCGAGCAGCATTTTTTGGTCAATGTTATTATATCCACTTTCTTCATTACCAACTAGATCAAGAATTGCTACCGTACTTCCATCTGAATCAGCTTCAATTTTACGGTCGACTGAGAGTGCTTTATAGCTCTTACCCATCTCCATTGTTTCAAGGATATCCTCTTCAGACACCTCAAGATAGTCAGCTATCTCTCTTACTGTTGGGGATTTTTGAGTATTTGTAGTAAGTTCATCGACCGCTTTTTTAATCTTTGGTCCAAGTTCCTTAATTCTTCTCGGTACATGGACACTCCATGTTTTATCCCGTATAAAACGCTTAATTTCACCAATTATGGTTGGTATAGCAAAAGACTCAAATGATTTACCAAAGGTTGGATCATATCTTCTAACAGCAGCTAGCAAACCTATCATACCTACTTGTACCAAGTCTTCGTGAATCGTGCTGTTTTTAGAATACTTCCTTGCAATAGACTCCACAAGATCTGTATAGGTTAAAACAATCTTTTCCTGTATTACTTCATCTTTTGGTTCTTTTTGCAGAAACTCAATCCATTGGTAAACCTCATCTCTTCCGCTATTGTGTGGTTGAGATTTGGTCGTCATCTAAGTCCACCTCTGTTTCGTTTAGATACTTTGTCATCAGAATAATAACACCATAGTTATTGTTAATCTGAACCTTGTCCATTAATGTATTTATTAGAAACAGACCGAAACCACCTTCACGAAGGTTTTCCACGGACTCTGTGTTTTTGTATGGGCCAATACCATCTTTTATTTCATTTAGATCAAAGCTACCACCGTGATCTGCAACCATTACTTCAAGGCGATCCTCATAGACTGCAAAGCCTACTGTCACTTCCCCTTCGTCATTTTCATGGTAAGCATGTGTTACCGCGTTTGTGATTGCTTCAGATATGGCTACCTTTAAATCTTCAATATCCTCATAGGAAAAACCCATACGATTCGCTATACCTGAAATACTTAAACGAATGACACCTACATACTCTGGCTTCGCAGGAACCTTCATCTCTATAAAGTCAAATCTCTCCATTACTCCGTCACACCCCGAATTGTTGAATTTAAATCCATAATTTCATCTAACCCCGTAATCTTGAACAAGCGTAACACACGGTCCTGTATATTAACGAGCTTCATTTCGCTACCATTCTCTTTAGTTGATTTTAGTGCACTAATAAAAACACCTAAGCCTGTACTATCCATGTAATTTACATTCCCAAGGTCTACTTCTACTGTATTTCCCTCTTTTTGGGTTAAGGGTAGAAGCGATTCCTTTAGATTCGGTGCTGTATATGCATCAATTTCTCCTGAAAGGTTCACAACTGATTTATTATTTTCTTCGACTACATCGATAACTAAATTCATAAGCTCCTCCTAGAAATCGGCCTGGTTATGTACGGATGATTAATCTCAAAAGATTAACATCCCAGCCTTAATTTATTACATTACACTTTATTTACCCTTTTTCTAGAAAATTAAACTTCTCTTTTTAAAATAAGTAGAGTAAAGTCATCCCTTAGTTCAAATTCCTGAAGTTTCTCAAAGTGCTTATATACTTGTGTAACCATTTCCTGGGAAGGTAAATGGGAATATTGCTTAATGACATCAAGAATCTCTTCACTTTCGATAAACCTTTCGCCATCCCTACATTCCGTTACGCCATCTGTCAAGAGGATGATCATGTCACCTTTATCCACTTTCAATTCATACTGGTTGTACTCTGTTGCTGGTGATACCCCAAGAACAAGCCCTTTTGATTCAATTTCGGTAAAGGAATCTGCGGAAGCATTATAATAATAACCAGGCTCATGACCAGCAGATGAATACTGCAATAAATTTTCTGTAGGAAGATACTGAGCATAAAACATGGTAATAAACATACTCGGATCCACATTTCGTTCCACTACACGATTAAGGTTCTTCAGAATAGCCTTAGGTGTCATCGATTCCTCAGGATAACTATCCATTGCATACTTAATCATGGACATGCAGAGCGCTGCTGGAATTCCCTTCCCAATTACATCTGCAACCGCAATACCAAGTGAACCATCTTTTCCTTTTACAAAGTGATGGTAATCCCCATTCATCTGATGGGCAGGAACGCTTATCACACCAATATCAAGCCCTTCAATAGTAGGCTTTGTCGTCCCCAGCAATGTTTTTTGCATACTTGCAGCAACCGAAATTTCAGATTTAAGTTCATTTTGTTTCTCCCTTAACGTCTGATACTCTTGGTGCGCCATTCCATAAGCAATCATTGCTTCGAGAAGGAAATCCATCGAATGCTGGAAGTCTTCAAGCATATTAGGATATAGTTCTGCCAACGCCTGTATATGGAGGTTAACAATCTCTTCAGGGAGTATATTATTTTTAATGAATGTTTTACTCACCTGCTCTACACCATATAGAGATTGCTCGTCCTGTGTTTCAATATAATGTTTCATGAGGTCCTTGTAATTAGCTGCGTCTACTTTTATCATGTCGTCCACTATATCCCCCCCTCGTATAATCACTGCAGACTAATGAGAAGAAGTGTGTACCACTAATACGCTGCACACACCTCTGTTTCTCATATAGAATAAAAATCCTGCCATCTTACTTCAATACTTTATCTTACCCATTTTACAGCTTTTATTCTTGTACCCTTACCTGCTTCCGACTGTAGATCAAAATCATCCATTAATCGTTTTACACCTGGAAGACCTGCTCCTAGGCCACCGGAGGTTGAATAACCATCTTCCATCACCTTGCTGACATCATCAATCCCAGGACCATTGTCTATTGCAACCATAGAGATGCCTTTATGATCCATATTATCAATTACTTCAAAACAAATTTGCCCAGTTTCGGCATATAAGTATATATTTCGAGCTAATTCTGATATTGCCGTAGCAATTCTTGCCTGATCAACAGTACCAAAGCCAATTTTTCTGGCTATATCCCTGCCGAGTTGCCTTGCCCCAACAATATCCCACTCTTTTTGTATATTTACACAAGATTGGGGATTCATTCATTATTCCCCCAGTTCCTGGTAGAGTTTAATTAAACCTTGTTCCAAATCCAGTGCCGTTGGGACATTTTTCAAATGAATACCTAAATCAATTAGCGTCATGGCAACCGCTGGCTGAATTCCTGTAAGAACTACTTTCGCCCCCATTAGGTCTGACATCGTCACAACATCGCCCAGTACTTTAGCAATAAAGGAGTCTATAATATCAACCGAAGTGAGGTCAATCACAACCCCCGTTGCTCCACTCTGATGGATCTTGCTTAATAAGTCTTCCTGAAATTGGATTGCAGTATTATCATCAATTTCTGTTTGAATAGAAATCAGCAGATAATTATGCAATTTCAATATCGGTATACGCATGATTTCACTCCCCTTTTAAAGAATCAATAAGCTTTTCTACATTCTCTTCTGTTTTTTCATGCTCAATAACTTCTCTTCCCGTGATTTCTAACGCTTTAGTAAAGCCTTTTTTCAACGAGCTTTTCGTCGGGAACTTCCCTAGATCGATACCAAGATTTACAATCGTCTGGGCAATTTCCGGGCGAATCCCAACAAGAATACAGGTTGATCCAATAAGTCGGACAGCTTCAGCTGCCTGAATGATATGGTGCGCCACCATGGTATCTACAACTGGAACACCCGTAATATCAATGAGTACTACCTCAGAGTTATGTTTAATGACACCTTCAAGAAGGTTCTCCATGATTAGTTTCGCACGTTCTGTATCAATTGTACCAATCAACGGCATCACTGTAATTCGGTCCATTACCGGAATAAGAGGGGCAGATAACTCTTGTAGAGCTACTCGTTGCAATGAAACAATATGCTCCCAGCTTCCTGAATACTCATTTACCAATTGACGAATTATCGGCTCCACCCAAGCATCAACACTTTTAATGACGTCAGATATATAAGAGGAATCTATTTTCACAGATTGTCCGAGGATATAATCAATTGTCACTCTGCGAAAAACCTGTAATCCGTCCGTTATGTAACTGAGTGGCCATCCAAGGTTTATAATTTTTTCAGAAAAGTCTTCCACAACCTTGGTTGATCCTTGGCTTTTAATACTCGTAAAGATAACATTTACAAATTCCCTATTCGTACTTTCAAATAGTTCGTCTGATATGCTGGCAGTATAGTTGCCGTCTTTTATTGAATTAATTTCTTCCATCCACATTTGTACTATTGAATCACTATTTTCAATTGCCGATTGTTTAAATTTCTGATCCATCCTTTTCCCCCACTTTCCTTTTATCTTAAGCCAGTCCTATTATATTCATGCAAATTTTGTGTGAATATATCAAAATATCGTGCATGGTTACATTTTCTGTTTTATTGTAACACAACCAATTCCATTCTATTAAGTCATAACCCTTCGTTTGAATCGCTATCTTAGTTGATTGAACGCTTGATCCGTAGTCAATGTCAGCTTTCTATTTTTACCCATTAAAAAATACCCTTGTCACTTTAAACAAGGGTATTTCTATTGGCCGTACATATCTTTTAAACCAAGGCTAATTTCTAACGCCTGATCAATTTTTTTCATCATTTCGTTGTCGAGCTTTGTTATTTTATCCGTAAGCCGCTGCTTATCTAACGTACGTATTTGTTCTAGCAATATGACAGAATTGCGGTCAAATCCGTAGCGCTTTGCGTTGATCTCAACGTGTGTTGGCAACTTGGCTTTCTGAATTTGTGCTGTAATTGCAGCAACAATTACAGTTGGACTAAACCGATTTCCTATATCATTTTGTAGGATCAATACTGGGCGGACGCCTCCCTGCTCTGATCCAACCACAGGGGATAAGTCAGCGAAGTATACTTCGCCTCTTTGAACGATCAACGTTTACACCCCGATCACAGAGCGCTCTAAGGTGTTTTCAGCCTCCTCTTCAGCTTGAAAAGCTTCCGAAGCAATTGTTAGATTAATGCGGCCCATTTCTTCATAGCCTCGTTGCATTGTTTCATGAAATTGCTGAATGTGTTCATCTCTCTTATGCTCTAAAAAGTTTCTTGTTGCCTGACAGATGAAATCGCTCAAATCACTATTTTCATGTTTCATTAATCCATCCACCTCATTTAACAGGTTTTTAGGTATCTTTACCAAGACTTCTTGTAAACTCTCTGACAAAACCATGCACCTCCGCCAACTGTTGAACGAACATAATCAAATTCTTTTTAATGATATCATTGAATCTGGGCGTTTGCAAAGGGTTCTTGAAAAAAATTAATTAAATTCGCTTGTTTTGTCGTTTAATATTATAAAATTGTGGTATAAAGCATTGGTTGGACATTTTTACCCGCCTTTGTAAATGCGTGGAATTCTCTCATTAAGTAAACAGGGAATCTCGTAACTAATGGTATCTACATAGGCTGCCGCTTCATCAATATTAATAAATGAGCCATTCTGGGATCCAAGCAACGTTACTTTGGTCCCCACAGGATATTCCTGATCCAGCCGAATCATTGTTTGATCCATACAAATTCTACCGACAATGGGCATCCTTTTTCCATCTACAAGCACGGAAAAACCTTGAAGTTTGCGAATCCAGCCATCTCCATACCCAATAGGTATCGTTCCAATCCATTCCGTCTTTTCAGCCTTGTACGTTAAACCGTAACTAATTGCATCTCCAGCTTCAATTTGCTTTACATGAGCCAACCTGCTGTGGAGCGAGAAAGCCTGTTTCAGGTTTATTGCCTGCTCTTCCTTAACTGGCTGGGACGGGTACAAACCGTACATAGATATACCATAACGAACAAAATCATACATGTCCCCTGGTAAACGAATTGCACTTGCACTGTTCCCAATATGAACGGTTACCTCGCCTGACCACTGTTCCCTCAGTTCGGAGAGCATTCTCTCAAATTTTTCTTTTTGCTTATGAAAATAGGTTAGGTTTGGTGCATCGGCTGTTGCAAAATGAGTGTACACTCCTGTTAAATATATGCTTGGTTTGTCATTTAATGCATATAATATCCCGCGTAATGCTTCACTTGAACGTATCCCTATTCTTCCCATTCCAGTATCAAGCTTTAGATGTAGCTGCAATCTTTCATCAAACTCCATACTGCTAACTTGGTCCAACCAATCCTTTTGAAAGAATGTCAGGGTAATATGATGCTTTGCAGCAATTGCCGCAGCTTCAGGGGGGACCCATCCCATTACAAGAATAGGAGCATCAATACCAGCCTCTCTTAACTCTAACGCCTCCTCGAGCAAGGCTACCGCCAATGATGTGGCACCTGAGTCAAGGGCCTTTTTAGCAATTTGTATACTACCATGCCCGTACCCATTCGCCTTAACCACAGCAACTATTTTCGTTTTTTCAGGCAGTCGTTCGTGCATTGCTTTAATATTATGTGTAATAGCGTCTAAATCTATTTCTGCCCAAGTGGGTCTGATTCTAGCCCGAGTCAACTGAAAATCCTCCCTTACATACTTCTAGTAAAAAATCTCCTTCTATTATTTCCTTTCCTTACATACCTGTCAACGATAAGAAAAGTTTGGAGGGACTATTAATGGAAGGTGGATTAAGCTTGCCTGGTACTGGTCAGAAGTTGAGCTGAGTGGGTGAGGGAGAGGATGATGGACTTTTTGACTGGATTTCTTTCTAGTTTTGAACGTCATAACCTCTATGACGTGGGATCAGAAGGTTACAGGAGTCACTAACCACATGGAACTGACAATGAACAAAGAAAAAAGCAGACCCCCTCTCCTGTTGACGAGTCTGCTTCTGTGAATCTCATTCTATTTCACTTCTTGACCTTGTACGGATTGTGCCACTTGGATTAGCTCTTCTTTCGTTAATTCATCACTTGCCAGGATATAATCAACACCATTATAGGACCATTCCAGTTTATTGTGTGACAAGCCCGCCACAGTGTGACCTAGATTGATGATGTCCCCCTTCACTTCCTGAGGAGAGGTCATTGTTGGGACAACATTTCGTTTTTCTTGTACAAGCGTAAAATTCTTGTCGCCAGAGAAAGTTAGAATAGCACGTTGTCCATCTTCTAAATCGATCTCCTTTTTCTGCTCCAGTTCAGATCCAGCCATAAATGTCGGTAAAGATACTGTTAGGGCATTGTCCTCTACCTCTCCAGAAACAGCTTCGTCCTCTGTTGCGTTACTAGCCATATTCTTTTCCATGCTAAAGTCATCCTCTTTAAAGCTAGCATCTTTTTCGAAACTGGAGAATTTTACTACAACTAGTGCATTTTTATCTTTATCAAGTACTTTAACCTCCACTGGAGTTAGAGATTTTTTATCAAAATGGATCTCCTGATATGGAAGATTGTTATTGCTTTGATAGTTCGTTTTTGTTTTAAAAATATAGTGAGTGTCGGTTGATTCAAATTCTGCCTCTTTGTCTTTTTTGATATCATTTACAAGTGATTGATATAAATATGGTTGACTACTGTTTTCAGGCCAATCAGATTGAAATTTAAAGTTTTTCTTTAAAGCTGGAGTTAGTACAAATACACCATCTTTATTTTTTAAAATGACCTGACTTCCTTTTTCGTCCATATCGTTCGTTAACGCTACTCTGAACAAGTCATCTTTTTTATGCCAAATATCAATTGCAAATTTTTGATCTTCCTGCCCTGTATTCATACTCATTTCAGCATTTGCTTTATAGCCTTCCATTTCGTTCATCGTATCTTCTAAATCAGCAAGTACATCCTCCTGGGTCTTTTCCCCACAGGCTGCCAGTAAAAATACAAATCCTGCCATAACAATTAAAATACCTAGCATTCTTTTCATTGACATCATATCTCCCTTGTCTCAGTAGAAACATTAGGGAACCATTGTCACACAAGATCATCAGAATGTACGATATACCAGTGAAAGTCCTTCAATAACATCAGAAGCAAGCAAGTCATGCTGGGAGTGCGACTCTTGTATTAACAAATCCGCGGATTTACCATGTACAAAACAGGCATTGCAAAGCCCTTCAAATATAGACTGTTTCTGCATGATCATCGCTAATATGATTCCCGTTAGCACGTCCCCACTCCCGCCTTTTGCAAGTCCGGCGTTTCCGGTGGTATTCACTGCCTGTTTTCCATTAGGGTCGGTAATAACCGTAAAGGCTCCTTTAAGAACAACGTAGACGCCATGATCAGTAGCAAACTTTTTAGCGTAATGAAAAGGTCGCATCAATACATCCTTTACAGATAGATCAAGAAGCATTGCCATTTCACCTGGATGTGGTGTCAGGATAACGGGCTCTTCTCTCTCATCAAGCACTTCAAGATCGGCCTTTAAATGGGTAAGTCCATCTCCATCAATGATGAGCGGGATTTTTGCAGCAGCTGCATGTCTAATCACAGGACGAGAAGCTGCTTCACGTCCCAGACCAATGCCTATTGCCACTGCATCAAATCCCTTATAGTCTATATCATTCCCATATTTAAGATGGCCATTTATCTCCGGAACTGTAACGAAAGTAGCCTCTGGACAAAAGGAAGCAATACGTTTAATTACGCTATCCGTGGTAGCTGCGGTTACCAGCCCTGCACCCGAACGCAGTGCTGCACGCGTGGTAAGACCTAATGCTCCAGGCATGTTCGAGGATCCCCCGATAACCAAGCCTTTGCCATGATCCCCTTTATGATCGTATTCACTTCTTTCGGGAAACGTACGTTGAAATGCCGCTTTTGTCCATACTTTCCGTTCCATTTCCAATTGTTTAAAGGCCGCTTGCGGAAAACCGATGGAGCTACATTCCCACTTTCCGTAACTCGGAGCGGTATGTTGAATAAAGGCCGTTTGCTTAATGGCACCTATCACAAAAGTGTGATCAGCTTGTACAGCAGTAAAATCTGCTACTCCCTCATCAGTTGGTAAACCTGATGGAATATCTACTGATAGGACTAGATTATCCAATCGGTTAATTTGATTAACAAGAGAGTACAGTGGCTCTCGTAAATCGCCCTTCACTCCAATGCCGATCATGGCATCCACGATAACGTCCTCTTTATTAAGCTCTTCCTGAACATCGTTTATCTCGTTCAGTTGCTTCAAGATGCCGTCACATTTCAGATAGAGACGCTTATGGTATGCTGCATGTCCTACAATTTTCTTATCCTCTACAACCTGAAGTACAGTAACTTTATATCCCATATTCAGCAATGTTCTGGCAATAACGAAACCATCCCCGCCATTATTACCTGAGCCAACCAAGATGCATAAGGCCTGCTCAAAATTAATCATGGAACTTACTCTCTGGGCTATTTCTCTACCTGCGTTTTCCATTAACATGCTGCCATCCATCTCTACCCTGTCCATCGAAAACTGGTCAATATCGTACATTTCTTTTGCGGTGACAATATACAAAACTGTTCCCTCCTACCCGCACTAAAATATATGAGACAACCTTATCAATTATGCATGTCGTTATCCGCTTCGATAACTACCTGAGCGGCGGCATAATCCCTGCTATGTGTAATCGAAATAAATATTTTATCTTGGCTATACCCAGGTGCATGAAAGGAAGGAGCACCACTTTGTTGGGGCAGTACCTCCATATCACGGAAGCTTAATTTGCCGATACCTGTGCCCGTTGCTTTTGCAAAAGCCTCCTTGGCTGCAAATCTACCTGCAAGGAATTCAACCCTTCTTGGATCAGTTGGAAGGGAATTAAAAATATCCAGTTCCTTATTGGTTAACACCCTTTTTGCAAGCCGGTCACCTTTTTGCAAGCTTTCTGCTATCCGGTCTAGTTCAATTAGATCTATTCCAATGCCTTTAATCATCTGCTTTCTTTCCTTTCACCTATAAAAGCCTTATTGTTGCACATTCATCCAGTATTTTAGTACGCTATTAATGGTCATATGATCGTTTATATATTACTACACTATAATAATACCCTACCTGCAAAGTTACCTAACGTTTTAATTATAAATGAGGAGGACGTCATGTTTATACGAAATGAACGAAGTGTTACAGAATTCATCAAATTCTACCC
Source organism: Oceanobacillus jordanicus (assembly GCF_022095695.1). Lineage (GTDB taxonomy): Bacteria > Bacillota > Bacilli > Bacillales > Amphibacillaceae > Oceanobacillus_B > Oceanobacillus_B jordanicus. Next base: position 17,210 of record NZ_JAIFZM010000027.1, read on the forward strand.
TGTCGTTTCTACTATCATAATTATTCATATCGTATTATGGTTAATTCAAGATTTTCTTATGTTGCCAATCGGTAATACCCTTTATCAACTCGGGGCCGGAAGCAACTACCATATTGCCCAGGGCGAGTATTGGAGACTTATCACCCCAATGTTTTTCCATGCTGGTTTAATGCATATGTTGTTCAACTCGTTTTCTCTCGTCCTATTTGGACCAGCGCTTGAACAAATGCTTGGCAAGACGAAATTTATCCTTGCCTATGTTGGGGCCGGGATTGTCGCCAATATTGCTAGCTTTATTTTTGGACATGCAATCTATACACACGTTGGCGCCTCAGGAGCTGTCTTTGGGTTGTTTGGAATCTATATTTTCATGAGATTTTTTCGCAAGCATTTACTGGATTACCAAAGTTCTCAAATGATTACAGTTATCATTGTAATTGGCTTAATAATGACGTTTCTTCGGCCTAACATTAATGTGTATGCCCATATATTTGGATTTATCGGCGGATTTGTAATCGCACCACTTGTCCTTCGACGAACGAATCCATATTCACCGTGGGAGCGTCGCTATCGTGACGATGATGGGGTACAATTTGATCCAAACAGATGGAAGAAAAAGCGTGTCCCTTCGAAGGTGAAAAAGAATGCATTCTGGATTGTCATAGTTGTACTCGCTCTACTTGGTTTGCTAAGTCGTATATTTTAAAATAGCTTTGGAACTAAAAAAAGGTTACACCCTT
>NZ_JAIFZM010000028.1 GCF_022095695.1 Oceanobacillus jordanicus
GCAGAAACTTAATAATAAGTCGTGATTCTTTTCACAATTCATTATGAAATTTTTTACAGCATCTTGTATTTTACTGATGTGTCTAGGTAAGGTAAACTAAGAGAGATGAGGTGACACGTATGATACTTATGCAGGTTAATGGCATTTCAAAAGCTTTTGGAGCGGATGAAATACTATCAAATATAAAATTAGAAGTAAAAGAGAACGACAGAATCGCGCTAGTAGGTAGAAATGGTGCTGGTAAATCCACGCTTTTAAAGATCATGGCCGGAGAATTAACATATGATAGCGGGGAACTTTTCAAACCAAAGGATTTGACCATTGGTTATCTTTCACAGCATACTGCTCTCGACTCCAACCTAACTATATGGGATGAGATGCTAGGTGTGTTTTCTGAACTAGTAAGCAAGGAAGAAGAAATTCGCAAGCTTGAAAACCAAATGGCGGATACAGCAAGTTTATCTGAAACCGCTTATCAAAAATTACTACATGATTATGATCAATTACAGCAGGTATATCAACAAAGTGGTGGATATACCTATGAAGCGGATATTAAAGCAGTTCTTACAGGGCTACATTTTCAAGATTATGATTATAGCACACCGATTACAGAGCTGAGTGGTGGCCAAAAAACTCGCCTTGCTTTAGGTAAGCTATTGCTCACCAAACCACAACTCCTTATTCTAGATGAGCCGACAAACCATCTAGATATTGATACCCTTGGTTGGCTTGAAAACTATTTAGTCAGCTACCCAGGAGCAGTTGTAATTGTCTCCCATGATAGATACTTCTTGGACAAAACAGTATCGATTGTTTACGAAATCTCTCGACACAAGACAAAGAAGTACCATGGAAGCTATAGTAAATTCCTTGATCAAAAGGCCTTGGATTATGAGAAGGATTTAAAGGAATTTGAGAAACAACAGTCTGAAATTAAAAAGCTTGAAGACTTCGTGCAGCGAAATATTGTACGAGCTTCTACCACGAAACGAGCACAAAGCAGAAGAAAGCAACTGGAGAAAATAGAAAGATTGAACAGGCCTCAAGGCGATGAGTCCTCCGCTTCGTTTTCTTTCCAAATTAACCGACGCAGTGGGAATGATGTATTAAAAATAGATCAGCTTGCTTTTGGTTATGGTGATGCACCCGAAAACATCTTTGAAGACGTTAAACTTCATGTGAATAGAGGCGAAAGAATTGCCTTGGTAGGACCAAACGGGGTCGGTAAAACGACGTTACTAAAGGCCATCATGGGAAAACTCATCCCTAACAGTGGCAACATTCAAATTGGAACAAATGTGCAAATTGGTTATTATGATCAGGAACAGGCCAATCTTACTTCTTCCAAGACTGTACTATTAGAGTTGTGGGATGAATATCCGACCGAAAATGAAAAGGATATCCGCACGATTCTTGGAAATTTCCTATTTTCTGGGGATGATGTATTGAAGCCTGTAAGTGCTCTTAGTGGTGGAGAAAAGGCACGCCTTGCCCTGGCTAAGCTAATGATGCAGAAAGCTAATTTGCTCATCCTAGATGAACCGACAAACCATCTTGATATAGACAGTAAAGAGGTACTTGAGGCAGCTCTTCTCGATTTTCCAGGCACCATTGTTTTTGTATCGCATGACCGTTATTTTATAAATAAAATTACGGATCAGGTAGCCGAAATGCAACGGGATGGCATCACCATATATTTGGGCGATTATGACTATTATATCGAGAAGAAAGAAGAAGAAGCCGAGCTCAAAAGACTACAGCAAACAGAAGAAGTAGTTCAAAAAGCCGACCAGCGTAAACGTGACTTCAAAATGGAGAAACAGCTTCAAAGTCAGCGGCGAAAGAAAGAACGCCGTATTCAAGAATTAGAAACGATTATTGAGCAATATGAATTGGAGATTGAAAAGCTAGAAGAAAAAATGACAGAGCCTGAAGTATATCAAGACCATGAGAAGGCACTCGCTCTAACAGAAGAAACAAGCAATCTCAAACAAAAAGTAGAAGGATTTATGGAAGAATGGACAGCCTTACAAGAAGAAGCGTAATAGTTAAACATAACAAAACCCGCATGCAATCATGCGGGTTTTGTTTTATTTGAAAAGATAATCATTTTGTATGGAATGCTCTACAGCCACTCTGTACACAAGCCCTAATCCGATCATTGTGGATAACACAGAACTACCACCATAACTTATCAACAGGAGCGGGATCCCAGTGATAGGCATTATCCCCAAATTCATTCCAACATTTTGGAAGACGTGGACAAGTAGAATGCTCATAAATCCAAAACAAACATATGAACCAAAAGGAGAATGTTTAAACATACTTAACCCAAGCGTAACTAGTTTATATAGCAACATAAAGTAAAGAAAAATGACCAATGCACTACCAATAAACCCAAAGCTTTCCCCTATGACTGAAAAGATGAAATCCGTTTGAGCCTCTGGTGTGGCAACCTGCAAACTACCAATTCCTTTACCAAATAACTGTCCAGAACCAAGTGCCATATGAGCCCGGTCAAAGTTGAAGGTCGCATCCGCTGATTGCTGATCTGGATTAAACCACGTCATAATTCGGTCAATCTGATATGCATTACTACTTCCGACTATTTCTTTTGCTATGTCCGGGAATCTTACGATAAATCCAAGCACAACCCCGATTAAAGAAGATATCCCCAAAATAAGAGAACCGATAATTTTCCAGCTAATACCTGATAAAATAATCAACATGCCACAGACAAATAAATATACCATTGCAGTTCCAAAGTCAGGTTGCAGCATAATCAGCATAACTGGAAGTGCTGTTAAACCAAGAATTTTAAACAACAATAAGAAATCACTTTTGAGATTGCTCGCAGCGTACTTTTCTTTGTGCTTACTAATCACTGCGGCTGTGTATAACACAGTTGTCATTTTAGCAAATTCCCCTGGTTGTAAGGATAAACCAGGCAGGGTAAACCAACTTTTTGCTCCATTTACGGGTTTCGCAATACTTTCAGGACTAACAAGGAGGATCGCAAGTACTAAAAGGCCAGTTAGGTATATGAAAATACTTGCCTTATACAATTGATCCAGATCAAAATACTGTATTGCTGCAATAATACAAATACCAATCGTGAACCAGACTATCTGTTTCAATACAAAGTTTTCATCGTATTGCTCCAATTGCTGTGCATTGTATACTGCAAGCAGACTCACCGAGACAAATAAGATAAACAATGTAATAAGGTCATTCTGTATATAAAAGGATTGTTTTTTGGACATCTTCCACTCACCAAATTTCCATTTTGCTTAATCAAACGATTGATTTAAATCTTTTTAACATATCCACAGGTTCTATTTCCTCATAAGTGCGAAAACAAAGGTTGTCAACAAAGTTATACACATTATCCACAAACAAGTTATAAGTTATCCACTATTTTTATCCCCAGACAACACCTTTGCAAACCGTTTTCTTCGTAAGTTACCCACAGTCTTGTGTATAACTGTGGATACTTTTTATTCTAAAATAAGAGATGGGTTAGCATTTAAATCCCAAGAAGCCCTTTTCCCTTGTTCATAAGCGATCGTGCCTGCTGCCGCAATCATGGCTGCATTATCGGTACAAAGCTTTAAAGGAGGAATGAGGAGCGGGACTTCCGTATCCGCAAAGGCATCTTTCAACGCGTTACGTAAACCACTATTCGCTGCCACACCACCTGCAACGATTACTTGTTTTACTTTATATTCTTTTGCAGCACGCAATGTCTTGGAAACAAGTACGTCTACTACACTTGATTGAAAGCTAGCAGCAATATCTTGACTCTTTAATTCCTCTCCACGCTGGCTTGCATTGTGAATCGTGTTAATCACTGATGACTTCAAGCCACTGAAACTAAAGTCATAGCTACCTTCTTCAAGCCAAGCTCGAGGGAAATTAATGTTTGCTTCCCCTTCTGCTGCGAGTCGATCTATTTGTGGTCCGCCAGGGTACGGTAAACTTAACATTCTAGCAACCTTATCATAAGCTTCTCCTGCCGCATCGTCCCTCGTTTCACCGATGACTTCATAGCTACCATGTTCTTTCATCAGTACTAGCTCCGTGTGGCCCCCTGACACGATAAGAGCTAATAGCGGAAATTGGAATTCCGTCTCCAGACGATTTGCATAAATATGGCCAGCAATATGGTGAACACCGACGAGTGGCTTTTGTTTTGCAAAAGCTAAAGCCTTTGCCGTGTTTACTCCAATCAGTAAGGCACCAACAAGGCCCGGACCTTCTGTCACGGCAATTGCATCTATTTCATCCCATGTGAGCTCCGCTTTTGCAAAGGCCTCTTCAAGCACCAGTGTCATTTGTTCTACATGGTGTCTTGAAGCGATTTCTGGAACCACCCCGCCAAAGCGTTTATGGCTTTCAATTTGTGATGCTACCACATTGGAGACAATCGTCGTTCCATTTTTCACGATAGCAACTGCTGTTTCATCACAGCTGGTTTCTATTCCTAATATAATCGTATCATTTTTCATAATATATTCACCCACATAACGATGGCATCTTCCTGATTGTCTGTATAATAATTTTTTCTTATTCCACCAGGTACCAACCCAAATTTGCGATATAATTTTTGTGCGGGAATATTCGATTCACGTACTTCAAGCGAAAGACGTGTCGCCCCTATTAGTTTAATTTGTAAAAGCATATATTGAAATAGCTTTTCCCCAAGTTTGTTACCTCTTAATTCTGGCATAATCGCAATATTCGTTACTTGAGCATCCTCTAAGACAACCCAAGTACCCACATACCCGACAATCCTTCCATTCCATTCTATCACATAATAATAAGCATATTGATTATCAACAATTTCTTGGTAAAAGATATCCGTAGTCCATGGCGTGGTAAAAGATACTCTTTCAACTTCCATGACTTGATCGACGTCAGCTATCTCCATTTTTCGAATCGTTATCTCACTCATTATTCTGCTGTTCCTTCTGTTGCTTTAACCACTTTGCCTCCGCTTCAGCAAGACGAAGGTAATTTGGAGTCAGTGCATGAGTAGGCTCTGCCTGTTTCCTTGTTCCAGCTAGTACTAAATGGCTGGCGTCTGCTACATGGAAGGCTAACTCTGGTATCACAGCCTGCTTCCCAAGCTGTGTGTTGATTGCATCCATGTAAATATCGATATCCGGACTTAAAAATAATACGGGTTTATCTTCTTGAGCAAGATTTTCAAGCAAATCCGCCATTAAGAGATTTTCTTCCTTATATACGACTTCAGGCTGTCCATTTTTCCATTCATAGACTGCTGAATAGACTAACCCACGGCGCGCATCAAAGAAGGGACAGATATAACCATTAAAGAATCTGCCTTGATATGCCAAGACTTCCAAGCTAGAAACACCTATTACTGGAATTTCTAATGCCCAAGCCATAGATTTCGCTGTTGCGAGTCCAATGCGTACACCAGTATACGAACCAGGCCCCTTAGCCACAACGATTTGATCAAGCTCATCAGGCGTTATGGAGACATCCCTCATAAGCTGATCTATAGCAGGCATTAAGCGCACGGAATGATTCTTGGCTATATTCGTTTTCATTTCTCCAATAGGTTTATTATCCTTTACGATCGCGATCCCCAACACTTGATTAGAAGTATCAATTGCAAGTATATTCATTCACGTTACTCCTCATGTTTTCAGTACTCGAAGGTTCTTTAGATGCTAATTACAGATCTCGTAATATCCCTTCGAAGTGCGTACCATATGCTTTAAATTGTATCGTTCTACTTTCCTCACCTGCGTATTGAATTTCAATTTCCAATCTCTCTTCAGGTAAGAATTCATTGATAAATTGCGCCCATTCTACCACACAGATCCCATCACCGTTAAAATATTCATCAAACCCAATATCTTCTTCCGAGTTTTCCAGTCGATATACGTCCATATGATATAGGGGAAGTTCACCCTGATATTCTTTGATAATGGTGAATGTTGGGCTACTTACATGCCGCTTAACACCAAGCCCATTTGCTAGGCCTTTCGTAAACGTCGTTTTTCCAGCACCTAATTCGCCTTCTAATGTAACCACATCTCCTGGTTTTAATAGGACGGCTAATTGTGCTGCAACCTGTCTTGTTTCTAGTTCTGTATGAACCTTTACTTGGTGTGTTTCCATTGATTCACCTACTTTAGATGTGTATAACCGTTTTTATCTAAACGCGTTTTTCTATTATCTATTATTACGTAAACAGAAGGCTCTTTTTCCGCTTCTGATACAAAACCTATTTTAGTTAACTGGGTACCTGTATCATTCGCTATTCTTGCAAGAGCATCCCAGTTTTCTTCAGCTACTGTTCCTAAAAGCTCAAAGTCTTCCCCACCAAAGTACTTCCATTCTTGCTGAAAGGATGGAGGAAACTGTTGGAAGTCGTCGCTTACAGGAATGTTCTCATCATATAACGTAATCGTAACATCGGAGGATTCGGCAATTTCATTTGCCTCATTTCCTATTCCGTCACTTACATCATTTAACGTGATCCGGTCAATGCCTGCTAGAGAAACAGCAAAAGTGGATCGGGGAGATGGCATTTGGTGCCTTTTTACAAAGTAAGATGAATTGATATAAGAACTGGTTTTATCCGTTAAAATATGCAATCCAGCTCGTGCATCTCCTAGAGTTCCTGTTACAAAAACATGGTCTCCTGGTTGAGCTGTGTGACGAAATCGAGCCATGCCCTTCTCTACTAAGCCAATAACTGTAATAGAGATAGACAGCTCTGAACCAGATACTGTATCCCCACCAATAAGGTCCATATGATCATATCTTGCTAATTCTTTCATTCCGGAAAAGATTTCTTCTACTTCTTTTAAAGTCCATGTTTTAGGAATTACTACAGAAACAAGATAAAATGCTGGCATTGCTCCCATTGCAGCTAAATCACTAATGTTTGCAGCAAGGGCTCTATAACCTGTTTGAAATGGAGACATAGTCTCTCTACTGAAGTGTATTCCTTCTACAAAAGTATCGACTGCCGTTACGATATCCTTTTCACTTCTAAATACAGCAGCATCGTCGCCAATTCCTTTTACTAAGGATGGTTGTTTATAACTATTCTGTTTAATTGAATTTATAAAAGAGAATTCATCCAATTTTTATCACCATTTCCCAACTAATATACAATCTTAATGATAGCAAAAAAAGAGGGAATTGAAAAAGAATAGTGGGTATTTTTATTAGAGTCTCTATCTAGCGTTAACAATATAAGTATTTAATATTAAAACATTAAAAAACACATGATGCTCTTAATGAGTTCATGTGTACGAAGTTTTATAAGTATGGCGGTCCGGACGGGACTCGAACCCGCGACCTCCTGCGTGACAGGCAGGCATTCTAACCAACTGAACTACCGGACCAAAATGTTTATATTTGTTTCACTTTAAAATAAATTTGGTTGCGGGGGCAGGATTTGAACCTACGACCTTTGGGTTATGAGCCCAACGAGCTACCAGACTGCTCCACCCCGCGATGTGAGTAAAATATTCAATTTTAATGGTTATCTCTATTGAATAGTAGAAATATATCTTAAGGCCTGGCGACGTCCTACTCTTGCAGGGGCAAAGCCCCAACTACCATCGGCGCTGGAGAACTTAACTTCTGTGTTCGGCATGAGAACAGGTGTGACCTCTCCGCTATTGCTACCAGACCTTCTTAAAAACAAGGACAAGATATATTATACGCATTTTTTATAGAAAATGCAAGGGAATT
>NZ_JAIFZM010000029.1 GCF_022095695.1 Oceanobacillus jordanicus
AAGATTCGGTTTAAAACCGAGGTCTGGTAGCAATAGCGGAGAGGTCACACCTGTTCTCATGCCGAACACAGAAGTTAAGTTCTCCAGCGCCGATGGTAGTTGGGGCTTTGCCCCTGCAAGAGTAGGACGCCGCCAGGCGAATTGAAAGGATTATGCATTTAATATGCATAATCCTTTTTTGTGGTTTTAGATTGTAATTATGGCCAAGGAAACTAATGTAACATGAGATCTTAATTAGGAACTTTAAAATTCCCGCAGCAGTAAGAAGTTCTACCTGGTGCGTAGTTAGCAAACTTCGTTGTTAAATTAAGGTGAGCTTTTACTAGCTTCAAACCTTTTGACCCACCTAAGATTAAAGTTAGGAGGAGAGAAATGGAGGAAAGTAAAAGTTACTCTGATTATATTAACAAAAAGTACGGAACAGATAGGTCACCATTAATACATAAGTGGAGAAGTTTGGAAAACAACAGAATGTTTCATAAAAGAGAGACCTTTGCCACAGCTAATAAGGATATGTAAGATTGATATTAGTACTTGGAACGGATAATTAGGATTGCTACTAACGTTTCGTTTCTAAAAAAACATGAGGAGTTATTTTTTATTTCGATTTATAAGCTCAACGAGAGAGGAAGAAACAAATAATTATACAAGTAGGGCTTCTGAACAAATATCGAATCAAAAAGGAGAAAGCAATGAACTACCTAAGTAGGTGTTAATACTTCCGGTTAAATCTAAGAAGTAAATATAGAATCTACTCTAAGGATTCTTATATTATTGAAATAAGTAAACTTATTAATCATCCAATCATATGTTAAAAACTCTTTAGACGGTTAACAAAAAAATAGGTAGTAAGAGGTCAGAAATATTACTCGGAAATTAGGTTAAAATACATCAGTTTTAACGGAGTAATAATTATAGTTGAAAAGAAGCAACAAAGAAAAAGTAGCATATTATTATGGAATCATCCTTGTAGTGGGTGTTTGGTTAAAATCAATTATGAAAAGGGAAAAAGGAACTGAGAATCATTAGTAATTATAAAATAACAGAGGGACTGGTCGGGAAGCCCACATGGAGAAGAATTGAGCAACTTGATACAACTACTATTAATGACTTTAAAAAATTCTTAGCCTGGTATATCCATAACTTTCAACCATGAAGGTAAAAGATTATACATTATTGCGTTTTTACAATATTGAAGTTCAGGTATTACAAACTTATTGCTAAATTACAAAAGGCTTTAAGGGTCTGTCCCTCGCTCAAGCAACTGAAGAAGTAACAATTAAAGCGTAAGTTGCTGTTGTGCATAAGCCTTTTCCGGACTTTTAAGAGCTACAAAATAATAGGGAAGAAACACTAATTTAATATTGTCGAACAAATCGAATTTAAAGAGTGGCACCAGTAGTGCTGTCAAAAGTTTACGTTAGCTTTTTAATTGTTCCCGACAAGTGTATACACAGAATAACACTCAACTGAAGGTGAAATGTCTGTAGAAAGCGGAAAGCAATTTTATGTCATATAACCTTTAGTTATAGTGAGAGAAACCTACTTTTACTTTACCTTCTGTCAAAAGTGATAACTCCAATTCTTCTTTCGCGAAATTGATTCGAATAAGTAGCTATATATTTTCTTTCCATTATACTCAGTACTACATGGTTAACCACCATCTAGTAGGGTTCATAAACATTCTTTTTTATTTTTTTCTAGAAACTGTTGACACCTTAGTCGAAAAAATGCTATATTTATCAAGTCGCCAAATTCGACAGCAATCGACAACTTCATTTAAACGTTTTAAAAAAGTTATTGACAGGTTGGTTCGGAAATGGTATGATATAAAAGTTGCTTCAAAAAAAGCAACGCAAACAAATTGCTCTTTGAAAACTGAACAGAACAACTAGTATGTCAAGGAAAAACAGATTTTCTGTTTTTTGAAGAAATACAAGCAGAAGCCAGTTTTCTGCGAAGCTAAGACGGATCATGTTGATTGGTGTCGACATGATGCAAACTTTTTTGGAGAGTTTGATCTTGGCTCAGGACGAACGCTGGCGGCGTGCCTAATACATGCAAGTCGAGCGCAGGAAGCAAG
>NZ_JAIFZM010000002.1 GCF_022095695.1 Oceanobacillus jordanicus
ATTTTAGTTGCTTTTTCATGGGCTCTACGCTCTCCATATGAATTCTTACTCGCATTATTTAGAAACTTAGCCAATGTTTCTGTATCAATAGCCTGAATATCTTCAGGCATAGGATAATGCTTAAGCAATTCTGAAGAAGATGTGCCAAAAACTTCTGAAAACATATCTTCATATTCTGGGAAGACTTGGTCCAAAAGAGCTATAATCTTGCGCTTAATATCTGAACTTTGGTCAACGAGAGAGTAACGTAGCCTTTCTAATTGTTTTAATTGAAGTAAATCCTCTTCTAAAAAAGGCGTGGCATCAGGCATATCGATACGTATAACCTGTGCGATAAGAAAAGCATCTCGTGCGTCTGTTTTCGTCTTACGAATGAAGAAGTTCCGTAAAGCGTCCGATCTTAAGGGGTTAAATGCTGTTACTTTAAAACCAAGTTGGTTTAGGTATGTGAATATAGAAAGCCAGTAATGCCCTGTGGCTTCTAACCCAATAACACAATTTTCTATGGTAAGTTGATGGTTGTTTATAAACGTTAATAGTTTCTCACTACCACGTTTAGAGTTAGCGAAGCGTAGACTTTTACCGATAGGTTTACCATTATTGTCAATAAGACCAGCTTCGTGCTCCTTTTTACCAATATCAATACCTAGATAATGCACACTAACACCGCCTGTATGAAAAATTAACCAGATAGGGGAATCCTCCACTTCTTTATAGATAATCATGCTCGTTAGATATTCGACAACACGTGCCATCCAGCTAATTCGAGTATTCTATAAAGGGGAGGTGTCAAACTTTCCGACGAAGATTATACTTCAAGCGCAGCTACCGACACCCTCCACCTGATTACCCCCATCATACTATCTAAGTGGGGATCCTTAAATAAGGTTACCTATATCATACGAGCGTAGTTTTTTTCGGAGTGTGTTTACTTTCCAATGTTGTATATACATAAATTTCCCTTTCTTTTCAAAAACTAATCTGAAAGGAGAGGTTGGGAATGCGGTATATTTTATCCATTATAAGTATTATTGTTTTATTGCTACCATATCCACAAACGATCGTGGCAGAGAAAGATGATACACAGTCGCTAATCATTGAGGTTACTGGAGATCCGCAAGTACATAAGGAATATATTGAAGCACACCACCCATATGTCGAGGTGGTTGCTTCTTATGAAATGTTATTTAAGGGATTAGCTATCAGAGGAACCCCAACAAGACTTGCCAAAATGGAAGCACTCCCCTTTGTAAAAGCTATTCACTCGGTGCAACAGTACCAATCTGATAAGACAAAGAAGAGCTCACTAAAGGCAGACGCCTTGCCAAAGGACGCTGTTTATCCAGAAGTTTTCAATAACACACGCTACACAGGAAAAGGGATAAAGGTTGGGGTAATAGATACTGGTATAGATTATAACCATCCTGATTTACAAGCGAATTTTGTAAAAGGATATGACTTGGTAGACCTTGATGATGATCCCATGGAAACGCAAGCTAACCAGGGCATCCCTACACTACATGGAACTCATGTGGCAGGAATTATTGCCGCAGATGGGGAATTAAAAGGAGTCGCTCCTGACGCCGAAATTTATGCTTATCGAGCTCTTGGACCTGGAGGAAGTGGTACATCGGTACAAGTAATAGCGGCAATGGAACAGGCAGTAAAAGACGGCGTCGATGTGATGAATCTTTCATTAGGTAACAATGTGAATGGACCGGATTATCCGACAAGTCTTGCTGTAAACAGGGCAGCAGCATTAGGAGTGGCTGTCGTCATCGCCAATGGAAATAACGGTCCAGCCGATTGGACTGTTGGTTCACCTGCCACCGCATCGAAGGCTATCTCCGTTGGGGCCACAAGTCCTGCCAAACAGAATCCCTATCTTTATGCGAGGTGGGAAGACAGAGAGATTGGACTAACGTCTATGGTAGGATCCGTACCATGGAATTTGGACACATTTTATAAAATAGCTGTAGAGGGAGAAGAACTGTCCAGAAAAATTGTTGTCTTACAACGCGGGGAAATTCCTTTTTATGACATGGCAAAACAGGCAGAAAAAGACGGAGCGATTGCTGTACTCATTGCAAACAGTGAGGAGGGGACTTTCCAGGGTTCTATAGACAAGGCGGATGCCCCAATTACCATTCCGGTAGCCTCTATTTCCAAGGAAGACGGACAGTGGCTACAACAAATGGCTGAAGAAAGCACTTTGCAGCTGGAAACCCAGTATAAAGAGCTACCTGCTTCGGTTGCAGACTTTAGTTCACGTGGTCCTGTCACAATTAATTGGGACATTAAACCTGATGTACTTGCTCCAGGAACCAATATCATGAGCTCCGTTCCAGGTGGCTACCAAGCTCTGCAAGGTACGAGTATGGCAGCACCTCATGTAGCGGGAGCGATTGCTTTAATGAAAGAAGCACATCCAGATTGGTCAAATGACCAGATTATTGGTGCTTTAAAGACGACCGCTTGGAAAATGCAGCAGGATGATAAAGCTGTAGCTCCCATTATGCAGGGATCAGGTGTGATGGACCCGGACGCGGCAATCAACGCAACCACGATAATCAATGACCCTGCGTTAGCCTATGGAAAATTTACAACGTATAGGGAAGAAAAATCAAAACAGCTATTTATCACAAACCAATCTGATGAAACAAAAAGCTACACGTTTACTATTCCGAAGAAGCAAGGGGGCATACAATGGAGTTTGCCACAAAGATTCGTACTGAAGCCAGGTGAGGAAAAAGCGGTCCCGGTACAGCTGGCAATTACTTCTAAACAATTAGAAGAAGGTGTGCATCAAGGTTGGTTAACGGTAGATGAAGGAGACAATCGCTATCTTCTTCCTTATTTATTCATAAACCAAACAGCGGATAATCCAAAAGCAATGGGATTTGAATTTGCTTTACAGCCGTTTTCAGAAGAGGGTTACATTTATAAACTATACCTCGCCGAAAATGCGGAAAGCGCAAAGGTGGATTTGTACGATCCGGATAGCTTAATGTTTGAAAGAACCCTTTTGGAATTAGACGAAGTTAAAACTGGAGAAAATGAAGGACAGTTAACCAAGAAGCAATTGGGAGCTCCGGGAGAATACATGGCGCTTATTACGGTTCGCTTGGATGATGGCTCCACGGAAAGCTATCAGACAGACTTAATCATTAGAAATTAAACGGTGAAAGGAGAATTCCTTTCATCGTTCACAAAAATGTCACTTAATAGTCACAGAATTTCCTATATAATGGAGGGGAAGCTTTATGGAAAACGTAACCCTTATACTTTATTCCGTAAAGAATTCCACAGCATGAGGAAGCCATGAATGCTTACCGAAGAAGAAGAGGCAGGAAAAATTTTGTCATAACTTGGCGAATGTTCCATAACCTGCTATTGGAAATGCTGTTTTCCGAATACAGCATTCACCAATCGGCTAGTGAAGAAGATTTTCCACCTTCACAGCCTGAAAGAGAAATTATTCTCCTGTTTTCTCCTTAAATAAGGACCTCTGGAGAGAACAGAAATCTATCAAAAATATCTACAGAAATTGGATGTCATTTTAAGGATAAACATCCGTAAAACCGATTGACAATAGGGGTGGGCTATTGTACACTTGCTAAGTGTAGAATGGTAGGGGTTTCATAGGTTTGCAATACTTATATTTTTGCATAACAAAATGTACATAGCCTGCCGTTTAAAGCCTATAATCTTGCACTAGATGAAATACACGTTTTTACTTCAGTTAAATGATTGTGAAAAAATCACAGCACAGGACAATTATTGGCGACAAAGGTTCTTAAAGGGAGGACCTTTTACCTGAAAAACTAACTGTATAATTGGAAAACTTACGAGAGAAGAGGGAACTATGTCGCAATATGGGAAAATGAGTATACGTCAACGAAAGTACATGTTCTATCTTCTAGCGTTATGGGTGCTTGGAGCAGGGTTTACGCCGTATTCTCGTGTTTTCTTGGGGCTACTTCTAGGTACAGTTGTAAGTTTTTATAACCTCTATTTGTTGCAAAAGAAAATAGATGACTTTACCGAAGCGGTAGCTAAAAAGCAAACTGCAAGAGGTTTAGGCACTGTTTCCCGATTTGCAGGAGCAGCGTTAGCCATTATTGTCGCTCTTCGTTATGAAGATATTTTTCACGTCATTGCCGTACTAATTGGATTAATGACATCCTATTTCGTCATTATGATAGATTTTGCTGTGTACAAGAAGAAGGAGTAATGTTTGAAAGAGGGGTGAGTAAGGTGGATCATGGAGCACCAATAATTGAGAATTTATTTGGTATATCCTGGTTAAGTGTTAATCTATCAAATATCTTGATGATGTTTATCACATCAGTCATTGTATTTGTACTTTGTGTCCTTGGTGCAAGAAGACTGCAAATGAAGCCAACGGGGGCACAAAACGCCATGGAATGGGTGCTTGACTTTGTGAAAGGGATTATCAATGACACGATGGATTGGAAGACTGGAAAACTATTTCTTCCGCTAGGGTTAACCCTGTTTACATATATCCTTGTCGGAAATATGCTTGGGGTTATGACGAACGGAGTAGTTGGACATGATCTTTGGTGGAAATCACCAACAGCTGATCCGGGAATTACATTGACATTATCAGCAATGGTCATTGTACTAACTCATTTCTATGGAATAAAGCTACGTGGAGGAAAAGAATATGTGAAAGACTATTTCCGACCAATGTGGCCGCTTTTCCCGATTAAGATTGTAGAAGAGTTTTCCAATACGCTAACACTCGGTTTGCGTTTGTTTGGTAACTTGTATGCAGGGGAAGTATTGTTAGCTTTACTAGTAGGTTTGACAACGTCAAGTTGGCTTGGATTCCTTGGGGGAGCAATTCCGTTTCTCGCATGGCAAGGATTCAGTATATTTATTGGCGGGATTCAGGCATTTATCTTCACAATGCTGACAATGGTTTACATGTCGCACAAGGTTAGTGAAGAGCATTAATTTGGTAATTAGCCAGTTTTAGTAGACCATCTACTGGATCTGGAGATTATGTAAAAAACTTATATAACAATTTTGAGGAGGATTTATATTATGGGAGCTTTAGCAGCTGCAATCGCAGTAGGATTAGGCGCATTAGGCGCTGGTGTTGGTAACGGATTAATCGTGAGTCGTACAGTTGAGGGGATTGCTCGTCAGCCAGAACTTAAAGGTCAACTTCAAACAACTATGTTTATCGGGGTAGGTTTGGTTGAGGCGATGCCGATTATCGCAGTAGTTATTGCACTAATGGTAATGTAACGAAAGATTGACAATAAACGGCGAAGATCATCTTCCATAGACCCTTCGCCTTGTTTGTGCCCGAACATGAAATAAACGTGTTTAGTAAATTATATATTCACTAATACAAGTGAAAGGAGTGAATCCTGTGCAAGCATTCACTGAATATTCCGTGATTAATGCAGCGCTTGGTGGTTTTCATGTTGTAGATATGATCACACAACTATTCTTCTTTCTTATCCTGCTTATTCTAGTAAGGAAATTTGCCTGGGGCCCTGTAATGGACATGATGCAAAAACGTGAAGATTACGTTGCTGGGGAAATTGAAGCTGCTGAAAAAAGTCGGGAAGAAGCAGAAAAAGCATCAAATGAAGCTGTTGAGCAATTAAAACAAACAAAGCAAGAAGCACAAAAGATTGTTGAAGACGCGAAAAACGCTGGAGTAAGACAAGAACAGGATATCATCGCTGCTGCCCGTGCCGAAGCAGACAGAATAAAGCATGCTGCACAAGCAGATATCCAGAACGAAAAAGAAAAAGCCCTTCAGGCTTTACAAGATAAAGTGGCATCCTTATCTGTATTAATTGCAAGCAAAGTAATCGAAAAAGAAATTAGTACTCAGGATCAGGAGAAACTGATTAATGACTACATTAAAGAGGTAGGAGAAGAGCTATGAGTGAAGCAGTAGCAGCCAAGCGATATGCCGATGCTCTTTTTCAACTTGCGAATGAAAAAACTGTGGTAGAACAATTCGTTGAAGAGTTCCGCACAGTCAAGGAAGTATTCCAACGTAATAAAGATCTTTATACATTCCTAAAGCATCCTCGTGTTCATAATGCGAAGAAGAAACAATTTCTTGATGAAGTGTTTCAAGGTCTACATAAAGATGTCGTAAATACATTAAAGCTTCTAGTAGAACGACATCGAGTTGAGATCATTCCATCCATTATTGATCATTTTATCCATTTAGTAAATGATGCAAAAGGAATTGCAGAAGCTACAGTATACTCTGTTCGTGAATTATCGGATTTAGAACGCAGTGAGCTTGAAGTTTCGTTCGCTAAACGCTTTAATCGATCCGCCATTCAACTTCATAATGTTGTGGATCCTTCCTTAATCGGTGGAATCAAAATCCGTATGGGGAACACGATATATGATGGCTCTATTAGTGGGAAGCTAAGAAGAATTGAACGGAATATTGTAACTGCAAACAAATGATGACAGGGGTGAAATGGTATGAGCATAAAAGCTGAAGAAATCAGTAATTTGATTAAACAGCAAATCGAAAATTTCGATTCAGATATTGAAGTAAGTGATGTCGGTACAGTTATTGAAATCGGTGACGGAATCGCACGTGCTCACGGACTGGACAACGTAATGGCCGGGGAGCTTCTTGAATTTTCAAACGGTGTTATGGGAATGGCGCAAAACCTGGAAGAAAGTAACGTAGGTATCGTAATCCTTGGACCATATACAGAAATTAAAGAAGGCGATGAAGTTCGCCGTACCGGTAGAATTATGCAAGTGCCGGTTGGAGAAGAATTAGTAGGCCGTGTGGTGAACCCTCTCGGGCAACCAATCGATGGTAGAGGAGCAATTGAAACATCTAAAACACGTCCAATCGAAGGCGCTGCTCCTGGTGTAATGGACCGTAAATCAGTTGATGAACCTTTGCAAACAGGGATTAAAGCAATTGATGCCCTTGTTCCAATTGGTAGAGGACAACGTGAGCTTATCATCGGAGACCGTCAAACAGGTAAAACAACAGTTGCGGTTGATGCGATCTTGAACCAGGCAGACCAAGATATGATTTGTATCTATGTTGCAATCGGTCAAAAAGAGTCCACAGTAAGAGGGACAGTAGAAACTTTCCGTCGCTATGGCGCTCTTGACTACACAATCGTTGTGTCCGCTGGTGCGTCAGATCCTGCTCCATTGTTATATCTTGCTCCATATGCAGGAGTGGCAATGGGTGAAGAATTTATGTATAACGGAAAGCACGTATTAGTTGTTTATGATGACCTTTCTAAACAGGCATCTGCATACCGTGAACTTTCCTTATTATTACGCCGTCCGCCAGGCCGTGAAGCTTTCCCTGGTGATGTATTCTACTTACACTCTCGTTTACTTGAACGTGCAGCAAAGTTAAATGATTCACTAGGTGGTGGCTCATTAACTGCATTGCCATTCGTAGAAACACAAGCAGGTGATATTTCTGCTTACATTCCTACAAACGTTATCTCGATAACAGATGGCCAAATTTTCCTACAATCCGATTTGTTCTTCTCAGGTGTCCGCCCGGCAATCAATGCTGGTCTTTCCGTATCTCGTGTAGGGGGATCCGCCCAAATTAAGGCGATGAAAAAGGTAGCAGGAACACTGCGTCTTGATCTTGCTTCATTCCGTGAACTAGAAGCATTCTCACAATTTGGATCAGATTTAGACAAAGCAACACAGGCTAAACTTAATCGTGGAGCAAGAACAGTTGAAGTATTGAAGCAGGGCTTACATAAGCCGTTGGTTGTAGAGAAGCAGGTTATGATTATCTATGCACTAACGAAAGGCTTCCTGGATGATATTGCAGTGGAAGATATCACACGCTTCGAGGATGAGCTCCATGTATGGCTTGATCAAAATGGCAAGGAATTGCTTACATCAATCCGTGAAACAGGGAACTTACCAGAAGCAGAAGATATGAACAATGCAATTAATCAATTTAAAAAGACATTTCTACCTACAGAGTAGTTAAATGGAATACAGTAATTTTTAAATAACGAACAGATGTAGCACAGGCAGTGTTTGGAGAAGGAAGTATGATCACGCTTTTTTCCTCCTACCTGTGTCTATCTCTGTTATGAAAGGGTGGTGAAAGAGCTTGGCATCACTTAGAGATATAAAAGGTAGAATTGATTCCACCAAAAAGACAAAGCAAATTACCAAAGCAATGGAAATGGTATCTGCCTCTAAAATGAGTAAGGCAGAACTTAATGCGAAGTCATTTGTTCCTTATGGTGAAAAGATACAAGAAGTGGTGAAAAGCATTGCGGCAAATAACCCAGACGCATCGCATCCTATGTTGGAAAAGCGCGAAGTCAAGAAAACGGGATATTTTGTTATCACCTCGGATAGAGGACTTGCTGGTGCCTACAACAGTAGTGTATTAAGGAATCTGTATCAAACAATTCAAAAAAACCATCAGTCCACAGATGAATACACAGTTATCGCCGTAGGGCGTATGGGGTACGATTTTTGTAGAAAAAGAGGTATACCTGTAGCGAAGAGCATTCTTGGCATAGCAGACCAACCTAATTTTTCAGAAATTAAAGAACTTGCTTCAGAAACAGTGCAAATGTACATTGATGGGGAAATTGATGAACTGAACATATTCTATAACCATTACGTAAGTGCTATCTCTCAACAGGTAACAACTACGAAGTTGCTACCAATTACGGATTTGAAAGCAACCGGCTCAACAAGTGAGTACGAGTATGAACCAAATCAAGAGCAGATCTTGAACGTGCTTTTACCACAATATGCAGAAGCCCTAATTTACGGCGCTCTGCTTGATGGGAAGGCAAGTGAGCATGCTGCACGTATGACAGCAATGAGAAGTGCTACAGATAATGCCGATGAGCTAATTGGTGATCTGACATTATCTTATAACCGTGCACGTCAGGCAGCAATCACACAAGAAATCACAGAAATTATTGGTGGCGTAGCAGCACTTGAATAGATAGCCAATAAGAAATATATCGCAAAAAGGTACCCGGATTTCAGCTTTGTAATGGAAATCAAACAGGGTTCTTTCAAGTAAGATAGGAGGGAAATCGATGAGCAAAGGACACGTTACTCAAGTAATGGGACCAGTCGTTGACGTAAAATTCGAAGACGGACAGCTTCCAGCTATTTATAACGCGTTAACAGTGAAATCAGAGGCGGAAGGCGACATTCAAGCGATCGACCTAACATTGGAAGTTGCACTTCATCTCGGTGATAAAAGTGTCCGTACTATCGCCATGTCATCTACAGATGGTGTGAAGCGTGGTATGGAAGTAGAGAACCTAGAAAGACCAATTTCTGTCCCTGTAGGGGAAGCAACTCTTGGTCGTGTATTTAATGTCCTTGGTGAAAATATTGATCTTGATGAGCCTTTGGCTAATGACATTAAGCTTAATCCGATTCACCGTGAGGCGCCAAAGTTTGAAAATCTTTCAACACAAACAGAAATTCTAGAAACAGGAATTAAAGTTGTAGATTTACTTGCTCCATATATTAAGGGTGGTAAAATCGGTTTGTTTGGTGGAGCCGGTGTTGGTAAGACAGTACTTATCCAGGAGCTTATTAATAATATTGCGCAGGAGCATGGTGGACTATCTGTATTCGCAGGAGTTGGAGAGCGTACCCGTGAGGGGAATGACCTTTATTTTGAAATGAAGGACTCAGGCGTTATTGCTAAAACAGCAATGGTCTTCGGACAAATGAACGAGCCACCTGGTGCACGTATGCGTGTAGCACTTACAGGATTAACAATGGCTGAATATTTCCGTGATGAACAAGGTGCAGACGTACTATTCTTCGTGGATAATATCTACCGTTTCACACAGGCAGGTTCTGAGGTATCAGCCCTACTTGGCCGTATGCCATCAGCGGTTGGTTACCAACCAACACTTGCGACTGAAATGGGACAGCTTCAGGAGCGTATTACTTCTACTGATAAAGGTTCCGTAACATCTATCCAAGCAATCTATGTACCTGCGGATGACTATACAGATCCGGCACCAGCTACGACGTTTGCTCACTTAGACGCTACAACCAACCTTGATCGTAAATTATCTGAACAAGGTATTTATCCTGCGGTAGATCCGCTTGCATCAACTTCTCGAGCTCTTGACCCTGAGGTTGTAGGGGATGAGCATTATGAAGTAGCACGTGAAGTTCAGCGTACACTTCAACGTTACAAGGAATTACAGGATATTATTGCCATTCTTGGTATGGATGAACTAGGCGATGAAGATAAACTTGTCGTTTCCCGTGCCCGTCGTGTGCAATTCTTCTTGTCCCAAAACTTCCACGTTGCGGAACAGTTTACAGGACAAAAAGGTTCCTACGTACCAGTTGCAGAAACGGTAAAAGGATTTAAAGAAATTCTAGATGGAAAATATGACGACCTTCCAGAGGACGCATTCCGTTTAGTTGGGCGCATTGAAGAAGTAGTTGAAAAAGCACAAGGCATGCAATAAAGACATAGGCAAGGAAGAGGAGAAGCCATTAAAATATGGTTATCGTACGTACTCCTTGTCGGTTTAAGGAGGGGTTACATTGAGAACACTAACTGTGAGTGTTGTTACTCCTGATGGTCCAGTACTGGAAGATAACTTTGAAATGGTTAGCTGTAAAGCAGAAACTGGCGAGCTTGGAATTCTACCAGGCCATATTCCACTCGTCGCCCCATTATCAATTGGCGCTGTACGATTGAAGCGTGACAATGGGATAGAGAGGCTTTCTATTAACGGTGGCTTTATGGAGGTAAGACCTGATAAAGTAACCATACTTGCTCAATCTGCTGAATTGCCTGCAGATATCGACATAGAACGAGCAAAAGAAGCGAAATCTCGTGCAGAAGGCCGATTACAGTCTAAGCAGGACGATGTTGACTTCCAACGGGCAGAATTAGCACTCAAAAGAGCATTAAATCGCTTGGACGTTGGTCAATAAGCATATTAAAATAAAGATCCCTCGCGACATATAAGTTGTGAGGGATTTTAACTTTGTAAAATGCTAGGTTTGTATAGAATTTCAGCTAAGAAGCAATCAAAGCGTAGTTAAATTTGAAGTTTAAAGTGTAAGAAGAACATACACATTGCTGACGAAGGCGAGTTTTTCAGGCAAGCGCCTGTCGTCAGTGACAGCAGTTCACAGTTCTTCTACTCTTAACTGGAAATCGTCTCCGCGATCCTGTAAGATTGTCTTGTGCTTTATTATGTCGTATTTCCCGGGAAATTGCCGGAAATAAATTGATGGTAGGGAACCAAATAGCTATATAAGGTGGTATATATGTTTTCAATAGGACAGTTGGCAATATTTAGTATGATATCTCATTTAATATTCATTTATTTGACTTGGAGAGTAGTTCAGGCGATAAACTTTGACCCGCTAATTAGAAAAGGAAGAGCAGCAGAAGCGAGAGTACTATTGCTGCTTGTAACCATTGTAGTTGGGGCTGGAGTCAGTCGGTTCTTTCTTGAAATTCTTCAATGGTCAAGCGACCTGATCTACCTGTTCTAAGCAGGATGACAGTATAGAAGACTAGTAATCTTGTATATTGTCGTAAATTGTACTGTATGTTAGTAGATTCCCCTGTACATACTATAGATACTATAGTTTGAATACGGGGGTTTTTTTTATGAGGAAAACAGCACTAATTCTATTATTTATTTTACTATTAACAACAAAGACAGTTACCGTGGCCGAGTACAACGATGCATTACTTGATATAGCCGATTATACAGAAACTATCAAATTACCTATAGATGACTGGAGCGTAACAGTCCGGGAACAGATTTCAGAAGAAGATGCTAGTGAAATGATGACAAAAATGAAAAAAGAGGGTTTACAAGCAACAAAAAAGGAAACAGAAAATAGTACAAACTATTCACTTGCTGACACGCAGAATTCTAGCAAGTTAAACGTATATTATAATGTAATTGTGCATAGTGGCAAAGCAGAACTCATCGCAGTAATAGAAGGCAGGGATTGGTCTGAAACCGTGAAGGAATTGTACGTGAAGAAGATAACGAAAGTAAAGAATAAATATTTCACGAATATGGCACAAACATTCGCTTGTCTAACTGTTATAGATGATGCTATAATTGGTAGTGATTATTTTTTCAAAGATTTAACAAAAACATTTAACATTCAACAAGAAACAGTACAATTCGACAACAACGAAAATTTATCGCATAATTTTATTTTCTACGGGTATACACCACTATGGACCCAGAAAATTAGTCTAGAAAACGCAACAATGAACATACAAGTAGCTGTTACAGAGAATGCAGAAGGACATCTTACTTACACGATAGGAACACCTATCCTAATAAATGAATATTAATATTATGAAATTGGATCTGAAGGAGATTTGAAATATGGAAAAAATCATCGTAAGAGGCGGACACCAATTGAACGGCACCGTTAAAGTGGAAGGTGCGAAGAACGCCGTATTACCTGTTCTAGCCGCAAGCCTTATTGCAAGCGAAGGGAAAAGTGTTATTACAGAAGTCCCTGAACTAGCTGATGTATATACTATAAACCAAGTATTAAGCAATATGAATGCTGAAGTACACTTTGATAATAATACTGTAACAGTAGATGCTTCAAAAAGATTAAAGACGGAAGCACCATTTGAATACGTAAGAAAAATGCGTGCATCTGTACTCGTGCTTGGACCATTGCTAGCACGTTATGGCCATGCAAATGTAGCAATGCCAGGTGGCTGTGCTATTGGATCACGTCCAATTGATCTTCATTTAAAGGGCTTCGAGGCAATGGGAGCAGAAGTACATGTAGGAAATGGTTTTGTAGAAGCGCATGTAAATGGGCGTCTTAAAGGTGCTAAAATTTACCTCGATATGCCAAGTGTTGGTGCCACAGAAAATATCATGATGGCAGCTGCTCTTGCTGATGGAAAGACCATTCTTGAAAACTGTGCAAAAGAACCAGAAATCGTAGACTTAGCTAACTACCTGAATAAAATGGGCGCGAAAATAGTAGGTGCAGGAACAGAAACGATCCGCATTGAAGGCGTGGAAAAATTGTATGGTACGGAACACGCAATCATTCCTGACAGAGTAGAAGCTGGTACGTTTATGGTTGCAGCAGCTATCACTGGAGGTAACGTTCTAATTGAAAATGCTGAAAGTGAACATTTACGTTCTGTTATCTCAAAACTTCAGGAAATGGAAGTAACTGTAAAAGAAGAGAACGGCGGCCTTCGGGTAATTGGACCGAAGTCACTGAAAGCAACGGATATTAAAACATTGCCACATCCAGGCTTCCCAACGGATATGCAATCCCAAATGATGTCACTCATGTTATGCGCAGAAGGTACAAGTGTTATTACGGAAACGGTTTTTGAAAACCGCTTTATGCATGTAGAAGAATTCCGTCGTATGAATGCAAAAATGAAAATTGAAGGGCGCAGTGTATTTATTGAAGGCCCAAGTGACCTGCAAGGAGCCGAAGTAGCTGCTACAGACCTTCGTGCTGCTGCTGCTCTGATCTTAGCTGGATTACGCGCAGACGGTTATACAAGGATTACGGAATTAAAGCATCTTGATCGTGGCTATGTAAACTTTGCTGGAAAACTTGCTTCACTTGGTGCTGATATTGATCGAGTAGACGAAAATGGTGATTCAGTTGAAGCCTTTGCACAGGAAGACTTTCAAGAAGATGGCTATGTAGCTAAACTTTCTTAATAGTGCTCAACCCCTCATATAATCAAATACTAGATCCAAAAACGTAAAGCAGAGGAACCTATTCTTCTGCTTTTTTTGTGTACCTGCAAGAAATTTTTATATCTAATATTCAGTATATTCGGCATTTTAAATCACAGGCTATTTATTACTAAATGCTGGGTAAGTGTGTGTTTTTTTATATGCTCAAATTAGCTATTAGGTGCCTGCCCTTTTTCTTATAGAACAAACTACTAATTGTTGCATTAAGACCAATCTTGTCACAATTCCGTCTTTAAATTTTATTAATTGTATGTTAAAATTGAAAGAAAATTACTAACAATACAAAAAGAAGGGGCAGACAGCATGAAGTTATATTTATCGGTAGATATGGAAGGAATTACTGGTCTACCTGATTATACATATGTTGATTCCAGTAAGCATAACTATGAGCGCGCTAGAAAGATCATGACCGATGAAACAAATTATGTCATAGAATCAGCGTTCCAACAGGGATGCACAGAGGTTGTGGTTAATGACAGCCATTCTAAAATGAATAACTTATTAATTGAAGCTCTTCACCCAGAAGCCTATTTGATCACCGGAGAAGTAAAACCTTATTCCATGATGCAAGGGCTTGACGATTCCTTTGATGGTGCCATGTTTATTGGTTACCATGCCAGAGCAGGGCAATTTGGTGTCATGTCACATGCAATGATTCATGCCGTTCGGAACTTCTTTATTAATGACCATGTGATCGGAGAAATGGGATTGAATGCCTATTTAGCAGGCTACTATAATGTTCCATTACTAATGGTTGCTGGAGATGATCAGGCGGCAAAAGAAGCTGAAGAACTCGTTGAAGGTATTACCACTGCCGCAGTGAAGACATCGATTTCTCGTTCTTCGGTTAAAAGTCTTTCGCCGAAAAAGGCAGGGGAACTCTTAACAAAACAAGTAAAAACAGCACTACAGAATAGGCAGAAAATACAGCCGCTCGTTCCACCAGATCGTCCGGTACTTCGGATAGAGTTTACGAACTTTGGACAGGCGGAATGGGCTAACCTGATGCCAGGTACCGAAATAGAGCCAGGGACGACCATTGTGCGTTATGAGGCTAAGGATATCAAGGAAGCATACCAGGCAATGCTTGTTATGACTGAGCTGGCCATGAATACAACATTTTCCTAGAGGGGGCAGGCGCTAATGTTGAAATACATAGCAAAACGATTACTGATTATGGCTGTTACACTCTGGGTCATTGTTACGCTTACCTTTATTCTTATGGTCACGATCCCAGGTTCGCCACTAAACAGTGAACGGAATACAAATGAAACGGTACAAGCAAATTTAGAAGCGCATTATAATCTTGACGAGCCTTACTATGTCCAATATTTTTTATACATAAAATCCATTGTAACCTTTGATTTTGGACCATCGATTAAACAACCGAACCAAACGGTAAATGAATTGCTTGGAAGAGGATTCCCTATATCGTTTGAACTTGGGATTATTACGATTGTGGTAGCTTTACTTTCCGGTATTATTCTTGGAATTCTTGCGGCTTTACGACATAACGGTATCATTGATTATCTGGCAATTAGTTTAGCAGTGCTCGGTATTTCAATTCCAAACTTCGTGCTTGCCACATTACTAATCCAAAAACTGGCCGTTGATTGGAACATTCTTCCTCCAGCTACCTGGTCAAGCCCAGCACATATGATATTACCTGTCATTGCACTAGCAACAGGGCCAATGGCAATTATAGCTCGTCTCACGCGTTCCACTATGCTAGAGGTACTTACACAGGATTATATTAAAATGGCAAGAGCAAAAGGGCTTTCGCCATGGAAAATTGTCTTAAAGCATGCGTTGAGAAACGCCTTAATGCCTGTGGTAACCATTATGGGGACATTGCTTGCAGGTATTTTAACTGGAACGTTTGTCATCGAAAAAATATTCGCTATTCCTGGCATGGGGCGGTATTTTGTGGAAAGTATAAACCAGCGGGATTATCCAGTTATTATGGGAACAACTGTGTTTTATAGTGGCTTTTTAATATTTATGCTCTTTCTAGTAGATATCATATACGGTATTTTAGATCCTAGAATTAAGCTGCACAAGAAGGGGGGAGCATAACATGGAACCAAACAAAATGGAGCAATCTCCTGGAACAATCCCTGATGAATGGTTCAAATGGAAGGGGAAAGATACCGACGCTGCTGAAACGGTTGCTCGTCCATCTTTGTCTTACTGGCAGGATGCGTGGCGGAGACTAGTAAAAAACAAATTGGCCATGGCCGGTTTGCTCTTCCTTATTTTACTTACACTTTTCGCAATATTTGGTCCAATTCTATCTCCATATGAGGTGAACAAGCAGGATTTGCCAAACCAATACCAGCCACCTTCATCTGATCACTGGTTTGGAACAGATAATGCAGGGCGGGACGTATTTACACGTACATGGTATGGAGCCCGCATTTCCTTGTTTGTTGGCTTAATGGCTGCTCTTATTGATCTATCGATTGGGATTATCTATGGGGGATTATCTGGATATAAAGGTGGCCGCACAGATAATATTATGATGCGTATTATTGAAGTGCTATATGGTCTGCCGTATTTACTAGTCGTAATCCTTTTGTTAGTAGTACTCGGTCCAAGTTTGACCACGATTATTATCGCATTAACTGTAACAGGCTGGGTTGGAATGGCTCGAATTGTGCGAGGGCAAGTGCTGCAAATTAAAAACTATGAATTTGTCCTCGCTTCCAAGTCGTTCGGCACCAAGACGCCTCGGATTATCCGGAAAAACCTGCTACCAAATACGATGGGGCCAATTATTGTCCAGATGACATTAACTGTTCCAAGTGCTATTTTCGCAGAAGCATTTCTGAGTTTTCTCGGCCTTGGTATACAAGCACCGTATGCGAGTTGGGGTGTAATGGCTAATGATTCGCTGGGAGCGATTTTATCTGGTAATTGGTGGACACTGTTCTTTCCAGCGTTTTTCATATCCTTTACCATGTTTGCATTTAATGTATTAGGTGATGGACTACAGGATGCCCTGGATCCAAAACTGAGGAAGTAGGTGACAAGATGGAAAAAATACTCGAGGTAAAGGATCTTCATGTAACCTTCCGTACATATGGTGGAACGGTAAAAGCAGTAAGAGGTGTTAATTTTCATTTAAATAAAGGAGAAACTTTAGCCATTGTAGGGGAATCAGGGTGTGGGAAAAGTGTAACCTCCAATGCAATTATGCGACTGATTCCGGATCCGCCTGGCAAAATATCTAATGGCTCGATTCGATTCAAAGAGAAAGAGATTACGAGATTGACAGAGAAACAGATGAGATCGATTAGAGGGGTAGACATCTCAATGATCTTCCAAGACCCTATGACCGCCTTAAACCCTACATTAACGATTGGCACGCAATTGGTGGAAGGACTACAGCAGCACCGAAAGATCTCTGCAAGTGAGGCAAAGGCCAAGGCACTTGATATGTTAGAACTTGTTGGGATTCCTAATGCAGTTGAACGTCTAAAGCAGTATCCCCATCAGTTTAGTGGGGGAATGCGTCAACGTATTGTGATTGCCATGGCCTTAATATGTGAACCAGAACTGTTAATAGCAGATGAGCCTACCACTGCTCTTGATGTAACCATTCAGGCGCAGATTTTGGAGCTTTTCGAGAAAATACAAGATGCAACCGGTGTTTCCATCATTTTAATTACACACGATTTAGGTGTTGTAGCAAAAATAGCCGATCGTGTAGCTGTGATGTATGCCGGAAAGATTATCGAGGTCGGGGATAAAAGAGAGATCTTCTACGAATCGCAGCATCCCTATACAAAGGGGCTGTTGAACTCAGTGCCACGACTTGACCTACAAGGCGAGAAACTGACGCCAATTGATGGAACACCACCTGATTTATTCTCGCCTCCTGAAGGATGTCCGTTTTCTGCAAGATGTCCATTCGCCATGGAGGTGTGTGATAAAGTTTACCCCGTAACAACAGTGCGATCCACTTCACACGAAGTAGATTGCTGGTTACAGGATGAAAGGGCAAAGCAGTTATTGGCTACTGCCGAAAAATAAGACAGAGGGGGCAATAAGGATGAGAAAGAAGTTACTTGTTTTACTGATGGCTGCTATGGCGATATTTGTTTTAGCAGCGTGTACTGCCAATGAGAATGCAGGCACAGAAACGGACGAAGGGGAAGAAAACACTGGAGAAGAAGGAAACACAGCTTCAGATGAAAAAGTCCTATACATGAATAACGGGACAGAACCAACTTCATTTGACCCTGCAGTAGGATTTGATGCCGTTTCTTGGAACCCATTAAATAACTTAATGGAAGGTCTAACGCGATTAGGTGAAGGGGATACACCAGAAGCTGCGATTGCGGAGAGCTGGGATCTATCTGATGATGGGAAAACCTATACCTTCCACTTACGTGAAGGTGCAAACTGGTCTAATGGCGACCCAGTTGTGGCAGAGGACTTTGTCTTTGCATGGGAACGTCTTTTAAACCCAGAGACTGGTTCAGCGGCAGCGTTTTTAGGTTACTTTATTGAAGGTGGAGAAGCGTACAACAGTGGAGAAGGATCCGCTGAAGATTTAGGAATTGAAGCAGTCGATGAGAAAACATTTGAAGTAACACTGGCAGCGCCAACTGGATACTTTCTACATGTAATATCTAATCCTGCCTTCTTCCCTGTAAATAAAGCCGTTGCAGAAGAAAATTCGGAATGGTTTGCTGAGGCTGATTCCTTTGTCTCAAACGGACCATTTGCCTTGGATTCATGGGAGCATGACAGTGAGATGGTATTCGTTAAAAATGATGAGTACTGGGATGCTGACACAGTAAAATTAGATAAAGTCCACTGGGCTATGGTAAATGACCCAAATACGGAATATCAAATGTTTGAATCAGGAGAACTTGATGTAACTGAAATTCCATCTGAGATGGCCGAACAATTAATTAATGAAGATAGTGTAGTAATTGAAGATCAAGCGGGTCTGTATTTCTACCGATTTAATGTAACGAAGGAACCTTTCCAAAATGCGAAAATCCGCAAAGCATTTGCTTTGGCTGTTAATCAACAGGATATCGTTGACTATGTAACGAAAAATGGTGAAGGAGCAGCAACAGCTTTCGTATCACCTGGATTCGAAAGTCCTGCTGGCAATGACTTCCGTGATGAAAATGGAGATTTAGTTGAATTTAATCCAGAAGAAGCAAAACAGCTGTTAGAAGAAGGAATGGAAGAGGAAGGCTATGACGAGCTTCCTGAAGTTACACTATCTTATAGTACTAGCGAATCACATAAAGCCATTGCGGAGACACTGCAAAGCGCATTTACAGACAATCTTGGCATTGATGTCGTACTAGAAAATACAGAAGCTAGTGTATTTTTAGATGACCAGAAAGCATTGAACCACCAGCTTTCTAGAAGTTCATTTATCTTTGACTACGGCGATCCAGTTAACTTCTTGGAAAGCTTTATCACAGATTCTTCTATGAACCGAACTGGCTGGTCGAATGAAGAATATGATGAGTTAATTGCCAATGCGAAAACAGAAACAGATGAAGAAAAACGTTGGGGATATATGTATGAAGCTGAAAAGCTCCTAGCTGAAGAAATGCCAATCTTTCCAATCCATTACTATAACCAGGTGCATATGTACCATGATGCCGTATCAGGTGTCGTACGTCACCCAGTAGGTTACGTAGAACTGAAATGGGTAGATAAAAGCGAATAATATAAGTGAAACAAGATAAGGAAAGTCTCACTAGACTTTGAGCGCTAAAAGCTAGGCGATGCTGTTCCTAAATGGGCGTCATCAAGGCCCATAGTTATTTTATTAATAAAGAGTTAGCTCCTTTACATTCTACTAGTAAAGGAGCTAATTTCTACATACATAGTTGTTAGGGCAATCATTTTATTTGATTGGAGTGAAGTTGCACTCCTTATAGCAAGTAGATATTTACATAAATCATGAAAATAAAAGAGAGTGGGGTTACCATGATTCGTCCAGAAAAGCTGCAAAAAGGAGATCATATTGGAATCATCGCTCCGGCAGGGCCAATAGACATAGAAAAGCTAAAAGCAGCTGTTCCCTTTCTAGAACAGCTAGGGCTCCATGTTGTTTTTGGCAAGCATGTCCAGAAAACAAATGGCTACCTTGCTGGAACCGATCAGGAAAGATTGGATGACCTCCATGACATGTTTGCCAATCCTAGTATTAAAGCAATTCTTTGTGCACGTGGCGGATATGGAACAGGTAGGTTTGCCACGAAACTAGATTATGAGCTTATAAAGAATAACCCTAAAATTTTTTGGGGGTATAGTGATATTACGTACTTACATACTGCCATACGGCAAAAAACAGGTCTTGTAACCTTCCATGGCCCAATGGCCACATCCGATATTGCTAAAGACGATTTCGATGAACTAACCGCATCTCGTTTTAATCAACTGTTTGACCCGGAAGCTTTCACGTACACGGAGCATATATCACCCTTACATGTTATCTCGCCTGGTGAAGCAGAAGGGGAACTTGTTGGCGGAAACCTTTCGTTAATAGTCAGTACACTGGGTACCCCATTCGAAATGGATACAAAAGGAAAAATTGTCCTTTTCGAAGACATTGGGGAAGAGCCATACAAAGTGGACGGGATGCTGAACCAGCTGCATGTATCGGGAAAGCTTGCAGATGCTGCTGGGTTCGTTATTGGTGATTTTGCAAATGCTGCATCGACACTTGATTCCAGTCTTACACTAACTGAGGTTTTGAATGACTATTTTCTTGCACTAAATAAACCTGTGCTTTCAGGCTTTAAAATAGGTCATTGCTTCCCACATGTTGCTGTGCCACTTGGTGTGAAGGCAAGGCTCTCCAGTAATGAGAAAACACTTAAGGTAGACCCAGGTGTTGCGAAGGAGTTGGAGGAGATTTTATGAACATTAAAAGTATAGAAACCTTTCGAGCGGCTATACCGCTACATACGCCATTTAAAACAGCACTACGCACGGTTACCGTTGCAGAAACAATTTTGGTGAAAATAACGTGTGGCAATGGGGTTACAGGTTGGGGAGAAGCTCCGCCAACCCATGTTATTACGGGTGATAGCCTGGCAGGAGTCGAATTTGCAATTAATGGAGTCGTGAAGCCAATTATTATCGGAGCTTCGCTGGACCAACGAGAACAAATATTTGAAATGATAGGAAAGGGTCTTATCGGTAATTATAGTGCCAAATCGGCTGTTGACATGGCTTTGTATGACTGTCTAGCACAGCAAGCAGGCATGACACTATCTTCTTTTCTCGGTGGATACAAACAAAGCATGGAAACCGATTATACGGTGAGTGTTAACACACCAGAAGAGATGGCACATGACGCAAAGCTTTATGTCGAAGATGGTTTTTCGATATTAAAGGTGAAAGTAGGCAAGGACCTAATTGAAACCGATATAAAAAGGATCCAGGCAATTCGTAAACAAACTGGCCCCAATGTGAAAATCCGTTTGGATGCAAATCAAGGCTGGAAAGCGAAAGAGGCAGTCCGCGCTATTCAAAAGATGGAAGATCTCGGTCTTGATATCGAGTTAGTAGAACAACCCGTTAAAGCGAGTGATTTAGAGGGATTGCGACATGTGACCAGCCATACCGACACGTTAATTATGGCTGACGAAAGTGTCTTTACCGCAATAGATGCAAAAAAGGTACTGGAGACAGGAGCTGCAGACCTCATCAATATTAAGCTAATGAAGGCCGGGGGCATACACGAGGCTATAAAAATAGCAAAGCTAGCTGCTATTTACAATGTGGAATGTATGGTTGGCAGTATGATAGAGACAAAGATAGGAATTACAGCTGCTGCCCACTTTGCAGCAAGTCAGCCTAATATAACGAGATATGACTTTGACGCCCCGTTAATGCTTACAGGTGATATCCTCCAAGGAGGAATTGAGTACGATCAGTCCACCATTAACCTGGGAAGTGATCCAGGCCTTGGCATAATAGGGATTAATGAAAAGTTTATTCAATCAAAAAACACAGTGAGATAAAGGTAGAAAGGAGCAAAATCATGGTTAAACAATCGTTTGATCAATTTTCCGATTCATTATACGTAACGGCAGTACAGGTTGCTACCGTGTGGACTTCTCCCGACTCGGCTCGCGATATCGATAGGTTGGGGGTAAAAGTACCGGCTGATGTAAAGCAATGGATTAATGAACTAACCTATGAACAAAATTTAGCATTATGCGATGAAAATAGGGTGCAAAGTCAATTACTATATGGACAGCCAGTGATTATAACCGATACAAAAGGAGATTGGGCACATGTTGTGATCCCCGATCAGCCCTCGAAGAAAGATGAGCGCGGTTATCCTGGCTGGGTTCCGAGGGCGCAATTACTAGAGGTTGATAAAGAAGACTGGCAATCTGAGTTTACAGCAGTTGTAATCAGAAAGAAGGCTTGGTTAGAAACGGAAGCGGGTCAAAGGGAAACAGAGCTTAGTTACCTTACAGTGCTACCAGTAGTAGAGGTCGGAGATACCCGGGTTGAAGTGAAAACACCATATGGGAATCGTTTCTTACAATCTAATGAGGTTACTGTCTTTCCGTCAGCTAAAGGATTAGAAAAGGGGAATGGCAAGTCAATCGTGGAAGCAGTGGAAGCCTATACGGGACTCGACTACTTCTGGGGTGGAATGAGTGCGTACGGCTATGATTGCTCGGGACTCGCCTATGCTGCCCATAAAGCGAATGGTTACCAGATTGCCAGAGATGCTGGCGATCAAGCTAAAGCCGGGGTAGACGTACCATTCAATGCATTAAAGCCAGGTGATTTGCTGTTCTTTGCCTATGAGGAAGGAAAAGGGCGGTTGCATCATGTTGGCATTTATTACGGTGATGGTAAGATGCTCCACTCACCACAGACAGGAAAGGGAATCGAAATTATTGAGCTGGCTGGTACTATTTATGAAAAAGAGCTTTGTGCTGCAAAACGTTATTGGCTCGATACAGAGGGGACATAGACTATGGACGAGAAACTACTAGAAGTCAACCAGTTAAAAAAGCATTTTGATGTAGGAAAAGGGAAGGTCCTCAAAGCAGTTAATGACGTATCCTTTTATGTCAACAAAGGAGAAACCTTTGGATTGGTAGGCGAGTCTGGCTGTGGGAAATCTACCATAGGTCGTACTATTCTGGGACTTTACGATAAAACAGAAGGTGATGTTATCTACGACGGATTAGATGTGCACAGCCTAACAGAGAAAGGAAAATTCAAAATTTATCGGAAGATGCAAATGATTTTCCAGGATCCATATGCATCTCTAAATCCGCGTTCTACTGTCCGGGAAGTAATAGCTGAACCAATGGAAGTACATGGTTTATTTAAAACCAAACGAGAGCAGTTGGAGCGGGTATATGAATTGCTAGAAGAAGTGGGATTAAACCGCGACCACGCCAATCGGTATCCCCATGAGTTTAGTGGTGGACAGCGTCAGCGGATTGGAATAGCAAGAGCACTTGCCTTAGAACCAGAGTTTATTATTGCTGACGAACCAATTTCTGCGCTTGATGTATCTGTACAAGCACAAGTTGTCAACTTATTAAAAGAGCTGCAAGTAGAGAAAGGCTTAACTTTTCTATTTATTGCGCATGACCTTTCGATGGTAAAGCAGATATCTGACAGAATCGGTGTGATGTATTTAGGTAATCTTGTGGAACTTACATCAAGTAAGGCTTTATACGACGAGCCATTACATCCATATACAAAAGCACTCCTTTCTGCCATCCCGATTCCTGATCCGGATATTGAGGAAAGCCGGGAGCGAATCATACTCGAGGGGGAGCTTCCTAGTCCAATTGATCCTCCAAGTGGTTGTGTTTTCCGTACAAGATGTCCTTTTGCAATGGAAGTGTGCGCAGAAGTTCAGCCTCCTTGGCAGGAAGTTGAACAAGACCATTACGTTGCCTGTCATCTATATAATAATGAAGTAGAAGACAAAACCCCGTTAAAGGAACCAGCCGTCCAACGCTAAGATGAACGTACGAAAAGGAACGGTTATAAAGTGAAACTTCACTCAGTAGGGGTTTTCGTTCTTCCCCCACTGAGTGTTAGTTGAACGAATCGGGGTGTTAACGTCCGTTTACTCCCACTCAAAACTACTGTTTTACTTCATGTTTTGAAGTGGGAGTCTTACGGACGGTTGCACCGGGGTAAAGAAGGAAAAGCCTACGTGAAAATGAACTGACCTAGTAATTTGAGAAAAGAAAAAGTACCTATGCTGGCTTTGACCTGAATTGAGAAAGGGAAAGGTAGCATAATTTTGAAAAAAGATCGTATGTATAAATGTAATAGAAGATATGTGAAGTGAGGTGGGTCTTGCCTGCTTTAGCCCTAACTTTACCCATCATAGTAAAAAACAACAGATGAAAGAAAAATTAGTACTTATTAATATTTTAAACCTACTAAAATTAAATAACTTTACTAAAATATACAGACATTTAAATTATTTACATTTTTCTGGTAAATGATATTATAAAAGTACATTAAATTTATATAGTGACATTCACCCTAGACTTCACATTTTTATAATTTGATGTAATTATAAGAAGAAAGGGGGGGATGTTTTATGGTGAAAAAGTTTGCAGCTAGTTTGTTAGCGCTCTCAATAGTGGTTGGAAGTGTGGCTATACCAAATGCAGCTGAAGCAGCATCAGTTAGTGCCTATTATTCTGGAAGTTTTAAAACCGCTTGGGAAAAGAGTAAATCTTCGTATGATAATGCTGGTACGTTATCATACGGTTATAACACAGCTTGGATAAATGAAGATAATGCTCATGGCTATCATTCAAAAAACGATCATTACGCATCTGTTTCAAATGGTAACGGTAGCTTTACAAGTGGAAACAAAGGCGCTGGTAAGGTTGCTAAGATTGAAGTAAGGCACAAAGGATCTTCTATTAGATATTCCATGAATTACTAATAAACAAATAAATTCATCAAAGGTTGACCTCTTCTTCTTAAAAACTCAAGAAGAGGTTTCCTTTTTTTCTGGATTATTAGACAGGGGTATAAATATGAAGAAGATAAAGTATATATTTGCCATGACCTTATTTATAATTACTTTTTCATTTATTGGGGAAAGTTATATTTTTTATTTAGATAATTTTACTGGCAGTTTTTATAGTACATCCCTCTATAAGCCAGATTATGTATCTAATCAGAAAATGAAATTAGATGTAAAAGAATCAAAAGAAAAAAATGATATAGGTATATTTATCGTCGACCAAGAAGTAAAAAGTAATATTGAAATGAATATTTCAATATATGGAACATCAGAGGCGAACAAATATTTAAAAGATAAGTTATCGATTAAAGACACCACATATAAAAGTATGTTTTCCGGTAAAGTTACGGTTACTTATCATAATTTTGATGAAATCACTGATATAGGCAAATATGAAAAGTATTTCCTAGTAGGAGATCAAAAAAACATTGCTTCATTTAAAAATTCACTTATCGATACTTATGGCGGAAACCACCCTAAAATTGAAGATGAC
This sequence comes from Oceanobacillus jordanicus, assembly GCF_022095695.1. Taxonomy (GTDB): domain Bacteria; phylum Bacillota; class Bacilli; order Bacillales; family Amphibacillaceae; genus Oceanobacillus_B; species Oceanobacillus_B jordanicus. The sequence goes on from NZ_JAIFZM010000002.1 coordinate 25,292, forward strand.
TATAATGAAAGTAAAAAAAATATTATATATGTATGGTCGATTATTATAATTGTCATACTCCTATTTACATACTATGATACCATTTTTCAAAAAAAAGAAGCTTTGGTAAAAGTTACTTTTGGAGAAAAAATCAGTACGTTAATACGTAAAAATGTATGGTGCGATACACTAGTATTCGTAAGTTTATTCATTATATCAATATTATTTACATCCATTTTTTCAAATTCTATATTTCAGTACTGGATTTCAATATGTGTATTTATAGTTTTTATTATAATAAATGCACTTATATATTTAACCCTATATAAGTATAACCTTAGAGAAGTATTTTCGAATAGTAAAAGCAAAAACCAATTATTAAAAATTAATTATGTCTTAAAAATCATTACTATTGTTCTAGCAATTACTGTATTATCAGGTAGTATAGCTATAATTGACCAAGGCTTATCATTTTATCAACAGAAAGATTTCTTTAAATATCATAAAGAATATAATTACATACAGTTTGATTATAAGTTAACAGGTGATAATGCTACGGATGATTTACTTATTAACAAAAGTGCAGATGTTAGAGAGGAATTTTATAAAGAAAATTTTAATAACGCAATTCAGTTAGTGAATATATCGGATAACCTTGACCTAAGTGTACCATCTATCTTGGCTAATAAAAATGCAATACCATATTTGAAAGATAATATTCCTGAATTAAACAGACAGTTATTAAATGAGGAAAAAGTGTATTATATTTTACCTGAAAAACATGCAGATGATAAATTACTTTACGAAAGTTTAAGAAATATATATGGCTTTTTTAATAAATTAGAAAGTAATAGTAATGTAGAGAGTGAGGTAATTCTCTATAATACAAATACTGAATTAGTAAGTATTGATGAGATAAATTATATGAATAGAAGTAAATTGGCTCAAAATCCAGCTATTATTTTAAATAACACCTCTACTGAAAATTCAATTTTAGATACAGAAACTAATTTGAGAAGAACTTCCTATGCACATGATATTATGTACCTCATTTCTGAAAAGAGTTATCAATCTTTTGTTACTAAAAATGATTTAACTGATCAAATTCATTTAAAGACAAACATTTATGAGCTTTATCAATATAATTGGACATTAATAAAACGAGGGATTTTTATTTCCTCCGTGTTGTTTTCTTTAGTGATATTACTAGAATTAATTATTATTAACTTAATATTAAGATTAGAGTATGAAGTAAATGCAGTAGAACTTTCCATAAAAAAAATCATGGGGTATTCCTCCTTGCAAAAGAATAGGAAGATAATATTTATAACATTGTCAGCAACCATTACCAGTATTGTCCTATCTTTAATAGTAAATCATTTATTCGACATATCACAATCCAAATATTTTCTTTATGGTGGCGCTATTCTATTAATCATAGAAATACTCTTTATCATGACAAATATAGCTAGGATAGAGAAAGCTAAGATATCAAAGATCTTAAAAGGTGGCTCGCTATGATTAATATCGAAAATTTAACTAAAAAATTTGGAGAAAAAATATTATTTAGAAACCTAAACATCAAGATTGAAAACGGGGAATTTATTGCCTTCTCTGGGCCAAGCGGAAGTGGGAAAACTACACTGCTAAATATGATAGGAGGGATTGAAACAATTGACGAAGGTGAAATTATCGTAGATGGAATTAATGTCCATGATAAAAAATCTCAACTTTTATATTTCAGAAAAAAAGTAGGGTTTATTTTTCAAAATTTTGCATTAATTGATAATAAAACGGTAAAAGATAACCTAGAAATTGTAAGGAAAGATAGTAGAAATGATTTATCAATAGAAAGCGCATTAAGCATAGTAGGGCTTGAAAATAAATTAAAGGAAAAAGTATATATGCTCTCAGGCGGGGAGCAACAAAGAGTGGCTTTAGCTAGAATAATGCTAAAACAAACATCTTTAATTCTGGCGGATGAGCCCACAGGGTCACTTGATGAAAAAAATGCAGAAATAGTTATGTCAATATTAGAGAACTTTAACAAACAGGGAAAGACTATAATTCTAGTAACGCATGACGAAAGGATTAAAACTAGAGCAAAAAGGGTGATTGAGTTGTGAAAAAATACAAGAAAATTTTAATTATATTTGTTTCGTTAATTTTATTATATAATCTTGCGTGGGTAGGTGTATTTTATCTAAAATATACTCCCTATACAGATAATATCCCTAAAAGAGAAAACGGAATATACCTTTTATCAGAGAGAGGATATCATTATAGTGTTAAAAAACCATCTTATTTATCTTTTACAGGTAATCTTGCCATCACAAACGACGAAGACGATCTTTCATTAATCATTTGGCCATTATTAACTGGAGGGTATGAATATGGTCTTCAAATTCTAGGAGAAAACAACAATTTTTATTCAGTAATGGTGGACTCTGATATGAATTATTTAGATGATGAGAATTCTGAATCCATGGATAAAGACTTGGTAAATTCTTTAATTAATAAAAGAGCTGTTGAAATCGAGGCCTTTAAGTCTGAAGTAAACCGCATATGGGGTATAAATTAAATTACTCAACTTTTCCAGAGAAAAAACTAACTATTATCCGGTCTTCTTTTCATTGATGGTCCAAACAAGGCTAACTTGTTTTTCATCTAACCAACCATCTTTATGAATAAAGTTCTATCTTTCTGGCGTCTAATAAAGGAGCGGAGGATAGGGAGTGTAACTTGACGACCAAGAAATTGCTACGGCTATTTTAGATCACCCGTCCACCGTTCTGAAGTTCATCATTTTGAAGGAGCTAGTAATAGAATTAAATCTTGAGTGTTTTAAACAAAGGAGTGTTCACATTAGTAAGCAAAAGGTGTTTAAAACTATTTGACGGGTCAGGGGCGCCTTTTCTCTGTCTCATTTAGTTAGGTCTCCCAAAATGCGTAGGTTTTTTTCATTCTTCAGTTCTATTGCTTTCTCTTTTTGTATACGTTTAATAGTGGGATTGCTAGATTTGAAATGAAACATAAACCATAGTGAATGGGGGATTGTGATGAAAAAAAGACATTATAAAATAGGAAAAACCAACAAACTAAAGAAGAAAACCATACAAGAGCGGATAAATGCGAAGCAGAAAACATCCATTACAATGAAAGCTCCCAAGAAAGAGTTAAATAAAACTAACCTCTTATTAAAAAGTAAAAAGAATCACTTCTTGGGGAAGCAACCAAAGAAATGGAAGCTGCCAACAGCTATCCTCCTTACAAGTCTATTCTGCCTTATTTTGCTCATTCCTACTGTGATTGTTGTAATGTTTGGGGATGCTGCAGGGAGTGATACAACAAGTCAGGAAAAGAAGGCAGAGGAATCCGTTGAGTTGGAATCCTCACCCTTTTCGGTAGCTGTCATGCGTTCGAATTTAGAAAAGGTGGATAACGTTCCCTTGGAGACATATGTAGCCGGAGTGGTGGCTTCTGAAATGCCAGTCGAATTCGAAATGGAGGCATTGAAAGCACAAGCCCTCGCAGCAAGAACTTACATTGTGAACTATAAGTTGCATGGCGATATAACGGAAGAGGCAGATGTAACGGACACCGTCCAGCACCAAGTTTATAAGGATGAAGCAGAATTGCAAAAGCTGTTTGGTGATGAGTACCAGGAAAAAATGAATAAAATTAAAGAAGCAGTGAACGCGACAAAAGGAGAGGTGCTTACCTATAAAAAGGAACTGATCACACCAGCATTTTTCTCCACTAGTAACGGCTTTACAGAGAACTCAGAGGATTATTGGAAGGATGAGCTTCCATATCTACGCAGTGTGGAAAGTCACTGGGATGAAAACACACCTAAATTCCTTGATCAGCAAACCTATTCGATCAACCAGGTAGAGCAAGCACTTGCTACAAAGATTCCGTCAGATAAGGCGCTCTCCATTGAGATTACCAGAACAGATGGGCAACGGGTGCAGGAGCTGACGATAAATGGGGATGCTTTTAGCGGGCGAGAAGTAAGGGAGAAGCTGGAGTTACGGTCGAGCGACTTTACGATAGAACAAAAAGATGATCACCTTATCTTTACTACGAAAGGCTATGGCCATGGCATTGGCATGAGTCAGTATGGAGCAAATGGGATGGCTGAGGAAGGGAAAACCTATAAAGAGATTGTGAACCATTATTATAAGGATGTTGAAATTAGTACTGTAACAGATACAGCACCAGCCCTCGTTGTGAAATAGACGAGGGTTTTTGTTTTTGTATGGAATTACATCTGCGGATCTGCAGCGTGCGTTGCGGTATCGCCAGTAAGCACCAAAGTATCGGCCGAGAGCGTCGCAGCATCACTCGAGAGCACTGCAAGATCGCCAGTGAGTATCAAAGTATCAGCTGAGAATGCACCAGTATCTCCTATGTTTACCTCTATTCAACGACAACTTTGCTCCTAAAACTCTTTAACATTTAGAATGAATGAACCTCTTACTATCCCCGTCTTTTTAAATAAAATGCATTAATTCAAAAAAATTTTATCTCTTCATGTATAGATATCCCGTTTTCTGATCAGAATGGTTGTTGAGGTGATGATCAATGAATGAAGAAAACAAAGCTTCAAAAAACAAATGGAGCCGTATTTTCAAGAAAAAATGGTTTTTTCCAGCAGTCTATTTAACAATTGCTGCCGTGCTTCTTTCAGTTGTTGTATGGTATCAGAATACGGAAAACCAGGTCCCTGATGCACAGGAAGACCAGGAAAACTATGTTCCGACACCAAATGATGAGGAAGCAGAACCTGTTTTAGAACAGCAAGAGATTATTCAAATGCCATTAGCGGATCAGGGACAAGCAGAAATCGTAACTAAATTCTATGACTACAACGCAGAACAAGAGGATCAGGAAAATGCTTTGGTTCTTTACAACAACCGTTACTATCAAAGCACAGGTGTAGATATTGCAACAGCTGAAGGTGAAGCTTTCGAAGTTGTCGCTGCACTGACTGGAACGATTGATGAAGTAAAAGAAGATCCGCTTTTAGGAAATGTTGTCGTGATTTCACATGAGAACGATGTTAAAACTTACTATGCTAGTCTTGAAGAGGTAAGTGTAAAGGCAGGCGCAGAAGTTAAACAAGGTGAAAAGCTAGGAACTGCAGGGAAGAACTTGTTTGGACAAGATAGTGGCACACACGTTTATTTTGAACTTAGAAAAGAAGATAAGCATGTAAACCCAGAGGATTTCTTTAATCAGCCGGTAAGTAGCCTAGAGAGCGCTACAGAAGAAGCGGTAGATAGTACAGAGTCTGATGAGACAACAGAACCATCTGAAGATGAGGCAGTCGAAGATGAAGCTTCAGAAGAAAATGCAGATGAGAAAGATAAGACAGAAGAAGACGCTCCTGTAGATGAAGAGGAAGATGATGCATCTAACGAAGAAACAAATGATGAAACCGAGTCATCTGAGAGTGCTTAATTAATTTAAGAAAAGATCCTGAGACTTCTAATAGAGTCCAGGATCTTTTTTGGTTTCCTAAATATAAGAACTTCCTTCTATTACGAGAATGCTATGTGATCCTTGCGAATTTTGTCGAACGATCGTCGATTTACAGGGATTGAAATGTGTTATTATAAACATTAATAGAATATCTTGTTGATAATTAGCGAAAATAGTGATCTTCTTCCAAGTAAAACGGTAAAAGGATGGTAGAAAGGAGATTCCCTACTATGGTTACGCCTTCAATATTTATCTCGGATAAAGAGAAAGATAACCTATCACTAAGAGAGCTTATGGAAATACTTTACCATGAACACCCTGAAGATACCGTAATAGAGTTAACAAGAAAATGGTGCTTACAATCAAATTCGGATGACATTCTCAAGAAGGGAATGGAGTTTCTTTATATGAATGGTTTTTATAAAGACCTACAAGTCCTGATTGAGAAAAATAGCCAATACCCAACATCCACAAATCGAATGTGGGCAGCAGTTTATCAAAACATTCTGGATCGAAGGCTTAAAAAGTATACTCCCCATGAATCACTCCAAAGAATCAAGCATATCGAAACGAAAGATCCTGAATTAAAGTGCCTAGTAGAATTTTTTAAAGTAACAACATATTACGAGTTAAATCAATTCAGCAGATTAGGAAATTTCCTCGCTATACAACCTGAATTATTCGCGGTTGTGGAGGATAAGCTATTGCTTTCTTATTTCAAAATACGACTTAATCAGATTCTGCTTACTTATCATCTTACAAGAAACGAACTCATTATGGCCCGTAAATATGCCTTCAGGGTTTTGAACCAAACAGAAAATCCAAGAACGATGGCGAGCATGCATATAAAACTGGGTTTATCCTATACCTTTGATACGTACTTCCAGGGGATGTACCACCTTAGCGAAGCGGTAAAGATTGCCAAACAGCACAAGTTGGATAAAGTAGTAAAGCTTGTGAAAGAGCGTAATATTCCCTTCCTTTCCGCCCATTTTAATCAGGTCGAAAATATATCATCACCAGACCCCAGTGAACAGGCGCATATCGAAATTGCGAAAGGAAACAATCAAAGGGCAATCGAGCTTTTAGATGACCTACCTTTAGACAGCCCCTTCCAGTTATATTACCTTGGCAAAGCCAAACAAGATAAAAACCTACTTCTTCAATCCTATAACTTTTTTATTGAAAAACGGAGTGACTACTTCTTTAGCAGACTACCACTTTCGTTGCTAAAGCAATTGTAAGCCTGAGGGGAGAATTACCCCCTCATTCATCATTCTTTCATCCCTCACTTCAGTCATCTCAAGTAACTATCTATTTGTTTAAAAGGTTCAGCTTTTTCTTTTACTGCTAAAATCCCTTAAGGAGGCAATAAAATGAAAAAGTTTAAGTCTTTTCTATTAATGGCAGTTTTAACGGTTATGGTTTCCTTGGTTTCTGGTACTCTATCTACGCACGCCTCGTTAATGCTAGATCCTGGTCTCGGTGATATGGACATATATAATCCAGGTTTTGGAGAAATGATTGCACGTGACCCTGGGTTAGGGGATATGGATTAACAACGGTTAAAGTAGGTAAAAAGAGAGAGATTCACGTAGGAAGATCAACAGTTTTATGCTTGAATTGATAAAAGAAAAGCTGAACCTTATTTTATATAAATAGATCATACTTTTTTTTCACCCCTTTAAATTCCCCAACGGATGTTTTTTCAAAAAAATACTGCTTGTCCTCTTTTACAAAGATGCAATTTTAATCATAAACCCTTCAATCGAATAATAAAATGTTACAAACCAAGCATTCAGTAATGTCTCTGAGGTGAGAGCTTGTGTGGCTTAACGTTACTTATCCAAATGGTCCCCGATTTATAGAGATAAATTACAGAATATTAAGTTAATATTGGGTAAAAGGTATAACGGTCCTTTCGCTTCAATATACATAATGATGAAACAACAACAGAATACAAGTACTCCAATGTGAGCCACTTAAGATGAACACCTTGTCTCAATAGACACCTCGGAACTAACCAACATAGGGAGGCGAACGGTGTGCACGACTACATCAAAGAAAGAACGATCAGGATAGGGAATTACGTATTGGAAACGAAAAAGACAGTCCGCGTGATAGCAAAAGAATTTGGTGTTTCTAAAAGCACTGTCCATAAAGATTTGACAGAGCGTTTGCCACAAATTAATCCTGATCTTGCATTAAAGGTGAAGGAAATTCTAGAATATCACAAGGCGATTAGACACTTGCGAGGAGGAGAAGCTACTAGGAAAAAGTACAAGATTGAACCACAAGTAAAAGAGACGGAACCAAAGCCGGTAGGATAGGATCAATTCTTTCGCTTTTGGTTATATAAAGTTGGAGGAGAAAATAAGCCTAAGCAGGTTTTGTTTTCTCCCTATTTACGTGAACAAAAGGTTGGCAAACCTGGGCTCCGGATAGCTCCATAAGGCAGACACACTTCTCAACAAAAATCCCATAAAACCCCCAATTTTTTCTAATAAAATGCAGTTAATTGTTGAACTTTGTGGTAAAATATAATATTAGTAGTCCATGCTCAAAAGGAGGATAAAAAAGACCGAGGTCGGCTAAGATCGCAACGTCCTGGGGCTGCGCTAACTCGCCCCACCGAAAAGATTTGTTGCAATGCCGACACTAACACGTCCTGTGTGTCGAAGTTCGAGGCGGCGTAGCTTTGAGTACTGGAACGTATGTAATTAATACGTGAAGAACGCAAAAGCAAGCTAACGAAGAAATTCGATGTGTCATTTTTACCGGACTCTTTGAGCAACCTCTAGTAGGAATATGTAAAAAATGAAGTAATTTAAAGTAGGAGGATCTTGATTCATGTTTTCTAGGGATATTGGAATTGACCTTGGAACTGCCAATGTTTTAATTCACGTAAAAGGAAAAGGTATCGTTTTAGATGAACCATCAGTTGTTGCGATGGACCGCTATACTGGAAAAGTACTCGAAGTTGGCGAGGAAGCAAGACGCATGGTTGGACGTACACCAGGAAACATTGAAGCCATCCGTCCGTTAAAAGATGGAGTAATCGCAGACTTTGATGTAACAGAAGCAATGTTAAAGCATTTCATAAATAAAATTAGTGTAAAAGGATTCCTTTCAAAGCCAAGGATGCTAATTTGCTGCCCTACCAATATTACGAAGGTAGAACAAAAGGCAATTAAAGAAGCAGCAGAAAAATCCGGTGGGAAAAAGGTATACCTAGAAGAAGAGCCAAAAGTAGCAGCGATCGGAGCTGGAATGGATATATTCCAACCAAGCGGTAATATGGTCGTTGATATTGGTGGTGGTACAACAGATGTAGCTGTTTTATCAATGGGAGATATTGTTACCTCTGAATCCATTAAAATGGCTGGGGATAAATTTGATATCGAAATTCTTCAATACATAAAGAAGCAGTATAAGCTTCTCATTGGAGAGCGCACAGCTGAAAATATTAAAATAAATGTTGCGACCGTCTTCAAAGATTCCCGAAATGAAGAAATGGAAATTCGCGGAAGAGATATGGTATCTGGTTTACCAAGAACCATTACTGTCTATTCAGCTGAAATCGAAGAGGCATTACGTGAATCTGTCTTTCTTATTGTACAAGCCGCAAAATCTGTTTTAGAGAAAACGCCTCCAGAGCTATCTGCTGATATCATTGACAGAGGTGTGATTTTAACTGGCGGTGGTGCAATGATTCATGGTATTGATCAGCTGCTTGCTGAAGAATTGAAAGTACCAGTTCTAGTGGCAGATGAGCCGATGCATTGTGTTGCAAAAGGAACAGGCATCATGCTGGAAAATATTGATAAGCTTGAACGCAGAAAAGTTGTTTAAGTAATTAAATACAATGAAGAATGAACCGATAAATAAGTATACCCATTATAAAAAATGATGAAACATAAAAATAAGGAGGAGAGCAGTTTGTTAAGAGGATTTTATACTGCAGCGAGCGGGATGATTGCCCAACAGCGTACACAGGAATCTTTATCGAATAATATTGCAAATGCGAACACACCTGGATATAAAGCTGATCAGACTTCTCTCAAGGCATTTCCAGAGATGCTGATGCAACAAATGGGCGGCAAAACCATCCCCACCTCCAATTCTTTTAATCTTCCTGTTCAAAACCCAATCGGTCCATTGAACACTGGAGTATATGTACAGGAAGCAGCGCCTAACTTCATACAAGGGGACGTACGTGAAACAGGAGTGTCGACAGACTTGGCTCTTGTAAACGGTACATTACCTGATGAAGAGGGTGCTCTTCTGTTTTCCGTGCAGAACGAAGATGGCGATGTTCGCTATACAAGAAATGGTAACTTCACGGTGGATGGACAAGGCTTCCTTGTGACAAATCAGGGGTATTACGTGCTTGACCAGGCAGGGAACACAATTCAGACAAATGGTATGGAATTTACCGTGACAGAAGATGGCCTTGTTCAGACAGAAGCTGGAGAAAGTGTACTTGGGATTTCCTATACAGACGATGCCAATGGGTTAGCGAAAGAGGGAAATGGCCTATACAACGGCGATGCAGATGCTGTTCCAGCTGATGCTACCTATTCCATTCAACAAGGCTTTCTTGAGCAGTCAAACGTTGATTCTTTACAGTCAATGACACGGATGATGGAATCCTACCGACTGTTCGAAACGAACCAGCGTGTACTGCGCGCCTATGATGAGAGCATGGGGAAAGCAGTTAGTGAAATAGGAAGGCTAGCATAGGTCGGATAAGGAGGAACATATGTCTAGAACAATGATCCAAGCAGCAGTAACAATGAATCAATTACAAAGTAAACTCGATTTAATTGGGAATAATATGGCAAATAGCCAAACAACGGGATATAAAAGCCGGCAAGCTGAATTTTCATCCCTTTTATTTCAACAAATTGATAATATGACAGACCCGGCTGGGGCTGAAGGGCGTCTAACTCCAGATGGCATCCGTGTAGGATCAGGGGCCAAGCTTGGTTCCATTAATTTGGATTTTACTACGGGTAGTATAAAGGAAACAGGTAGAGAGCTTGATGTTGCTTTGTTACAAGATAATCATTTTTATCAGGTGCAAGTGACAGAGAATGGGACCCCGGAAACCCGTTATACTCGTGATGGGGCTTTCTACTTAAACCCGGTAAACAATAATCAAGCGGTTATGCTTACAGATAGTGAAGGTAATCCAATACTCGGTGAGAATGGAAGTATTGTAATTCCCGAAGGATTTGATTCTATTTCCATTGATGAATCTGGGCAAATAACTGTTAAGCGTGGAAATCAGGTGGAGAATGCAGGTTCTATTGATGTCGTAGAGGTTGTACGACCACGTTTACTTGAAGCAGCAGGAGAAAATGGGTTTAGGCTCCCTAATTTGGCTGATCTGGGTTTTGCGATGAATGAAGTAGTACAAGACCCCACCACCCAAAATCTAGTGAAAAGTGGAGCATTAGAAAATTCCAACGTGGATATTTCTAAACAAATGACCGATCTCATTTCGACACAGCGATCATACCAGTTTAATTCACGAACGATTTCGATGGGGGATCAAATGTCTGGGTTGATTAACCAACTTAGGTCATAAGACTATCTAAGGAATGCTATCCTATGGTAAAATGCTAGGAAAGCACATATGAATCGTGTATATCAGGAAGTAAGGGAGAAACAAACCATGTCAACCGAACGAGAGGCGAAACAAGGTATGGAGCAGCAAACCCGGAAAGCATTTAAAAAGGGTGCGAAAAAAGAGACAACAGTGGAAGCAAACGAGTCCAAACAATCAAGAAAGAAGCAAAAAGCTGAGAAAAGCAGCGCTAAATCTAAAAAAAGAGCAAGATTGCGCATTTTCCCAATTTGGTTGCGTATCATTGTCGTACTGCTTTTTGCTATGATCGCTCTCGTTGCTGGTCTTATGGTAGGCTATGGCGTAATAGGAGATGGTACGCCTTTAGACGCCTTGAAAACTGAAACATGGCGACACATTATAGATATTGTCACCAAAACGGAATAAAGCATCTCATCCTACCCGGGATGAAATGCTTTTTTAGTTATTTATTAAATTTTAAACGGCTCTCTTAGCTTTTGTGCGTTACTTGGTTATTTTTTTCCCTGTTACGAGACGGTAAATTAAAACAACCAGGGCAATTACAAGTAGGATATGCACTAATCCGCCTGCGACATCAAACGCAAAGCCGATAGCCCATAAAATAAGTAGTATAATTAAAATGGTCCAAAGCATGAGGTTGTCCTCCTTTCGAGTGTTGTTGCTTATTATTAATTGGTTTACTTTGATTAATACCTTATTTTGAACGTTTTTAAACTTTTCTTTGCTATACTATATACATAACCCCATTAAAAGATAGGAGAATAAACATGGAAATTGAACAAATAAAAGAGACTATTCCCCACCGTTATCCATTTTTATTAGTGGATAAAGTGTTAGAAATGGAAGAGGGAAAACATGTTAAAGCATTAAAGAATGTTAGTATCAACGAACCATTCTTTCAAGGGCATTTTCCAGAATATGCTGTTATGCCAGGAGTGTTGATTATTGAGGCACTTGCACAAGCTGGCGCAATGGCGATGCTTGGCATGGAAGAAAATAAAGGGAAGATCGGCTTTCTTGCCGGTGTAGATAAATGCCGATTCAAACGTCAAGTAAGACCTGGTGACCAGCTTGAATTAGAAGTGGAAATTACCCGATTAAAAGGGCCAATTGGCAAAGGTAAAGGGATTGCAAAGGTTGCTGGCGAAGTCGCCTGCGAAGCAGAAATTATGTTTGCGATAAAATAGTAAGTTAACGTTGCTATTAGTTTGCTCCAAATAAAAACTTTCACCAAATAAATTTTCTAATAGTAAATGTATCACTTCTTTTAAAATGGTTATGCTAAACGCGATAGCATACATTTTAAAGGAGGAAATGAAATGAATAAGAAGTTTTTATTAAAGCTAGGTGCTCCGTTATTAGCCATTTCTTTGGTTGCAGCATGTGGAACAGATGATGGAAATGATCCTGCTGATGAAGAGGCTCCAATGAACCAGGAAGATGATAATAACAATGAGAATCCAGTTGAAGAAGATAACGGTAATACAAATGATCAAGATGGTATGAATGGTGACGGCTCCGGTATGGAGGGAGACCCAGGAACAGACCAGGAAGATCAGGGCATGGATACGGAAGACCAGAATAAAACAGACGAAGAAGAAAACATGGGAGCAGGAAGCCAATAACCTTCTTTCGTCCAATTACATCTAGAATTTAAAAGCAGAGAACTTTGTTGATTGCCGTGGCGGTATAAAACCACTGGTTGATCATAGAAAGGTGGTTCTGCTTTTCTTTTGTTACAAAACTAAAAAAGCGCGACTATACTCGCTAGTGCGAGAGCCACGCTTTTCTGACGGAAGTAAAGTTTACACCCGTCTGATCCCCTTACCCTTTTAGGTCAATTTGTTTACCGAGAGAAGGGTGTGGAGCAACAGGGCTTTCTTGTTGGAGCATTTTCACTAGACCTTGCCCTTGCTGTTCCATCATTTTCATTGAGTTATCCATTACGGCAATACCAGCATTGGAGCGAACGTGCTGATTAGCCATTGCCATAGAGAGTGCTGCAATATCCACGTAAATCCCCCCAAATTAAGTTAACTCCATTATAGCATATAAAATATGGGGAAGTTTACCTGTATTAAGGACTTAAGAATCTTTATCCTCTTTCTTCTTGTCCTCTTCTTTTTTTTCATTGCCTTGAGCTGATTCCATATCTCCGGATTGTAACTGAGAGTCTTGTTCACTATCCTTATGATTATTTGTAATGTCGTCCGTTTTCTCTCTGCGTTCTTGTTTGTCTGCCATGATTAGTCCTCCTTACAAATATTAAACTCATTATTTGTTGTTCCCGTTTTTCTTATACAAAAACATTCTACGGTGAAAAAGGAGGAAGAGGCCCATACTTCTGCATAATTATTTATTAATATGAAAAAAATTAAATTTCAGAAAAAAATGAATACCAAATCATGTTAATCCATAGTAAAATAGACACATACATACTTTGAGGGGAAGGGGTAAGAGATGGGAGAAACAATAACATCCGTATACATTATTACACCAAAAACAAAAGCAATTATTAGCCATGAATCGTCCTATTACAAATCTCTAATCTATGAAACGGGTAAAGAACGTCATTCTATTCATACTCCAACGCAAATTATCGACAATAATTGTCTGATATTCGGTGCTAGCCATGAGGGAATTAAGAAGTCAGTGAAAGATATTCTTAGAGCATCGAGTAAGCTACCGATTCCTGTTATTCCACAGGAAGGTGTGTATATGATACCTACTGCTTCTTCCAAAAACAAAGACTGTGTGTGGATTTCTTACCATCAAATTGCTTCTTATGAACAACAAGGGGATAAGACTTATATTTCCTTTTTAGATGGGACCGGCATCTATGCTTCCACGACAGAGAGCTCCTTTGATATGCAGTATAAAAGAACAAGCCAGCTTATTGTACATTTAAATCGTAGCGTCATTTTCGGAAGAGCGGCCTTTCCATCCACTTAACGAGAGATGATAGCTAGTAAAACAAAATGAAGGACCTATGGCCTAAAACGGGCAAGCCCTCACAAAAGTGTAAAAGAGGTATAGTATTTCATCACACAAGTGTCATGATTCCATGGCACTTATTTGTTTGTCACAAAATAGACACACCCTAAAACTTGTGTAAAGAGGCTTTCAACTAGTAAGCTTATAAGGAACATAAAATGACTGACCAGTTAGTCATTAAAATAACTGAAACTAATTACATATGTAATCGTACAAAGGAACAGGTGTTTAAATGAATGAAAAAAAGATGAAGCTGATAGAGACCGGAATGAGACTGTTTGCTCAGAAAGGATACTATAATACATCTATTCAGGAAATAGCTAGCGAATCAGGAATATCGAAAGGTGCCTTTTACATTCACTTTAAATCTAAGGAGGATTTTATCTCCACCTCTTTTGAATATTTTCACCATAACTTATCTGTTAAAATGAATGAGGTTAAGGCCGAAAATGATGATCCGAGGGAAAGTCTTGCCAATCAAATAACGGTTTTATTTGATTTCTTATATAAGTCTAAGGACAGTATTATGATGTTAATTCGAGAGAATATCTCGATCGGTGAAAATACAGATAAACTGATGGAACACTTTAAAGTGGAGAATTTCAATTGGCTCAAAGAAAATATTACGGCCATCTATGGTGAAACAGCAAAGCCCTTCTTAATTGATTTAATTATCCAATTAGGTGGTTTGCTAGATGGCTACTTTAAGTGGATTGTGCTTGACCATGTATCGATTGAAAGGAAGGAGGCAGGCGCCTTCCTTGTCAGACGGCTTGATGACCTAATGGAGGGAATGGTACAGCGTCAAGAAACGGCTCTAGTTACGGTTAAACAGATCCCTAAAAAATATAACCAAGATGATAATAAAGAAAACATGCCATCTGTTGAAGAAATATTTGCCAAGCTTAGAGGGAAGCTTTCTGATCTTTCAGTGTCAGAAGAGGAACTAGGACGTTTAGGCGAAGCGATTAAAGCATTGGAAATAGAATTTCAGAAAAAGGAGAGTCAAGCGGTTGTTATCCAAGGATTGCTTGCACATTTTAATCATCACCCTACCTTAAAAAAAGAAAGTTATATGTTAAGCAAAATTGCAGGCATTAAACTTTTACAATAAATTGTGAATGAATGAATGGAGAGGAGCTACATACATGAAAAGATGGATGATAGGTATTACAGCAGTTTTATTAATTGGAATCTTAGCTGCTTGTAATCAGGATGAAGATACAAATCAAGAAGAGGAAAAAAGGATTATCCCTGTAGAAACACAGGAAGCTAAGAAGGATAATCTTGTTATAGAGAGATCTTTATATGGCAGGGCAGCGGCTAGTTCAACATCTCCGATTATGTTGCAAGCTGCAGGCGAGGTAGATTCCCTAGAAGTAGAAAATGGTGATATGGTGGAAGAGGATGATTTGATCGCTACCTTATCCACGCCAGCAGGTAACCAAAATATAAGAGCATCCCGAGATGGTGAAGTGACACAACTTCGCGCAGCAGAGAGAGATATGGTAAGTGCAGAAGAACCGTTTGCGGTTATTGCAGACCTAGCTGAATTAAAACTTAATTTCACAGTGACTTCAGATGTCGTTGGCCTTTTGAAAACTGGTGACACACATCAGGTCGAGGCAGCTGACAAGGAATACGAGGCAGAAATAAGCTCTGTGGATTCAATGCCGGGTGAAAATGGGTTGTACCCCGTACAGGCAACTTTAAATAATGAGGAGAAGGATTTACTTCCTGGCGTGATTGCATCCATGAAGATCCCTGAGAAGACAGTCAGTGATGCAATTATTGTACCTACAGAGGCTGTAAACGAAGAGAATGAAGAGTCCTTTGTTTTTCTTGTGAAAGACAATAAAGCCGAGCGGGTAGTCGTAACGGTACTAGAAACTCAATCTGAGAACGCGGCAATTGAAGGTGATGTTTCAGAAGGTGACCAAATTATAGTAAGCGGCCATTTAGGGCTTACTGATGGTGATCAAGTGAGCGTCACGGGAGGGGAGTAAGTTTTGAAAATAGTAAATACATCCGTTAAGCGCCCGGTTGGCGTTATCATGATTGTGCTGGCAATCATTGCACTAGGAGTAGTTTCCGTACGAAGCCTAACGATTGATCTATTTCCCAAAATAGATTTACCAGTGGCTGTGGTAGCTACATCCTATCAAGATGCTGCGCCAGAAGAAGTAGAGAATTTGGTCAGTCGGCCAATCGAATCAGCTGTTAGTACAGTAGAAGGTATCGAAACAGTACAATCACAATCCCAGGCAGGTTCGTCCTTGGTTGTGATGATGTTCAGTAATGGAACAGACCTCGATCAGGCATTGTTAGACGTTAGGGAAAGTATCGACCAGGTTAGCGGTACATTGCCTGGACAATCAGGTGACCCTAGAATCATGCGTTTTAACCCTGATCAACTACCAGTCATGTGGGTTGGACTAACAGGGAAGGACACCGCCTCTTTAACCGAAGTTGCGGATGAGCAAGTAGTTCCTCTTTTGGAAAGACAGGATGGCGTAGGTTCTGTAACGGTTGAAGGTAGCCAGGAAAGAGAAATTCAACTTATTTTAGACCAGGAAAGTTTGCAGCAATATGGTGTAACAGCCCAAACAATTGCCCAGACACTGGGGAGCACGAATCAAAATGCCTCTGTCGGAACTGTGGAACAAGGGAATAAAGATCTACAGCTTCGAATGACTGGACAATTTGAATCGATAGAAGATATTGAAAAAACGATTATCCAAACAGAATCCGGTAGCACAGTACATGTAGAAGACCTTGCAAAAGTGGAAGACTCATTTAAAGAGGAGTCGAGTACAACACTTGTAAATGGAAAGCCTTCTGTTGTGTTATCCATCCTTAAAAAAACCGATAGTAATACGGTAGATGTTGCCACTACTGTGGAAGATAGTTTACAAGAGATAAAGGAAAACCTGCCAGCAGATGTTGGATTGGACGTAATCATTGATACATCAGACTTTATTCAAATGTCAATTGATTCTGTTGTACAAAACATTATCATTGGTGGTCTTATATCCATCTTTATCTTGTTGCTATTCTTAAAGAGTGTCCGAGCGACATTGGTTATTGGATTATCGATTCCAATTGCCATTATTGCAACATTTACATTGATGTACTTTACAGGAGAAACACTAAATATCCTTACATTAGGCGGACTGGCGTTAGGTCTCGGTATGATGGTGGATAGTTCCATCGTTATTCTAGAGCACATATACTCTTACCGAAAGCGAGGATACAGTCTCGTCGAATCAGCAACGAAGGGTGCATCTGAACTGGCTCCAGCCGTTATTGCTTCTACGACGACAACATTGGTTGTATTCTTGCCAATTATTTATGTAGAAGGAATTGCTTCCGATCTATTTACGCCATTGGCTTTAGCGGTATCGTTCTCGTTAATTGCCTCACTGATTGTGGCAGTTACGCTAGTGCCGATGCTTTCATCCAAATTGCTCTCAAAAGCAATGGAGGATAACGGAAGAAGATACTGGTTTGACCGATTCTTAGGCTGGATAAACGACAAGTATCGTAGTGTACTGAAATGGGTGCTTGGTCATAGAAAAACATCCGTTATCGCATCAATATTAGCGATCGTAGCGAGCTTAGGTCTTATCCCGTTCATTGGGGCAGAATTCATTCCATCGGCAGACCAAGGCCAAGTGGAAGTTCGAGTCGAGACAGAGTTAGGAAGTACGCTTGAACATACCGAAAGTATTGTAGATCAAGTGAATGAAAAACTTACAGATTTCGAAAGCGATATTGAAACCAATTATGTCAGCATTGGCGGAGGAAACGGCATTGGTGGCGGTGGCGGTAATACAGCCACTTACACGATGCAGTTAACACCATCAGGTGAACGTGAGGAAACTACCGCAGATATCGTGCAAGATATTGATAAAGCCTTGCAAGACATTGCCGGAGCAGAAATAACCGTAAGCTCTATGGATTCAGGAATGGGAACCGGGGACCCGATTCAAATTCAGTTAAACGGCCCAGAGCATGAGGTCCTAACAGAGCTTTCAGATCAAGTCGTAAACAAAATTTCTGATATAGAAGGTGTGTATAATCCAGAAAGTGGGGCGGATGAGGGCATCCCACAAATGAACATTGTGGTAGACAAAGAAAAAGCAGCAATGTATGGATTAACACAGGATCAAGTCTCTGGACAAATCCAGTTACAATTTACTGGCCAAGTAGCCACACAGTATCGTGAAGCAGGCCAGGAAATGGATGTTACCATGATCTACCCTGAGGGCGAACGCTCAAGTATTAATGATTTACGAGATACTAAAATTCAAACGCCAAGTGGTGCTGTTATTCCACTTGAAGAGGTAGCAGACCTTGAAAGCATGCAGGGACCAGCAGCATTAACCAGGGAAAATCAACAACCACAGCTGAATATAACCAGTGACATTTCGGGTCGTGATCTCGGGAGCGTAGTCTCCGATGTTGAAGCGGCATTGGAAGAGATGAATTTACCCGATGGTTACAATTATTCCATTGGCGGGCAAGCACAAGATATGGCAGAGTCATTCACCGATTTGGCATTAGCCTTGGTATTTTCCATCTTTCTCGTGTACGCGGTAATGGCAATTCAGTTTGAAAACTTCCTGTTTCCACTAATCATTATGTTTGCAATGCCTACGACAGTTGTCGGGGTGCTACTAGGATTATTTGTGGCAGGTATCCCATTAAGTATCCCAGCATTTATAGGGATTATTATGCTCGCCGGTATTGTGGTAAATAACTCCATTGTACTGGTTGACTATATTAATATTTTGCGACGAAACGGTAAAGATCGTTACGAAGCAATCTTAGAAGCAGGACCAAGCAGACTGCGCCCAATCTTGATGACAACATTAACAACTATCCTAGCAATGGTTCCACTTGCCCTCGCACTAGGGGAAGGAGCGGAAACACAACAACCGCTAGCAGTAACCATCATCTTTGGACTTGGTGTCTCAAGTATCTTTACACTACTACTCATCCCAGTGGTGTACACCCTGTTTGATGATTTAACATTAAAAATAACAAAAAGAAGAAAAAAGAAAAAAGGCTTAATAGAATAGGATAAGAGCTCTTCGCTTTACGGCGAAGGGCTCTTTTTTTAGTGGTTAGAAGGGTGAGAGAGCATCGGCAGTGCAAGAGAGGGACATCGGCTGAGAGGAGGGGAGTATCAGCCGTGAGCGAAACCATCGCCCACCAAGTCACGAGTACAATAAACTATTACTCCACAAAAAAACAGCAGCCTCGATATATATTCGAAACTGCTAATGTTAATCTTTCTACTATTACACTGCTTTAGGCTGTTCTACAATCTTTTTATCTGGAGTTGCTGCATTAATCATCAAGAATACTGCAGAAAGAATATGCATTATCATCCCAACAAAAGGTATCCATCCTACGCATGATGTTACAATTCCTAGAATACTACCAGTTGTAGCACCGCCGTCTTTTTTGGTTAACACCAAAGTAATAATATGTAGTACTAGCATAATGGCAAGTGGTGTCCATAAAAGACTTACTATAAATGCGCCTCCGATAGCTGGTATACCTAGGAATGCTTCAAAAGCTCCAGTTATCCATTTCAAAATCCTAGATGGTGACATTTTAACCCTCCTTTGTACCTATAAAATTTATATTGCATGTCTATTTTACCATTACTTTATATCTAAGTCGACAAAAATTCGTCAAATAATTAACAGATATTAGCATTTAGTAACTTTTTTCTCCAAAAAAGTAGCCCCGAAACTGTTCGGGGCTTAAAGTAAACTTATTTTAGACTTAGACTGTGTATTAAATAGAAACTTAGTGACTTATTTGCTATTCACTCTTCGCTACATCCCACCAGTGGAAGCCGTCTTTTTCTAACAGCTGGTTTGCTGCATCAGGCCCCATAGATCCGGAAGTATAGTTAGGGAAGTCTGCTTTCACCTCTTGCCATCTGTTTAGGACAGTGTCGATAAAAGCCCAAGAATGGGCAACTTCATCCCAATGTGTGAAGTTAGTTGTATCCCCAATCATGCAATCAAATAGGAGTTTTTCATAAGCCTCTGGGGTATTAATACCACTAACGCCATTATTCGTGTAGGAGAGTTGAATTGGCTCTGCCATGGATCCCATACCAGATTTTTTAGCATTTAGGTATAATGTGATACCCTCGTTTGGCTGAATATTAATGACAAGCAAATTAGGATGCTTTTCCGCCTCTTCCTTATAGTAAAGGTTCATCGGAATATCCTTAAATTCTACAACGATTTTTGTGCATTTTTCCGCCATCCGTTTCCCTGTACGAATATAGAAAGGGACACCAGCCCAGCGGTAGTTATCAATCATTACCTTGCCGGCAACGAATGTCTCTGTATTGGAATCATGAAGCTCATTTGCTTCTTCACGATATCCAACTAATTCGTTTCCTTTTATCGTACCTTTGCCATATTGTCCTCGTACGAAGTACTCGTCCACTTCCTCTGGCTCTAGCTGACGTAATGCGCGTAATGCTTTTACTTTTTCAGAGCGTATTTCATCAGTGGTCAATTTAATTGGCGGTTCCATTGCAAGCAATGCTACCATTTGCAGCATATGGTTTTGGACCATATCTCTTGCGGCACCAGAATGGTCATAATAGCGTGCGCGTTCTTCTACACCAAGCTCCTCGCTAGATGTAATTTGAACATTGGAAATGGATCGATTGTTCCACAAGTGTTCGAAAATACCATTTGCAAAGCGGATTACTTCAATGTTTTGTACCATTTCCTTGCCTAGATAATGATCAATACGATAGATTTGATCTTCATTGAATGCTACTCGAATTTCTTTGTTCAATTCTTTTGCTGATTTAAGATCATGACCGAACGGTTTTTCAATCACAAGACGTGTCCAGCCATCGCTGTTCTTTAAGCCATATTCTTCAAGGCGATGGGCAATAGACCCGAAATATTCTGGAGCCATGGCCAAATAAAAGATTCTGTTACCATCTGTGTTATATGTAGACTCCAAGTCGGTAATTAAACCATTAAGTTCCGTATAGGATTCAGCTTGCGTTACATCAAATGGATGGTAGTAAAAATGGGAAGTAAACTCTTCTGTATCCTCTTCCATAGACAGTGCATTTTGCAGAGATTCCCTGACATTCGTGCGGAATACCTCATTGGTCCATGGTCTTCTTGCCAAGCCAACGACTGCGAAATCGTCGCCAATTTTACCACTCTTATATAATTTATAAATAGAAGGGAAGAGCTTTCGTTTCGCTAAATCCCCTGTTGCGCCGAAAATAACAATAACTGCTTTAGGTGTGTGTAGGTTAGTCAAAAAAAGCCTCTCCATTTCATTTGAGATAATACATAATTCTATAAGGAAAAAAATGATAAATCAACTAATCAAACCGATGCGATACACTAGAACGAAAATTAGAGCTAAATGAAAGGCGTAATATACCCCCTAGAGCAGGAAAGTTCTCTACAGTCATTTGCTCTCTTAATTAGCTTTTACATAAGCTTAAAACCTATACAGCAAAAGTGAACTGTCTTATGGTTTTAACCAATCCCATGATTTACGAAAAAGTTGATTGACTACTTCTGAGAACATTAGACCAATGGCAATGCTACCAGCAAGCAACATCACTTTTGCGGATAACTGAACCGCATGAAAGTAATCATTTTCTACAAAGTTACGCATCGCATCATAAGCAATGCCCCCTGGCACAAGTGGAATAATTCCAGAAACATTAAAAATAATAATGGGAGTACGGTACAACTTTGCACAAACATGGCTTAGCACTGCAACGAGCATTGCCGCAAAAACGGTAGCGGGTACCACATCAATGCCTTCTGCTACTAAAATATAATATAAAAGCCAACCGAACATGCCAACGAGTCCACATTGGATAAGGGCTTTCCGCGGGGCGTTAAATAAAATGCCAAAGCCAGCGGCGGCTATGAAACTAGTAATACATTGTGCGAATATCATAAAAAACACCTCATTCAAGTCAATCTCCTGTTAAATAAAGGCAAAGACCACAGCGACTCCTGCCCCGATAGCAAATGCTGTCAACATCGCTTCCACACCTTTTGAAACCCCTGCTACCAAGTGGCCAGCCATAAGATCTCTTACTGCATTCGTGATATGCAGGCCAGGCACCAGTGGCATAACAGCCCCGATAATAATCTTATCCAGGTTTATCCCAATTGAAAAATGTAGACAACATACCGCAAGAACGCCAATAACAAAGGAAGCGAAAAACTCTGCAAAGAAGCGCATCTCAATGAGCTTCTCAAAGCCAATCATTGCAGTAAATCCAACTCCACCAGCTAAAAAAGCTGGCAGGAAATCCTCCCATTGCCCACCAAACATGATGGCAAAGCTGCCACTAACGAGAGCAGCAGCTATAATCAAAAGCCAAGGTGGATACTGTTCTTTTGAAGAAGAAACGCCTTTTAATAAGAGAAGCGCTTCCCGTGGGTCAAGACCTTCTGCCACAATTTGCCGAGATATACTATTTACTTCTGCTATTTTATGTAAATCTGTTGAACGCTTTGAGATACGGCGAAAGTGGGAGGCTTCCTCACTGTCCGTAGAAAAATTAATCCCAGTTGGGGTTGCATAGCTTTCTGCCTCAGTCAATTGAAAAGCAGCTGCCATTCGATTCATCGTATCTTCTACACGATAGGTTTCTGCACCACTCTCCAGCATAATCTTTCCAGCGAGCATACATACATTGGAAATTACTCTCCGTTCATCCATTCGATTACCGCGCTTTCATTTTTTGATATGATAAAAGTATAAGGGGTAGATGGCATAAAGAAAAGAATAAAAATAGTGAAGTGGTTCGAAATAAGGAAAGTAAGTGTAGAGGGTAAAACTACAAAGAAGCAGAACCACTAGATATACCATGGTTCTGCTTCTTTATGGATATTATCTGTCTACTTGCCGCTACTCGTATTTTTTGATTCGGTGATCTTTCCTAGGAAAAAACTGTCAACTTCACTTAATTTACCTCTCCATAGGATATCTCCTTTTGAAGGTGTAGGCTTATTTCCCCCGAAATAGATTTGCGAGTTTTTTAGATGAATATATTCAGGCTGATCAGGGTTATCTTGGGATGCCAAGGATTCGCTCGTTTTTGCTAGCTGTTCACCGACAGTCTTGGAAATGTCATTCCCGTCTTCAAAAGACTTGCTTAATGTCTGAAAATAATCTTGTGCAGAGATTAAAGTGCCTGAAACGAGTGCTCCATTTACGAGCAGGGAAATATCGAGATTAAAATCATGCTTATTGGAAGCTACCACAAAATAAGATAGTATATTATCTTTCATCAAGGATTCACTCATCATATCTCTCCTTTTTGCTCAAAATTCTATGCCTAGGAAGAGGTGTCGTCATTGCTTTCAATATCGGTCTCATCTTCGCTAGAATCAGCAGATTTCTTTTTCGCTTTTGTAGATTTTGTATTACTGCTAGATTTATCAGGTTTCTTTGTGGTCTTTTTACTTCCTGAAGCCTTTTTTCCCTTACTGGATTTTTTATTTGCATTAAGTTTAGGAGAAGACTTTTTCTCATCCTCTGTTTCTGTCTCGTTGTCTTCCTCTTCGTCGTCTTCGCTGTCATCCTGGTCTTCATTATCTTCTAGACTTTCGCTATCATCCTGGTCTTTACTATCTTCTAGACTTTCGTCGTCATCTTGGCCTTCACTATCTTCTTGGTTTTCGTTGTCATCCTGGTCTTCATTATCTTCTTGACCTTCGCTGTCATCTTGGCTTCCCTTGTCCTCGTTACGTTGAGCGTCCAAGAATTGATTCATTTTTTCTTCAAGTTTATCCAGCCTAGTTTGTAACGATTCGTTTTCCTCTTTTAATGCATCATACTCTTTATCTCGCGCGCCAGTGTTCTGAAGTTCTTCTTCATCATCAGCTTCTGGTAACTCGAAAGATTCATCTTGATCTGTATCTGTATTACTATCTTCATCTTTCCTCTTCTTTAATAGACTAGTAGTAGAGTCTTTTATGCTTTGGTAGGCGTTTGTAGATTTTTCTTTTCCTGAATCCTTCAACGTACTTAATTTTTCTTTTGTAAGGGAGCCTATTTGATTTCCTTTGTTTACAAGCACTTCCTTACTTAAGTTAGTCATAAGTTTTTTCCTGTTCTGTGGTGCGGATAAATAACCAACTGTTGCTCCTACAACCCCTCCAGTTGCCACTCGTTTGATGGCTCCACCTTTTTTGTCGCTAGTGTTTTTATCCTTGGTCATTATTTTCCCCTCCTGTTGTCTGTGTAGTAGATTCATTTTTGGACAATTTATCCTCTAATGCATTAAGCCTTTCATGCAATTGTTTATTCTCTTGTTCTAAAGCTGTCGTTTTTTCCGTGGCTTTTGAAGACAGATATGGATCTGTTTCCCACCAATCCATTCCTATTTCTTTGGCTTTATCAACCGAAGAGACAATGAGACGAATTTTAATCGTCAACAGTTCTACATCGGCAATGCCTACGGAAATATCTCCGGCAATTACGACGCCCTTATCTAATACTTTCTCCAGGACGTCAACAAGATTACTAGGTCCGTTGCCTTGCTGTAATTGTTGTTCGACAGGCATATAGCAGCCCTCCTATTTCTCCCGGGGCAATCGTCCGTAAGACTCCCACTTCAAAATATGAAGTGAAACAGTTAGTTTTTAGTGGGAGTAAACGGACGCTAACACCCCGATTCGTTTAACTAACAATCAGTGGGGAAGAATGAAAACTCCCCCTGATTGAAGTTTCACTTTATTACATAAGATTTCCTAATGGCCCAAGATCAATATTTAAGTCCTCGGCATCCAGACCGAATATTTCTTTCAGCTCTTCCATTTTTTCCTCTAAATTCATAAGGGCAATGCCAAGATCTTCAATTTGCTCATCAGTTAAAGTGCCGCCTTCAACCCGTCTGATTGCGTGCCGTTCCACTACTTGTCTTAAAAGCTCTATGACGGTCATAACAAGTTGGGCAAGACCGTCTTGAGCGCTGTCTGGATCAAGGTTAATTCGTCCACTCTGATTGCTGTCCTGTAGCATCGAGCAAATCCCTCCTTTGGTTGTCGAAATTATCTGAGGTAACCTCTGGATGATTATAGGACTGGACAAGTGTTTCTACGGAGGCTATCAGTACACGTAAATCAAGATAGACCAGATCAACTCCTGCAATCGAAATAATTAAGTCCCCCTTGATGGCAACCCCTTTGTCGAGGATGACATCCAAAATATCAATCAAGCCTACTTCTTTATTAGCAATTGTTTCACGAGTTGTTGGCATAACTTTTAGCCTCACTTTGAGAAAAATCGGAGAAATGATATGCCGGCCAAGGCCCTGTTGCTTCAATTCTCCACACGGTGTCTGCCTGCTCTTTTTCAAACCTCAGAATGATATTTATAAAGTTTTCGACTTTTTCCTTAGGCACCAAGTAGGCACTGTTCCAAACCATCTCTTCTTTTAGACCTGTCATATCCTTGTTCCAGTTTTTCTTTACGGTATAGTTTGTTGCAACGTCTTTTACTAATCGATGGAGGGTTTCTCCAAATCTGTCTTTTTCTTGGTCGAGCTGTTTACCAACAAGGGAATCAATCTTCTTTTTTTCGAAGAATTGTCTGCCTCGAGGAAGTTTTGCTATTTCTTCTTTCTGTTTTTCAATCTCAGGATCTGATTGTTTAATAGATTCACGTAGCTTTTGTTCATTACAATAGATTTTTAAGGTCCATTCCTCACTAGCATGAAGGGTTTGAAAAGAATCATTAAGCTGTTTTTCGTTAGATCTAATAGTTTCGTAAAGATTTGCTGTGTCCTCGTAAATTGTACAAAACTTCAATGGAATAAACGTATATTGTTGGTGAAGTGCTGTAATGGTTTCATGGTGATGAAATGCTTTATTTTGCAACCATTCCATGTCTTGGTTTAGTTTGGTTTCAATCGTTGCAGCATTATAATCATCTGCTGGTAACGCACATACAATGGCCGTTATGTCGCCAATTGGTAACGAATATATACTGCTTTTTCCGTCAAAACCTGTCAGATTAGATAAAGATTCCTTTTCCATTTCTTCTGTTGGCACAAGGCCGTATAAATAAATTAGATTACTCATTTTAATCCTCTTCCTTTTGCGTCGTAAGTGCTTCCCATTGTTCCATTTCTTTTTTCTTAGCCACTTCATAACGTAAAAGTAATTCTGTTTCTTTCGCTTTATACGTTTCTTCAGGTATTTCTTCCAATTCGTACATCATCTGCAATTGAATAAGCTTTTGCTGTATTGTCGGTAGGTCATATAGTTCCTTATCGACTTCTTCCTGTACTTTCTTGGCTATACCGATAATGGTTTTAATAGACCCTGAGACAAGCATCAGGCTTCCTCAACACTTAGACGAATATTGATGAAATTATAGGCTGGCCATGGACCAGTGTATTGAAAGTCTACTTTATCCTTCCACTGATCATGCCGTTCATTGACCAGTTCATCGAATTGCTCCTCTTTTTCGCGGTCGACTAAAAAGGAGGCATTTAATAAAATTTTCTCCCCTTGTGTCTCATTTGAAGTAGCTGCAGTTGCCTGGGATTTAAGAGGGTGGTAAATGTTTTTTTGCACATCCTGTCTAAGGCTCGTGATGAAACTCTTCGCTGCTCCGCCAAGCTTTATACGGTCATAGTACCCAGCTGCGGCTGACTTGCTCTTCGTGGTCGCTGCCATTTTCCCCAGCTCAGGATCTTCCTGTACTTTCTTTTCTAGCCACTCCTTTTTTCCAATCACCTTTAAACCAACTTCAATTTTCCCCTTAATCTCTGGAAAAATTTCAGTAAACTGGCCATAAAGGTTTTCGAGTAATATTTGGACATCCTTCTCCGTTTTAAATACATTTCCGAAACTGATAGGGATGACTGTATCATTTGCTTCCATCACTCTTGAAACCATTGATTGGTGCATCATTAAATTTTCCTTGTTTGGGTGATAGATTTTCATGGGAGCTACACAGGCGATCATCGCAGCATCTTGATATTGGACAGCGAAGGTATCCCTTGGAACTCCATCAATATCGATGGGGCCATAATCAATTGGTTCGCTTGTTTGGACTGCGCAAAAAATGTAGATTCCGGTTTGTTCTGTTTCGGTCATTTATCCGTCACTCCTTTACATACCATCGAAGGCATCATTTATTCAATCTTGCTTCGGTAGCGGATATCTAGGCGCTTAAATGAAGTTACCTCTTCTTCATCATTTAAAAAGACTTCATAAATACCTAGCATTTCATCCTTTGCGTATTTTCTCATATACTCTTTTTCTTCGATCACTTCGATCGTTACTCTCCAGCCATTCTCTTCTCCTTTTTCTACGGATGTAATTTTATGAGGGGGAGCAACGTTTGCTCTGAAAAATTCCGCTACATTATCCATTAATTCTTTAATAGCCATTGCATCCTCCAACTCCTTTAAATAAGGGGAGGACAGCAGGCACCATCCTACTGTTCTCCAGTGAACATTGCGTCTTTTCCATCATTTGACACGCACTTATATACTAAACTGAGCATTTCGTTCATTTTGCTGTGCTGGTAAGCCTTCTTCCTCAACGTCATCCCGTAGTAGCCCAACAGCTTCTGCATAGCGCAACCACGTATCAACACTTGCGATGACAACTCTTGCTTCCACAGTTAAAATCTCGATACCTACTACGGAAACTCTCACATAGGCATCAATTACGATCCCTTTATCAAGAATTCGGTCAATAACCTCTGCTAAGCTTGAACTGTCTGTACTCTTTTGTACTGCCATGATTCATTCTCCTTTCGCAATCGATTATTTTGAACCTAATGTCTTTATATCCTTAGGTGACTTTATATTTGTGGCCTTCTTGATATCTGCCGTGCTCTTAAGATCACTAATGCCTTTGATATGGGAAATACCTTTTATATCATTCGGCCCTTTTATGGT
Source organism: Oceanobacillus jordanicus (assembly GCF_022095695.1). Taxonomy (GTDB): domain Bacteria; phylum Bacillota; class Bacilli; order Bacillales; family Amphibacillaceae; genus Oceanobacillus_B; species Oceanobacillus_B jordanicus. The sequence goes on from NZ_JAIFZM010000002.1 coordinate 53,326, forward strand.
GCGAGCTCGGCCTTTGGTACGGTTGCCATTACTTACTTTCTCCTGTAATGCTTCACCGGCTTCTTTAGCATCACTCAATTTGTCCCGAACAGCCAACAGACTGTCCTGCATCGTTTCCTTCGCAGTTTCGGCTCGTGAATGAACTTTCTTATTGTTATTTTCTTTGACCTTTTTTAACTTGTTGGCAGCCATTTCTGCTTGTGATCTTGCTTTCTCTTCTACTTTATCTTTCATAAGGTTTGTTGCTTTTTCTTGCACTTTGTCCTTTGCTTTCTCTTCGATCGCATCAGGTGTTTTTTCAAGTGCCTTCTTTGCAACCTTTTTAACTGTTTTCTTGACTACATCTGCCATTAAATTCCCCCTTTACGGTGATTGTTCATCCTTCCCAACCACCTCAAGTAAAGTATTTAACTTGTCTTCAATCCGTTGCAGATTATTATGGAGGTTTTTATTTTCCTCTTTTAACTCCTCGTATTTTTCTTGATAAGGATCTTGGTTGTTCTCCCACGCATCTGGATTGGTTTCCTGTCTTGGTTCGTGCAATTTGTCGGTGTACTTTTGGATGTAACCTGTTGCATTCTGGCGTAAAGCTAACATAGCCTGCTCTGTAAGCATATCCTGGGCAGTTCGCAGTACTTCCCGTCCAGCAATTTTAAGCACAGAAGATTGACCTATTCGGTTAACGATTCTTTTACCGTTTTCTGGACTAGCTAAGAAACCAAAACCAGCTCCTACAATTCCTCCTGCAAGAGCATATGGGACGGATGGTTGCTGCTTTTGTTCCATCTTGTGTCTGGATACCGTTTTATTCTCCTTGTCACACACTTGCTTGCTCCTTTCTGGGGATCTTATTTATTATCTATGAAGTTTGTTATCTATAGCCTTACGGGACACAGGCGAAACTCGGTATAAAGGCACATTTTAAATAAATACCAAATATTACATCAATTATTTCTTTGCAAGCCATTTTTGAAATATAGAAAGAGGATGATATGGGGGATACTCCGAAAAAGATGACAAAGGTTACTTTTTCGTTACACTTTTGTTTATGGAGATAAAGTGAAACTTCAATCAGTGGGGGTTTTGTTCTTCCCCCATTGATTGTTAGTTGAACGAATCGGGGTGTTAGCGTCCGTTTACTCCCACTTAAACTCACTTCATGTTTTGAAGTGGGGATCTTACGGACGGTTGCCCCGGGATAAAAATAGCCTACAGAAGAAAGAATTCTTTTCTCCTGTAGGCATCGCTACAAAGTAGTTAAATATCTATTTGTTCTTGGTTTGTTACAACAAGCAAGGTCTTCCCTTTATCTAATTCAACTTTTAATTGTTCAGACTTCGATTTATCAAAGCCAATCTCATTTAGTTTTGAACGTATGGTGTCCCCTTTACCTTTGAAAACATTTTTGAGTGCCGTACTAACGCCGGTTACTTTTGCTCCGATTTTATTTGCATCGGTTTCTTTTCTTGCTCTGCGATCATGATCATTATCTATAGAAAGGATATAGATATCATCATCAGGTATACCATCGTTACGGAGTTTATCAACCGCTTCACTTAATTGGTCGTCGTTATGGTAAATTTTAAATTTAGGTTCCATTTAGGGTCCCTCCTTTTTGTAGAAGGTACCCTGCTTTGTAATAACTCAAACCAGCTCCAAAATGATGTTCACTTATGGAGTGATAGGGAAATAGGCTTCCTGTTATGGCATCATCATAAATAAAGAAACTAATGCAATAATTGGCACCCCTAAAGCCAAAGCTAAACTAATCAGTGTAAATGATTGTACAATTGGCTTAGCCTCTGGTGTGACATCTACATTGCGTTGTAGAAAAATAAAGAAAACAGCGTAAGCCATAATGAAGAGAACAATGAGACCGGGAATATACAACTCTTCCACCGAGTTAACGGGCGTAAGATTTATGTAGCCGAACACAATTAATAATAGCGGGATTGTTTCGCTAAGTGCTACACCGATAAAAAATTTCTGTTGGATGCTTGCTTGTGCTGCTGGTTCTTCTTTTAGTTTTCCCACTAAGACTTTATAAAGAGTAAGTATTGGTAATGCAGCCAGAACAGCAGCTGCGACAAAATAATAGACCACCATTTTATCCACCTCCTTTCAACAACAAGTTGTAGTACGGCTTAACAGGGTGAATGTTTCATTTTTTCACGGTTTTTGCAGAGAGAGATAATCGATAAAAACCAGCATATGAAGCACATTTTGAAGGAACTACGTGGGGTTAGCGATTGTTTCCAAAAAGAAACTTGCTTGAAGCTTACTTTTTTCGATATAATCTAGGAAAGTTCTAGTGTGTGTTCAAAAAGGAGGATATAAAGGACCGAGAAGTTCAAGGCGGCGTAGCTTTGAGTGCCGGAACGTATGCAATTAATACGTGAGGAACGGAAAAGCAAGCTAACGAAGAAATTCGATGTGTCATTTTTACCGGACTTTTTGAACATCCTCTTCTACGGAAAAATAGAAGGGTCAGTCATCATGAATTATAGGAGAAATTTATGTTTAATTATGTCGACATTGTAATCGCATTTCTTATCGCAGCTATCTCATCCCTTGTGTTAACATATCCCGTTATAAAGTTTGCTAACGTCATTGGGGCAGTGGATCTGCCAAACCACCGAAAAGTACATAAAAAAGTTACGCCAAGACTTGGTGGCATTGCTATCTTCCTTGGTGCGTTTTTGGGTGCACTTTATTTACAGCCCAGCCATCCGCATCTACCGGAAATACTAATCGGTGCACTGGTTATCATTTTGACAGGTGCTTTAGATGATCGCTTCAGTATCAGGCCAGTAGTTAAGCTGACAGGCCAATTAGTTGCTGCTTCTTTTCTTGTTTCGTCAGGCCTAATCATTGAAAAACTTACCTTGCCGTTCTTCGGTACAGTCGAATTGGGCTTTGTTAGCGTGCTGATCACGGTTTTATGGGTCGTGGGGATTACGAATGCAATCAATTTGATCGATGGTCTGGACGGGCTTGCGACAGGTGTCACAACGATTGCGTTAATAAGTATATTTATCATGGCGCTTATCGATGCCCAACTTCTTGTCGCCTATTTAAGTATCGTATTAATTGGCGCAAATCTTGGGTTTTTATTTCATAACTTTTACCCAGCAAAGATTTATATGGGAGATTCCGGATCAAATTTTCTCGGGTATATGATTGCAGTCGTGTCGATGCTCGGTTTGTTTAAAAATATCGCTTTGTTCAGCTTTATTATTCCAATTATAGTACTGGCAGTGCCAATATTCGACACCTTATTTGCGATTGTAAGAAGGGCGTATAATAAAGAAAATATTATGATGGCGGATAATAAGCATGTTCATTATCAACTCCTTCATGCAGGATACAGTCATCGCACCACGGTACTCATTATCTATGGGTTTAGTGCCTTATTTGGAGCCATGGCTATTTTGTTCTCGAATGCGAATATCACCATTTCCTTTGTAATTACGCTGTTTGTTTTAGCACTATTACATATTTTTGCGGAGCTTGCCGGAATTGTGATGGGTGGGAAGCGCCCGGTACTTGATTCAATCGGGAGACTATTTAAGAAGAAACGTAACACGGAGGATTGAATAATTACGGAAAATAAGTACAACTTAGAAAATAGACTCTCAGAGGTTGATTAGATGACGTAATACCTTTAGGTAGTATATGCTAGAGAAAGCATAGATATATTTATCAGAAAGAAGGAGTTCTAATGGCAAAACAACAAATTGGCGTTATAGGTTTGGCAGTAATGGGAAAAAACCTTGCCTTAAATATTGAAAGTAGAGGCTACTCTGTTGCTGTGTTTAATCGCTCACCAGAGAAAACAGAAGCGTTCTTAAACGAAGAGGCAAAAGGAAAGAATTTTGTCGGAAGCACAACGATTGAAGAATTTGTTCAGTCACTGGAAAAACCTCGTAAGATTATGTTAATGGTTAAAGCAGGCCCTGCAACGGATGCAACCATTGAATCATTAAAACCCCACTTGGAGAAAGGGGATATCTTAATTGATGGCGGAAACACGCTATTTGAAGATACGATCCGCCGTAATAAGAGCTTGAGTGAATCCGGTATTCATTTCATCGGCACAGGCGTATCAGGTGGAGAAGAAGGCGCACTTAAAGGCCCGTCTATTATGCCAGGTGGCCAAAAAGAAGCCTATGATTTAGTCGCACCAATCTTTGAAGCTATTGCAGCAAAAGTAGATGGCGACAGCTGTACCACGTACATCGGGCCAGACGGTGCCGGCCATTATGTGAAAATGGTGCATAACGGAATTGAATATGGTGACATGCAATTAATCTCAGAAGCCTACTTCATTCTGAAACATGTATTAGGCTTGGATGCACAGGAGCTACATGAGGTATTCACCGAATGGAATAAAGGCGAGCTTGACAGTTATTTAATTGAAATAACCGCGGATATATTCACGAAAAATGATGAAGAAACAGGCAAACCAATGGTTGATGTTATCCTTGATAAAGCCGGCCAAAAAGGTACCGGAAAATGGACAAGTAAAAATGCCCTTGATTTAGGGGTGCCACTTCCATTGATCACAGAATCTGTATTTGCTCGTTACATTTCCTCATTAAAAGAAGAACGCGTTCATGCTAGCGGTGTTATTTCAGGACCAACACCTAAAGCTTATGAAGGGGACAAGAAAGAGCTTATTGAAGCAATTCGCAAAGCTTTATATATGAGTAAAATTTGTTCGTACGCTCAAGGCTTCGCCCAAATGCGTGCACAGTCTGAGGAAAATGGCTGGGACTTAAACTATGGCGATATTGCCATGATTTGGCGCGGAGGTTGTATCATTCGTGCACATTTCCTACAAAAAATCAAAGATGCCTATGACCGTGATCCTGAATTGAAAAATCTTCTGCTTGATCCATACTTCAAGGAAATTGTTGAAGGTTATCAGTCAGCACTTCGTGAAGTGGTTGCCGTTGCAATTAAAAATGGAATTGCTGTTCCAACACTTTCTAGTGCTGTTGCATACTTTGACAGCTACCGTAGTGAGGATCTTCCAGCAAATCTTATCCAAGCACAGCGTGATTATTTTGGTGCCCATACCTTTGAACGAAAAGATAAAGAAGGCGTATTCCACCATAGCTGGTTCTAAAGCAATTAGATAGAGATACAAAACCCGACAACTGTGAAAATGTGCAGCTGTCGGGTTTTTGATTGTCTATCTTCCGTTAATAGTCCTTTAGATGGAGCAACGCTGTGCGTTCAATTAAATAGTTGGACTTCCTTTTTTAATACATAATGAACAGGTAACGAGGGAAAATTGTAGTTAAATTTTAAATAAACAGACTTCTTACCCAGGACTATTGGCGCTATTACAATAGTCTTGTTTTCTGTATGATATTAATATCTGAATATTATGTCACGAAACATTCAGAGAAGGAGGAACTTTTTATTTAGTAGATTACTATTTTAGAGGGGGAGAGAAATGCGTAGGAAAATTGCCATTATATTTTTAGCGGTATTAATGGTCTTTAGTAATTTCGCGATGGTAAGTGCAGCGGAAAAAACGTTGCCACAGAATGCGAATAAAAAGGACAAGGCCAAAACAACAGAAATGAAGGAAACAGAGGACCCTGATAAGCAAGTTCGGGTCATCGTAGAAATGGATGACGAAGCGCCAATTGAAAAGGCTACTAAAAAAGGTATTATGTTTAATACAATGGGCGAATCTGAGAAGCAGAAATTAACGAAAGCTGCCAAATCAAAACAAAAGGCAGTAAAAGAAGAGATGAAGAAAAAGAAAGTAGAAGCAAAATACTTACAAGAATTTACTACGGTCGTCAATGGTTTTAGTGCGGAAGTAAAGCAGGGCGATCTAGAGCTTATTAGAGAACTTCCTGATGTTAAAACGGTTTCTATCGTGACAGAGTATGAACAACCAAAGGTACAACCGGAAATGAAGTACAGTAAAGAACTCGTAGAAGCACAAAAAGCTTGGCGAGATTATGGTTATAAAGGGGAAGGTATGGTAGTCGGTATTATTGATACTGGCATTGACTATACTCATCAGGATATGGTTCTTTCTGAAGATGTTGAGGGTGGACTGTCAGAAGAATTTGTTCAGGACACAATCAATAACGAAGGACTTCCTGGAAAATATTATACAGAAAAAGTGCCATATGGCTATAACTACATGGATGAAAATGATGAAGTGCGTGAAATCCATAGTGGGGCAAGCTATCACGGAATGCACGTAGGCGGAACTGTTGCTGCGAATGGCGACGAGGATAACGGTGGTATTCTAGGGATTGCTCCTGAAGCACAATTGCTTGCATTAAAAGTATTCGGCAATGATCCGGAGCTACAAACAACCTATGGTGATATTTACATTAAAGCGATTGACGATTCTATCAAGCTTGGTGCCGATGTATTAAATATGAGTCTTGGATCACCATCAGGTTATGTTGATGCGGATTCTCCTGAGCAACGCGCCGTATCCCGTGCAGTAGACAATGGAATCTTAATGTCCATTTCTGCTGGTAACTCAGCATTGTTTGCAGAAGGTTTCTTTTATCCATATGCCTCCAATCCTGATTACGGAGTAAGTGGCTCTCCAGGGGTGGCAAATGATTCCACACAAGTAGCGTCTTATGAAAACACGTTTATGGAAGTAGACGCATTACAATATAGCATTGATGAAGAAGCAGGTACAGCGGCATTTCTATCTGCAGGGGATACTTTCCCTTCGACAGACGGAGAAGCATATGAAGTTGTAGAAGCTGGGCTAGGGCTTCCAGAGGACTTTGAAGGAAAAGATGTTGAAGGTAAATATGTCTTGATTCAGCGTGGAGAGATTGCCTTCACAGAAAAAGGACTTAACGCTCAAAATGCAGGAGCAGCAGGGGTAATTGTTTACAACAACACAGATGGAATTGTAAATATGGCCTCAGACCCTTCTATCACAATTCCATATCTATTTATGCTAAAAAGTAATGGAGATCTACTTGCAGAAGCAGTTCAAAATGGACAAGCTGTGACCGTTTCATTTGATGGAGAAATGACAAAAATGGATAATCCAGATGCTGGGAAAATGAGTGCATTTTCTTCATGGGGATTAACTCCAAACCTTGATTTTAAACCAGAAATCACAGCACCAGGTGGTCAAATTCTTTCTACATTAAATGACAATCAATATGGATTGATGAGTGGAACCTCCATGGCAGCACCACATGTTTCAGGCGGAAGTGCGCTTGTACTTCAGCGTGTAGATGAGGAATTTGGTTATGGAAATGCAAACCGCGTTAACCAAGCGAAAAACCTAATGCTAAATACTTCCAAACCAGTTGATTTTGATGGTGCGCCTGTATCACCACGACGTCAAGGTGCAGGATTGATGCAAATCCATGCTGCATTATCAACACCAGTAGTGGTAACAGAGTCAGCATCGAATGAAGCGAAAGTAGCGTTAAAAGAGATTAATAGTAATGAAGTAACATTTGAATTAACTGCAGAAAACTATTCAGATGAAGCAGTAACGTATGATGTCTCTGCAAATGCACAGACAGATACACCTGTTGATGGTGGTGGCGTACTTGTCACTGCACCAAATATGTTTGGTGGAAATGATCTTGGCGACATTGCTACAGTAAACGGCGAAGCCTTATCAACCGTAGAGGTGCCAGCTAATGGACAAGTAAGCCTTGAAGTAAGCGTTGATCTTAGTGAAGTCGATGCTTCACTAGCAGAAATTTTCACAAACGGGTATTGGGTAGAAGGGTTTGTTACCTTTACAGATCCTACTGACACAAATCCAGAATTAACCGTTCCTTATGTTGGGTTCAGAGGTTCTTGGGATGATGCACCAATCTTTGATACACCACTATGGGATGCAATGACGTTCTATGGCATGACAGGAGTTGTTACGAATACTGGGGACGATAGCTATGGATTCCTTGGTGAAAACCTAGAAACCGGCGAAACAGACCCAGGAAAGATTGCCTTCTCACCAAATGGTGATGGCGTCCAGGATGACGCATTGCTCATCTTGTCCTTCCTGAGAAATGCGAAGGAAGCAAAATTTAACGTCCTTGATGAAGATAAAAAGGTCGTACGTACGATACGCTTGGAATCAGATCTTAGTAAAAACTATTATGACGGTGGAGCAGCACCTGAATATTCCTTGTCTGGAGACCGGGCATGGGATGGAAAGATCAACAACAAGCTAGCTGAAGATGGACAATACTATCTACAGGCAGCAGCAGTCATTGACTATGAAGACGCTGAATGGCAAACATTAGAGTTGCCAGTACTCCTTGATACAACGGCTCCAGAAGTAGATGCGACCATTGACGAGAATGGCGAAGTATTAACTGTTGCTGTTGATGATGGAGAAGGAAGTGGGCTAGCTACATGGGATGTATTGGTTGACGGTAAATCTGTACTGGAAACACCATATACAGAGAGTGTAACAGAGCATGAGTTAACAGACTTTGATGAAGATAGCACTGTGACTGTAGTGGCAACAGACTATGCAGGCAATGAGCAAGAAGAAGAGGCAGTAGTAGAAGAGCCTGCAGATACAACTGTACCAGATTTACACTTACTAACACCGGAGTTATTAGAGGCATATGATTCAAGAGACGTAGTCTTTTCCGGTTATGTAACAGATGCATCTGGTGTAAAAGAAGTAACAGTTGATGGGAAAAAAGCAGAGCTTGTTTATAACGAAGAGGAAGATCGTTATGACTTCTCTTTAACCCTTTCACACAAAAAGGATGACTTCTACTTCCGTCACATTAAGGCGGTAGACAATGCCGGTAATGAAACGGAAATTGGCAGAAGATACTTTGTCGATACAGCAGAAGCAACCATTAAAGTAAAAGCTCCTAAGAAAACAAAAGAAGATAGCGTAACAGTTTCAGCAACCATCAAAGATAACTTTGATGATATTAATTTCTATGTGAATGGCAATCACGTATTTAGCCACGACCTCTCTTCACCATATGGTAAAAAACGCTTTAAAGAGAAAATCGAAGACATTGAACTCAATCTAGAGGATGGAGAGAATGTATTTGAATTTAAAGTAGTAGACCTTGCCGGGCATGAGACAGTGGAAGAAGTCGTGATCACAAAGCAAGTGAAAAAGAATCCAGGGAAAGACAAAGAGGAAGATAAAGACGAAGATAAGTATGATTTAGTAGGATATATCTTTGAGCGAGTATTCTCCTTTATCGGCAAACTTTGGAATCTTTTTGGATAAGTAAATATGAAAACCAGCATCCCGTATAATTGGATGCTGGTTTTTTATTTGGGGATAGTAGGGCCAGAGAGGTGAGCGAATCGACAAAGTGGAGGAGGCTAATCGACTAAATCGGGGAGCCAATCAATCAAATTGGTGGATCAATCGATTAAGAAGCGCATTCAATCGATCAAATCAGAGGATCAATCAATTAAGAAGCGCATTCAATCGATCAAATCGGATGATCAATCGATTAAGAAGCGTATTCAATCGATCAAATCGGATGATCAATCGATTAAGAAGCGCATTCAATCGATCAAATCGGATGATCAATCGATTAAGAAGCGCATTCAATCGATCAAATCGGATGATTAATCGATTAAGAAGCACCATAAATCGATCAAATCGGATGATCAATCGACCAAGAAGCACAACCAATCAACCAAATCGCCCACTTAATCAACTTCTACTCCATCTATTCACCACTTAATTCTGCAATTAGGGAGGCGAATATTTTAAATTCAGTCAAATATAAATAAAATTGCTTGTAATTTACACTGGTGAAGATTCAAAATTAAAATGCCCTTAAATGTTATTTGATACTGTCTCATGCTTACTTATGCGGAAATAGCTTAGAAATTATATGTTTGGTATAATTTTTTAGATGGTAGACGAAACTTGTAACTGCCAAAATATATTTAAGGAGACCAATTATGGAAGAAAGAACGACACTGAAAAAGTCATTAAAGGCACATTGGGTATGGGCAATCGCGCTTGGCTCGTCAATCGGATGGGGTGCATTCGTACAGCCTACAACCTGGATGACCACTGCTGGCCCGATGGGAGTTATCCTCGGCTTTGGAATTGGTGCTATTTTAATGATGTTGATCGCTGTAAGCTACGGTTTTCTGATTAAAAGTTTTCCAGTATCTGGCGGGGAGTTCGCTTATGCTTTTATTAGTCTTGGTAGAACCCACGCATTCATCAGCGGCTGGTTTCTAACGCTTGGTTACATATGTATTGTAGCTTTAAATGCTTCAGCGTTTGCGTTAATGTTTAAATTTGTTTTTCCTGCACTTATAGAAAATCTTCATTTATACCAAATTGCGGGCTGGGATGTTTATGGAATGGAAATTATTATTGCATCCGTAGCATTAGGCGCATTTGGTTATTTTAACGTCCGTGGTAGTGGTATATCTGGTCGTATGCAGTTTGTCTTTTGTACAATTATGATTCTTAGTATTGTAGCCATAACGTTTATGGTGGGAGGGCAACCAGGAGCGGGACTGTCCAATGTCCAGCCATTTTTCCCATCTGATACTACAGCATTTGCGGCAATTATTTCGATTGTAGCAATTGCGCCGTGGGCATATGTTGGGTTTGACAATGTCCCACAGGCTGCGGAAGAATTTCATTTTTCCTCCAAAAAAGCTTTCTCATTAATCATTTTAGCTATTTTCTTTGCAGCAGTGCTGTATAGTTTGATGATCATCGCTACGGCTATGATTCGCCCTTGGCAAGAACTTGTCTCGGAATCCCATGTCTGGGGGACGGCAGCAGCTATAGAAGGACTATTAGGAACGATGGGACTTGTCCTGCTGGTAACTGCCTTGACAATGGGTGTGTTCACCGGACTTAACGGTTTCATCATCTCTTCAAGTAGATTACTGTTCGCAATGTCTCGTGCGAAAATATTACCTGAAGCATTCTCAAAGCTTCATCCAAAGCACAAAACGCCATATGTTGGGATTATTTTCACAGTAATTGTGGCTATGCTAGCTCCATGGTTTGGCCGTGAAGCATTGCTTTGGGTCGTGGACATGTCTTCTATCGGGGTAACCATTGCCTATTTCTATACTTGTTATACTGCGTTCTCCTTGTTTAAAACAAAGAAAGACGCTACCTTTAACGAGAAAAAACACAATGTCTCACCGTTGAAAAAGGTAATTGCTGCTATTGGGATGCTAGCAAGCCTCGTATTTCTCGGTTTGCTACTAATTCCAGGGTCACCAGCTTTCCTTGGAATTGAGTCTAGAATCGCGCTAGGTGCCTGGATTGTACTGGGTCTAATCTTCTACCTTGTAAAACGGAAAGAATTTAACGAAATACCAGAAGAAGAACTTAATTATCTCATTACCGGTTCAAAAGAAATTGAAGCGAAGAATCGGGTATAATAAAAACCTGGTGATATGTGGCATATCACTAGGTTTTTTTACGCGTTAAATAAGTGATAGGAAGCAATTACGCCATAGTTAAAATGTTGATGTTTTAAGTATAAAGAAACATACGTATTCACTAAAAGACGATCGAATGCTAGTGTTTCGGATAAAATAAGTCTACTAAATTCTTACTGGACTCCCCCTTAGAATAATGATTCCACTCCTCAGCAAACTTTTCAATTTTTGATACCGGATAATTGTACTGTTTGATACATGAAATTAGTTCTGAAGTGTTCTCGACAATTGGACCGGGCACAAGTGAGGTGTAATCCTCCCAGAACCCTCTTTCCTCTGCATATTCCTCTAAATCGTACGCAAAGAACACCATTGGCTTTTTAAGTAAAGCATATTCAAATATTACAGAAGAATAGTCCGTTATTAAAATATCTGTGACACATAGCATATGATTGATAGAAGTATTGGTGATTTCAAAAACAAAACCTTCATAATGCTGGTCGATTTTCCATTGAACGGTAGGGTGAGTTTGGATGAAGAGCATATATTCCTGCGAAAAAGCATTATATAAAGCCGATAGATCTATATTCAAGTGTTCTCCCGAGGGACCGTTTCGGTATGTTGGGGCGTATAAAAGAACTTTTTTATTCTGCACAGCGGGGTATTTGGCGACTATGTTTTCAACTACCTCTGCCTGTGCATGTTGATCAAAGAAAAAGTCTGTCCTCGGAATACCAGTACGTAACAGATTACGCTTGTCCAAACCAAAGGCGGAGCAAAATATCGACCCCATTTTTTCAGAGCCTACTACTACGAAGTCCATTCTTTTATATACCTTCACAAAGCGCCGATACGTGGGCTGGGATCGCTCCTTAATCGCTTGATCTTTTAACCCAAACCGTTTAATTGCCCCAGCTGCATGCCATAATTGGATACAGTATACGCTTTTACGGAACGTAGAAGCGGCAAGAATACCATAGTAGTTATCTACAAATACAATTCGAGAAGTAGCTAAATGGTAAATAGCTCGGAACCAGTTAAAGGGGTGTTTTGCCTTAAACGGTATCACTTTTTCGCAAGGATAGCCGTGTAGGTTCTCGGTACACCGTGCTGTTTGTAATATGATGCATTTTTGGTCAGGACTGTTGCCCAATTGCTGAAGTGTAAACCAGACATTTTGCCCAAACGAAGCAATAAAGGTCGTTTTATTTTTCTGTAGCGGAAACAGTTTAAAGAGTGTAAAGAAAAAGCGAAAAACATGAAGGTACACATAAATGAGGAATTCTCTACCCATTTTTGTTTAAGTCCTTCTTAATTTGCGTTGTTGAAATCCCGGTAGTTCTTGGGAGGTATATAACTTCACAATGCTCCTTTAAATAATCAAACTCCCCTTCCCAGTCATTCCCCATTACAAACGTATCAATAGAGTAAGATGCGATATCCGCTATTTTTTGTCCCCATGTATTTTCTGGTATTACTTTATCAACGTCTTGTAGTGCTTCTAAAATGTCTTTTCGCTGTTCAAACGTATAGTAGGCTGTTTTCCCTTTCATCGTGTTGAATTCATCAGTAGAGATCCCGACAATTAAATAATCTCCTAACTGTCTTGCTCTATTTAGTAAACGTATATGGCCAGGATGTAGAATATCAAATGTTCCATATGTGATGACTCTTTTCATTTTATAAACCTCCATTAATAAGTATCGCTTTTTCAGTTAAGAATTACGTACATAATATATGAATTTACAAATTATTTACTTCTACCTAATATGCACTTAATAATCCCCGTTTATAATGAAAGTAATCGAGGAGGTAGGCAACAACTCGATAAAAACGGAATAAAAAGGAGAAATGCTCAATGAATATTAGAGGGATAGGCCACAGAGGTTACCCTGTTAAGTATCCAGAAAACACGTTATCTTCTTTTCAAGCCGCGATTGATTTAGGATTTTCACATATTGAGTTGGATGTTCATCTTAGTAAGGATGGGGTCCCGGTTGTGATGCACGACTATAATATTGACAGAATGACAGACGGCAGTGGGGAAATTAGAGAATATACGGTGGACCAGCTGCAGGAATTTAATGTTGGTGAGTTCGAGAAAATTCCGACCCTAGAAGAGGTTTTACGCTTAGCTAAAGGTCAAATTCATGTGTCAATTGAGATGAAAAACACCAAATTATATGACGCAGTGGAAGAGAAAGTATGTCGTATCGTTCAGAAGCTGCAAATGGAAGAAGAAGTATATGTGATTTCTTTTGATCATAAATCCCTTGCTAAAATGAGAGTACTTTCCTCAGATATTAAAATTGGACCATTGGTTACAAAGATGAAAAGGTCACATTTACGCTTAATTGAGAAGCTGGATGCAGAATATATCGCTGTGAAATTTGATGGTCTAAACGAGAAATATATTAATAAATGCGAGCAAATGGGCGTACAGGTGGTTGCTTGGACAGTAAATAGTATTGAACAAATGCAGCGTTTAAAAAAATTCCCTTCCATTTTAATTACGACAGATGAACTTGAGAAATATAAAGCATATAACGCAACTTATGCTGACAATTTAGAACAAGTCATCATCTAATAGTTAGATTTTTAGAGAGTGTAAACAACAAAATGGATAATGCTCTTTAAGGGCATTTTTATTTTGTAAGTTTTGTAGAGGAGCAAGAGATTGGTCCTTATTTCGTGATATTAGTTGAAGGGAAGTAGGAGGATTTACTGTGAATTATAGTGGTATATTACTGTGCTTTATTATAGCAATTATCTTAACACCATTCATAAAAAAGCTCGCAATTAAGTTGGGAGCCGTGGATAAGCCGAACTTACGCAAGGTACATGATAAACCCATGCCCCGAATGGGAGGGCTTGCAATTTATATCAGTTTTTTAATCGGTTACCTCGTATTTTTTAAGGATGTTGCAGGTGGCTGGATGATATTAATTGGCGCCACAATTATTGTGCTCGTGGGGATATTGGATGATCTCTATCAATTATCTGCACGAATAAAACTGATAGGGCAATTGATCGCTGCCAGCATTCCGGTAATGGGCGGGTACACAATTGAGTTCATCACCGTGCCGTTTGGTGACAGAATAGAATTTGGTGCTGCTGCTATCCCGATTACAATTATCTGGATTGTCGCCATTACGAACGCAATTAATTTAATTGATGGACTGGACGGGCTGGCTGCAGGTGTTTCTTCGATATCTTTACTAACTATCTCACTGGTTGCAGGAGCTATGGGTAATATACCGATTGCGCTGCTATCTTTACTATTGCTAGGGGGAACGCTTGGCTTCTTAGTATTTAATTTCTATCCCGCTAAAATATTTATGGGGGATACCGGCTCATTATTCCTAGGCTATATGATTTCTGTCATTGCAGTGCTAGGCCTATTCAAAAATGTAGCGGTATTTTCTCTAATGGTGCCCATCATTATATTGGCGATCCCGATATTAGATACGGTTTTTGCGATTGTACGTAGAATCATCCAAAAGAAACCATTATCCTCACCGGATAAACTGCATCTGCATCACTGTATTATTAGGCTAGGTTTTTCTCATAGACAAACTGTCATCATGTTGTATGCGTTAAGTGGGTTGTTTAGCCTTGCAGCTGTCCTTTTGACCAGGTCTGCTATATGGGGAACAACAATTGTGTTGGTCACGGTTTTAATGATGGTGGAATTGATTGTAGAAGTAACAGGGATTATTAGTGAACGATACAGACCTATATTAAATTGGATTGAAACGAGTAAATATAAGAAGTAGTGCTGGTTGATTATTAGGTGTTATTTCCTGAGATTAATAGGATCGTAGTAAAAACAAATAGAAAGTAATGTGGTGATGAAGTGCAGCGTTTACAAAGAAGAGCCTTAGATGAAATACAGCTTGCAAGGGCATTTGCTATTTTAGCAGTACTGACTGTTCATTCAAGCTCAAGTGGTGTGACGAGCATTGAAACCGATTCAATTCTTTTTCCTGTCTATAATTTCCTTAACATTGCAGGGAAACTCGGTACACCAACATTTATTATGCTAAGTAGCTTTGTTCTTTTTTACAATTACTATCCTCGGCAGATCAATGGGGATTTGATTAAGCGATTTTACACAAAGCGATTGAAGTATATTTTAATTCCGTACATTTTATTCTCCATTCTGTATTTCGTGATAAAAATGTATGTCTACTATGATTACCCCAGCATATCTTACGCCATCCAACGGTTTCTTACCCTACTAGCAGTTGGGAAGGCGCATACACATTTATATTTTGTTTTTATCAGTGTACAGCTTTATATTCTGTTTCCATTCTTATTATATCTATTTAAGAAAATTCATTTCTTGAGAAAGCACGCAATTTGGATCGGGTTAGTATTGCAGTGGGGATGGGTTGTTTTAAATAATCATTATTTTCATATCGAATGGAAAGGGTCTGTGTCCTTTTCATACCTGTCCTTTTATTTCATTGGTGCTTATCTTGGTATTTATTATGATGACATAAAAGCAAGCTTTAATAAAAAATACATAAAAGATCGTATCCTTATCCCATTAAGTGTTGGTTACGGCGTACTACTCATACTGTATACCGGTTATATGTACACCGCTAGAATTGGGGTATTCCCTTCCATTGCAGTTAACCTCCCTGAAATCATAACCAAATACATAGGAGAGTTTACCTGGGCTACTCATGCTTTGTTTGCAGGCGTTTTACTGTTTTATCTCGCCCATTTGGCAAATAGGGTATTTAAGCCAATTACCAAACAGTTCTTTATGGAAATTGGGGCAACGTCCTTTGGGATTTATTTGATTCACCCTTTATTTTTAATGGTGTTCAGGCAGCTCGTTTCATCTGGTTCACCACTGGTTTACCATGGTTGGCAAATTATCACATTTATCTTAGTAGGTCTGTTAAGTTGGCTGGTTGTCAGACTAACGTCAACATACATTCCATTTAGCTGGATGGTATTTGGGAAAATGCCTCAGCCCCATGCTACGAAAAAAGTGGAAGAAACGAAAACGGGATAAAAAAGGGGGAGAACCATGGATATAAAAAACGTACCTAAAACGGCAATTATCGTCCCGGCATACAATGAGGAAGACAATATTGCCAAAACATTGGAAGGATTAATGGCGTTAAAGAATGAACTGGACAATGTCGAAATATGTGTGGTGAATGATGGTTCACAAGATAGAACGAAAGAAATTGTAGAAACATTTGAGGTTGTCCAAATCAACCTTCCGCAGAACCTTGGAATTGGGGGAGCAGTACAAACAGGTTATAAGTATGCCTGCAATCATGACTTTGAAATCGCCGTGCAATTTGATGCAGATGGTCAGCATAACATTCAAGACTTTGTTAATTTGATCCAGCCGATTATGAACCAAGAACAGGACATGGTTATAGGGTCTAGATTCCTACAAAAGACAGATTATCGAGGGAGCAGGGTCAGGAGAATTGGTATTTATTACTTCTACCTAGTATTAAAACTTCTGACTAGAAAAAAATTCACAGACCCAACTTCAGGTTACAGGGCCATCAATCGTGCGGTAATAGAATTATTTGCTCATCATTATCCGAGGGACTATCCAGAACCAGAAGTACTGATGCATTTAAGTAGAAAAGGGATGCGGATAAAGGAAGTCCCTGCAAATATGCAATCCAGACAGGGAGGGGCCTCATCGATTACAACATGGAAGAGTTTTTATTATTTTGGTAAGGTAACGCTCTCTATTTTAATGTCTTCGATTGTGAAGGAGTATTGACGTATGGATATTACCTGGATGTCATTTTTTATTATTGTTTTATTTTTCATTATCGTGATGGAATCGGTGCGTAGAGGAATATTGGAAACAAGGGATTCGCTCATTTGGATTTTTACCTGTATGGTGCTTGGTGTGTTAAGTCTGTCCAGAGACTTACTTGCCTACCTTGCAGATATACTTGGGATTGCCTATGCTCCAAGCTTACTGTTCTTATTTGGTCTCATTAGTACCATTATCATGATCTTTGATTTAACGAGACGTATTTCGAAATTAAATAATAAAGTTACGGTCCTTACACAAGAATTCGCGTTGCTTAAGGAAGAACAAGAAAGAATGAAACAGGACAAAAATGAAGTTAGGAAAAAGAAAATATGAATTACATTTTATTAGTTATCAATATTCTCTTGTTAGTTAGCGGTCAGATGCTTTGGAAAACGGGCATGGCTCATCTTTCCCCAGTGGGACTACATACGATACTGCATGTTGTAAAGTCACCATACATCATTGGTGGGGGACTCATTTATGTGCTGGCGACTGGAATCTGGTTGTATTTGCTCACTAGAATGCCATTTAGTATTGCCTATCCATTTCAAAGTTTAGCCTATGTATTAGGAATCTTTATTGGCTTCGCCTTATTTAAAGAAACGGTCACACCTATTCAATGGGCAGGCGCAGCCGTCATTGTTTTTGGTGTATACCTGATAGCGAGGTAATCTATGAAAAAGAAGTTCGGTCTAAAACATTTACATAAAAAGGCGCCAGTATACATGCTCATAATTCTCTTACTCATATCGACAATCATGCATACATATTTTTTAATAAAGCATCCTGGCAGCAATTTTGTGGAACCTACAGATGAGCAAATTCAAGAGCAGCTGGAAAATGAGGAAATAACCGAAAGTGTGGCGAAACTAAGAGAGCATACATGGAAATACGGTAGCAGGGATGCATACTTATACACGAACATGGCAAACCAGCTTATCGAGCATGGCGTCTACGGATACGACACCCGCAATACTGGAGAAATTATAAAAAATGCTTTTGTAACACCAGGTCATCCACTATTGCTTGTAGCAATTTTCCATATTGCAGATCTATTCCAGGTAGAACAGATGACGATGGTGAAGCTCTTTAATATGGTGCTGAGTATTGGAACCGTTCTATTGTTATATTTAATTGCTTCACTGATCTTTAAAAATCGGTGGGTGGGAGTTGTAGCGGCTGGATTATATACATTCTACCTTACGCCACTTCACTATTTTCGAACAGCGTTAACAGAGACGCCAGGGATCTTCTCTTTTTGTCTAGCTATCTATGTATTTCTTATAGCTTTACATACAAATAAAAAAATATTCCATATGCTTTTTGCTATCGTATTTTGTTATGGTGTCATGATAAGACCCGTAATTGCACCGCTTGTGCTGATTGGCTTTGCTGTTATAGCATTTCGCCATCGCCATCAGTATAAGCAATTCTTTTCAGTCGCTATATTTTGGGGAATCGGTGCATCCGTTGTGATTTTGCCATGGCTAATAAGGAATTATATAGCGTTCGGCGAATTTATTCTGTTCTCTACTCATTCTGGGAATAGTTGGTTTGCAGGAAGCAACCCGTTCAATATGTATGATTTCTCAAAGTATTGGAAAGAACGATATGAACTTGGGATGGAAGCAAAAGACTATGCGATAATGAAAATAAAAGAAGGCTTCCAGGAGAACTTTGGTCTATGGCTGTCCTGGTTCACGATTGGAAAGACATACGAGTTATTTAAAATTCCTGATGCTATTTATTATTACACATCTCTATCATATATGGATGTGTTCAAGTGGACACACCATATCATCGTGAACGGAGCTTTGATAACAAGTGTTGTTGCAGTTCTAACCCGAAAAAAGGAAGTACTGGCTTTAGCCTCTGTGGCCTTCATGTATATCGGGCTTTCTAATTTATTTTTAACCATTCCTCGGTATGGATTCTTTATTATCCCCGTTCTTTGCATTATCACGGCTGCCGGAATTGTAGTTCTTCTTAGTACCTGTTCTCGATTCATTATAAAACGATATGACCAAATGAAAAATGCGAGCAAAGCTTAATAGCTTTGTTCGCATTTTAACTCTTGGATGAAAGTTTCGAACACCATTTCAGGTGTTTTTTTTGCGTTTTGCTGGTGCTCGCTAACCTTGCGCCTTAACTCTGCTTGTTTCCATTCTTCCATCGAAAGTATCCGCCTGATGGTCTCCCACAAATCATCCGATCCCCAATTGTCTTTCTCTACATGGCCTATTACAGGCTGGTCGCAAAGGCTGGCAAACGCATCAATTTTTGGATCATAGGATATTGCCACAAAAGGCGTTGTACATATTGCTGAAAAGATAAGCGAATGGAGTCGCATTCCTATAAGTAATTGGGAATCTCCAATAATAGCAATCTTTTCTTGTATGGAAGCGTTGGAAGGAAATAGATAGCTCTTTTCTTTCATTAGGTCAGCTGTTTTCTTAGATTGCACAGCATCCTGTTTCCCATGCATTGGGACAAATACAATGTCATAGCCGTTTTGTGCGAGGTCATCTAGACAAGTGGCCACTTTCTTATGGTAAGCTTGCTTTGTTGGCCAATCTCGTATACTTACCGTAATGAAAGGGCGTAAGTGCTCACTCGTTTTCCAATTATGGCTGAAGGAAGCTTGATCGAGCCCAAGAACCGGGTCTGGTACAATCGGAGCAGGATTTGTAACGCCAATATCACTTAGTAATTGTTTGGAGGCTTTGTCTCTTACTGTTATCTGACTCACATTGTTTAAGGTTGTTTTTACAAGCCATTTATTCAGCTTACTGCTTATCGGTCCCATACCTTGTGCATATATAAATACAGGTTTATTTAAAAACTTGGCTATCCTCATAACACCAGTATAATAAGGAATGGTTAACATCCCTGTTTTATCCTGTAACAGGCTTCCTCCTCCACTTATGAGTCCATCTGAGGAACGAATTGCTCGTGTGATTTCCTTGAGTTTCCGCCTGTTTACTGCTTGAACGTTGTACGTCCTACTAGTGGCCGCAGGATTGTTGGAGAGAACGGTTATGTTGACGTTTGGCTTAACAGCTCTTAAGGATTCGATAATAGAATAAAGGATTGCCTCATCTCCTACATTGTCAAAACCGAAATAACCTGAAATTACAATATGCATTAGACCGACCTCTTTTCAAGTAATCTATGAATCAAAGGAATACATATTTTTAGAAGGAGGATGAGCAAGACACCTATAAGATACCCAATCAAAATGCTATATCCCGTACGCAATAACGAAATGTGTAATGGAATGTGCAAGTGTGTAAATGTATTTACAATGGATAGAAATCCAATGATCCCAGGTATTAAAAGAAGCTTACCTATAAACGCGTTATGTCTGATTACATAGAGGGCCAAGATATAAAAAGGAAACCCAATTAAAAACTCTTTTGTTCGCGGTCTAACATAAAGGAGGTCTTCAAGAAATCTCCGTGCCATAAGTTCAATCTCACTAACGGTACTATGATTTCCTGTCCGGGCGATATAGTAGAAACCTATTGCACCTAATAGCACGATAAGCAGCATGTGCCAGTACTTTACATTTACTTGTAAGAGTTGGTATCCTTCTTTCCAGAAGAGATAGCCTACGGTGAATACTAACGGTACAAGGTAGACAAGTTTCACCCCACGAAATGCTTCAAACCCTGTTATAAATGCGTTGCCGTTTAGTAACCCAACTATAACCAATATGCCAATAGCGCTAATGCCAAGCGCTTTTCCATAATGCAGGCTAATCGTGAGCATTTTAGCATCTCGCATCTTTCTAGTAGAGAGAATGGCATAAATAGGAGTTGCCATGGCTATTAGCAGTGCGAATGCCTGTAACAATAGAAGCTTTTGTGTAATAAAGTAGCCGATCGCGATTAGCGTCATAAATATAGCGGCCCACCATTGGATCTTTTTCCATTTCATTAGTTCCGCAACAATATAGGTAAATAAAATACCGGCAGCCAAAAGCAAGGCGATTGTCCACCATGGTGTCTCGATTTTCTGAAAGGGAGATGGGGTCCCGTTCTGAAATTGTGGTTCCAGTTTCGTGTTAACCTCTGATATAAATTGAACAGCATTATCCAGTGTTTCTTCAGGTTCCACAGTTTGCAAATGGAAGAATAATGATCGGATATTGCGCTCTTTAACTGCTCTTACAGCTTGATCAATATTCTCAGGCAATGTTTTGTTATTTAGATGAATACTATGCATTCGTACCGTGTTATAATCTGTGTCTCTAGCAATGGTCTGCATGCCACGCTGCATACTGAATTCAATAAAGTAAAAATGGTAACCAACCTCTGTAAGCTGGTCTGACCATGTCTTTACAAGATTTATATTGGGATAGCCAACAACTTCATTCCCTGTAAAAAGAACCCCAGAGGCTTTCTCATCATGAAGGTCAACTAACTGACTAATCGATTCTTCGGTAAGGCCTTCTTGATTTTCCATGCGATAAATAATGTTTAGGTCATGTTGCTGGATTTGCTTTATTGTTTCCTGATTGTATCCAAGACTACGAGAGAGTGCTTGAGAATCTTCTTTAATAAAAAATAGCGATTCATCCCCAATTGACCTCACTTCTGGATGAAATGTTTCCTCTATAATTTCTTCATAATATTCACTTACAGGTTTGCTGATATAGTACCCCTTGTCATCTGGGTTAATATCTGACTCTGTTTCACTGAATCTTAGGGCTTGCTGTAGTGTTTTATCACTGTAGATGGAAACAATACCTTTCTGTTCCATCCATTTTAATGAAAATGGGGTAATGCTTACTGTTGTTAAACCAGCTTCCTTCAGTGAATAAAGGACATCATTAACGTTCCATTCGTCATTTGCTGTACTTAATTGGTCTATCTCCTGAAATGGTAAGGCTAATTCAAATGTATTATTTTCACGCTCGGTCATGCTTCTTTGTAAAAGACCGGGGAAGGAAGCAATAAGTAATAAGATGATGACGATCCAGATCCATAGGTTTTTTCTCATGTTAATTCCTTCCTTTCCTGTTAGCGGATAGAGTACCTGATAGCGTGCGCTTTATATCCTGTTGACTAATGACGTTTAGAAGAAGTAATAATGCTATATAAATTACGGTACCAATGACAATCCCTGCGAACGTATAGGACAGCGCCTGGAACCTTGACCAGTTAGCGATGTCCAGAAAGAGTGTTGGGATACCAATAACGGCACCCATGAAAACGGAAGCTGTCATTATTTTCATGACAGATGTTTTTTCTAGCGTGAACCTCGCTTTTTTATAAATAGCGAACGTATTTAAAACAAATAAGATAATGTAAATTGCCAATGTAGAAAATGCTGCACCCAATAGACCAAAAGCCTGAACAAGATAGATGTTTACTACAGCTTTTAAAACAACAGCAATTAGAATCATGACAGCAGCCATTTTGGCTGCGTTCATCCCTTGGAGAATCCCGGTGCTTAGAACGGTTAATGAAGTAAAGATAGAGCTGAACCCAATTACAGCTAGCACCCAACTCCCTTGTATGTCCGTAAATAAGGCGAGGTTGATAGGTAACGTTAAGGCGAGTAATCCTAAAGCTGCCGGCCAGGAAACCAAATGTGTCAGCCAATTCGTCTTTCCAATAATTTGGGATACCTGCTCTTTATTTCCATCCTTTAATTTAGTAGTAAGCAAAGGAATTAACGGTAATACAAGAGATGTTGCTAGAACAGTAGCGATTTGCACCAGGGATTGGCCCCGTCCGTAAAGTCCATACATATAGTTAATGTCTGATTCGTCTAACCCCATTTTTTGAAAGCTATACGAGATGGTGAACGAATCAACAAAATTGATTAAGGCCATCGTAATGGCGCCAAACGCAATGGGAATGGATAGTTTTAAAATTTTGCGGCTCCAATAAGTAAATGAAGCACTGGAATATACTCTGCTGCTAGTTTGTTTAAGAGGGGAACGGTCGTATTGGAAACGTAAATAGATAAATGAACATAATGCCCCAAATACAGAACCAGCCATCAAGCCTCCTGCAACTTTTTCATCAGGCAACCCACTTTTTACAAAGAGAAAAGCAATAGTCAATAATAGTGCGACCCGTACAAATTGTTCTATAACCTGTGAAATAGCCGTAGGAGCCATATCCCCAAATCCTTGAAAATAACCCCGATATACAGCCATATATGGAGCAATGATTAAGGTAGCAGCAACAACGATTAACGCCAACCTTGTAGATTGCCCTCCAAGTGCGTTCGCAATCGGCTCTGAAAAACAGTAAATGAGTATAAAACTCCCGATTCCAAACAAAATGGCTAATACACTTGCCGTGACATATATTTCTTTTATCGAATCGGTGTTTCTCTTTGCCCGTTCCTCGGCGATTATCTTTGAAATAGCAATAGGTATCCCCGCAACAGATAAAGTGAGTGCAACCATGTAAACCGGATAAACAAGGCTAAAAATACCTAATACTTGATCGCCCGCGATGTTTTGTAACGGTATTCGAAATACACTTCCTAAAACTTTAGAAAACAGAGTAGCTATCGTTAATATTAAGGTGCCTTTAATAAAGGTGGACGAACTCATAAGGGATTCCTCGTAAACTTCACCTTCAGGATATGTACGGCAAAACGAGGCAATGCCAGCATCCTTCTCCATCTGCTAGGTTGCTTTACAAGACGGTAGAACCATTCAAGGTTTAATTTTTGGAATATAACTGGTGCGCGTTTAACTGTTCCAGCTATTACATCGAATGATCCCCCGACTCCTATATATAAGGCATTTGGTAAAGCAGATAAATTTCGAGCGATCCACTCTTCTTGCCTAGGAGCACCAAGCGCTACAAACGTTATATCAGGTGATGCCTCCATAATCTGTTCGGTAACATGTTTGGATGTCATTTCAAAAAAACCGTGGTGTTTTCCAACTATCTGAATAGAAGGATAGCGTTTTTTTAACGCATCTTCTGTCTTTTCTAGTGTTTCTTGCTGTGCTCCAAGCAGAAATATCCTGTAAGACTTTTTGTCAGCGATTGATAATAACTGCATCATCGTATCATAGCCTGTGACTCTTTCTGGCAACGGATTCTTTAAGATTTGGGAAGCTTTTATAATGCCAATTCCATCCGCAACGACATAAGTTGCACGCTTTACGTTCTCTTTGATAGCTGGATTTTCCTTTGCCATCATGACGATTTCTGGATTAGCTGTTATAACAAAGGTCTTCAATTTCTTTTCAATCCGTTCAGCCAGAAGGCTACTAAAAGACTTCTGCGTCGTAAACAGGAATGGAACGTTCATTATGGTGATATGTCTCATGACTTATATGCTCCTTTTGATGTCAACGAAGAGTGTATTCTAGTTCAGGGTGTCTTGGAATAGGACATAGTCTTCGTGAACCCATCCTTGAGCTCCATCGTAAAATACCTGATACCATGCGCCTTCTTTGATCGGTTTCCCGTCACTTGTTGTATTACCTACCAAATAAGTGCTTGGCTTAAGGCTTCCAATTATCTTTCCTTCAAGGCTTGGGTTCTCCCTAATATGCAACCTCGTATCAATGTCCTGTACCTTGAAAAGATTACCAAGCGTCACGTTGTCTTT
Source organism: Oceanobacillus jordanicus (assembly GCF_022095695.1). Taxonomy (GTDB): domain Bacteria; phylum Bacillota; class Bacilli; order Bacillales; family Amphibacillaceae; genus Oceanobacillus_B; species Oceanobacillus_B jordanicus. The sequence goes on from NZ_JAIFZM010000002.1 coordinate 78,119, forward strand.
CTGAACCCAACCTTGTTCGTTCTCCTGATCTGTTACCAATAACCAGTCATCCTTTACTTCTAGGACTGCAATACGTGTTTGCAAAGGCAGTACTTTAACAATGTTGTCTTCCGAGATAGTTGGTTCCTTATATAAGATAGGAGGCTGACCTGTTAGTTGGCCGAAAAGGTGATCAGCAGAGTTTACTATCGGTACTTCTATTGGTTGAGAGTCTATGTTTCTATTAAAAATGCTGTATTGATTACTTGATAAATAGCTACCAGAAACCCAGCCACTATTACCACTTACAGAAATTTTGTACCAGCCACCGTTTTCTCCGATAATGCTAACCCGGCTCCCTTTTGCCAGTGTTTTTATAATGTTGAAGGAAGTAGTCGGCCCTACTCGCAGATTTAGATTAGCTGTTGTGTACATGGTTTGCCCTTCACGATTTGTGTTCACATCGTAATGTTCCTCAGCTGAAGGGAGAGAAGCAGCTTTAGGTTGTTTCTGGAAAGATGGTACTTCATAATGCAAAACATAGGAATCCAGTAAACTGTAAATCTCCTGCATCTTACTTGTCTGTAAAACAGCCCACCTAACATGTGTTGCATATTGAGGATAACCGGGACTGTCAGGATTCCAACGCATCTTATAAAGTGTATTTTGACCATCATTAATATAGTTGTCGGCAATGTCTTTTGCGCCACCAATTATGGCTTCTGCTGGTGAGAACCATTTATTTTGAAAGGCATACTTTGCCCCGCCTTTAATTGGGTTACTGTCTACAGCACCATAGCCATACATATTGTAGACTGTTCGAGTTGCCTTCTCCTTTGCAACCACATTTCCTTTCCCATCAACTGGAATGCCTGAAGCGAGTGTTGATGTGCCGTTACCAGTTTCATGCAGAGCATGTGCCATTAGATATATTTCATTAACATTATATGCCTTGCCTGCTTTAATAAAAGCTGCTGCTTGTCCGGATAATGTACCTTTATTGTTTAACACTTTAGAATTGATTTCGTTCGTATCTAAAAGTGTTTGCTTGGACAAGTCGAGAAATTGCAAGTAATCACTCGAGTTTGGAGAGAAGTTGCTTGGATTAGCGTAATATTCAACAAGTGAACGACTAGCAATAAAGTTACCTGCACCATCCACTTTTGGTGTTCGCGTTACTTGAATATCTATCATTTGTTTAAAATCATAAGGATATTCTGTATAAGAGATTGTGAGTTTTTCATCATCAAGTTGTTTTAACATACGATTAAAAATCGCTGACATTTCCCCTCGAGTCGTATGGTCCAATGGTGCGAAATATAAATCACCTTGCTTTTCTTTTCCTGCGACAATTTGAAGTGCTACAAGACTTTCTATCGCACCGATAAACATCTGGTTAATTTGAGCTGTGTCCGTGAAGGGAAGGGAGGCCTTTTCAGCTTCCACACCTTTCATATCAAGCGCACGCTTAATCATCGCTGCCATTTCTTGACGGGAGATGCTTTTATTAGGTCGAAACACGTTTCCAGGATACCCACCAATCAGGTTGTTAGAAGTGGCGGTAACAATAGCCTCGTAATACCAATCATCTTGTGCAATATCCTGATAAGGATTCGTTGTATTTTTCACTGGTAAATGCAACGCCCTTACAAGAAGCATCGTAAACTCAGCACGTGTTATAAGACGATCAGGGCGGTAACTGCCATCACTGTACCCATCGATGATTCCTTTTTCGATCAGTGATAGCATACTCTTTTCAAAGTAATGTCCTTTAAGATCTGAACTTCCGTATGCTGTTTGAGGGAGACTGATTGTCACGGCGATCACAGGTACGCATAATAGTTTATGTATTTTTTTCATCTCTATTGCATGGCTCCTCTTAGTCAATTTCTTCACGACGAAATGCCAACTCAATAGTAGTACATTTTGTAAGGAAAAACAGTATAATTTACAGATAATTAATATTATTTACTGAAACTTAACAAGCGAACCTGGCAGGTTGTGATATGCTAGATTTAAGAAAAAATCAGACACAAAAAACACCCCATTTTTAAAAATGAGGTGTTAAATCGAAACTTTTTCTTTTTGTCTTTCGTCGGTTTTGGTCAAGAATTTTGCGAGGTTTAAACTGGCGCTACCATCTGAGTAGGCATTATAACGTTTAGCAAAGTCCTTGATATCTTTATAGTTAAAGTTTTTCTCCTTTATCGATGAGATGATCGCTTCAGTTGAAAAGACAACAGGTCCAGGCATTTGATTTTCATAGTTGTCTATTAAACCACTTGTAATCTTATACTCATCCATATCGTAAGCGAAGAAAATCATTGGTTTCTCCAATATAGCAAACTCAAAAGGAATGGAAGAATAGTCACTGATTAGAATATCTGTGACAAGTAACAATTCATTTGTGTCATAGAAGGAAGAGACATCCAAAACGAATTCCTTAAACATTTCCTTTATCTCATAAGAGACAGCTGGATGTGGTTTGATAAATAGAACATATTCATCAGAAAGCGATGCGTAAAGTTGCTCTATATTTAGCTGAAGCTGGAAATTTGAAAGTTGGTCATTTCGAAAAGTCGGAGCATATAAAATAACTTTCTTGTCCGCAACCCAAGGATTTTCTTGCACGATCTTTTTATAAACTTCCTGTTTCTTCTTATTATCAAATAAAACGTCTGATCTCGGTATGCCAGTACGAAGAATTTGTGAATCAGTCAGGCCAAAACTATCCTTGAACGTATCTGCCATATTTTCCGAGCCCACCACTGCATAAGTAAAGGAATCATAGACGTTTTTAAAACGCTCTATTGCCTTATCAGATCTATATTCATTCGTAGGGTCCATTAACCCAAAATGCTTAATAGCACCAGCTGCATGCCATAACTGAATGCAAACCGTAGACGTTTTAAAATTGGTAACGGAAAGAAACGGGTGATAGGTATCTATTAAAATAGTAGAACCTGTAGCAAGATGATACATAGATTTCAAAAAAGAGAAGGGATGCTTTAGATCAAAAGCTAGTAAGGTATTTTTGGAAGCATCAAAAGGGTACCTACACAAAGCATCCTTTAAGATGATAATTTCCTCATCTGAAATACTACGTAAGGCATCCACTGAATAAAAAATATTATCCCCAAACGAAGCTACACAAACGGTTTTCTTCTTTTGGGGCAATAATTTGAACAAGTTAAAGACGATACGGAAAACAAAAAGGTAGATTGCTATAAATAGCTCTTTAACCATTGTTAGCTGTGTTTAGTTTTAAGTCACTTTTAATCTTTGTTGTGGAAATCCCAACCGTTCTTGGCAAATAAATAACTTCACAATGATCTTTTAGAAAATCAAATTTGCCTTCCCAGTCATCTCCCATAACAAAGAAATCAACATCATGCTTCTGCACATCTTCCACTTTCTGTTCCCACGTATACTCAGGAATAACCTCATCAACATATCGAATCGCTTCCAAGATAGCTTTACGCTGCTCGAAAGTATAGTAAGCTTTTTTACCCTTCAAAGCATTGAATTCATCAGCAGAAATCGCCACAATTAGGTAATCCCCAAATTCCTTTGCGCGACGTAATATATTTATATGACCAGTATGCAACAGGTCGAATGTTCCATAAGTTATTACTTTCTTCATTGTAAAAAACCTCCATTAGTATTTATAATCTGTATTATACTATGTTCCTTTTACATTCAATTTACAAACTCTTAACAATAAATCTACATTGTATTATACTATGAAACGAGGTTAATAGAAATAGTTAATGGCAATTTATTTGTTGAAAGAGATTTATCTTCCTATAAAATCTTTGTATAATTATCTCGAATCACCTGGAGGAGATAAATTACTTCTAAATTTGATAGTTTTGTATATATGTATTTAACCTCACCATAAAATAGAAATCACATAGAATATAATTTTTTTCGATAAGGTCTTTAATTTTTGACTATTTTTCCGATATATGATTAGAGAGCCTGAAAAATTTTGGCACCACGATTTTTAAAAAGGTAAAATTTAAAAAATTTTAAATAAAGTTATAACGGAGGGTATAAATGAAAAAAATAATCATAACAGCAGTGTGTTTATTACTTCTAGTTTCAATGATCCCGTATGATGTTTCAGCTATGATCGGGGATAATGAATTGAATAATGGGGAAGTAGTTCAAGAGAATCAAGTGGATGAAGAAAGCGATCTTCAAAATAATGAGAATGACGAATCTATAGAAGAAAAAGATATAAATGACGAGGCTGATGTTGAGGAAGGAATCGATTATAATAACCCACCTTCTAACAGTGAGGTTAACTCTTACTCTGATGAAAACTTAGAGAATGATAGTAGCCAAAAAATGGAACCGACTGAATCAAATGATATAGTAAATGAGAAACAGGATACAAAAGAAAATACTTTACTTCTTCAATCTATATCTAATGAAAGTATTGAAGAGAAATTTACTAGCAAGCTTGGTCATATAAAAAGTGCAAATGTGGTTATCTTTCAGGATTTAACCGACCTATCGACTTCGTTCAAGGCCGATGAGGCTAACACAAATGAAGTGTATTACATTAAAAAAGAAGCAAAGACAAATAGTTCTACTTATTATTTACTTAGTAGGGAACCCAGTAGTACAAAGGGGCTTTTAGGTTGGGTTGAAGAATCAGATTTATCTCTTCATACCCATACAGGAGTTGATAAAGAAGCCAAAACATTTTACTTTAAGGGAACTGGGAGTTCTTATAATAAGGCTTGGGGTGGCTCGAAAAATGTAGTTTATAAAAGTATGGAGGAATTTACTGGTCAAAAGTTTCTAGTGAATTTGACTGAAAAGGTAGGGAATAATACATGGTATCGAGGAAATCTTAATGGAGAAACTATTTGGCTACATTCGAGTTATTTAACAGCAATCGAGAAAACAACAATAGAAGAAAGTAAGACCAGCCTTTTAGGCCATCTTAAAAGCCAAGCTCGGATATATAAGGAAATTGGAGTCCCTTCATCAGCAATCGAGGGTAATGACTATTTACACGCTGTTTATTATATTAAAAAAAGAGCAAATTTCAATGGGGAAACTTATTATTTAATTAGTCAGAAGCCAAGCAGTGTAGAGGGGGTAGTTGGTTGGGTCAAATCATCCGACTTATCAACTCATACTCATGTTGGTGTTGATAAGAGGGATAAGACATTTTATTTCAAAGGGACTGGCAGTGCTTATAGTAAAGCATGGGGTGGCTCCAAAGATCTAATTTATAAAGATATGTCTCAATTCCAAGGAAAAAGATTTGAAGTTCATTTAACAGAAAAAGTTGGAAATAATACATGGTATAGAGGCAACATTAATGGAGAGACGATATGGTTACATTCGTCATATGTAGAAAGCGCCGAAGAACAATCAACTAGTAAGTTAGGGCATATCCGTAGTGAAGAAGTTATAATATATGACAAAAATGATTTTTCTTCTTCATGGACTGCTGGTACGAAGTATACAAATTCTGTCTACTATATTAAAAAACAGGTAGACTTTAAGAATAAACGCTATTATTTAATAAGTACCGAACCGAGTAGCACAAAAGGTGTTGTAGGTTTGGTTAAAGGATCAGATCTATCTTTACATGACCATGTTGGAATAGATAAAAAAATAAAAAGTTATTACTTTAAAGGAAACGGCAGTTCTTATGGTAAAGCATGGGGTGGATCCAAAGACCTAGTTTATGATGACATGGCACAATTTAAAGGGCAAAAATTCATTGTTAATCTAACAGAAAAAGTAGGTACGAATACTTGGTATCGAGGGGAATTTAACGGGGAAACAATATGGTTACATTCAAGCTATTTAACTACCAAAGAAGAGAGCGATACTAGTCTCTTGGGACATCTTAAGTCAGGTGCCAAGATTTATGAGGAAATTGGAGACGTGTCTTCAAGTCTAAACACTATCAACTATTTAAATGCTGTCTATTATATTAAGAAGCAAGCCGAAATTAATGGAGAGTTTTATTATTTGATTAGTAATCAGCCGAGTAGCGTTAAAGGGGTTATAGGGTGGGTGAAAGCATCTGACCTAGCAGTACATACTCATGTGGGGGTTGATAAAGAGTCTAAAATCTTTTATTTAAATGGTAAAGGGAGTGCTTACCAAAAAGCTTGGGGTGGATCAAAAGATCTAATTTATAAAGACCTTTCCTCATATGAGGGTTCAACTTTTAAGGTGAATTTAACCGAATCAGTTGGGAGTAATATATGGTATCGAGGTTTGTTGGATGGGACAATAGTATGGATACATTCTTCCTACCTATTATCAGATTACACAAACTATTCAAATTATGATTTAAAACTATCAAAAGCTTTAGAGTTACAAATGGAACTTAATTCGCCACCCCAAACAGATAAGAAGTATGCATATGTATCTGCTGAATATATAAATAATCAAAATGAAGTAACCGCATCCGTACTAAATGTTAGGTCTGGACCGGGAGGATCTAAAAAAATTGTCGGTTCTCTTAAGTACAAGGAAAAAGTAAATATAATCAGTAAAGTAAATGGTTGGTACCAAATCGAGTATACTAGTGGGCAATGGGTGGACGCTAGTCAAGAGGATGTATTATATTACCTAGATCCAACAAACTTTGTAGATGATGAAAAACAGAGATTTCAGTTTTTGGATTTAGCAAGAACTAGCGGAACATCAACTAGAGTAATAGACAATTATCTTAAAGGCAAGGGGATCCTGGAAGGGAAGGGAGAAACATTTATTGAGGCAGGACTTGCTCATGGTGTCAATGATATTTACCTTCTGTCCCATGCATTGCTCGAAACTGGTCATGGAAGTTCGCCGTTAGCTAACGGAGTAGAAGTCGGGATAAATAAATCCGGTAACTATGTATTAGTAACTAGCACTAACAAAAATAGTTTATCTAGTATAAAGAAGACTTATAATATGTTTGGTATAGGAGCAGTAGACGGGAATGCGCTAGAAGCAGGAGCAATTCGTGCATATAAAGAAAAGTGGTTTTCTGCTGAAGAAGCTATAATTGGCGGCGCAAAATTCATAGGTGAATCATATGTGAATAAGGGCCAAAACACACTATACAAAATGCGTTGGAATCCCGAGGCGATGGCAGTAGGTGGACAGGCAAGCCACCAATATGCTACTGATATTGGCTGGGCTTCTAAGCAAATTTATACAATGTATAATTTATACCAAGATATAGGGATTTATAATATATTTTTAGATATACCATCTTATAATTAGTGGAAATTTTAGAAGCGTCTTGATTCCAGAAATTAAATTGAATCAAGGCGCCTTTTTTGAGGAGTTGAAGTTAAATTTATGAAAAAAATTACAGGGTTTATTATGTTAGTACTATTTTTTTGTATGCCCATACAAATCTATGCAGATAAATTAGATAGCGATGATTCGCAAAATGAGAATTATAATGAGTATGGAATAATAAAAGGAACCGAAGTGTACGGTGAAGATATTAGTGAATTAACCCAGGAAGAACTTCAATATGTACCTAAGGGTTGGAGGGATGGTGTGGTTGAAGGTGAGCATGTTCAAGAAAAAAATAATAGATTACTAATGCGAGCAATATACCCTTCTGTTAACAATTATATAGAGAACATAGTTGTTCCAAAAGTAGAATATGATTATAAAGATTTCTTTACTAAATTTAATTATCGAAATGGATATGGAAAAGTAGAAGGAGTTGTGGCCCATGAAACTGCCAACGACAATTCTACCATTGAGAGCGAAATATCGTATATGTCCAAAAATCATTTGAATGCTTTTGTACATGCATTTATAGATCATAATAGAATAATAGAAATACATCCATTAGAGTACGGTGCATGGGGAGCAGGCAGATATGCAAATCAGAGGTTTGTGCATGTCGAACTAGTGCGTGTAAATACATTCGATCAATTCGCACGTTCCATAAACAATTATGCTAATTATATTGCTAATATTCAATATAAATATAATTTAGGTATCACCGATGCAGAATCTAGTGGGAAGGGCAGTCTGTGGTCACACAAAGCCGTAAGTGTTCATCTAGGAGGTACTACCCATGTTGATCCCCATGGGTATTTTAGTAGGTATGGTTATAATTGGAGCCAATTTGTCAGTTTAGTAACAGAAAAACATAATAAATTAATTACACAAAAAGTAGCTAATACGAGTAAATTAGGTCATATAAAATCTACTGATGTGAAAATATATAACAACCCTATTGATCAGCAAAATTACAGTAAAGCTGGTTCAAAAAACACTAACGAAGTTTTCTACATTAAATCTCAAGCTCGGGTTAAAAATGCTAACTACTATTTATTGAGTAGAGAACCAAGTAGTAAACAGGGAACAATTGGTTGGGTGGAAGCAAAAGATATTAGTTCGCATGTCCATAAAGGAGTGGACAAAGATGCTAAAAAAATGGTGATCAATGGTAATGGAAACGCCTATAATAAAGCTTGGGGCGGTGCTAATAACTTCGTATATGATTTATCAGATTTTGTAGGAGAGGAATTTAGGATCCACCTTACAGAGAAAGTAGGAAACAACACTTGGTATCGGGGAATTCTTAAGGGAAAGACAGTATGGATACATTCTAGTTATGTTTCTAAAATAGTCGTGAATAACACAAGTAAGTTAGGGCATATACGAAATAGTGATGGGGTAATTTTAAATGATATTTATAATAAATCAGATTCCTTTAAAGCTGGTAGCATTAATATTAATAAAGTTTATTATATAAAAAAACAAGCAAATATTGAGGGAGACCTCTACTATTTAATTAGTAATGAGCCGAGTACTTTAAAAGGTAAAGTAGGTTGGGTGAAAGCCAAAGACTTAAAAGTTCATGAGCATAATGGGATAGATAAAGAAAAGAAGACCTATACAATACAAGGTAAAGGAAAAGCTTACGAGAAGGCGTGGGGTGGTCCCAAAGATTTAGTGTACAATTTATCTGACTTCTCAGGAGAAACATTTAATGTCCATCTTACTGAATCAGTTGGAAGTAACGTTTGGTATAGAGGAACACTAAAAGAAAAAACAGTATGGATACATTCCAGTTACTTAATAGATGAAAATAATACAAGCAAGTTAGGACATATAATAAATGGAAATGTAAATATATATTTAAATTTATATGATAACTTGAATAGTTTTAAAGCCGGAAAAGAGTACACCAATTTAGTTTACTATATTAAGAAGCAGGCGAATGTAAAAGGGCAAATGTATTATTTAATTAGCACACAACCAAGGTACGGAGTAGTTGGTTGGGTGAAAGCAGAAGATTTATCAACCCATAAACATGTCGGTGCTGATAAGAATAAGAAGACATTTTATATTAAAGGAAACGGTACTGCTTATAGTAAAGCATGGGGAGGGAGTAAGGACGTCCTTTATGGAGATTTGTCTCCTTACATTAATGAAAAGTTTAATGTTAACCTGACAGAAAAAGTAGGTAATAACATTTGGTATAGAGGTATATTTAAAGGCAAGACTATCTGGCTACATTCAAGTTATGTGACGACAAAAAAAGAAAGCGTCACAAGTAAGTTAGGTCATATTCGCAATGAAAAAGTAAAGATCTATAAAGAGTTAGGTGAGATCAGTACAGCTATTGAAGCGAGTGACAAGCTTACAAATACAGTGTATTTTATTAAAAAACAGGCTAAATTAAACGGTCAAATATATTATTTAATAAGTACAAGACCAAGCAGCAATATTGGAACAATAGGATGGGTTAAAGAAACTGACATGTCTATTCATTCACACCATGGTATTGATAAAACAACAAAAACATTCTATTTCAAAGGTACGGGTAGAGCGTATAGTAAAGCGTGGGGTGGAGCAAAAGAGTTGGTTTATGAGGATATGTCAATTTACACCCATGAGAGATTTGATGTGCACCTAACAGAAAAAATAGGCAACAATATTTGGTATAGAGGAAATTTTAAAGGGAAAACTATCTGGCTACATTCAAGTTACCTGACAAAAAAGGTAGAAAGTAGTATTAGTCGCTTAGGACACATTAGAAATAGTGAAGTGAAAATTTACAATACTTTAGGTGATAATGCATCAAATACAGCTGGAAAGGATCACATAAATAAAGTGTATTATATAAAAAAGCAAGCAACTTTGGGCGAGCATACTTTCTACCTTGTCAGTCGAGAGCCAAGTATAACTAATGGCGTATTAGGATGGGTTAATGCAAATGATTTATTAACACATACTCATGTTGGTTTAGATAAGAAGAAGAAAACATTTATATTAAAGGGGATAGGGAGCTCGTACAGTAAAGCATGGGGAGGCTCAAAGGATGAAGTTTTTCAAGACTTAGAACCATATAAAGGTGTAAAATTTAATGTTCATTTAACTGAAAAAGTAGGGAACAATACTTGGTATCGTGGGGAATTAAATGGAAAAAGAATTTGGTTGCATAGTTCTTACTTAAAATAAAATGTATAAAAGTTCTACTCTATTAGTTGTTTTATTAGGGTAGAATTTTTTACAATTACCTTTTTAATTATACTTTCTATTTTGGGATTATCATCTTTTAAGTCCATTAGAGACAATAAACTTATTATATACAGAATTTAAAAGTTATTAATCCTGCCATGAAAACCTATTGAAAACACTTTGATTTTGTTAGAATTAAATTTATGCAATAAAAATTGCAACCCTATTAATGGTATAAAAATAAAAGAATATTTTGTGGTTTTCGCTTACATATTGTAGATTTATAAACAAATGTTATATAATAGATACTTGAAAATTGTATGATAAGTGTCTTCTCGAAATAATAATAAATATCCTTGTGGTATAGTGGAGAAATGAATAGCAGAAATTAGAGGTAAGATGAGGTATGGAAAAAAGCAGATACCAATAAGTTAACAAGCTAATAATATCACCTGCTTAAAAAAGATTAATTAGTCATAGTATTTTTCAACAAAATTCTGCAGTATATTACAATAGTAATTGTCATTGAACATATGTAGACGTTGTTAATGGCCAATAAGGAGTGCTTATAAGTGAACAAAATTTCAATCATTATACCTGTATATAACACTGAGGAATACTTAAAAGATTGCATCACTTCTGTATTAAAACAAACGTATCAAAACCTAGAGGTTATCTTAGTTAATGATGGAAGTAATGAATCTTGTACTGCCTATCTTAAATCGTTACTCAAATTAGACGATAGGCTTCATCTTTATGAAATTGATAAAAGAGTGGGAACAGGGGCGGCTCGTAATTTCGGAATTGAGAAATCCACAGGGGACTTTCTTTACTTTTTAGATAGTGATGACTATCTTCCAGAGAAGACACTAGAGATCTTAGTAAATAATATAAAAGATCATAAACTAATCCGTGGCAGAATTAAAAAGACCAATTTTAGTAAAAGTATAGCTATAATATTAGAAGGTTTATTTAAGGTCAAATTATATAGTGATAAAAAATATAATTTATTAAAAAACAAATCTGTTTTAAATACTTTAATAAGGAAAGATTTCGTCCTAAATGAAAAACTTAATTTTTCAGAGAAAAATAAGATATATTCAGATCTAAAATTTATAGTACCTGCTTTTCAAAAAGCAGAAGTAGTTCCATACCTTAAAGAAGCTATATATTTTAAAAGAAATAGAAATGATCCAGTTTTAAATCCTTCTTTAATTCAACTTGACAAAGAGTATAGAATAAAAGATTTCATCACAATGTATAATCATTTAAAAGATGAATACGAAGACGTAGAAGTAAATAATTATCTGGACGTACAGTTTTTGAATTTTTACAGAAAGACAATTGTTACTTATTTTAAAGAAAATAATGGTGTAGATCAGTTTTTTGATGATCTGTCAAGCAGTGTAGAAAAAATGGAACAAAATGTATTAAATCGTTATGGGGTAATTTTGAGGAGAGAAATTAAGACGATACTAAAAGGGGATAAGAGGAAGTATAAAAAGATGAACTCTCTTCACCAATTATTAAGGGATATAAAAGATGGTTTAAAGACAAGAAGGAAGTTTTTTGTTCTTTTATACAGAAGAGTATTTATGAGATTACCAATTAAAGAAAATGTAGTATTTTTTGAAAGTTTCCTTGGTAAATCTTATTCTGATAGCCCAAAATATATTTATGAGTATTTGTTAAATAATAATTTGGGCTATAAGTGTGTATGGAGTGTGAGAGAAACTAAGGATATTCCAGGAAATCCGATTCAAGTCAAGAGATTCAGTCTGCGTTATTTTTATTATCTAGCCAGGGCGAAATACTGGGTAAGTAACATTAGGTTGCCTAAGTCTTTGAATAAAAGAGAAGGTAATGTATATTTACAAACATGGCATGGAACACCTTTAAAGACACTAGTTCTAGACCAGAAAGATATATTTTCCGCTGATCCTAAATATAAAGAGAATTTTTATATACAATCTAGAAGATGGGATTACCTTAGTTCACCAAACCAGTATTCATCTGATATTTTTAGACGTGCTTTTAAGTTTGAGAAAGAAATGCTTGAATTTGGATATCCTAGAAACGATATTCTCTATCAAAAAAACAATGATAGTAATATAAAAGAAATGAAAGAGAAGTTACAGATTCCTTTAAATAAAAAGGTTATACTCTATGCCCCAACCTGGCGTGATGATGAATTTTTCTCCAGGGGCAATTATAAGTTTACATTGAGATTAGAATTAGACAAAATGCAAGAAAATTTAAGTGACGATTATATTATCTTGTTAAGAACTCATTATCACATAGCAAATCGATTAGATGTTTCTGATTATCAAGGTTTTGTTTACGATTTTAGCGTCTATGATGATATTGCCGAACTTTATTTAGTCTCAGACATTTTAATAACTGATTATTCTTCGGTGTTCTTTGATTACGCCCATTTAAAAAGGCCAATATTGTTTTACACTTACGATATAGAGAAATACCGAGATCAATTAAGAGGTTTTTACTTTGACATGGAGCAAGAGGTACCTGGGCCTTTGCTAATGACAACGGACGAAGTTGTAAATGCAGTGGAAAATATTAATGAAGTCAGTAAAAAATATAGTGATAAATATGAGAACTTTTATAATAAGTATTGCTTATGGGATGATGGTCAGGCATCTGAGAAAACAGTAAAAGCTGTATTTCATAACTAAGAATTACTTAAATAAACTTTAAACATGGATTCAAGAGAGATCCATGTTTTTCTTTCTCAGATTCCAAATAAAGTGATATATTGAGTATATATGTTCTTAGTTTTACTTGAGGTGAGTTGATTTGAATATAAATAAAATAATAAAAAAAACAAAGAAAAGTAAATACATTCAATATTGCTTAAAATTATTGTTTTATATTGTAGGGAAAATACCTAGTCGTAAAAATACAATTATATTTGAAAGTTTTTTTGGGAAACAATACAGTGATAACCCAAAGGCGATTTATGAGTATATAAAAAAAGAGTATCCCGACTATAAATTGTATTGGAGTATTGATCGAAATTACTACAGTAATTTTAAACATCAGAATTTGAATTACGCCTTTCGTTTTAGTTTTAAGTGGATATTTTTAATGGCTACTTCTCGTTATTGGGTAGTGAATTGTAGATTACCTTTATGGATACCTAAACCAAGAGACACGATTTATATTCAGACATGGCATGGCACACCTTTAAAGAAATTAGGTATTGATATCGAAGAGGTGCGGATGCCGGGTACTGATACAGTTACTTACAAGAAAAATTTCCTTTATGAATCGAATAAGTGGGATTATTTAATCTCAGCAAATTCATATTCTACAGAAATTTTCAAACGTTCTTTTGGGTTCGATAACACTGTTCTTGAAAGTGGCTATCCTAGAAATGACTTTTTGTATACCCACAATAATAAGCAGAACATAGAAGAGATTAAAAGCAAATTAAACTTGCCGAAGGGAAAAAAAGTTATATTATATGCCCCTACTTGGAGAGATAATGATTATTATGGTAAGGGAAAGTATAAATTTTCCCTGAAATTAGATTTAAATACACTAAAAAAAGAATTAGGAGACGAATATATTGTATTACTTAGAATGCATTATCTAGTAGCTGAGAACTTTGAATTGAATGAGTTTAAAGGCTTCGTCTATGAACTTTCTACTTATAATGATATAAATGAGTTATATTTGATATCCGATGTATTAATCACAGATTATTCTTCTGTTTTCTTCGACTATGCCAATTTGCAAAGGCCAATACTCTTTTTTACTTATGATATTGAGGAATATAGGGAAGAACTTAGAGGATTTTATTTCGATTTGGAAAAGCAGGCACCAGGTCCCCTTTTAGAAAACAATGAACAGATACGGAAATATTTAAAGAGAATTAGTGAAGGCAGCTACCAACTTCCCTCTTCTTTCAAGGTTTTTTACAATAAATATTGCTATTTGGAAGATGGTGGAGCAACTAAGCGAGTAGTTACAAATTTATTAGACCAGAAAGATAATCATTCATAAAGTATCAGATTCGGCATCTTTTGGAGGTAAAAAGAATGAAAAAAATAACCCCTGTCATTATGGTTAGGTCTTTAAATGTTAAACGAGGAGGAGTGACAAAAGCGTCGGTAAAAAGAGCTAACGTATTAGCAAAAGAGCATAAAGAAGTAATAATTGTCACTTTTTTATTCCAACAGAATTACAAAAAAATAATACAAGAGTTCTACGATAAAAGTTTATTAGAAAAAAACGTGAGGGTTGTAAACTTTTTTGAGGATCTAAAACCAGTCAAAAAGCAATTAAAGATTTCCAGGAAACAAAAAAAATTGCATTTTGTTGATGAAAAAGGGTTTATTAAATTTCCTGTCAAAAAAAAGGGGAAAGAATTATGCTATAGGTATTATAAAGATGGTCTATATTTGAAATATAAAAGTTTTAATGAGGATGGTTCTATAAAATTCATTGATTATATGGACGCAAGCAGACATAGAATACGCAGGGAAGAATTTGATGAACATGGAATCCTAGTACGTACTCGCCAAATGGATAGAAACACTAATAAACCCCGATTAGATCAATATTTTGATTACAAAGGAAATTGTTACTTAAGTGTGCATGTTAATCCGAGTACAGGGAAAGAAGGAAGAGCTGCTAGATTTGTTACAAATCCACAGGAATATGAAAAATTACATAACCTTCAACAAGAATGGTTTAATACGTTTTTGCAAGGAATTAATTATCCGGTAATTACTTGTGAACTTCGGGGCTTACACAAAATCTTGCGTGAAGTTAAACATGATAAGGCCAAAAAGATTGAAGTGGTGCATACAAATCATCTAAAAGCCCCCTTTAACGATAAAAAAAGGATTAAGGAAAGTTATAAGGAACTTTTTCAACATGCTGATGAGTTAGATAAAGTTGTTTTTTTGACAAACGAACAAAAAGAAGATGTAGAGTCAGTTTATGGTCAACGCAAAAATTTTACAGTCATACCGCATTCGTGTCAGGTAGACAGTGAAAGCGTGGGTGAAAGTAATGACTATAATCCTAAACTAGCGGTAACTTTAGCTCGTTATCACGAGGACAAAAGGTTGGATGAGGCGATTCAAGCTTTTAAATATGTAGTCGAAAAAATCCCGGATGCTAAGTACTATATATATGGTAATGGGCCACTAGAAGAGTACCTTCAAAACTTAATAGAAAAGCTTAATTTGCAGAAAAATGTATTTTTAAAAGGTTATACTGACACACCAAAGGATATATATATAAAGGCTGCTTGCTCTATCTTGACCTCTAAGCAGGAAGGATTTGCAATGGTGATTACGGAAAGTATGGCTGTAGGCACACCTGTTATAGCGTATAATATAAAATATGGACCTGAGGATATAATTAATAATGAAATTAATGGTTGCTTAGTAGAACAAGGTGACAAGCAAGCACTTGCGAATAGAATAATTAAGGTGATGGAAGAGAAAGGTTATCGTAACAAATTATCCTTAAACACTGCTATAACTAGAGAAAGATTTAGTGAGGATAAGTTTGAAAAGAGTTGGTTGGATGAAATGAAACCTTAATGGCTTAACCTAAAGTCCGACTGGAAAGGATATACTATGAAATCAGCAATAAAGGTTGCTCAAGAACAATTAGAGAATTTTTATTTGATTAGAAGGCTCTCTATATACGAATTAAAAAGCAAAAACAAAAATAACTATTTAGGTATCCTTTGGGAATTTTTAAACCCTTCTATACAAATAGTTATCTATTGGTTTGTTTTTTCAGCTATAAGGAAAAAAAATCCAATTGAATTAGTTGACGGCCAACAAATTGAGTTTTTCAGTTGGTTACTAGCAGCATTCTTTTTATGGATCTTTTTTTATCAGGCTACAATTCAGGGTTCTAAGTCCATCTATACACGTCTTAGGATGCTTTCTAAAATGAACTTCCCTATGAGCATAATCCCAGGCTATGTTATTTTTTCTCAGTTTTATGTACACGTTATTATGCTTGCTATCGCAATCATAATATTGAATATAAACGGGCATTTTATATCAATTTATTACTTGCAATTGATTTACTATATGTTAGCGGCGTTTTGTTTGATCTTTTCTCTATCACTTATAACGTCAACATTGTCAACAATTGTTAGAGATATCCACATGCTTTTAAATTCAACGTTGAGGATGCTTTTGTATTTGTCGGGGGTCTTGTGGCCACTAGCTATTTTAGTAGGCCAATATGAAGTAATTATGAAGATATTAAAACTTAATCCACTTTATTACTTGGTTGAAGGTTATCGTGCAGCACTATTTGGTACAGAATGGCATTTTATTATAGAATGGGAATACAGTTTAGTTTTCTGGTGTATTGTGATCGTGCTTTTCCTAGTAGGTTCTACGTTACATGTAAAGTTCCGTAGACATTTTATAGATTATATATAAAGGTTTGTGATGATATGGAAAAAGCAATTATAGCTAAAAACATCCAAAAGAAATATAAATTGTATAATGGCTCAAAAGAACGGTTGTTAGATTTGTTGACTCCAAAGAGCTATGGGGAAGACTTCTATGCTTTGACAGATGTTAACTTTCAGGCAGATAAGGGAGACATTGTAGGATTTATTGGAGTGAATGGCTCAGGTAAATCTACACTTTCTAATATTATTGCGGGGGTAGTTCCAGAAACTTCTGGAACTTTAGAGGTAAATGGTCAGGCATCCTTAATAGCAGTGTCTTCTGGATTGAAGAATGACCTGTCAGGACGAGATAATATTGAATTAAAGTTGCTTATGCTTGGGTTTAATAAAGAAGAAATCAAAGCGTTAGAACCAGATATTATTGAGTTCTCAGAGTTAGGGAAATTTATCGACCAACCCGTCAAATCCTATTCAAGCGGTATGAAATCGAGGCTTGGATTCGCTATTTCCGTTACAGTAGATCCAGATATATTAATTATTGATGAGGCATTGTCTGTAGGGGATAAAGCCTTCGCAGAGAAAAGCTTGAACAAGATGAAAGAATTTAAAGAGCAAGGGAAAACGATGATATTTGTAAGTCATTCCATTGGCCAAATGAAAAAGTTTTGCGAAAAAATTCTATGGCTAGAATTTGGAATGGTAAAGGAATATGGTTCGGTTAAAGAGGTTATTCCTAAATACGAAGCTTTTTTAAAGCGTTGGCAAAAGATGTCAAAGGAAGAAAGAGAAATATATCGGAACTTTGAGTTAGACCTAGATCCCAAAAAAGTAACAAGAGAAGAGGAAAGTGATCTTGTTCAAGCTATAATAGATGAAGACCATCCCTTCGATAAAGAAGCCAAGTATAGTGAAAATCTTGTTAGTAAGATGGGGCATATTAAATCCAATTCCAGTTATATTTATTCTAATCTAAAGGGAAGTAGTAAAAAGATCCCTTCTGATTCATATCATAACCTTGTATATTATATTAAAAAGGAAG
This sequence comes from Oceanobacillus jordanicus, assembly GCF_022095695.1. GTDB lineage: Bacteria > Bacillota > Bacilli > Bacillales > Amphibacillaceae > Oceanobacillus_B > Oceanobacillus_B jordanicus. Next base: position 96,022 of record NZ_JAIFZM010000002.1, read on the forward strand.
CAAGTGTTAATAATGAGTTATATTTTCTATTAAGTGAACAGCCAAGTGCTTCAACAGGCACAGTTGGCTGGATGAAATCCCCGGATGTATCTAGCCATAATGAAGTGCTTATAGATGAAGACGCAAAACAGTTTCTAATAAAAGGAACTGGCGAAGCATATAATCGACCATGGGGTGGGAAGAAAAATCTTATTTATGATGATCTAGAACAGTTTAAGAACACTGATTTTAATGTGAATAAGACGGTTAAGATTGGTAAAAACCTTTGGTACTATGGGGCGCTTGAAGAAAAAAGTGCTTGGATTCATCATAGCCACTTACAAGAGAAGAAAGACTAAATTATTCATATTTAAAAACGCGAGGTTAGCATCCCGCGTTTTTTTATTTTTAGATGTCGAAAAATTCTTTATATATTCGACGTTATCCGACAAACAATAGGCCGACTTACCGTTATAATGTAAATTAAACGTAAATTTTTTTAGGAGGAAAGTCATGGGTGAATACAGTCTGGTGTTATTGTCAGGTGGCGTAGGTAAGAGAATGAAATTAGATATGCCAAAGCAGTTTTTACTTCTTGCTGGTAAACCGCTCTTTGTGCACGTGTTGGAGAAGGTAGATAGGTTACAAGTAGTAAAAGAGATTATCATGCCATGCCCATCCGAGTTTATTGAGAAGACCGTAGAGATCATTAATAAATATGGTTTTACAACACCAATAAAATGTGTTGAAGGCGGAGGGACTAGACAGGAATCCGTATTCAAGGGATTGCAAGCAGCTGATTACGATAATGTTATCATTCATGAATCGGTGCGCCCATTCGTTTCTGAGAAAGATTTTATGAGATTAATTGAAACAAGTAATGAAAACGCTATCTTTGGATTGGACATTCCTTTTACAGTCTTACGGGGAGGCGAGGTTGTGGAAGGTAATTTGGAGCGAGATGAGCTGCTGAATGTGCAATTACCCCACAAGTTCAATGCCAAAAAGCTACTGTACGCACATCAATGTGCTATTGAGGATGGATTAAATTTTACAGAGGATGCAAGTCTTTATTTTCATTACTTCCGCTCAGACATAGCTGTATTGCCAGGTTCGGAATATAACATTAAAATTACGAAACCAATTGATCGTATTCTTGCCGAGGCCATTTATAAAGAAACTATATTATTGGGGGACTAAAAATGACAAAAACATGTATTATTACAGGTGCTAGTCGTGGTATTGGGAGAGCTATTGCAGTTTCACTGAGTTATGAAGAGGATGTTACTAATTTTATACTTATATCCAGGACGGAAACGGGACTAGAAGAAACAACCCTTTTAATGAATAGGGAGAAAAACACTCATTGTTATGCTTTAGATCTCGGAAACTATAGTGAAGTGCGCGAGATGATTGCCGAGATAGGTGAAAAATATGGTGCCATTGATATGTTAATCAATGTAGCTGGCTATGCTAACCCACAATCCTTATTAGAAACGTCTATTGAAGAGTGGGAAAAAACATATCAAGTTAATGTCCATTCCTTATTTAATATAACCAAAGAAGCAGTCAAATATATGAAACAGTCTGGTGGTAAAATCCTTAACGTAGCATCCACTGCAGGTAGTTCTGCTCGTCCGGGTTGGTTGGCTTATGCTTCTTCAAAAGCGGCGCTTATAAGCATTTCTCAAACGTTATCGGAAGAGCTTGCAGGTTATGGTATCCTTGTTTATTGTATTTCTCCAGGTAGATGTGCTACGGAGTTAAGAAGAATCCTTGCTCCTGATGAGGACCCTTCAACCATCATGCAACCAGAACATGTAGGAGAGGTCGTGCAACAGCTTCTTTCCGATAATGGGGTGTGCTTAGATGGGCAAAATATAGTAGTCAGGAAACAAGTACAACAAGTGAAAAGTCCTTCCAAACAAACGAGTTAATTACTGATAATAGAGGCGATACAATATGAATAAAATCGATATAACACAAATAGTCCTACTTGTACTAATACTTCTGTCAGTTAATCGCCCTTTATTGAAAAAGGGAAGGTTAATTGCTAAAAGAACGGTTGTAGTAACTGTTCACTCTCTATCAAAGTTAATTCCTAAAAAGAATCAACTCGTTGTTTTCGGTGGAGAAAACGGGCAAGGGTTTCGCGGGAACACTAAATACTTATTTTTAAAGATGAATGAGGATAAACAACTTGAATGCGTATGGATTTCTAGAAATAGTGAGGTTGTTTCCTCTTTAACAAAGAAAGGCTTTCAAGCATATAAGCATAACTCATTAAAAGGGATTTATCACCAATTAAAAGCACGGATGATTATTCATTCCCATTCAATTAATGATGATTTTAGCAAAGCTTTTGTTGGGGGAGCAATCTCTTATAATACGTGGCATGGCGTAGGATTGAAAAAGGTATGGGGAGCTAATAAAAATACATTCTCCTACAAAGTCCTGCACGAAAGGAGTAAATTAAAACGATACTTTGGTAAATTTGTTGTGAAAACAAATCTAGCAAAACGAAACTATGTGGTCTCAACAAGCGAAGCTGTTTCGTCTTATTACCCGGAGACCTTTTTAGTTCATGAGGAAAATGTACTTCAACTTGGCCAAGTAAGAAATGACGTCTTTTTCAAAGAAACAGAAGAAGATAAAGACATACCTGAATGGATTCGGAAACAAAAAGTCATTTTGTATATGCCGACACACCGAAGTTTTGGAAAGCTAGAGACTGATATTAATTCAGTTTTTGATTTTGAAAGATTAGATCAGTTCTGTGAAGAAATGGGTTACACCTTTCTAGTGAAAAGGCATATGTACAGTAGCGGCAACGTCCCTACTAGATTTAAAAATATTATAGATATTAGTGAGAAGCCATATGACCCACAATTGTTATTAAAGTACTCGGATGTGTTACTAACGGATTATTCCAGTTGTTATACAGATTACTTACTGTTGGATAGACCCGTTTTGTTCTATAGCTATGATCTGGATTTATATTTAAAGAAATCGAATGATATGTATTTTAATTACTTTGATGTTACCCCGGGTCCTAAAGTTAATACCTTTCCAGAGCTTATCGAAGTGCTTGAAAATTCAATTGCATACCCAGAACTCTATCGGGATGAAAGAAAAAGGGTATTGGATATCTTTTATTCTCAGGATAACCAACGAGAAGTGCTAGATAAACAGGTAACGTATATTTACGAACATGTTTTAAACCGCTTGTCTTGATCATTAATCTATAGAGAAAGTAGGTATAGTATGAAAAAAATCAGGTTACTACCTACTATAATCGTAAAATATTTTCTAGTCTCTTTGTATGTTGTATTTCTCATAATGTTTAAGCAAAATGAGAATAAAATGACTTTCGCTTCCTACAGGTCAAACAAAATTAAAGATAATCTAGCCTATCTTAGTGAAGAAATGCGAGCTAATTATCCAGAGATAAAGCAAACCTATCTATTTAAAAAACTGGATAGTTCCTTGTATGGAAAGCTTAGCTATACTTTTCATATGGTAAAAGCTTGTTTTCATTTAGCAACGTCACGTTATTTCGTTGTGGATGATTATTATTTCCCCATTTATGTAGTTAAACCTAGGAGGGATCTGGAGATTATCCAACTTTGGCACAGTGCGGGTGCTCTAAAAAAATTTGGTTATAGTACAGTTGGGAAGAGTTTTGGCCCGAGTAGAAGTTATTTAAAACACGTCCCCATTCACGGGAATTATACCAAGGCCTATGTAAGCTCAAAAGAAGTCATTCCTTATTTCTCTGAGGCTTTCAATATGCCTAAAGAGAATATCCTTCCATTAGGCATTCCGCGGACTGATTACTTTTATAATGATAACCGTTTGTTAGAACAGGGTTTTTATAGCGATTTCCCTGATTTAAAAGGTAGAAAGATAATTTTATATGCTCCTACTTTTAGAGGGAAAAGTCATTATCAAGAGGCGTTTGCCATCCCCTTCGATATAGATTTCATGGAGAAAATGCTGCAAGAGGAATATGTGTTGCTTGTTCATCTACATCCGTATATGCAAGCAGGGGTTAATGCAGCTGATACTGATTTTTCTTATTATATTAAAGAGGGGTATACGATACAGGAACTTCTAATGCTGACGGATGTATTGATAACCGATTACTCTACCATATTCTTTGACTTTAGTATTCTAGAAAGGCCCATTATATTTTTTCCCTATGATCTGGAAGACTATAAAAAAGAGCGAGACTTCTATTATGAGTATGAGAAACTGATACCCGGTCCTATGGTAATGGATACAAAATCTCTGGTCGAGGCAATCGTAAATCTACCAGATGATCACGAGATAAAGCAATTTAAAGACCGCTTCTTTGACTATCAAGATGGAAGAGCAACAGAAAGAATTGCTGCCGATATCCTCAGTAGATAAATAGCCCTTAATAATAGAGGCTAGGACTAAAGACCTTTGTTAAAAGCCGGGCGATTAATCAATTATTTTAGGTATAGATTGAATCGCCCGGCAATTTTTTTAACATTTCAGTATAAGACTCCACTTTAGCGGAGGAAAATACGTAGACTCCTTGAAAATGCATTCGCTCTTTCTGCGTGCGATGAATCGCTGACGAAGCCTTACTTGTCCAGTGGGAACAGCACGAGTCCGAAGTACCCCGGAAGCTAGGGCAAGGAACAAAGGCTAAAAGCGCCACATCCTGTGGCAACGCCTTCGTGACCAACATCCTGTTGGCCCGAGGCTAAGGCCGTGCCCACGGAAAGCGAGTATTTTCCGTAGCGCCGAATAAGCAATAACTTGTACTCTTTTGTTAACTTGTCCCATTCTCAGTTTTAAACCTTGTTAGTTTTCTCTCACAAAGATTTCTGGATTATTTGAGAAGACGCCATCCACGCCGTATTCCACAAGCTGTTCGTATCTCTCCATTCCATTAACTGTATATGGATATACTTTGTAGCCAAAACCTTTACACTCTCTGACGAATTCTCTATCGGTATACACGTTATTTGGGTGAATGCTAGTGATGTTGAGGCCACTTTGCTTTGCGTATTCCCATGGATTTAATATTCGGTAATAAAAAAGCATGCCCAATGGTATAGAAGGGTCGATTTCTTGAATGTTTTTTAAGGCGACATGATCAAAGGAAGACAGGATAACATTAGATAAGCGATCATGCTCTCTAAGGCAATCAATTAATTTCTTTTCAATCCCCTGGTAAATAACAGGGATATTTTTAACTTCAATATTTAATAAAAGGTCTTTAGGGCACAACTCCAGTACTTCACTTAAGGTAGGGAGAACCACACCCTTATATTTTTCATCGAATGAAGCCCCAATATCAATCTGCTTTATTTCCTCTAATGTATAATCTTTTATCAAGCCAGCATTTTTATTAAAACGCATTAATTTATGATCATGACAGACAACGAGGTGCCCGTCTTTGGTTAGTTGGACATCTAATTCCATTGCCTTCACGCCGTGTTCGATTGCTAGTTGAAAGGCGGGTAGTGTGTTTTCTGGTGCTTCTGTTAAAGACCCGCGATGAGCGAAATTTAGTACCATATACATCATCTCCGTTCTTCATATTACTAACAGGATAACACAACTATTCTGCATTTTGCTTATGGAAGAATGCCATTCCTGTCCTATATAAAAGCCCAATCAACTCTCTATTTACAAAAAGAAAGAGCATCCCGGCTATAGCAATACTTATAAATAATGCTTTGTCCTCTAGAATAAAGGGCAAGATTAAGGAGAGGAAAAGGAGAGCAAATAAGGGGACCAATTCTCTCCACTGTATTCGTATAGTAAAGTACTTATGGGAAGCAGTAACTCGGAATAACCACATACATAGAAATGCCAATAAAGTGGAAGCTGCAATGCCATATAGACCAATAAATGGGACGAGCGCAAGGTTTAACAAAATATTAAGCAGTGCTCCCATCAAAGAAGTAAGGAAAAGACTATTTGTTTTTTTTGCGCCATGAAAGCCAGCACCCCAAAATTGAGAAAGCGAGCTAAATAAGGCACCGATTAGCATAATTCCAACGTATTTCCAGGACTCGCCAAACGTATCGGCAATGACAATTTCCATGGCTGGTTTGGCTACTAAAATAATGAGAATGGCTGTGGTAATCATTAACCTTACATAATGTTTGAAAACAATAGAGTAATAAGCATCTTTTTCTTTTGAATGGAAGGACGTAATTGCACTGTCTTTCCACGCTAGAAAAAATATGGTGTTGACCATAAGTAGTAAGGCAGGAATTTTATTAGCGACCGCGTAAATACCATTAGCATCTAAATGAAGAAATGCTAGAATAACATAACGATCAGACATGGTTAGTATCCACCAGCTTAACGCACCAGGAATGATTGGGATAGAATAGGTTAAAAAGGACTTTAGTAAGCTTTTAGAGTATCCCTTCCATCCTATATAGCGGTGAAACTTTAGTATCCACCATGCGATGATGGTGACAGATGCTGCAGCTAGAATAGAAGAATAGAAAAAGGACAATAGCCTAAGGTCGAAAACATAAATAAAAATGAGAATAAATCCAATGGAGAAGGCTGTCTGTATAATACCCAGCATCGCAAATAATTTATTAAACCCGAGTCCGCGGGCACATTGCTGTAAGAAACTACTAGTTACCGTGAAATTAATTAGTAGCAGAAGTTCCCAATGATAGGGAAAGTCAACAAAAAGCATGACAGCAAGCGCGGTAGCATTAAAAATAAGTAGGTTGCGCAGAATAGTGAGCGTTCCAGTAGTAATAATACGTCCCCGTTCTTGTGGCTGCTCTTCTTCTAATAACCATCTATACACTGCTGCAACTAATTCAAATGTAATGAAAGGGACGATAAGGGAAACAGTCGTCCACAACAAGTCCCACGTGCCGTATTCTGCCGAAGTGAAATAATGCGTATATAGTGGCAACATAAGAAAGATGAGGAGTTTTGACCCAAAGTTGGCAATAGCATAGATGATTGTATCTTTAAATAGCTTTTTTCCATTGGTCATTGTCATCCTTCCATTCTATTCTACTATTTTCCCTGCATGATCAATCTCTTTAAGCCATGTTTTACTTTATAATATGGCATTAATAAATAAGAAGAAGCCGAGATTGGAAACGCATGCTTTCCCATCTCATTATAAATTTCCTCAGCATAAGCATCTCTTTTAACATCTGCAAGGACTTTGGCAATATACTTGGTTTTTTCTTGACGGTATACATTCAGGTCAAACACATGATGATATAAATCGAGTTTACCTTGGATCTCCAAAGTTAGCATGGAACGGAGGCATTTTTCACAACGAGAACAGTTTGCAGAGCTTCCCCCGGCACATACATTTAAGTAACGGTGTGTTGGCTCATACTCGGCTATGTGACGTGTCTTTTCCACTCTAGAGTAATTAGCACCTGATGAAAAAAAACTTAAAGACTCTGTCGACAGCATTGTTAGAGTAAGCAGGTCATAGGATCCAGCGACCTTTGTTTTTAATTGGAAATCTTTGAACTGCCTGCCTGACGAATAATAGTAGTAGCGAAATAACTTTTGCATGGTCAGCACAGCCGCTACATTTCTTAATGTATGAGTTTGCACGTAATTCATCTTCAATACTTCACTGAGGTTCGAATCAACTTCAATAATATCGATATCTTGCTCTTCGGCAAATGGGCGAATCAGCTGGATGCGTTTTTGAAAAAGGTCGCGTGCTTCCTGTCCACCAAAGTCACCGTGCGACCCGACATTATGGAAGGTGAAATGAGTTAACCTAAAAGATGGTGGACAGGCTCTATGTAGATGCTCGTAAATGGTATGGAAGGAATCAACACCACCTGAGAAGCCTGTACCGACCGCATTTGCAGTTTTGACCGGGTTGGGCATAAGAGTTTCTGCTTTAATCGATATCCTATTTAAATGCGGTAGTGCAATACAAAGCGCCCCTATGAGATACGTTGTTATGGTGTAGTACAGTTTTTCTGATACTGGTGCCTTAAGAAATATATCTTCCCCACGCTCCATGGCCAAAGGTAACAGCCCTACCAAAAAGGAATCAGCTCGCTCTTTCAATAAGTATTGCTCATAGTCTACCGGAACGCTAAACCAAAGGGACTCTTGCTTGTTCTCTATTTCAAATTTTGCCTGCAACCTTGCAGTGTTATTTATCTGAACTACTTCGGGTTTGTAAATGATCATCTTGATTCCTCTTCCTGCCTAAAAACACGTCTAGCTCTTTAAAATGATTTTCTGAATCGACTTTTTCTTTACTAATCTCAGGTGCTGCCATTTCCATGCTTTGCTGGACATCGAGTGGATGAAGCTTATGTAACTGTGCGAAGTCTGTATAGTGTCCAGTAAATCCGATGTCTTCCATTACGTGGAGCATTTTAGAGCTGTAGAGAATGGGATAAACAGGTTTTTGATATATCCAGCCAATAATCATGGCGTGAAATCGTGTAGCGATAATGCCTGCAGAATCGGCCAACTGTTGCAATATCTCTTCTGGATTATTCTTATAATAGCTCGTCTTCACTTTCTTTCGAGCAGTTTCTGGTATCCTGCTCACAATCTCCTTGATTGCAATGGGGTCTTCTTCATACGCACAAAAAGATAGCAACAATACCTCATATCCTTGTTCTATAAAAAAGAGCGCTATGTCTTTTATTTTTGTATAATAGATGGTATCCATGTCAGCCAGATGCTTACGTACAGAGGGCTTAATCACAGAAATCGAGATAACATTTTTGTGTTTTAACGCCTTCTTCGCTGGTAGTTGAAAGACAATATCAGCGGCTAAACGAACAGGCTTTAAATCTTGAAACAACTTATAGCTATGTTCTTCCCGAAAACATATGTCCTGATCATGCTGAAAAATCTTTTTATGCTCTGTATAAAAGTCAGGGTCATCATACGGACCAAAATTAGCACCTAATAGAAAAAAAGGTCTTTTCTTCCTCCGCATTGCTTTTGTTATCTGTAATTCCTTCCTCCATTGTTCCCCCTGTATAAATAACGATCCTCCAATTTGCACGGACGCATCACAGTCTCTGTTCAACCATCTGTACAATAAGAAATAGAGGTTGAATTTTCGAACGAGAAGGTTGGCAATCCGGTACATAAGGGAATCACTTGGAGCAATGAGCAGGTTTGGTAAATTCTGAAATGTAGTTCGGTAATGCCTTGGAGCATACAACACAAACATGGTATCAGGATACCGTTCACATATAATTTTTATAAATAAGTCATCCCCTAAATTCCCGTATGTATATGCATAGATTCTTATTTTTTTCATCCTACATCGCACCTCTAATAATATCCTTTCACAATAGTGAACAGTTTAGACCTTATAAAGTCATTTATTTTACTTTGCTACCATCCGAAATAGGGTGTGGAAAGGGGAGGGCAGATACCTGGTTAGCTCTTTAATAAAGAATAGATAATACAACCCATTTAATGACTGGTTCTTAACAAGATATAGAAAAATTTTCACCTTCCATGCTTGATCATCTTGGATGATGCCATGATCCACACTCTCTTTCATAATGACTCGAAGTTGCTTTTTTCTCTCCTGTTTACTTAAGGGACTGTGGCGGTGAAATAGATTACTACATGCATTAATTGAAGTAGCAGTCATGACCGTATTAAGCTCTAATCTGTTTTCGGTTGTGTATTTTTCTTGCCTCTTTAAAAATTCCCGAATTCTTTCTTGAAGGAACTGCTGTTTGGAGTAGAATTCGTCAATATACCCTCTAGACAGCGACGTATTTCCGTGTGACACGTAAGTATATAGAGGATCGGCGAGTATGTAGACAGACGAGCAGACTTGTAGATAATCCAGATTAAACAGTAAATCTTCCCCCATGCTAATAGTTTCGTCAAAACGGATTGCATGCTCGTGTATGATCGAAAGAACGTATAGTTTATTACATGGCGAGGGGAGCAGAATTTTTCGATATAATACTCCGAAATGTTGCAGAAAAGCGGATTTAGAGAATTTCCATTCCATTTCAGGCACATGAGGAATAGTTACCTGCTTTTTCCCCCCTAACTGAGCATGGTAGCCACAAAGGACAAGATCAGTATCTAATAATGCACACTCAACCAGCTTTTCTGTCATCGTCGGATGAATGTAATCATCTGCATCTACAAACTGAATAAATTGCCCACTAGCCATACTGATACCTGTATTCCGGGCAGAGGAAGGTCCTTTATTTTGTTGATGAATAACGGAAATCTGGGAATGTTTTGCTGCAAGCTCGTTACATATTTCTCCACTAGTGTCTGTCGAACCATCGTTCACAAGAATAACGTCAATTTGCTTATAAGATTGCTGTAAGATGCTTTGCACACAATAACGCAGATCCTTTTCAGCATTATATACAGGGACAATAATACTTACCACATTGTTACGAGACATTTTTTTCAGCTCCCAGCAGAATAATGACAATGGTTAAATAGGATATAACAGAAGGTGCTAGTAGAACATGCCCTGCCAAAAAAGAAATACCCAAACACAGGAAGATTGTGACTGCTAATAAAAAAGATGGTGCACGAACAGGGAATAAACGTTTTACCAGCATGAAACCCAACCACGCAAAAGGAATGAGGAGGATGATACTGCCTACCACCCCATAGCCGAAAAACAGATCAAATAGATCCATTTCGACCAACTTAGCAGCTCCTTCCTCATAATCTCCCGCATACCCTAGGCCAAATGCTTGTCTTATGTGGCTGGCATTTTTAAAATCCTGATAGGTTTCTCGAAGGTAAATATCACGTGAGCTCAGTATTCGATTCAGCAAACCAGCCCTATTTCCTGATTGCTCCAATTGCAGGGGAGGCTGTTCTTGATAGTTTGGCCCTGTTATCTGCTCGGTATTTTCACGTATTGGACTGAGCGGAATCAGTACAATGAGTAAGAAAGATAGAAACAATAGCAGAAGATGCCTTCTATCCTGCCAAAATCTAATATTTTCTTTCATAATACAAAGGAAGGCACTTACGATTAAGACAATTCCTCCTAAAAAGGCTGTCTTCGTACCAATAGTCGGTACCATGGCAAGCAGCAAAATGAAGGCAACCCAGGTTATAGCTTTTGGCTTGAAATGTGTGATTTTAGTTAACAGGATACCTAGCAAACATAGAATAATGACACTTAATTCATTTGCCGAAAAAAACCAGCCAGCGTACCCCTCTCCTGTGAAATTATAGCTCTCCCGGCTCGTATTCGTGATAATAGCTAACCAATAAGCGATGCCAATAATAAGGCTGATAAGTTCAGAAACGCGGTATAAGTTCTGTTTAGATATGTAAAGTCCTACTAACAAGATTGCTGTTGTTGCCATTGTCAGGAAATAGGAAGTCTTCATTGCAAAATTAATCTCCTGAAACAAATTCATCTGGGGCTTATATAGGTAGTTAATCAAGAGACTGATTAGGATTACAGTAAAAGGCAGGAGAAATAAAAGAAGTTGGCTTTTTCCCCTTTTTATATGCCAAATGCTCAGCATGATGAACAGTCCAGCCATAAGTAAAGTTCGTACAAATGCACCAACGGAAATAGGTAATTCTTGTGTGAAGGCTGTCATCAAATCTAATAAAGGTTGGATCAGAAAAAGTATAAACAGCACTTGGTTTATCGAACCTTTTTTTATTGGGAAATAATTCATTTTCATGTCCTCAGCTATAATCTTTTTAAACAATATTTTTAAGGTAAACGTAATCAAGCTCATACCAAATGTGCAAAGTTAAACACGCTTGCATGCTATATGCCCTCCATACAGTAATGGTCAACTTTCACGTTTCTATTCAGCGCCATTATAATTCTTCCACCAGTTGGTTATATTGATGTATTAATAACTCAACAGAGGTGGCTATTAACATGAAGGTGTTACATTTAAACGCTGGGAATGAAACTGGCGGAGGTATGCATCATATTCTTGGGCTTATGAAGGAATTAAATCGAGATCAGTTTATACTAGGAGTATTAGAACGTGGCGAGTTATTGGAGAGAGCGGAGAAAGAAGGTATAAATACCGTTTATTTTACTTGTAATACAAGGCTTAGTCTGCCATTAATACGTAAGATAAGAGCATATATCATAGAGCAAGAAATAACGTTTATCCATACACACGGACCGCGAGCTAATGTTTATGCCAACATGTTAAAAAGGTTAGTGCCATTTCAGTGGATTACGACAATACATAGTCACCCACTTCACGATTTTATGGGGCGTGGAATGTATGGTAGATTGCTCTCGCGCGTACATATAAATGCAGTGAGACGCGCAGATAAACTAATTGCGATATCGGATAATTTTAAAAAGAGCTTATCTGAGATTGGTATTACTCCAGGAAAAATTGTAACGACGTTAAATGGCATTGATTTTAGTGAATGTGATCGAAATACATATTCGAAAAAAGAATTTGGTATACCAGAGAATGATTTTCTGTTATTGATGGTAGCAAGGCTTGAGCCCGTAAAAGGACATGAATTGGCATTAAAGGCATTCGCAAAGCTTCTACTTAATAACAATGATTGTCACTTAATGCTTGCAGGGGATGGGGGACTAAGAGCGAAGTTGGAAAAACAGGCGATTGATTTGGGCATTGCATCGCATATTCACTTTGTCGGACATCGGGAAGATATTGATTGTTTCTATGAAATGGCAGATGTCACCATGCTTACCTCTTTTAGTGAGAGCTTTCCCTTGGTATTATTGGAGTCTGCTAAGGCCAGAACACCTGTTATCGCAACAGATGTTGGAGCAATTGGGGAGCTTATTATGGACAAGTCATATGGTTGGCGGGTTAAGCCGAATAACGTCAGAGAACTACACGCAGCATTGCTTGATGCATTATTTATGTATCGAAAGGGAATGTTACCTTTAATAGGTTCGAAGCTACAATCTCACGCAGCACAAAAATTTACATTGGAGAAGTTAGCAGAAAACATATATAATGTATATCTAAGCATGAAAAAAATAGACTGACTAGAAGAGGTGGGCTAAGTGGTAAAAATAGTGCTATTAGCCTTTATTAGTACGCTGCTATCGTTAATCATAACACCAATTGTTATTAAATACGCGAAAAAATTGAATGCAACCGATAAACCAAACCACCGTAAAGTACATACGGATCCTGTCCCAACATTGGGTGGATTAGCCATTTATATGAGCTTTCTAATAGGGTTGGTTATTCTCCAACCAATAAGTGAATACCATCTTTCTATTGTTGTGGGAGCCTCGCTAATGGTAGGGTTAGGTTTTTTGGATGATATCTTTGATCTTTCTGCAAAGTTGAAATTTATCGTGCAAATTGCCGCAGCCTGTATCGTGGTCTTCTGGGGAGGGCTACAGGTTGAATTTATTAATCTCCCATTTGGTGGGCAGATCGAGTTCGGTATTTTAAGTACAATCATTACGATCTTTTGGATCGTGGGAATTACAAATGCGATTAATTTTATTGACGGGCTAGACGGACTTGCAGCAGGTGTATCATCCATTGCGCTTTTTACTATCACGGTAATGGCAGTCATGATGGGGCATCTTTATGTAGCGACCGTGGCTTTAGTTCTTTTCTTTAGTGTTCTTGGCTTTTTACGGTATAATTTTTTCCCGGCGAAGATATTTATGGGGGATACTGGGGCTTTATTTCTCGGATTTATGATTTCTGTCTTGGCGTTATTAGGGTTTAAAAATGTCACGATTGTTTCTTTTATTATCCCGATATTTATATTAGGGGTTCCGATTTCGGACACCTTAATTGCCATGGTACGAAGGTATATTAATAAACAACCGATGTCGAGCCCGGACAGTTCTCATTTACATCACAGTCTCGTGAAATTCGGGATGACACACAAACAGACCGTACTGTTTATTTATGCGCTAAGCGCAATGTTCAGCTTGGCAGCCATTTTGTTTTCCATGACGACAGTATGGGGTTCAATTCTAATCTTTACCGTCGCTCTGGTAACCCTTCAGGCGTTAATAGAAAATCTGGAACTAATAAATAGTGACTACAAGCCATTAACAAATTTATTTAAAGGATTTCGGCAAAAATAAACAGAGGAGCTGACAGCCTTGTTGCTGTCAGCTCCTTTTTCACATGGTTAAATGTCTTTAGGCCAGAAAGCAACGACGAAATAAGAAAACTCCCATTCGCTTGATGAGCGAATGGGAGTTTTCTTTAATATGGACTCGAGTTTTCCTCCGAAGTCGTCGTACCGTCTGTGCTGTTGACTGTACTGCTACTTGGGGTTATGCCCAAATGGCTCTGTAATGTTTGTTTTGTCTCTTGCAAAGCAACTTGATCTAACTGCCAATAATAAACGTTTCCTGGTTGGTAATCATTTCCTTCAAGACTTAACGTTTCAAAATTCAAGTTTTTTCCTGCTGTTCCATAAGATATAAAGCTCTTCATTTCACTGAAGGTCATATTCGTCGTCATGTTACTTCCCACAGCATCGATCACATCATCGTATTTCAATACGGAGTTAAGAGAAGCTGCCTTTCTTACTACCGATTTAATAATTTCTTGTTGTCTTTTTCCACGTTCAATATCATTATCTTGCTTTCTTGTTCTAGCAAGCGCAAGTGCTTCTTCCCCGTTCAGTTGCTGCTCGCCTGGAAGTAGGTGAATCGCTCCTGCCTGGTCTTTAGAATTTTGCTCTTTTAATTCATAAGGGACATCTACATTTATACCATCTACCGCATCTACCACATCGATGAAGGCTTCGAAGTTGACTTTCACATAGTAGTCTATCGGGATTTCTAATAGATTTTCCACTGTATCAATCGTAGCCGTCGTTCCTCCACGAGCATGAGCGTGGTTTATTTTGTCTTCCCGGCCGATTTCCGGAATATAGACATAAGAGTCACGCGGAATACTAAGCAACTTCACACTATCATTCTTTTTGTTTAGTGTAGCAACCATTAATGTATCGGTACGAGAGTTGTCTGCATTTTGGCGAATGTTACTAGCATCCACACCCATAATTAACACGGAAACGTTATCTTTTGTAGGGTCTACGGCTGCTTCCCTTAATTCTGACTTTTCTCTTCCATCATCTTCATAGGAATTTGAAAATACACTGTCTGCCTTTATATACAAGTAAGATGCATAGGATACCCCTGCAAGAATAACGAGGAGAGGGATGAGGATAAAGAAAGCACGCTTTTTTAGTCTTCTCCTCTTCGTCCTTCTTACCACACGTGTTTGGTTTGTTTTATTATGTGACATACTTTTATTCACCCTTATTTTAAAATAGAAAAACGTAACATTTAATGTTATCATAATTTTATTAAGAATTTTAGTTGTTGTTCAAAAAATCCGGTAAAAATGACACATCGAATTTCTTCGTTGGCTTGCCTTTCCGTTCCTCACGTATTAATTGCATACGTTCCGGTACTCAAAGCTACGCCGCCTCGAACTTCTCGGTCCTTTTTATCCTCCTTTTTGAATACGCACTTTAGTTAATTACAAAACTAAGCTTAATTTTACTATGAATACGTGGTTTAGTAAACAACATTTGTATTACAATTTTGTAAGTTATATGTATTAGACGTTAAATAGGGATGAAAGGTTGCACATAAAATGGTAGATTCGAAGGATTTTGTGAAAATAATGGATATCCCTTTTCTGAATAAGAGGAAAAAGGATGCTTTGCATCATTACATATTCCCACGTCTCAACAAACAACAAAAATGTTTTATCGTGACAGGAAATCCGGAAATTGTAATGAAAACAAGGGAAGATCCTACATACAAGCAAATCGTGCTTTCTGCTGACTATGTAATTCCAGATGGCGCGGGGATTTTACTAGCAGCAAAGCATATAAAAGAGCCGATTCCAGAAAGGGTTTCTGGTTTGGACGTTATGATGGACCTTCTTTCTTTTGCAGAAGTCCAAGGGTTACGTTGTTTTTTTCTTGGAGCGAAGGACTATGTTAATGAAAAAGCTGTACTAGAAGCGGAGCGGAAATATCCTAACCTCAAAATTGCAGGGCATCATCACGGTTATTTTGAATTAGAGGACCCTGCTATTGTGAAAAAAGTTAAAGACAGCAATCCAGATATAATTTTTGTTGCTTTAGGGCTTCCACGACAAGAGGAGTGGATTTCCAAGCATATTGATGAATTTTCTAAAGGGTTGTTTATGGGTGTTGGTGGAAGTTTCGATGTATTAGCAGGAAATGTAAAGCGCGCACCTGATTGGATAATTAAGTTGAATCTGGAGTGGCTATATCGTCTTATAAAGCAGCCATATCGGTTTAAACGAATTATTAAAGTGTTTGAGTTTATATTTCGTTTTTATCTAAAAAAATAAGTAATTTCAAGAGAGCCTGCTGTAAGTTTTGTAGCAGGTTTTTTCTATTAATTACTTAAAGAGAGTATGAAACTGTGCTAACATATTAAGGGAAGCGTATTGTTTTATTTTAATATGTAATCGTTTACAAAAAAGGAGGATATACATGCCACAACAACCGAATATTTTATTCATTATGAGTGATGACCATGCGGCACAAGCAATTAGTGCGTACAACAAGACTATAGTTGAGACGCCAAACATTGATCGTATCGCGAGTGAGGGCAAGCGTTTTGACAATGTGTATTGTACCAATTCACTATGTGCGCCAAGCAGGGCAACAATTTTGACAGGCAATTATAGCCATGAAAATGGGGTGCGCGGATTGTCAGAGCCGTTTGATGGAAGACAGCAGACGTTTCCGAAGCTCCTACAGGAAAACGGATATGAAACAGCCATTATTGGCAAATGGCACTTAGGGCAAGGCGGGTATAGTGATCCAACGGGGTTTGATTACTGGAATGTGTTTCCGGATCAGGGAGACTACTACGACCCTGTTATGAACGAAATGGGGGAAGATAAAAAGAGAGAGGGATATGCCACAGATATTGTGACCGATCTCTCATTAGAATGGCTAAGTAAACAAAAAAATGAAAAGCCTTTCATGATGATGGTGCATCATAAAGCGCCACATCGACCTTGGAATCCACCTGAGAAATATAAAGACTTATTTGCCGATAGGGAGTTTCCAGTACCAGAGACGTATCATGATGATTATGCTAACCGAGCAAATGCAGCAAAAATTGCGGACATGCGCATTGAAGACTTGAATGAAGAGGATGTAAAAGGAAAACCACCGGAGGGGCTCACTCCTGCAGAGGTAAAGGATTGGAAATACCAGCGCTATATTAAAGATTATTTACGCTGTGTCGTATCGATCGATGATAATGTTGGCCGTCTGCTCGACTATCTTGATGAAGAAGGCCTTTCAGAAAACACGATTGTGGTGTACACCTCTGATCAAGGATTCTTTTTGGGAGAGCATGGGTGGTATGATAAACGGTTTATGTTTGAGGAATCTTTGCAAATGCCGTTTGTAATGCGCTATCCGCAAGAGATTAAGCCAGGTAAGGTATCGACGGACATGATTATTAACAACGACTTTGCGCCAACCTTTTTGGACTACTGTGGGGTGGAGGCAAAAGAGAAGATGCAGGGGGAAAGTTTCCGAGCAATTGCCAAAGGTGAAAAACCAGAAGACTGGCGCGATGCAGTGTATTACCGTTACTGGGAACATTTAACGATTCATAATGTAACCGCCCATTATGGGGTACGAACAGATCGGTACAAGCTTATCTATTATTATGGTGATCCACTTGATGTCATTGGAGCAGTTCCAAAACCAATGGAGCCGGAATGGGAGCTGTTTGATCTTGAGAAAGATCCGCTTGAATTAAAAAATGAGTATGATAATTCGGCATACGCGGAGACGGTAATCGAATTGAAGGACAAGCTTAAGAGATTAAGAGAACAATATAATGAAACGGTCTAGTAGGATAGGTGAAATAAATGAAGAATACAGAAGTTCGCGGATGCTGTGCAGCATCTAGAGGGGAAAGTATAAAAAAGTCGGATCCTGTCCTTACGCCTTTCAGGACAACAGGCAGTACTGTTCCCCAGGAGGACATGATCCTCATTAAGGGCGGTAAGTTTTTGATGGGAACACAGGAAAAGGCAGGGTTTCCAGAGGATGGGGAGGGGCCAATTCGTAATATCAAGGTGAATTCTTTTTATATCGATCCCCAAACGGTAACGAACGCATCGTTTGCTAGATTTGTAGAAGAAACGGGTTATCGAACAGAGGCGGAGCAATATGGGTGGTCATTCGTTTTTTATAAACTGGTTAGTGAGACCACGGCAGAAAAAGTGAAACAAAAAGTTGCGCAGACACCGTGGTGGCTTGTTGTAGAAGGAGCAACATGGAATCAACCAGAGGGGCCGGGATCGGGAATAGCCGATCGTATGGACCATCCTGTCATCCATGTCTCCTGGAACGACGCCATGGCATACTGTGAGTGGGCTGGGAAAAGACTTCCTACAGAAGCGGAGTGGGAGTACGCCGCCAGAGGTGGTCTCGTGCAGAAAACATACCCATGGGGAGACGAGCTTACTCCAGAAGGAAAGCATCAATGTAATATCTGGCAAGGAGATTTTCCTAAAGAAAATACAGAAGAAGATGGGTATGTAGGAACAGCCCCGGCAGCCTCTTTTCCACCAAATGGCCATGGATTATACAACATGGCAGGGAATGTATGGGAATGGTGTTCCGATTGGTTTGCGACTAATATCCATAAGCGTGGTGGAAAGGATAATCCATCAGGCGCAGGTACGGGGACTAACAAAGTCATGCGCGGCGGCTCTTATCTATGTCATGAGAGCTATTGCAATCGCTACCGGGTTGCCGCCAGAACTGCGAATAGCCCTGATAGCTCGACAGGGAATATTGGTTTTCGTTGTGTAATGGATGTATAAGATAATGCAGATTATCCCTATGAGTCAAGCATAATAAACAAAGAGCCAAGAGATCCTTGGCTCTTGCCTATATATGAAGCATATGATTCTATATACCTACAATTTTCTACCCCATATTGCAGAATATGAGGGAAAATTCAGTAATATATGCTCTTATCAAACAAAGATACCTCCCTTATAATGAGGGGAATAGAACCAATCACAATAGAAACTTAGTTTGATGGGGTGTAAACATGAGTTCTCTTTTAGTAATTAATAGACAAATCTCCGCGATAGAGGAAACACTTTATCGTCTAGAATTGCAATTAAAAGCAAAGCGAAATGATATAGAATACTTAGCTTTAGGCCTCACTCATTTATATGATTATATGGAAGAATATACCCAAAATAAATCCTATCAATCCACTTCAAAACAACAAAGTTCCATATGTAAGGAAAAGCAGGCAGAGATCTTTAAATTCCTTCAATTGGAGGAACTTCCCGCCACCCATTCTCCTATTTATAATGACAAATTAGTAAAAACCATCCGTGAGTTAAAAGAAAGAATCCGTGAAGAGAAGCAAAATCTTGTCAGATTAAAAAAGCACATCGTTACACATGAAAATGAGTTACATTATCTGAAATTCGAACGAAAAAGGAAATTATCCTAGACCAAAACACCTTCTATTATGGAGGTGTTTTTTATTGTTTGTACCCCATTTTCGCCTTTACCTTCGATTATAGAGGTGAAGGGAGGTGACAAACATGGCAGTAGCAGAATTAATGAATTCCTCATTACGACTTGTTTTTGAAGATGGTATTGACGAAGATTCAGGCAATCCATCATTCAAGACAAAAAGCTTTACCAATGTGAAAGGATCAACCACCGCTGATCAACTGTATGCCATTGCGACAGCAGTAGCAGCTTTACAGGAGCTCCCACTTTACAACATTGAACGAAATGACAGCTCCGATATTATCGAGGAGTAATGGTAGCAGACATTAATAGAAAGGAGGGGAAGGAATGAAAAAGCTAGAGCTTAAATTCACTAACTTTGATGGAAAGACAGTCACGTACTCACTGGATCAACCTGTTGAACCAGTTGACACAGAAGCTGTCAATGCGGCAATGGATGAGATCATCGCCCAAAATGCATTCACATCTAGTGGTGGCGACATCGTTGCTAAGAAAAGCGCCCGCGTAGTCGATCGATCAGTAGAAGAAATCGATCTTGGACTATAACATTGGATTGGGAGCAGACCAGTGGCCATGCCTCTGGTCTGCTCTTTTAAAATTAGCGGAGTGAGCGTGACGCTCTCTATCTGCTTGGTTGCCAGGTTGGAGGATGGAATTAGAGAGTGAGCGTATACAAGAGATTGGAGGTATTCGAATGGAAACATGGATTCCCTTGCTGACAGATGTCGGTTTTCCCATTGCCGTCACCTTTTATTTGTTGCATCGCATTGAAGGAAAACTAAACCTGCTCATCGAATCAATTCATGGATTACCAGGAAAACTGAGAGATTGAATGAAGCCGGGACTTCTTTTGGGGAGTTCCGGTTTTTTTGTTGGGTGTGTTGGTTGGGCCATACGGGTGTTCCAATCGATGACAAAAGAGGTCCAATCAACGTGTAATGTGCGCCAATCGATTATATGAGAGGTTCAATCAATCACACGAGCGCTTCAATCGATGCCAAGAGAGGTTCAATCAACAAGTAATGTATGCCAATCAATCATACGAGAGGACCAATCAATGACACGAGCGCCTCAATAGATCACAAGGATCTTCCAATCAACGAGTAATGGACGCTAATAAATCATAAGAGAGATCCAATCAATCACATAAGTTCTACAATCAAAGGAATTAGCTCGTATAAATGGGGGTGATTATTCGAATATATTGTTGCTAGGAAAAGGAATGCCTTTATCTTGAGGGTAGGTTTGAATAGGAGGGGAGTGGTATAATCTGTATCTGTTTTTGCCAGATTGTTGTAATTTCATGCCTTTTAAAAGGAGATATGCTGTACTTGGCGAAGGTATATTTAATAATTTTCGACACTCCATATTAGTAATAGTTGGCCTAAATAATAAGAAGTGATCCAAAATTACTTGCTTGTGCGCAATCATGGAAGTATTTTTACACTCGTAACAGATCCAAGTCTTGTTTTTCTTCTTCATTAGAGAGTTAACACATTTTGGGCATGGCACACCTTGTATTAAAAATTCAGGAGATATTTTATAATACTCAAGAAGGTCTGGGACATAATCTACGTGATGTGAAAGCAGCAGTTTATATAACTTGTTTTGGGCAGAATGGTTCAATCTTTGTTCTGAATATCCTTTAAAAATTCTTTCAAGATGAAAGTGAATGCTTTCTGAGTGAATTAATTGATTGTATATTTGGGGATCTTCTTGAATGTTTTGGATTGAAGTGGCGGGATTACTCGATATAACTAGTGTATCTATTGGTAAATTCATAGAGTAGTTTTGCATCCAGTATGCAAGGTTTCTTTTTTGTGTGTTTGCCTGTTGAATTGGATCTTTATAAACCGTCTTTTTACCATCTGCATGTTGAATAAATTGCTTTTGAAGGGAGTCATAACTTAATTCACCCTTAAAATTTTTAATTTCTAAAATGATTAAGTTATATGGGGTGATGAGGAGTGTGTCAATTTGAAAGTAGTGATTATAGTTGTTTAATCGAAGATCTTTAATTATAAATATATTTTCCTCGCGAAAGTTTGATAGTGTATAGTCAACTCTTTTCTCTCCTAAATATCCAGCGTAGTACCTCCCGTAATCTTGAAGGAAAACCTCGTTATCTTTGTATTCTTTTTTTAATCTGCGGTGTAAAGCCTCATAAGCCAAGAGTCGGTAAGACTTCAAGCGCGGTTTACTAATCAAATTTATCCCACCTTTCTATATTACTAATAAATTCTCTATTAAATGCTAAATTCCTTTATTTTATCTCAATCGGAAATGCGCCGTGAGCTTCAAGTCGATTGCATAGTGCCTCTCCAATCAACAAGACAGGATTCCAATCAATCAGACAGAGCTCCCCAATCAACAAGACAGGATTGCCAATCGATCAGACAGAGCTCCCAATCAATTACACACGCCTTCCAATTAACCCCGTCCACCACATCAATAGCCCACCCCCCACCCCAACCGAATTCACTCGATCTGACTCATTCCGACGAAATTCGACAATCCCCCCAAACCAACGCTACTATGTATCCTTGCGGTATTTTTCTTTTTAAATCACAATAATGTACAAATGTGTTCCACTTATTTGCGATGAAAGCGCGTTCACTAGTTAAAATACGGTGCTACAATTAATTTTGAAAGAGGGGTTAATCATGAAACTTGATAACCGCAGCAACAAACTTCTTGAGGAACTGATAAGTAATCCAAGTGTTACAAGTAAGGATATTGAACAAAAGTATGGCCTGACAAGAAGGCAGTTGGGATACAGTATCACGAAAATTAATGAGTGGCTTACGGATGAAAAGCTCCCGGAAATTCAGAGAACGAGAAAAGGTTTTTTCATTATTGATCAATCTGTTTTTACGACGTTTTCTAAGGGAGAAACATCAAAACAAGAAGATACCAGCATTCTATCGGAAGAGCAACGAATGCATATGATCCTCATGATGTTGCTTAGTAAGGAAGATCTTTCTCTTGTTCACTTCACTAGCGAGCTAAAGGTGAGCAAAAATACAATCTTGAGTGATTTGAAGCAAGCGCAGCAATTTATATCAAACTACGGATTAACAGTCCGTTATACCAGAAGAGATGGCTATGTTTTGGATGGCGAGGAATTCCAGATCCGTAAATTGCTTCTACATGTTTTGGAAAAAATCCTCCGACTGAAAAACGGAGCAGAACTTCTTTCCCGTCTTGTAGATATTAAGGCAGCGGAAGTAAAGGAAATTACCCAGCGAATAGAGTCTGTTGAAAAGAAACTGAATTTGAAGTTTACGGATGATCGTATGGCAACCATGCCGTATAGTCTGATTCTCGTAACGCGTCGGATTAAAAAAGGGAATTTGATTCGAGCCTTCTATATCAAATATGAAGAGTTATCGGATACCAAGCAATACCATGCAACAGAAGAAATCCTTTATGACGTTGCAGACATTCCGATGGAAGAACGACTATTTATAACGCTTTATCTACTTACAACAAATGTGTATTGGTCTGAATTTCTAACAGAGGAAGCAATTCCTAATTTAATGGAAGCGCTAGATGATATGCTTCGCCTGTTTGAGAGAAGGGCCGTTATCTCTATTCGGGATCGTGAGCAATTACTGAACAAATTGTTATTACATGTGAAGCCAGCATATTACCGGATTAAATACCAGCTTTCAGAGCTTAGTGATATGCAGCATACAGTTAGCCAGGAATTTATGGAACTACATCATCTTGTAAAAAAATCAACGGAACCACTCGCTGAGCTAATTGGAATGCCTATCCCGGAAAGTGAGACGACGTATCTTACCATGTTAATTGGTGGATGGCTGTCAAAGCAGGGGGACAGCATTCAGGAGAAAACGAAAGCGATTGTTGTCTGTCCAAAAGGGATCTCTGTTTCCAGACTGATGTATAGTCAGCTGAAGGAGTTGTTTCCAGAGTTCATTTTCCTGGATACCTTGTCTGTACGGGAGTTTCAACAATATCCATTTGCTTATGATTTAGTGTTCTCTCCCATTGCACTCGAGACTGATAAGAAATTATTTATTACAAGTTCTTTTATGGAAACAGAAGAAAAAGCCCGCTTACGCAAACAGGTGATGCTAGAGGTACATGGCTATATCGCATCAGACCTTGATGTCGAGGAGATTCTAGCAATTGTCCAAAATCACGCTGAGATCTCCAATGAAGTGCAGCTCTCTAAAGACCTTTACCGCTACTTGCATCGTGATGAAGCGGATGCAATAAGGAAACAAAGGGACAAAGAGCCCGCCATGACACTAGCTGATTTTATAACACCAGAAACCATTACACTGCGTGATTCTGCATCATCCTGGGAGGCAGCATTAAAAGTTGGGTCCGCTCCACTGATTCGAAAAGGGGCAATTGATTCCGCATATGTAGAAGCAATGGTGGGAGAAGAAGAAAAAGACCCATATATCGTCATTGGGCCAAACCTTGCGATTCCACACGCAACACCAGAAGACGGGGTAAATGATGTTTCTATGAGCCTGCTTCGATTAAAAAAAGGGGTAGCTTTTACAGAAGATTATTCGATTCAATTGATTTTCATCATTGCAGCGGTGGATAAGAAAAAACATTTGAAAGCGCTAATGCAATTGATGAGACTGGCTGGAAACGAAGCAGATCAAAAAGCGCTGATAGAAGCAGCGGATAAAGAAACGGTTGTCAAGATAATACAAAAATACGCAACCAACTAACGAGAGAAACAGGGGGGCACAACATGAGTGAGATGTACTTTGATGATTCTATTATTCTCCTAAACTTGGAGGCAGATAATAAAGAAGAGGTGCTGACCAAGATGGGGCAGAACCTTCAGACACTGGGGTTAGTAAAGGATAGTTTTACAGACGCAATTATTGCTAGAGAAGCAGAATTTGCTACAGGACTTCCTACAAAAGGGGCCTCTGTTGCCATTCCGCATACAGACGTAGAGCATGTAAATCGCAAAACGATAAGTGTTGCGGTATTAAAAGACCCAGTAGATTTTTGCGTAATGGGTGACGATGAGGAGACCACGCCTGTAAAAATCGTTTTTATGCTGGCGATGGATAAGCCGCATGATCAATTGTCACTTTTACAAAAACTGATGCAAATCTTTCAGGATGAGGCTACATTGGCTTCCATCGTTGAAGCAACGAGTGAAGCTGCTGTCATGAAAGTACTGGCAGACAAATTAGAATTTGACTTTAAAGGAGGTGAGTAAGATGGAGAAAAAGAAACAGGTTTTAGTAGCTTGTGGAGCTGGAATCGCGACATCTACTGTAGTGAATGGTGCGATTGAAGAGATGGCAAAAGAAAACAATCTGAAAGTAAATTTGGTGCAAATCAAAATTTCAGAAGTAGGTGGCTATGTTGATACAGCTGATTTGCTTGTTACAACTGCAATGACAAAAACAGAGTATCCGTTTCCAGTAATAAATGCACGCGCTTTCCTAACTGGAATTGGTGTAGAAGATACAAAGAAACAAATTTTAGAGGAACTAAAAAAATAATGCATAGTTGGTCCCGGTTCTTCCGGGATCAAACAATATTTGTTTGAGGGGGATGGAACCATGCAAGGTTTTGTTGATGTTATACAGAGCTTTCTTGACTTAGGAGCTACGGTTATTTTACCAGTTGCAATTTTTCTATTAGGGTTATTTTTTGGGCAGAAACCAGGTAAAGCTTTTCGTTCCGGTTTAACGATTGGAGTAGCATTTGTCGGGATTTTCCTTGTTATTGACTTACTAGTTCTAAATTTAGGTCCTGCAGCACAGGGAATGGTAGATCGACTTGGTGTTGAGCTAAATGTCATCGACGTTGGCTGGCCAGCAACGTCCTCGATTGCCTGGGCATCTGTGGTAGCAGCATTTATTATTCCATTAGGTCTTGTTGTAAACGTTGTCATGTTATTGACGAAAACAACAAAAACAATGAACGTAGACATTTGGAATTTCTGGCACTATACCTTTATGGCAGCAATGGTATATGCGATTTCTGACAGTATTGTTCAAGGATTGATCGCTGCTGTTCTATTCCAAATTGTTTGTCTGAAGGTTGCGGATTGGACTGCGCCAATGATGAGCGAATTTTATGAACTACCAGGCGTATCGATCGCTACCGGAAGTACGATCTCTTACGCACCAGGAATCTTCTTAGTTAAAGGGTTGCAAAAAGTACCTGGAATCAAAAACTGGAATTCAGATCCTGAAACAATTCAAAAACGCTTTGGTATCTTTGGCGAATCCATTTTCATTGGACTATTCCTAGGGGCAGCAATTGGTGCGCTTGCTGGATATAGTGTTGGCGATGTGATTGAAATTGGAATGGCGATGGCAGCCGTTATGGTATTAATGCCACGTATGGTTAAGATTTTGATGGAAGGGCTAATGCCTGTATCCGAATCAGCACGAGAATGGTTAAATAAACGTTTTGGTGATAGAGAAATTTTAATCGGACTTGATGCAGCTGTTGCACTTGGGCATCCTGCAGTTATCTCTACTGCTCTTATTCTAGTTCCAATCACAGTTGTTTTAGCTGTTATTCTACCAGGAAACGCAGTACTTCCATTTGGTGACTTGGCAACCATTCCATTTATTGTGGCATTCATTGTAGGAGCTGCAAGAGGTAATATCGTGCATTCTGTCATTGTAGGAACGGTGATGATTGCAATTTCGCTTTACATTGCAACAGATGTCGCACCAATGTTTACACAAATGGCGGAGAATGCAGATTTCAATATGCCAGAAGGATCTGCACAAATTTCAAGTATTGACCAAGGTGGAAACATTGTAAACTATGTCATTTATAAACTTTTCTCCTTATTTAATTAAGGGTTAACCGTACAATTCAAGCATGGGAGGAATTAGCATGAAGGCACTAGTGAAAACAGCACAAGGCTTCGGCAATCTGGAAGTTCAAGATAAGCACGTGCCGGAGCCTGGTCGAGATCAAGTGAAAATTGAAGTGAAGTATGCAGGGATATGCGGATCAGATATACACACGTATGAAGGACATTACAAAGTGGGTGTTCCTGTTACGTTAGGACATGAATTTTCCGGTGAAGTTGTATCGGTTGGCGAAGGTGTAACAGAATTCCAAGTGGGAGATCGGGTTACATCAGAGACAACGTTCTATATATGTGGAGAGTGTGCTTACTGTAAATCAGGTGACTACAATCTCTGCAATCATCGAAAAGGCTTGGGTACACAGCAGGATGGTGGCTTTACAAAATTCCTTGTTGCAAGAAAAGAGAGCGTTCATAAGTTACCGGAAAACGTTGATTTTCAATCAGCAGCGATGACGGAGCCATTGGCTTGTACCTACCATGCTGTTGCAAAAACAGAAATTAACCAAGGGGATGTAGTGGTTGTAATCGGGCCGGGTCCAATCGGATTGCTTACCGCACAGGTTGTTAAAAGTAAGGGAGCAACCGTGATTATCACTGGACTAACAAATGATAAAGTTCGTCTCGATAAAGCGAAAGAATTGGGCATTGACTATACCGTTAACACGCAGGAGCAGGATATTAAAGAACTAGTAAATAGCTTAACAGACGGCTATGGCGCCGATGTTGTTTTCGAATGTTCAGGGGCAGTTCCTGCAGCGAAGCAGGCACTTGATCTATTGCGCAAAAAAGGGCAATACGGGCAAGTTGGTTTGTTCGCTAAACCAGAGATTTCCTTTGACTTAGAGAAAATTATTCAAAAAGAAATCCGTGTTGTCGGTAGCAGAAGTCAAAAATCAGCAGACTGGGAGCCATCTCTTGAACTGATGAATAATGGAAGTGTAAACGCGAAGTCACTCGTAACACATGAATATACCATTCAAGATTGGGATGCGGCTTATCAGGCTATTAAAAGCGGCGAAGCAATTAAGGTATTATTGACCCCGGTTGAATAGATCGGACCCCACGTGTCAGTGGGGTATGACTAATTAATGGAAATGAAGGTGATTTATATGATGGATACATTTTTGGATTTTATGATTGGTCCATTTCGGTCCGTTTCCAGTTTTTATTTTGAATATCAGGTAATTTTTAACACGATTTTAATAGGTGCTGTGCTTCTTAAGCTTACAACAAAGAAGAAGGATAAAGCAGCAAGTTAAAGTAATGGAGAAAGGGTGAGAGAATTGCGATCCCTTAAACTTTACGGGAAGCAAGATATTCGCTTCGAGGAAGCAGAAAAAGCCGTTATAACAGATACAGATGATGTAATTATAAAAGTAAAAGCAGTAGGGATTTGTGGCTCTGACATATCTAGATACAACAAGCTAGGACCATATGTCGAAGGGATGATTTTCGGGCATGAGTTTTCTGGCGAGGTAGTCGAAGTTGGAGATAACGTCACCACAGTAAAACCAGGAGACCGTGTTGCGGCTTGTCCAACTTTTTATTGCGGGGAATGTGAAAGCTGTAAAAAGGGAGAGCTTGCTAGATGTGAAAAGCTTACGGTAATTGGCGCAAGACACCCTGGTGCCTATGCGGAATTTGTTAAATTACCAGAAGAGAATGTTTTACCACTTCCAGATGAAGTTGATTTTGATAGTGCAGCACTAGTAGAACCTTCCGCTGTTGTTGTACATGGTTTTTACCGTACAACAATTAGACCAGGGGCTGAAGTTGCGGTAATGGGCTGTGGGAATATTGGGTTGTTGGCTGTACAATGGGCAAAAATCTTTGGAGCGAAAAAGGTCTACGCCATTGATATCGATCCTGCCAAATTAAGTGTGGCGCAAGAATTGGGGGCAGATGTGCTAATTAATCCGCTGGATAAACCAGCACATGAACAAATTCTTGAGCATACAAATGGCACTGGAGTAGATCTGGCGGTGGAGTCAGCGGGATCACCGATAACGTCAGCGCAAATCTTTTCTTTACCTAAAAAGGGTGGCGAGGTTGTATTTATGGGCATCCCGTATGCGGATATTAACATTGAGCGCTTCTTTTTTGAAAAAATCGTCCGCAATGAATTAAACGTATATGGCTCCTGGAATGCCATTTCTTCTCCATTTCCGGGCAGGGAGTGGAGTACAACAATTCATTATATGGCAACAGGCCAACTTAAAATTAAACCAATCATTAGTCACCGCCTGCCTTTATCAGCAGGACCGGAAACATTCGACCGCATCATTAATCGAAAAGAATCATATGGAAAAGTGCTCTTCTATCCAGAGCAAGGTTAAAACAATAGGGGATATATATAAGAAACGTCCGAGAAGGGCGTTTTTTTGTATTTAATAAAAGGTTGGTGAAAGATTAAAGTAATGTTGGGGTGTTCGTATAATCGATTGGCATGTCTATGTTGTTGATTGGGACTCGCGTGTGATCGATTGGAGCGTATATGTGATTGATTGAACCTCTCATATGATCGATTGGCTTGCCTACGTAATTGATTGGAACTCTCGTGAAGTCGATTAGGGTGTCTATGTTGTTGATTGGAACTCGCGCATAATCGATTGGCATAGCAAACATGCTCGGTAGAACCATTCTTCTGAGCCTTCTCATCAAATTTTGTCAACAAGTGTTTTGCCAAAGTTGTATTTAGATTACGTTGTACTACTCGAATTTGGGGAATAGAATTAGGATAGTAAAATGTTTTCATTTATATATTCATTATAATTTGAGAGAGGGGTAACGAAAATGGCAGAAAAGAAAGGTTTTCGTGCCAAGGTTCAACGCTTTGGCAGTTACTTAAGTGGCATGATCATGCCAAATATCGGCGCATTTATTGCGTGGGGGATTATTACAGCACTCTTTATTCCAGATGGCTATTTCCCAAATGAAAGTCTTGGGGCAATGGTTGACCCAATGATTAAATACTTACTACCACTATTGATCGGTTTTACTGGTGGACGAATGGTTTATGACCTGCGTGGTGGGGTTGTCGGGGCAACTGCAACAATGGGGGTTATTGTTGGTGCAGGTATTCCAATGTTCCTCGGCGCAATGGTAATGGGACCACTTGCTGGTTACATTATGAAGAAGTTTGATGATATGTTTAAAGATAAAGTGAAATCCGGATTTGAAATGCTTTATAATAACTTCTCTTCTGGTATTATCGGAGCAATTCTTGCAATACTCGCTGCATTAGCAATTGGTCCTGTTGTAGAAGGTCTGAACAATGGGTTAGCTGCTGGTGTTGAAGCCATTATTGGTGCAGGATTACTACCACTAGCAAGTATTATTATTGAACCAGCAAAAATTCTATTCTTAAACAATGCGATTAACCATGGTATCTTAAGCCCAATTGGTGTCGAACAAGCAGCAAATGCTGGCAAATCGATCCTATTCCTATTGGAAGCAAACCCAGGACCAGGTCTTGGAATATTGCTTGCCTTCAGTATTTTTGGTAAAGGTGCATCAAAGGCCTCGGCTCCTGGTGCAGCACTAATCCAATTTGTTGGTGGTATTCATGAAATTTACTTCCCATACATCCTAATGAAGCCAATGTTGCTTCTTGCAGTAATCGGTGGGGGTATGAGTGGTGTGTTCACACTATCTTTATTTGATGCAGGACTTAGAGCTGCAGCTTCACCAGGAAGTATTTTTGCAGTCTATGCGATGGCAACACCAGATAGCTATCTTGGTGTAACACTTGGTGTACTTGTAGCCGCTGTTGTTTCCTTCTTAATTGCTTCCGTAATCTTGAAAACAAGCAAATCAGAAGCAGACTTAGCAGAAGCTACTGGCCAAATGGAAGCGATGAAAGGCAAGAAAAGTTCTGTAGCTGGTACATTAAATGCCGGTGAAACTGCTGAAGCAGATGCATTGAACCAAACGCCAGTCGATACAGAAAAAGACGCAGCAGAGGTTGATAAGGTTATCTTTGCCTGTGATGCGGGTATGGGTTCAAGTGCAATGGGTGCTTCTTTATTGAAAAACAAATTTAAAAAAGCTGACATTGATATTTATGTTAATAACCATGCAATTAACGAGATTCCTGATGATGCAGATATCGTTATTACGCATAGAGATCTTACGGATCGTGCAAAAGAAAAGATCCCAACAGCTGAGCATATTTCTGTTGAGAACTTCTTAAACAGTCCAAAATATGATCAATTGGTAGAGAGACTTAAAAAGTAGTAAGATAAAAAGTAGGGCAGGGGGTAACTCCTTGCCCTCTTATGTTTTTTAAAAGTTGAAAAGGAATGTGCGCTGGCCGATGGTGTAGATCTCATGGGCGAAGATGAGACTCGCACGGCCGATATCCCGCAGACTTGGTAGATACACCGGCCAACTTACTCGATAAACACAACTTAAATTTAATACGACACGATAAGGGAGGTGAATGGCTTGTATATCACAGCGCGGGTACGGAGGATGCTTCAGGTTTTACTTCAGGCATATGAAGGGATAACAGTGAAGGAAATTGCAACGACACTCGATGTTAGTGAGCGGACCATTCACCGAGACCTTAAAGAACTAGAGGATTTGGCAAAAGAATTTCAGCTAAATTTAGTAAAGCGTGCAGGTGTAGGCCTTTCGCTTGAAGGGAAAAAGGAAGATAAAGACAGATTAAACAAAGAGCTGATGCAAACAGCGGAGCTTGATCTTTCTTCAGAAGAAAGGCAGGCAGTCATTCTTTCCATTTTGTTTGAGGCGCAAGAGCCAATAAAATTGTATGCATTAAGCAGCGAATTACGCGTAACAACTGCTACCGTAAGAAATGACCTTGATCAGCTTGAAACAGAATTGGAGAGGTACAATCTGCAGCTTATCCGAAAAAGAGGCTCAGGTGTTCAAATCATAGGGAAAGAAGCAAGTAAACGGGCTGCGATCAGTAACCTGATTTCCCAATATGTGGAGCCTTATGATTTTATCAGCTTAATCAAGCAAAACATCCAGAAAAAATCAGGGATACAAACAGATAAAATCTCCAATCGATTACTTGGTTTAGTTGATGCTGATAAGCTGCATGTTATTGAAGAAAGAGTGGAACAGGCAAGACATGAACTGCCTAATGACTTGGCTGATAGTGCCTATGTTGGGTTGGTTGTCCACTTGGCTTTGGCGATGGAGCGTTTAAAAAGAGGAGAAAAGATCCGCTTTGATCCAACGTCTTGGAAGCAGCTACAAGGCACAAGGGAATTTGCGATAGCCAAGAAAATGCTTTTGGATTTAGAAGTATCATTGGATATGGACATCCCAGAGGATGAGATCGGTTATATCACGATGCATTTATTAGGCGCTAAGCTACGCGCGGATCAGAATTATCTCATTGAAGATACAAGTATGGATATCGCTTTTAAAGCAAAAGCTCTTATAGACCATGTTGGAAATCAATTGAATGTGGACTTAGCGGAAAATGCGGTCATGTTAAACGACCTCGTAGCACATTTAAAGCCGACCATGTATCGGTTGCAACAGGAAATGAATATAAAGAATCCACTCTTAAAAGAGATCATGAATGATTATCGCGATCTTTTTGACATCGTGCGGGCTGGTGTTTTGGAAGTTTTTCCAGGCATCTCTTTTCCAGACGATGAAATTGGCTATTTGGTACTGCATTTTGCCGCCATTCTTTTGCATGACGATAACAAAACAGACTTACACGCTCTCGTTATCTGTTCTAGCGGAATTGGGACGGCAAAAATGCTTGCCACAACTTTACAACAGCGCATACCCGAGATTAGACATGTCGATAATAAATCAATGTTTGATCTGCAGGAATTGCCGGTTGGTGGCTATGATATTATCGTGTCTACTATACCGTTGGAGGGCTTTGATGGAGAGTATATCCTAGCTTCACCAATACTGACAAAGCAAGAAGTGCACCGGATTAAAAAAGCGATCCGACAAAAAAAGCTAACCGTAACCAAGAACCCAGCTAATAGGGAAGTACATGGCATGATTTCCACAGCTACTTCTGCTGAAGAGTTTATTGGGAGGCTTCGAGGCGTCGAGGTTTATTCTCGCGTCATGTTACAGATCCTTGATCATTTTTCGATAAAGAGCCTTGCGGAAAAACGAACAACAAAAGATATGCTGCATATCGTCTGCACAGAGCTGGCACAGGAGGGAGCCCTTTCTGATCCTAATCAAGTTTTTCAAATGCTTGTAGAACGTGAAAAACTGAGTGGACTTGGGATACCAGAAACGAAGTTAGGATTGTATCACACTAGATCAAATAGGGTGAACAGGCCGAGCTTTACGGTATACCATCTTGAACATCCGGTAACCGTAAAGGGGATGGATGATCGGGACATGCAAATGCAGACTATCCTGCTCATGCTGGCACCAGAAGAGACAGAACAGGAAGCGTTGGAGATCATGAGTTTACTAAGTGGGATGATCATCCAGGGCAGGGAGCGGATTCAATTGTTTGAATCCGGGGAAGAAGCAGCGATAAAGCAGCTTTTTATAGAGGAGTTTCAAAAATTACTAAACGAAAAAAATTTATTATAAGGAGTGCATCAAGCTATGGCAAAAGAAGTATTAAGCAAAGACAATATTAAACTAAATGTATCATTAAACAGCAAGGAAGAGGCAATTCGTTACACGGGTGGCATCCTAGCAGATAATGGCTATGTAGAAGCTTCTTACATCGATAAAATGTTAGAGCGTGAAGAATTGACATCCACTTACATGGGAAATAACGTTGCTATCCCTCATGGTACAGAGGATGCAAAAGGAATGGTTACAGAAACTGGTCTTTCCGTTGTAACAGTTCCAGAAGGTATTGATTTTGGCGATGGAAATATCGTTAAAGTTCTTATTGGTATTGCTGGTAAAGGTGACGAGCATTTGGAGGTCCTATCTAAAATTGCGATTGTTCTTTCAGAAGAAGAAAACATTCAAACCATTCTTGATGCTTCTTCAGAAGAAGAGATCATCCGTATTTTCAGTGAGGTGAACTAAATGCAAGCCGTACATTTCGGAGCAGGAAACATCGGGCGTGGGTTTATTGGCTCCTTGCTTTATCAAGCAGGTTATCACACCACTTTTGTCGACGTAAATGATAAAGTGATTGAGGAATTAAACAATAAACAACAGTATAATGTTATTTTGGCTGCAGAAAACAAAGAACAATTGACTGTGAAAAATGTTTCTGGGATAAATAGTATGCAAGATCCAGATAGTGTTGTTGCTGGAATTGAAAAGGCTGATATTGTAACAACGGCTGTTGGGCCAAATATCCTGCCAATTATCGCAGAGTTAATTGCCAAAGGATTACGTGCTCGACTAGCTTCCAATCCAACGGAGCTGAATATTATTGCATGTGAAAACATGGTTGGTGGAAGTACTTTATTAAAAGAAAAAGTAATGGATCACGTACCAGCAGAAGAACAGGAAAAAATGGCTACGTTATTTGGTTTCCCTGACGCAGCAGTTGACCGCATTGTACCAAACCAGGTTAATGAGGATCTGCTTGAAGTATCTGTAGAGCCATATTACGAGTGGGTGGTAGACCGTTCTGCAATCAAAGGTGAAGTTCCAAACATTGACGGCATTACCTTTGTAGAAGATCTAACACCGTATATTGAACGTAAACTGTTTACAGTTAACACAGGTCATACTGTACCTGCATATATCGGGCATTACATGGGCTACAAAACCATTAATGAAGCAATGCATGATGAAAAAGTTCTAGAAATCCTAAGCGGTACATTAAATGAATCAGGTGAAGCATTGATTCAAACGTACGGGTTTGATAGAGATGAACACCAGACGTATATTAAGAAAATTATCGGCCGTTTCCAAAACCCGTATATTTCCGATGAAGTAACACGTGTAGGACGTGGCCCAATTCGTAAGCTCGGCGCAAAAGATCGCCTTATTCGCCCTGCTAGCGTGTACTTAGAAACAACAGGCAAAGAACCCGTATTTCTAGCAAAAACAATTGCTGCAGCCCTTTCCTATCAATTTGATGAGGATGCGGAAGCAGTAGAATTGCAAGAAAAAGTAGCACAGCAAGGATACGAACAAGCACTACAAACTGTAGCTGGCTTAGAAGCAGGAAGTCCTTTGGTCGAAAGTGTTATGAAGCAATTAGAAGAAATAAAACAATTAAAATCGTAAATTTAGATGAAGGCGAAAGCTCCTCCTTGGTGAGGAGCTTTTTGTTTTGCAGATTTATTAACTTTCAGTTGCTAAAATCGATCACAAGATGCTCCCAATCAAAGAGAAGAGCAGTCTGATCGCTCACATGGAGCTCCCAATCAAAGAGAAGAGCAGTCCAATCAATCACATGGAGCTCCCAATCAACGAGAAAAGCAGTCTAATCGCTCACAAGATGCTCCCAATCAACGAGAAGAGCAGTCCAATCGCTCACAAGATGCTCCCAATCAACGAGAAGAGCAGTCCAATCGATCACAAGATGCTCCCAATCAACGAGAAGAGCAGTCCAATCAATCACATGGAGCTCCCAATCAACGAGAAGAGCAGTCTGATCGATCACAAGATGCTCCCAATCAACCAGAAGAGCAGTCCAATCAATCACAAGATGCTTCCAATCAACGAGAAGAGCAGTCTGATCGATCACAAGATGCTCCCAATCAACGAGAAGAGCAGTCTAATCGATCACAAGATGCTCCCAATCAACGAGAAGAGCAGTCCAATCAATCACAAGATGCTCCCAATCAACCAGAAGAGCAGTCCAATCAATCACAAGATGCTTCCAATCAACCACCCCCACAAAAAAAGCTCCAACCACATGGTTAGAGCTTCCCTAATCTAATCTATTCTGACACATGCCTCACAGATTCGCGCTCTACAAGTTCTGTTGAAAGCTTGTAATGGTTATCTGTTTTTTCGCCGCCTAACAGTTGAAAGATAAGGTGGGCAGCAAGGGCGCCGACCTCGTATTTTGGCTGTTTAATAGTTGTTAGTGGCGGGGATACATATTCGGATAATTGGATATCATCATAGCCAATGATGGAAATATCATCCGGGATGCTGATATTGTTTTCTTTAAAAGCTTGAAGTCCGCCGACTGCCATCTCATCATTTGCGTAAAAAATGGCTTGAGGAAGGTTCCGCTGGGCGATAAGCAATTTTGTCGCCCGGTAGCCGCCCTCTCTTGTGAAATCACTGGCAATATCCCATTTTGATTGATACGTAATATTATAGTTTTCTAATGCCTTTCGATATCCTTTATACCGTTGCACGTTATCGTGAGAGGCTGCTGGTCCACTAATAAACGCAATTTGCTTATGGCCATGGTTGATTAAATACTCTGTAGCATGATAGCCTCCATGTATATTATCCACTTCCACATGGTAGATAGACTCATCTTCCAGATAACGATCAAGCACAACGAGTGGGGACCCGTGCTGTGCTGCGTCAAGTGTAATGGCGTCGCTAATATTATGGGCAAGAATAATCGCTCCATCTACACGCTTTTCCGTGAGGAATTTTACTGCAGTCGATTGTGCGCCGCCAATCGAACTACAAGCAATTAGATCATACCCATTAGCCGATGTGACATCCTGCACCCCTTGAATAAGCTCTGAATAGAAGGGTCCAGAGAGATCGCTCAAAAGCAGTGCGATGGTGTTTGTCTTTGTCCTTTTTAAATCAGAAGCAAAGCCGTTTTTCTTATAGTTTAATGCTTTCGCCGCTTCTTCAACCCTTTTCTTTGTTGCCATACTTATTCTTGGACTGTTGTTTAAGGCGTAGGAAACAGTGGATATTGCGACCCCAGCACGTTTTGCTACATCTTTTATAGTTGCCATGTCATTTTCCTCCAACGATTCATTACTAACATCGTATCATACATTATATGCTAGGAATTACCTGAATTTTACCGAATAGGGAGCCATTTCAATATGTCCTGGATCTTATCATCCCAATACTCCCAAGTATGGTCTCCAGGTCCGAAATCATACGTATAGTCAAGGTCCGTTTCTTTGCATATACGATGAAAACGTAAATTATGTTCATATAAGAAATCTTCAGTACCACAAGATTGATAAAGCATTGGTTTTTCATTGGATGATTCATTTAATCGTTCCAGCTTATAGATTAAATCATTCTCTGTTTTGCTGACATCCGCTTCACCAAAAACGAGCTCCAATGATCTCTTTTTGTCACCAGGCTCTTTTCTAACATTTGCTAAATGGTATACCATATCGGTAACACCAGACATGCTAGCTACTGCTGCAAAGCGATTAGGGAAATTCAATGCCCATTTCAATGCACCAAAGCCACCCATCGAATGACCTGCTACAAAGTTGTCCTCCCGTTTTTCAGAAAGGGGGAAGAAAGATCTGGCAGCTGCGGGGAGCTCTTCCGTTAAAAATGTCCAGTACTTACCACCATGAGCCATATTTGTATAATAGCTGTTATCAAGGCCTGGCATAACGATAGCAAGCCCTTTGTCAGCGGCATACCGCTCAATAGATGTAGTTCTAAGATAGGCGGTGTGATTGTCACTGAAGCCATGTAGAAGAAATAGGGTTGGATATTTCTTGTTTCCTGTAGCGCCATCCTTAAAGGATGGCTGTGGTAAAATGACGTTCATAGAAACAGATCTTGATAAAACCTCTGACGAAAATTCACATTGAAATAGCGCCATGTCATTTTTCCTTTCTAATACGATTAGGAAAGGAGAAGGCTCGCCAGTAAGCGAGTCTCCAACTGTCCATCGTTTAGTTATTTTATCCCGCCTAAACGGGGGGGGGAAGACCTCTGCCGGGTTAAGTTTTATTTTATACCAGATACGTTGAACCCTTCTACGATATGTTTCTGGAAGATGATAAAGATAATGAGTACAGGTACAACCATAAAGGTGGAGCCTGCCATCTGCAAGCCGTAGTTTGACACGTTTTGGTCTTGTAGTAGTGCAAGGCCTACCGATAACGTGTACAATTTTTCATCGTTGGCAATAATCAATGGCCATAGGAAGCTATTCCATGAACCGATGAATGTAAGGATAACCTGTACGGCGAGAATTGGTTTTGCCAACGGAATAATCAACTTAAGGAAAATATACATTTCGCCAGCACCATCAAGGCGGGCTGCTTCGATCAGGTCATCTGGAATGGTTACCATAAACTGACGAATTAAGAAAATATTAAATGCAGCAATTAACCCAGGGAGAATAATCCCTGCCATGCTATTCGTTAAGCCAGCTTCATTTAGGATCAAGTAAGTAGGAATCATGGTAACCTGACCAGGTATCATCATGGTAAGAAGCACAACAGCGAACCAAATTTCTTTTCCTTTAAACTGAAACTTACCAAAGCCATAGCCGGCCATAGTGTTTAACAGTAAACCGATCATGGAGAAAAAGACGATGACCAATGTATTTACTAAGTAAACGTCAAAGTTCAAATTTGTAAATAGATTTATATAATGCTCAAATGTTGGAGCATTTGGGAACAAGGTTGGCGGAATACTTAATACTTCTCTTTCATTCTTAAATGAGCTAAGTATCATCCAAACAAATGGCAGTGATACAAGCAGACCGCCAATGAAAAGGACCGTGTTGATAATGGCACGTTCAAAATTATTTTTTAAATCCATGGAAGCCGCCTCCTTAATTATCTTCAGATTTTCTTAGTTTAAATTGTAATAGAGTTGCTAGAATGATAATGATGAACAGAACAAAGGATGCTGCTGCACCATAGCCAAATTCACTATATTGGAAACCTTCTTGATA
Source organism: Oceanobacillus jordanicus (assembly GCF_022095695.1). Classification (GTDB taxonomy): domain Bacteria; phylum Bacillota; class Bacilli; order Bacillales; family Amphibacillaceae; genus Oceanobacillus_B; species Oceanobacillus_B jordanicus. The sequence goes on from NZ_JAIFZM010000002.1 coordinate 134,118, forward strand.
GATAAATAGAGCAAGTGAATTCGTGCCATTCAGAGGTCCACCTTCTGTCATAACAAATGGTTCCTCGAAAAATTGTAGCCAGCCAATCAGTGTTGTTACCACAACAAAGAAAGTAGCAAAGCTCATAGAAGGTAGCGTGATTTTGGTAAGCTTCTGCCAGCGGTTTGCGCCATCAATGTCTGCTGCTTCATAATACATGTTAGGAATAGATTGCAGTGCTGCAAGGAAAATGAGCATGCTGACACCATTACTCTTCCAAACTGCCATTGCAATCAAGGAAAGTTTAGCAATAAATGGATCCTCTAACCATGGGATAGCGTCAAAATTTACAAGAGACAATAGATAGTTAAAAAGTCCATATTCCTGATTGTAGAGGAAACTCCACACAACAGCTATCGCTACAATGTTCGTTACAGAAGGAACATAGTAGATGACGCGGAAAGTCGTGGACATCCAGTCAGATACAAGCTTTAATAGTAGTGCGATGACAAAGGAACTGATTACAGCCAAAGGCACCCCAATAATAACGTAAATAAAAGTGTTCCCCATCGATTTAAGAAAAACATCGTCCTGGAATAACTGGACAAAGTTATCGAAGCCGATAAAACTGATTTGCGACCAGTTTGCTAACCCGCTTAAATTCATATCTGTAAAACTAATAACTAATGAAACAAGGATCGGTAGGAAAGAAAATATACCGAGTAGTATAACAGCAGGCATAATAAAGAAATATGGTGTTAAATTACTTTTAAAGCGATTCATTACGTTCACCCCTTAATTGACATGTCGAAAGGTTTAGGATTTCCTTTCACTCGTGTGTGCGCTTGTTCTACATACTGACAGGAGTTGGTTCCATATTAAGTTTAGAGAAGTTGAAACGTTTCTATTAAACCGATGCAACCGAAATATTGGAATCGTTTTCAACAAATCAATAAAAAATGTAAGGAAACTCCCGCAACTGGTATTGGTATAAGTATTATATGATGAACTCGTTTCACTTTCTTATTAAAATATAAGTTGTTGAAACGTTTCTATAAATTGATTATAGTGGGTTTTGAAATCGATTGCAAGAAAAAATTCCTCCTTTTCTATCATTTTTCGCAAACTATAGATTAGGAGATCTGCTATCGACTATTCCAGCCTGATCATGAAGAAGTAATATAGAGGGAGGAGAGGGGCTAATCAGATGGAGTGAACAAAACGCTGAGCGCATTCGAAGCTATTGGATCCGTCACATACGTTCAACAACCATTGTAAAAAAATAGAGTTTATCATGCCGTAGCATTGATAAACTCTATTTCGTATTTTATGATTCTAAGATTTTACTTATCTGCTACTCACCGAGAACGCGTGCTGCCTCAGCTTTGTAATCCTCTAATGCTTCATCAATATCCGCGCCACCACGGTTGATTTGCTCAAGCATATTCAGAATCTCTTGACCTAATCTTTCATACTCAGGAATTAATGGAAGTGGCTGTGTTGATTTCAATTGCTCACCAAACGTCGCAACCATATCGTTTTCAGTTAATGCAGGATCTTCCCAAGCGGTTAGGTTTGCAGGCAGTTCACTAAATTCCTCATACCATTTTACTTGTGTTTCCGGGTCTGCCATCCAGTTGATGAAATCTAGCGCTTGGTCTACTTTTTCTGAGTTATTAAAAACAGCCAAGTGTGCGCCACCCATCATAGAATTGTTGTTCTCTGCTTTAGGCATCACTTTAACATCCCATTGACCTTCAATCTCAGGAGCTCTTTCGGTAATTGTTTTGATATCCCAAGGGCCACTGAAGAACATTGGCTTCGAGCCATCTTCAAATGCTTGGAAGAATTCTTTTCCTTCTCCAGTTTGAGAAAGTTCTTCACTATAGAAAAGGTTGTGTAACTCAATTGCTTCTTTGAAACCAGGATCATCAAAGCTTGCGGATCCTTTATCCATATCATAATTCCAACCATGCTCCCATGCTAATAAGAACGGGAATTGAGGATCTGTTGCAGGTAAGTCAATGGCATACTGTCCATCACCACGATCAGCCAACTGGCGAGATGCATCTACCATATCATCCCATGTTTGTGGGCCTTCAGGGTATCCAACTTCTTCTAGTAAATCAGTACGATAGAATAAAGCACGTGTATCAACATACCAAGGAATTCCGATCGTAGTGTCTTCATATTTCGTTGTTTCAACAGCAGATTCATAGAAATTGTCAGCTGCTAAGTTGTCATAGTCACCAATTTTATCCGAAATATCAAGGAATGTTCCGGCTTCGGCAAATTCTGCAACCCATGTTGTACCAATCTGTAGAACATCAGGTCCATTGCCTGAAGCTACAGCAGTTAGAAGTTTGTCATGGGCGTTATCCCAAGGGATTGCCTGTACTTCAACAGTTACACCAGATTCATCTTCATACTCTGTTACAAATTCTTCTAATCCACTTGTCATTGTCCAAACGGAAATGGTATCCGAATCACTTGAGGATCCACTGCTCGATTCATCATCAGATGAACAAGCGCCTAATACAAGTACCACACTTAGCAAAATTGCTGTAAGCCATGCATATTTATTGTTTTTCATACGTACACCCCTTAAATATAGTAGTTTTAATTATAATGAAGCATTTCAGAGTCTTCCATGTTCTGGCTAGTTACACCATCACTCCTTGTTCAGAGAGTTTTATTGAAACGTTTCTCCGAAAAAGCATAAAACATTTTGAAATCGTTTTCAAGTTTAGATTAAAAAATACTCACTTTACGTGAATTTATAATCACTTCTTGTTGTTATGGCGGTTCTTAAGGAGAGAAGATTAAAATTCTCCTGGTGAAAATTATATGTTTTTGTTGAAACGTTTCTACAAATCGATTATAGTAGTATTTGAAACCGATTGCAACTATTAATTTATTTCTTTGCAGATAGGGAAGTAGAAAACACCTCTACTGCGTAAGTGCGAAAAGCCAAACTTTCTAAAATTTAGCTAGGAAGCAATGAGGGCGTAGTTGAAATGATGATGTCCTAAGTATAAGAAGAAAGAATGCAAGATTTTCAAAAAAAATAAGCCAACGAAAGTTGTATAATATGCTGAAACGGAGGAAGACACATGACAGACCAATTCCTACACGATTTATTAGGTAGAATGACAACAGATGAAAAAGTAGCGCAGCTCATGCAGCTTGCAACACCATTCTTTAAAGGTGCATCGAACAGCGGAGAGATTACCGGTCCGATGGTAAATATGAACGTTACAGATGAAACAGTGGAAAATACAGGTTCCGTACTCGGTGCGTGGGGTGCAAAAGAAATAAAAGCAATCCAAGAACGCCATTTACAGGAAAACAGACTGGGAATACCGCTTTTAATGATGGCGGATGTCATACACGGATACCGGACAATTTTTCCGGTGCCACTCGCAATAGGTAGCTCATGGGACTTGGAGCTTGCAGAAAAGAGTGCACAGATTGCAGCGAAAGAGGCAGCTGTTTCAGGTATTCATGTAACCTTTGCTCCAATGGTTGACCTTGTACGCGATCCACGTTGGGGACGTGTTATGGAGTCAACAGGAGAAGATCCTTATTTGAATGGAGAGTTTGCTAGAGTTCAAGTAGAGGGATTCCAGGGTGATGATTTAAAAAATAATACGGACGCCCTCGCTTCTTGTGTGAAGCATTTTGCTGCATATGGTGCAGCAGAAGGTGGACGTGATTACAATACAGTCAATATGTCAGAAAGAGATTTAAGAGAATATTACCTGCCTGCTTATAAAGCTGCATTGGAGGCAGGAAGTGAAATGGTCATGACTGCATTTAATACGGTTGATGGCATTCCCGCTACCGCAAACAAAACCTTGATGCGTGATCTTCTCCGTGAGGAATGGGGCTTTGATGGTGTCTTGATTTCTGACTGGGGAGCTGTAAAAGAGCTTATCCCACACGGCGTAGCGACAAATGAAAAAGAAGCAGCCGAAAAGGCTATAAAAGCAGGTTTGGACATTGAAATGATGACAACAACGTATGCCAGCCATCTTAAGGAATTGATTGAAGAAGGAAAAGTGGAGGCAAGTTTATTAGATGAAGCTGTCTTGCGCGTGCTTGAGTTAAAACAGAAATTAGGCTTATTTGAAAACCCGTATCGGGGAGCAGATGAAGAACGTGAAAAAGAAGTGATCCGTTGTGAAGAGCATCGCCAAACAGCACAGGATCTTGCCGCTAAATCGGCTGTCCTTTTGAAGAATGACCGAGTTCTTCCTTTGAAAAAAGAGCAAAAGATTGCCCTCATCGGCCCATTTGCGGAAGGAAACGATATTCTTGGCCCATGGTCTTTCCTCGGTTCAACGGATGATGCGATTACAGTGAAGGTTGGGATCGAGCAAAAACTAAACAAAGAAGTTATAGCCGCTAAAGGCAGTGACATTGAAACAGGAGAAGATGCAGATTTACAGGAAGCTATCAAGTTAGCAGGTGAGGCAGAAGTAGTTGTACTTGCACTTGGGGAGGCTTCGGAAATGAGTGGAGAAGCAGGCTCAAGAACAACTATTCAGCTACCAGCACCACAGCTTAAACTGGTAGAAGAGATTGTAAAACTCGGAAAGCCAACTGTAGCAGTGCTATTTAATGGTAGACCACTAGATTTACACGGCGTAATTGATAAAACCGATGCGGTGCTGGAGGCATGGTTCCCAGGAACCGAGGGCGGAGCTGCCATTGCAGATTTACTGTATGGTGAAGTGAATCCTTCAGGTAAATTAACCATGTCGTTCCCAGACAATGTAGGACAAGTACCTGTCTACTACAATCATTTCAATACTGGCCGACCAAAAGGAGCGCCAGATGCGCAGATTCGCTATGTATCGCAGTACCTTGATAGCCCGAATGCGCCAATGTTCCCGTTTGGATATGGCCTTAGTTACACGACCTATGCCTACGACCAATTCTCCCTTTCCAGTGAGACACTTAAGAAGGGCGAAACGCTCACAGCACAAGTTAACGTAACCAACACTGGAAAAGTAGCAGGCGAAGAAATTGTGCAACTATATATTCAAGACAAAGTAGGCGAAGTAGTTCGCCCGTTGAAGGAATTAAAAGGATTTGAAAAAATCCATCTAGAACCAGGCGAGACGAAAACAGTCCAATTTACAATCACAGAAGAGCAACTGCGTTATCACCATGCAGATCTAAGTTACACAAGTGATCCAGGCGAATTTGTCGTGTATGTAGGACCAAATAGTGCAGAGGTAGAAGCACAGAGCTTTGAATTAGAATAGAAAAGTGATAAGTGTCCGTTTAGAATGAGCGGGTGCATCGGCCGTGAACGAAGGGGCATCGCCCTTGAGCCAGAGTACATCGGCCGAGAACACATACACATTACCGGAGAACGCGAGCTCTTCTAACACGATTCCATATAGTGACTAGACATAAGAAAAAGGAGAATGCTTCATGAAGCTAACTAATACCTACATCCCCATGCAAAAAGGAGATTTACAGGTTACGTTCCTAAACAGCGGGGATATTTTCGAAGTAACGCATAATCAAACATTAATTAATCAGCTTATGGCGAACTCAATTGATGGCTCCCTAAATAACATTTACTTACGAGTGCATACTAACAATGAAATACAAGCATTTCCATTGCTTGGAGTGGCATCAACTAGCACATTTAGCCAGCTAGAGAATGGCATGCAATGGAAGGGAGAGGCTGCTGGGATCGATTACACCGTCACCTTCCAATTGGCGACAGACAACATGTGGTTTTGGAATGTAGAGTTAGAAGGGGAAGGGAAAGAAGTGGACCTTATTTACGGACAAGACTTAGGTCTTGCTGATAAAGGAGCAGTCCGCTCCAATGAGGCCTATATGTCCCAGTACATGGACCACAAAATATTTGAAAATCAAAATGGCTACACGATTGCGACAAGACAAAACCAGCCGATGCAGAGTGGTTTTCCGTATATTCAGCAAGGGGCACTTGGCAAAACAGTCGGCTACTCGACAGACGGCTTTCAATTTTTCGGGAAAAGCTATCGCAAAACAAATCAACCTGAGGTCTTGAACAAGGAGAGCTTGGCAAACGAAGTGTATCAATATGAATTTGCTTATACAGCCCTTCAATCTGAAAAATTACAACTAAATGGTCAGCAACAATTTGTCTTTTACGGACTATTTCAAGAAAACCAGGAAGCTGCAGTAACAGAGGCGGTTGCAGAGAGCCTTGTACAACAGGTGTGGAATAATCTTGAGGAAGCAGGACAAGGTACAGCACTTCCAGAAGTCAAAAAAGCAAACACAATTGGTGCACCACTGGCTGCCGAGGAACTGACAGAAGCAGAGATTGCGTCCTACTATCCAGCACGACGCCTTGAGGAAAAAACGGATGCGGAGCTTCTTTCCTTTTTCACCCCAACTCATGAGCATGTCGTTTTGCAACAAAAGGAATTAGCAGTTGAGCGCCCACATGGCCATATTTTAATGAGTGGTCATAATGATGTGGTCAAAGATACGACGATCACCACCAACGTTTACATGTACGGATTATTTAATTCGCAAATTTCGATTGGAAATACAAATATGAATAAAATGCTGTCCAATGCTAGAAACCCACTAAATCGGATGAAAACATCTGGGCAACGAATTTATCTAGAGGTAGACGGGGAGTTCCGTTTGCTAACAATGCCTTCCTTATTCGAAATTGGCTTTAACTATGCCCGTTGGATTTACAAGCTACAGGATGATGTTGTGACGGTTACCACCTTTACGATGGTTGATACAGCAGATGTTCAACTTGATGTGGCCTCAAAACAAGGGAAGGGATATCGCTTCCTTGTGACAAACCAGGCGACGATGCAGAACAACGAATATGAAGTTCCATACGAGCTGGCTACTGACGGCAACACGCTAACCTTCACAGCGAGTGAGGAAGCTGGTAGTAAAGAAACGTATCCAGACCTCACGTATACCATGCAGGTTATCGGAACCGAAATCGATGTAAAAGATGAGAGGGTACTCGCTGAAAATGTTGAACCTGGCAGTGCATCCCTTCTTGTTCTTGAACTACAGCCAACATCCAAGTGGACGATGATCATATCTGGTGATCTTTATGGTGAAAAGCGACATCCTGCGCCGAACACGTTTACAGAGGTGGTAGAAGATTATCGTTCTTATTACAAAGAAGTGATGCAAGGCTTCCATTTAGAACAGGAAAACAAGCAGGATGTAAGAGAAATAGAGAAGGTAAATACCCTTGCATGGTGGTATACCCATAATATGCTGGTACATTTCTCTGTTCCGCACGGCCTGGAGCAATACGGTGGTGCTGCTTGGGGAACAAGGGACGTCAGCCAAGGACCTGCCGAGTATTTCATGGCAACCCAGCACTATGAAACGGTAAGAGATATCATTAAGACGATCTTTGCACACCAATATGAGGATACGGGTAACTGGCCACAGTGGTTTATGTTTGATAAATATAACAAGATTCAGCAGGATGACAGCCATGGAGATATTATCGTTTGGCCAATGAAGGTCGTATGTGATTATATTGAGGCAACTGGCGATACAGCAATTTTACAGGAAAAGATTCCGTATACAGATCGCAATACGTATGAATTTACCGAAGAAAAAGCAACACTGCTTGATCATTTGAAGAAAGAAATGGACTACATCAAAGCACATTTTCTACATAATACGTATTTGTCAGCATATGATGATGGGGATTGGGACGACACCCTGCAGCCTGCGAACCAGAACTTGAAGAAATATATGGCAAGCAGCTGGACTGTCGCATTGACGTATGAAGCATTGCGCAAGATGACAAATGTGTTGAAAGATGTAGATGAAGAAACAGCAAACAAAACACAGGAATTGGTAGAAGGAATCAAGCGTGATTTCAATGACTTCCTAATGCAAACTGACATTATCCCAGGCTTTGTTTACATGGAAGAGGCAGGAGAAGTGGAAAGAATGCTGCACCCTACCGATGAAAAAACGGGGATTAATTATCGACTGCTGCCTATGCAACAAAGCATCATTAGTGAGTTGTTTACATTACAACAGGCAGAATCACATTATGACATTATTAAAAAGCATCTTTTCTTCCCAGATGGTGTTCGCTTAATGAACCGCCCGGCAAACTATAAAGGTGGTGTGAGCACACATTTTAAGCGGGCAGAGCAGGCGTCCAACTTTGGTCGGGAAATTGGCCTTCAGTATGTCCATGCACATATTCGGTATGTGGAAGCGATGGCGAAGCTCGGATATGGTGACGAAACATGGGATGGATTGGCTGTCATTAACCCGATCGCAATCCAAGATGTGGTGCCAAACGCAGAGCTGCGTCAGAGCAATGCTTACTTCAGTAGCTCAGACGGAGACTTTAAGACTCGTTATGAAGCACAAGAGCAATTTGGTAAATTACGAGACGGTTCTGTGAAGGTGAAAGGTGGCTGGCGCATATACTCAAGCGGCCCGGGAATCTACATGAATCAACTGATCGCCAATACATTAGGCGTACGCCAATTTGCCGGCGATCTTATCCTCGACCCTGTACTACCTGAACGTCTGGATGGTCTGCGTTTCACGTATACGTGGAATGACAAGCCTGTAACGTTCGTTTACCACTTAAATGCTGAGAAGCAGCAAGTGCTAATTAATGGTGCGATTAGTGAAGCAACAGAGCTTATTAACCCATACCGAGCGGGTGGAATACGCATCCCGCGTGAACAATTGGACCAAGCACTTGAAGCAGATGACAATACGATTGAAGTGTTTGTGTAAGAAGGTTAATACAAAGTGCGTTAACTCCATACAAGCCGTGATCTAAAAAAAGAAAACCGGGAGATCCATACTGGTATCGTCCGGTTTTCTCCATTACATTATTTAAAAAGGGAAGGTTTTAAGGGTATTATACTATTACCCAGGATGACCATCTGTTAAACTAAAATTATTAGAAAAGGAGAGGATCATATGGGGAAAATTGGATTACAGCTTTATACAGTAAGGGATTCTGCTGAAGCAAACTTTCAAAAATTACTTACAGACGTTGGGGAACTCGGTTATGAAGGCGTACAGTTTGCCGGTTTTTATGATGCATCAGCAGAAGATGTGCAAAAGACGCTCCATAAAGCAACGCTCAGACCAGCTGGGGCGCATGTACCTATAGATCAACTACAGAATAACCTGCAAGAGGTTATGCGCTACCATGAAGCTATTGAGAATCAGTTAATCATTTGTCCATACCTGCCCGACTCCATGCGTGAAAATAAAGCGGGCTACTTACAAACAGCAGAATTATTTAATCAAATTGGGAAAGAACTGAAAGAAGCAGGATTTCAATTTGGCTATCATAATCATGCTTTTGAGTTTGATAGAATAGAAGAAACGACTGGATTTGAACTATTATTTGAAAACACCGATCCAGAGTTGGTAAAAATGGAGCTAGATTGCTTTTGGGCAACCTATGCAGGACATGATCCGAACAAGATTATCCGTGATTATAAAACACGTTGTATCTCCCTTCATTTAAAAGACATTAAAGTAGAAAATGGAGAAAAGATCTCTACTGAAATAGGCACAGGCACACTAGATATGAATAAATTAATTCAATCAGGGCTTGATCACAATGTGGAGTGGTTTATCGTAGAGCAAGAGCATTTCACAGGTGACCCATTAGTTAGTGCAAAGAAAAATGTAGAAGCATTAAAGAAAATGATATAATCATAGATAATTAAAAGGTAAGCGCTATATTTAGACAGAAGGAGAGTTTTTAAAAATGAAAGTTACGGTTTGGAATGAGAATCGCCATGAAAAAACAAATGAGAAAGTTTCCGAGATTTATCCAGAAGGGATCCATGGGCAACTAGCATCTTTTCTAGAAGAAGCCGGGTATGATACAAAAACAGCAACGCTTGACGAACCAGAGCATGGATTGACAGATGAGGTCTTAAATGAAAGCGATGTCTTAGTTTGGTGGGGACATATGGCTCATGAAGAGGTTACCGAAGAGGTCGCTGAAAAAGTGAAGCAACGCGTACTTGATGGCATGGGGTTAGTTGTTCTTCATTCGGCTCACTTTTCCAAAGTATTTAAGAAACTGATGGGCACTGGCTGTGACTTGAAATGGCGAGAAGCGGATGAAAAAGAAAGACTATGGGTAGCAGATCCGACCCACCCAATTACGGAAGGCATTGGGGAATACATTGAGTTAGAAAAAGAAGAAATGTATGGAGAACATTTTGATATTCCAGCACCAGATGAATTAGTATTCATTAGCTGGTTTGAAGGTGGCGAAGTATTCCGTAGTGGAGCAACCTTTAAGCGTGGCCGTGGGAAGATTTTCTATTTCCGTCCTGGACATGAAACATATCCCACTTACCATAATAAGGAAATCCAAAAAGTTATCATCAATGGCGTGAAATGGGCAGCCAATACGAATACACCGGAGCCTGTGCGTGGAAACCACCAACCGTTAGAGAAAATTACAAAGAAATAAAGGGGAGAAAATAACATGACAGCAGTTCGAGTAGCAGTAATCGGATGTGGAAGCATTGCAAAGCATCGCCATTTAATCGAGTATGATCTACAGCCAGGAGTCGAAATCACGGCAGTTTGCGATATCGTGGAGGAACGCGCAAAAGCAGCAGCAGAAAAGTACGGAGCAACTGCTTATACAGATTATGAAACACTGTTAAAAGAAGAAGAAGTGGATGCTGTGAGTGTATGTCTACCTAACTATTTACATGCACCAGTATCCATCGCCGCACTGGAAGCAGGATGCCATGTGTTATGTGAAAAGCCAATGGCGACATCTCGTGAGGAAGCACAGCAAATGATTGATGCAGCAAACAAAAACGAGAAGAAACTCATGATTGCGCATAATCAGCGTTTCGTACCTTCACATCAGAAGGCGAGAGAATTAATTGAGCAAGGCGAGATTGGAAAAATATACAGCTTCCGTACTGCTTTCGGCCATGGTGGACCTGAAGGATGGAGCGTAGACGGAAAAGATAGCTGGTTCTTTCAAAAGGAAAAAGCGTTTATCGGTGCAATGGGCGACCTAGGTGTCCATAAGGCGGACCTTATGCGCTACTTGCTTGGAGAAGAATTTACAGAAGTTGCGGGGTTTGTAGAAAGCTCAGCAAAAGAAGGTTCTGACGTAGACGATAATGCAGTTTGTATCTTAAAATCTGCCAGCGGGGTTGTTGGAACATTGGCAGCAAGCTGGGCATATTCCGCTAAAGAGGATAATTCGACGGTTATTTACGGAGAGAAGGCAACACTTCGATTGGAAGATGACCCGAACTTCTCCTTAGTTGCACAATATGTGAGCGGAGAAGTTGTGAAGTATGAGCTTGGTGGTATCCAAACAAATGATAGTGGTGGGCAGACAACCTCCAAGGTGATCCATCACTTTATTACAAGTATTACGGAAAACACAAACCCACCAATTGATGGCGAAGATGGAAAGAAATCACTAGAAGTTATTTTGAATGCGTTAGAATCAGCTGAGACAAAGCGAATTTGCAGATGATTTAAAATCTCCAGCGCCTATTTTGGGGGCTGGAGATGGACGTGGCCATTCTTGTTAATGGACAGTTCTTAGCAATAATTTTGTGCTTGCTTATTTTTTAATAAAGGGGTTAACATACATGCTTAAAATGGGAATTATCGGAGTAGGCGGGATAGCGCAGGGCAGGCATATCCCCGCATATCTTCTAATGCCAGAGAAAGTTGAATTAACAGCAGTACAGGACGTAAATATAGAAAGAGCAAAAGAAATAGCAGAAAAACATAATATTGCCAGCGTCTTTGAGGACTATACAGCATTATTTAATGTGGTGGATGCTGTGACGATCTGTACACCAAATAAGTTTCATGCAGACATCGCAGTAGCTGCACTTGAAGCAGGAGTTCATGTGTTGTGTGAAAAACCGATGGCTATGACTGCGGAGGAATGCCAGCGCATGCTGGATGCTTCCCGCAAGTCAGGGAAAAAATTAGCCATAGCATACCATTACCGGTTCACTGAACCAGCACAGGTGGCCAAAAAAGCAGTACGTAATCAAGAAGTAGGCGATCCACTTGTAACCCGTGTGGAAGCAATGCGTCGTCGTAAAGTTCCTGGCTGGGGCGTCTTCACAAACAAGGAATTACAAGGGGGAGGTAGTCTGATAGATTATGGCTGTCATATGCTTGACCTAGCCCTTTGGTTGCTTGATGGTCCAAAACCTGTTGAAGTTAGTGGCAGAACATATAACCGTCTTAGTAAAACACCTAATCAAATAAATGATTGGGGCGTATTTGATACCGAAACATTTGATGTGGATGACCATGTATCGGCCTATATTACATTTGAAGACGGAGCGTCGTTGTTTTTAGAATGCTCATGGTCTGCAAATATCAAAGAAGACACACGACACCTGAGCATTTCTGGCGTTGATGGTGGTCTGAATCTCTATCCATTGGAATTTTATCAGCCAAAACACGGAACCTTTATGACAACGACAACGAAAGCGGATCATAATGAAAATGAGGCGGGTATCGCGCAGGCCCATAACTTTGTCGATAGTTGTTTAGGGAATGCGGAGCTAGTCGTAAAACCAGAAGAGGCACTCGAAGTCTCTCGCATTATTGAAGCCATTTATAAAAGTAGTGAAACTGGGATTTCTGTCCGTCTCTCATAGTAAAGAAAGCATGGCTCCCTTGGGTGGCCATGCTTTTTTCTAATATGTTATTAGGAAAACATAAAATATCTAATCCGCTGCTATTAATCTAACCTGGTAATTTCTTTCCCGGGGACCATCAAACTCGCAAAAATAGACACCCTGCCAAGTACCGAGTACCAATTTTCCTTCAGCTACGATCAGGGTTTGGGCATGACCGACTGTGCTTGTTTTTAAGTGGGCAGCTGTGTTTCCTTCTGCATGACGGTCCTTAGCATGATCCCATGGATAAATTTCATCAAGGCGCATAAGCATATCCGTTTTTACATCAGGGTCCGCATTTTCATTGACGGTAATTCCCGCTGTGGTATGCAAAGAGGAAACGACGAGAATCCCTTCTTCGACACCTGTTTCATAGATCCATTCTTCTAGCTTGCTCGTAATGTCGAGCATATCTGCGTGACGTGTTGTCTTAATTGAAAACGTTTTTTGCAATTCGATTCTCCTCTCGCAACATCCTGCTTTTAGTATACTACCCTTTTGATGCAGATGGAAATCTATGTTTCATCAAATTGTTGCAAAAGATGCTTTTTTGTAGGTTTCATAGGCATAAAGTAAAGCCAGTAAGATAGAATGAAGCTGATGGAATTTTGAAGTAAACGAAGCCTTCGCTAAAAGACGATTAAATGCTAGATACTCTAACGACATTGTAACTTATAGAGGCACAAAAGAGCTCTTTCCAATATAATAAGGACAAATAAGACAGTGATTCGTGGAAATATTGCAAACAGGATTCGCTATTTATTTCCCGGGTAATATTTTTTGGCTATCTGTCGAAACAAGGACGAAAGGAAGCGAGAAAAATGGAACATATTCAAAGAACCGTAGAACAATTAAAAACCTACATACCTACATCAACTAAGCGATCTGATCATAAGGCATTCTGGGATAAGTCCTTGCTAGAATCAAGTAGACAACCCTTATCAGCGACAATGTCAGAAAGAGAATATCCTATTAAACAAGTAAAAGTTCAGCGTGTTGTTTATCAGGGTTTCGGCGGCACTCCGATTCACGCCCACTATTTATTGCCCCAGAATACAGAGGGAAAGTTACCTTGTCTACTTTTCTTCCACGGGTATGGAATGAATAAAGGATCTGTTGCACAGTATATGCAGTGGCTGATCCAAGGGTACGCAGTGCTGGCGGTAGATAGCCGAGGTCATGGAGAAAGTGGCGATGCTGCGCTTTATTCTTCAGATGTTACTGGAAGCTGGGTGACAAAAGGGATACTAGATAAAAACGAATATTATTACCGAAATGTATATATAGATGCTGTCAGAGCAATCGACTTTCTCTGTACGAGGAAAGAGATAGATGCTGAACGCATTGGTGTAATTGGCGGCAGTATGGGGGGAGGAATCACGCTTGCGGTTGCTGCATTGGATGATCGACCTAAGCTTGCTGTGGCGGATATGCCAAACATGTGTGATATCCCGCTGGCAATGGAGCAGAAATTTGAAGGTTCTTTAACAATAGTCGAGAACTTCCTGCGACAGAATCCACAACTTACAGAGCAGGTTTATGAAACTCTGTCGTATTTTGACCATGTTAATCTAGCAGAGCAAATAACTTGCCGGACACGATTCGCGGTTGGCCTACGTGACATTATTTGCCCACCACAGCCGAGCTATGGTGTATATAATTTGATACATGCTCCCAAAAGCATGGAAGTCTATCCTTTTTCTGGCCATGATATGAGTATGAATAGCCACACGGATAAAACATTGGAGTTTATTGCAGCTTATTTGTAGAGAGGGTGCTTTTCGGCTGATAGGTTTAGAGTATCAGCCGAGAGAGTGTTATTATCGGCTGAGAGCGAGGAGGCATCGCCCGAGAGCCTGAGAGTATCATCCGAGAGCGGGGAGACATCGCCCAAGAGCCTGAGAGTATCGCCCGGGAACGGGGAGGCATCGGCCAAGAGCGAGAGGACATCGCCTTAGAGCAAAAGAATATCGCCCGAGAGCAAGAGCGCATCGACCGATAACCAAATCCCCTCCAACCACCCCACCAAGAAAAAATTACCATTTTACTCCTATTCACCTATTGACACAATTTAGATTTCAACTTACGATGAATGAAAACGTTTACAAAAAGAAATGGGTGAGGGATATGGTGACGATTCATGATGTGGCGAAGTTAGCTGGGGTCTCGGTTGCGACGGTATCCAGGGTGGTGAATGAGAATAAGCGAGTAGCAGAGAAAACAAGGACCCGGGTAGAGTGGGCGATTAGCGAGTTGAACTATGCACCTAGTGTGCTGGGCAGAAACCTGAGAACCTCAAAAAGCAATCTGTTGCTTGTACTGCTTCCGAGTATTTCCAACCCATTTTACACCGAAATTATTAATGGGATCGAGGATACGGCAATTGCAAGAGGCTACAATATCTTGCTCTGTGAGACAGATTCCAATCCAAAGCGGGAAGCCATTTATTTTAACCTTCTCCGCAACAGGCTAGCAGAAGGAATTATATCCATGGACCCCTCTGTAAATAAAAATAAACTGCTGGAACTTGCAGAAAGCTACCCAGTCGTCCAGTGCAGTGAATATGATACAGAGAGCCCTATTCCGTATGTGACGATTGATAATGAACAAGCAGCATATGATGCTGTTACACATCTCATCGAGTCAGGACACCGGAAAATCGCACTGATTAATTCTGATGAACGATTTTTGTATGCGAGACAGCGACAGAATGGCTATGAAAAGGCAATGCAGAAACACGGATTACCAATTCGTGACGAGTGGGTTTACAACGCGGAACATCTCCGATTTGGAGCTGGACAAAAGGCAATTAGGACGCTCTTACAACTCCACGATCGCCCTTCTGCCGTGTTTGCAGTGTCAGATGTCTATGCGATTGGGGCATTAAAGGAGATTCATAGACTGGGGAAGAAAGTACCTGAGGATATTGCCATTATTGGCTTTGATAAGATCACGTTTTCGGATATGGCGTTTCCTACATTGTCAACGATTGCTCAGCCAATGTATGAAATGGGTTGTATATCAGCTGAGATGATTATGGATGAAATTAGTGGGGTTAATGTAAATAGTAGAGTACTAGAGCATAAGCTTATAAAACGAGATTCTACATAAGGGAGAGAGTAGTATGAAAAAAGGAACGGCATTGGTAACAGGGGTTAGCCATGAAAACGGAATCGGGGCAGCAGCATGCAAACGATTGGCTGCAGCTGGGCATGATATATTTTTTACGCATTGGCAAGCCTCTGAAAAATGGGAGGCACAGTTTAAAGCAGAGATCACGCAATATGGCGTAAGGTGTGAAGGAGCATCGATTGATTTGGCAAATTCTGATGCCGCAATAAAAGTTCTAAACGCAACAGAGGAGGCGCTCGATTTTCCATGTATTTTAGTAAATAATGCAGCATATTCCACACGAGATGGCTACCAGCAGCTGGATGCCCAAACATTGGATGCTCACTATGCGGTAAATATTCGTTCAGTATCTTTGTTATGTGTCGAATTTGCTCGCAGATTTGAAAAAAGGCAAATGCAAGCTGGAAGAATTATTAATATGACCTCAGGCCAGGCGCAGGGTCCCATGCTGGAAGAGTTGGCATATGTAGCAACAAAAGGAGCCATCTCTGCGTTTACCCTTTCTTTGTCAGCAGAGATCGGAAATCTTGGCATTACAGTGAATGCCGTTAATCCTGGTCCGACAGATACTGGCTGGATGTCAGAGGAACTAAAAGAGGAGTTGGCACCAAAATTTGCGACAAAGCGAATTGGCCTACCGGATGATGCTGCAAGGTTAATTTCCTTTCTTGCGAGCGAAGAAGCAGCAT
The DNA here is from genome assembly GCF_022095695.1 of Oceanobacillus jordanicus. Classification (GTDB taxonomy): domain Bacteria; phylum Bacillota; class Bacilli; order Bacillales; family Amphibacillaceae; genus Oceanobacillus_B; species Oceanobacillus_B jordanicus. The sequence goes on from NZ_JAIFZM010000002.1 coordinate 150,622, forward strand.
GGATTACAGGCCAGGTGATCAATTCAGAAGGAGGCTTCTTCCGTAACTAAATCTTCCTTTAGTTAAGATGGTAAATGGCAAAATAATTCACTAAAAATTCGAAAAACAGGTTGACAGATTGGGTTGCAGTGTATATTATAAAGTCAAATGTAAACGTTTTCACACGTAGGAAAAGTTTACTATACCAAGGGGGTTAAAAGCATGAAGTTCAAACGTTATGTTATTTGGTCATTATTGGTTATCTCGTTGGCAGTATTTTTAGCAGCATGTAATAGCGAAGGGGAAGAAACATCAAGCACGGATGGAGAGGAAAACACAGATTCTGGTGAAAACGCTGAGGAAGCAACAGAAGATGAGCAAGTTACAATCGTGTATGCACGTGGGGTGGATACGACACCAGCTACAGATGCGGTAATTAAAGCATTTGAAGAGGCACATCCTAATATTAAAGTGGAACAACGGGAGATGCCAGCAGACACGGGTCAGTCTCATGACCAATATGTAACTACGTTCAGTTCACAAAGTACGGAAATTGATGTTTTCAATGCGGATGTAATCTGGCCAGCAGAATTTGCTCAAGCGAATTATGCACTAGAGCTAGATCGTTTCATTGAAAAAGATGGCATAGATATGGATTCTTATTTCCCCGGCACCGTTGCCGCAGGGAAATTTAATGGAAGACAATGGGCGATGCCGCAATTTACAGATGCGGGAGTATTCTACTATCGTACTGATATTGTAGAAGAACCACCTAAAACATGGGATGAACTGATAAGCCAAGCGCAAGAGCTTCAGGGGCAAGAAGGAACTGAGTTTGGTTACCTTATGCAAGCAGCACAATATGAAGGATTAATTACAAATGCGATTGAATATATTGCTTCCTATGGTGGGCAGGTCGTGGATGAAAGCAATAACGTTGTAGTGGATAGTCCAGAGACAGTCAAAGCAATTGAAAAAATGCAGGAAGTTGTAGGATCAGATTTTGTTCCTGATAACATTCTTAATTTCATGGAAACGGAAACAGAAAACGCTTGGATCGAAGGAAAAGCGGTATTTGCCAGAAACTGGCCATATCTAATGTCTTCTTCTAATGATGAGGAACGTTCCTCCATCGTAGACAATGTGGAAATGGCAATGCTCCCAGCTGGTGATGAAGGAAGTGCTTCAGCTCTTGGTGGATGGATGACGATGATTAACCGTTACTCCGAACATCCTGAAGAAGCGTGGGAGTTTGTGAAATTCATTTCTGGTCCAGAAGGTCAAAAAATCTCCGCTGTTGAAGGCGCACGCGCTCCTACTATAGCAGAATTGTACGAAGATCCAGAAGTTCAGGATGTTAGTTCTTTATTTGCTAACCCGGAATTTAGAGAAGTATTGCAGTCAGCAGTACCGCGTCCTGTAACACCAATCTATCCGGAAATTTCTGACATTATGCAAATTGAATTATCAAAAGCTTTAACAGGTGAACAGTCTGCAGCAGATGCAGCTGCAAACATGCAGGAGAAAATGGAAGCCGCCATGGCGGAATAACTTGAATAAAGCAAGATGAGGAGCAAGTTGCTCATCTTGCTTTTCTATTAAGCAAACATGAGCAAGGAGGATCAGGATGAAAAAAAACAATCGGCGTGGCTTTCAACTAAATGAGAAACAGCTCGGTTATGCCATGGTGCTTCCATCACTTCTATTAGTTATTGCAGTCGTACTGTGGCCGGTTGCACAATCCTTTTATAATAGCTTGTTTGATTACAGGCTAAACGACCCGACAAGATCACAACTGATGTTAGGATCCACAATTGATTTAGAACGCTATGTCGATAATCATTTTTATATTGAAGGCCAGCTGGAAACGTTGGGCAGTGAGAATGAAGAATTATCCGCCACAGCGACAGCTATCCAAGAAGATATTGAAGGGTTTCATGCGGAATTGATTCAGGATGAAGAAATGAAGCAAAAGGTCGAAAAAATTGATGAAATGCTGGCAAGCTATACCCCTGTCAGAGACAATGAGCTCAAATATGCAGATTTGGATAATGATTTTGCATCGGAATACAGGGATACTTTAACCAATGCACAGAATGAGTTAATGTCGGCCGCAGAGCAGGCGCCGAATGAAGAAGTAGCGTCAACGATCACCCAGACTGCTGATTTACTAGGTGCTACATCCGAAAATATTTTAGAATCAAACTTTATTGGTTTAGCAAATTACGCTAAATACTTGAAAGACTCGAGAATGTGGGGAGCTTTAGGTAATACGGCATTTTTTACCGTCGTAACCGTAGCGCTTGAGCTTGTAATCGGACTTGCAGTAGCGCTGTTAATCAACCGGGCCTTTAAAGGGAGAGGACTTGTCCGAGCATCTGTGTTAATACCTTGGGCAATACCGACAGCAGTAGCTGCGATGATGTGGGGCTTTTTATATGATGGCCAATCCGGGATTGTGTCCCACTACATGGAGGTATTTAACCTTATCCCAGGTGCTTCGTGGTTATTATCCACTGCAGATGGAGGAATGTTTTCTATCATCCTAGCAGATGTGTGGAAAACAACACCGTATATGGCTTTGCTGCTTCTAGCAGGTCTGCAAACTATACCAGCACCGCTCTATGAAGCCTCAAACGTGGATGGAGCGAATAAATGGCAGCAATTTTGGAGCATCACCCTACCACTCTTGAAATCTTCTATTCTTGTAGCACTATTGTTCAGAAGTTTGGATGCCTTCCGGGTATTTGACTTAATTTATGTGCTAACAGGTGGTGGACCGGCGAATGCGACCGAGTCTATCTCGGTTTATGCCTATAAAACACTTTTCGCGCAGCAAAATTTTGGAGAAGGTTCGGTTCTTTCCGTTATCGTTTTCCTATGTGTAGCGCTCATTAGTTTTCTGTTTGTTAAATTAATCGGATCCGATCTATTTGCAGGTCGTACAAAATGAGGAGGGGAAACAGATGAATAAAAAAGCAGGAATCGGATTTTATATCTTTTTGACAGCCTTTGTCTTTCTCGTCATGTTTCCGTTTATCTGGGTCTTTTTAACCTCCATTAAACCTGTCGGAGAGATCTTTTCATCCTTCCGCTGGTTTACTACATCACCGACCTTGGATTCCTATGATGCAGCTTTGACAAATCGCCCATTACTACGGTATATGCTAAATAGCTTTGTCGTTTCTGGACTAACAACTATTGTATCACTAGCTTTCGCAGCTTTTACAGCATACGCTGTAACAAGACTGCCGATTAAGGGGAAAGGTCTTATACTTGGAATAGTGCTCGCAGCATCCATGTTTCCCCAAATCGCAATTATCTCCCCAATCTTTAATTTAGTAACAGATTTGGGTCTGCGAAACAGTTACCTAGGATTGGTAATTCCTTATATTACAATCAGTCTTCCATTATCGATCTGGATTCTAGCAACCTTCTTTAAAAAGATTCCATTCGAGTTAGAGGAATCTGCCAAATTGGATGGGGCAAGTCCCTTCCAAACATTCCGGAAAATTATCTTTCCTTTGGCAGCGCCAGGAGTCTTCACGACAGGAATCCTCGTGTTTATCGCAGCATGGAATGAGTATCTCTTCTCTCTGACGATTAACAGTGATGATGCATGGCGCACCGTCCCAGTAGGGATTTCCATGTACCAGAGTCAATATTCTGTACCATGGGGCGATATTTCCGCAGCAACGGTAATTGTGACGATTCCAATTGTAATACTGGTGCTGTTCTTCCAAAGAAGGATTGTGTCAGGGTTAACTTCTGGGTCGATGAAGGAGTAGGTATTTTTAAAGAAGGGTAGCTCACTGGTTATGGCGGGCTACCCTTTTTTATGTAAATCGAATAAAAAGTATATATTGGAAGTTAAGCATGAGCAGCTAAAGACAACTTTAAAGTAATCTATACAGATAGGAGGAAGGCGGGCTAAAGAAGTAATATTGAAATTAGCATAAGGAGGGGGATTATATAGTGAGAAAATTAACCTTTATGGTCATGCTTGTACTCATCCTTTTAATATCTACTAGTTGTGAAAGCCCTAAGATATCAGAGGATGAGGCTGTATCTATCGTTTTAGAAAGTCATTCACGAAGCAGTGAAGAAGCTGAAATAAAAGCTGTGAGTCATCGTTTTGGGGAGTATAAAGTGGAGTGGGAAATTGATGCAGCTTGTGAGTTTGGCACGGATTATATTGATGATCAAAGCGGTAAGATGGTAAAGGGCGAAGAGACAAATTGTTAAGGATGGAGTGTAATGAGACCATGTTGCCAAGGGATGTTCTAAATTGTGTACCTCGTTTAGTTTAGTTCTGTAGCAGAAGTTTAAAAGCCTAATCCCCCAAAATAAGGCACTAGGCTTTCAACAAATTAACATTTCCTTGCTACTAACAGAACTTCGTTTTTATCCAGATTACACGCTCTTCGAAACTATATTAACTTATGCTTGAATACTTTACCGGCGATAAAGTAAGCGATGGCCATAATCCCGACACACCAGGCAAGCGCAATCCAGATACCATTACTGATAGTGCCATCATACAAAAGAGTGCGGATCGCATTCACAAGTGAAGTCACTGGCTGGTTTTCAGCAAATATACGAATGATTTTAGGCATGGATTCTGTGGGGACGAATGCTGAGCTGATAAACGGTAGAAAAATGAGTGGGTACGAAAATGCAGTTGCCCCTTCCATAGTATTTGCAGTTAATCCAGGAATGACTGCCAGCCATGTCAGCGCCAAAGTAAACAGTCCGAGTATCCCAACAACTATGAGCCATTCAATGATGGTAGCGTTAGAACGGAAGCCCATTAAAAGTGCTACAAGAATAACCACCAATACAGTAAGTGCATTGGAAACAAGTGAAGTCAATACATGGGCCCACAGTATCGAAGAACGCTTTATTGGCATAGTAAAGAAACGTGCCATCAATCCACTCTGTACATCTGTGAATAAGCGCAAAGAAGTATAAGCGACACCTGATGCGATCGTGATCAGCAAGATTCCCGGCAACAGGTAATTAACATAATTTTCGGTTCCTGTCTCTATCGCTCCGCCAAACACGTAGACAAACAACAACATCATCATAATTGGTGTAATTGCCACTGTGATAATTGTATCTGGGCTACGCATGATGGTACGCATTAAACGCCCAAGTAACACCCCTGTTTTCCTGTTCATCTAAATCTCCTCCTTTTTGCCGATTATGGCAAGGAAGATTTCTTCCAATGTTGGTTGCTTCTCGATATATTCCACTTTCGCTGGCGGAAACATCTCCTTAAGTTCGGCAAGGGTTCCAGTCGTGATGATTTTGCCGCCATGCAGAATAGCGATACGATCCGCTAATTGTTCGGCTTCCTCAAGGTACTGAGTTGTCAATAAGATAGTCGTACCCCCGTTGGCAAGCTCCTTGACGGTATTCCATACCTCAATCCGTGCCTCGGGGTCAAGTCCTGTGGTTGGTTCATCGAGAAAAATCACTTCAGGCTTCCCAATTAGGCTCATAGCGATATCAAGCCTACGCTTCATTCCCCCTGAATACTTATCTGCACGCTGGTTGGCCGCATCAGTTAAGTTAAATCTTGCAAGTAGTTCGTTAGCGATTTGAGTTGGCTTGGAAACTCCCCGCAACTTGGCAATCATCACCAGATTTTCCCGCCCGGTTTGCATGCCATCTAATGCCGCAAACTGTCCTGTTAGGCTGATGCTTTGGCGAACATGATCGGCTTGTCTTTGAACGTCAAACCCGCTAATATTTACTTGACCGGCATCCGGATTTAGCAGTGTTGATAGGATGTTCACGGCTGTTGTCTTACCCGCTCCATTTGATCCTAACAAAGCAAAAATTTCTCCTTTTTGTACTTCAAAATTTAATCCTTTTAACACTTCTTTGTCTTTAAAGGACTTTTTAAGGCCCTTTACTGAAATCGCAGTAGTGCTCATTTATCTTCCTCCTTATAAAATGGCTAGCAAACCAGTGATTCGGAACATTGCCTATAACCTGTAGACATAGCTTATAGAGTTAGATTGCTACTATCTACTTAGTGTTACTGGTATGCAGTAATACTGACTACTGGTCTAAAAATAAAACTGAATAATGAAGGTTAACAACTCGAATTTATAACCAACTACCCAGCCTTAATATCTATTGAATGTACACTTTTCCAACGGCTTATGAGACTCAATTTAATTACTTCTTTTTATCAATTTTTTGCTTGACCGACTCTTGATAGAGATCCGCGTATGTTTTGGAGTCTTCAATTAGCGCATCACAAAATGCAGCAACATCTGTTCCTGTAACTTCAAGCACACCCTTTCCTGCAGCTACCCCTTCTTCAAAGAAGGCGAGAATTTCAGATAGCAATCCAATACCTTCACCCAGCTCAACGGGACCGACTTTGAAAAGATATTTTTGGATCTCTTTATATACAATTTGGTAGTCTTGAGGAAGTGATTTAACACGTGAGACATGGGCTCTCCATTCTTTTTTACCTTCAATTATTTTTTTAATACTCATTTAAGCCCTCCTAATTTTCTTAATACGTTTTGGTTGAGTTGGTCACGCCACTTATCTCTGTATGTTTTTCCCCCGTCGTCTCCAACAAGTGCTGCGCAGAAGCCTTTAATATCATTACCTAGTACTTCTTCGACGGTTTGGCCATCTGCTGCTGTCACTTCTAGTAGTTCAAGGGCACTGTCTAGAATCGGCATTAGGTTCCGTCCGGTAAAATCAGTGTAAACCCAGAGATTATTTTTGATCTCTTCCCAAGCAGTTTGATATTCAGTTGGTAGGAGTTTAGCTCGTGCTTCAAAATTTTTCATTTCTTTCGTCATATCACTACCGGTCACTTTTTCAAAGAAGTTCATTATCGTCATCTCCTTTTCATTTCTTTCGTTTTAAGTTCTTCAAGTTTGTTTGTGACAAAACCCCATTTTTCCCAAAAGAGATCAAGCTGCTCTCGGCCTGCTTCGGTAAGGGTGTAAAACTTTCTAGGCGGTCCAACAGTGGACTTTTTTTTCTCAATGTTAACTAGATTGTTTTTTTCGAGCCTTATCGTAATCGTATATACCGTGCCTTCCACAACATCGGTAAAGCCTAGATCTCTTAGGTGTTGCGTGATTTCATAGCCGTACGTTTCCCCGCGACTTATAATCTCAAGCACACACCCCTCGAGTACTCCTTTAAGCATTTCTGTAATATTTTCCAAATTCATCCCTCTTTTGTGTTTCGATACTTTTTTGTGCGTGACATCTTACGTGTTAGTAGTCTGTATTACTTACTACTGGTATATAGTATTACAGAGTAGATGCATTTGTCAACCCAATTTTTCGACCGACGTATTTTCAAAATAACGAAGTAAGGTTTTATTCACATGTGAAAGGGAAGTGATTATATAGCCATGAACAACAATAAGCAGTAAAGAAGGAGAGTCTATCAATGAAAGCATCGGAAGCGGTTATTGATATTTTAAAAGATTGGAATATTAAGCATGTATATGGATATCCGGGTGATTCTGTAAATAATTTAATCGAAGGATTGCGAAAAGCAGAAGATGACATCCGGTTTATCCAGGTGCGACATGAAGAGGTAGGTGCGCTTGCTGCATCGGCAGAAGCAAAATTAACGAATCATGTAGGAGTTTGTTTGTCAATCGGCGGACCAGGGGCTGTCCATCTGTTAAACGGAATGTATGATGCAAGAGAGGATGGCGCCCCTTTAGTCGTCATTACAGGGCAAGTTTCGCAAGATCTAGTCGGCACCGACAACTTTCAAGAAGTAAATCTTGAGCGAATGTTTGATGACGTTGCGGTGTTTAATAAACGGGTAACTTCTGGTGAGCTCGTGCAACCATTACTTAAACAGGCCTTTAAAGAAGCAACAACGCATAATGGTGTGGCTGTCTTAACGATCCCGGATGATGTTTTTAAAGAGTCTGTTAAAAAAGATAAGCTGCGTTCAACCGTTCAAAGCAATTATCGACTGTTCCCTGAAAAGGAGGATGTTGCGCAGGCTGCTAAACTGTTACAGCAAGCGGAAAAGCCAGTCATCCTTGCTGGTAGAGGTGCACTCTCTGCACGGGAGCAACTAGAAGAATTTGCACAAAAAATCGCGGCCCCTGTTGTTGTCTCTTTACCTGGTAAAGGAGTGCTCCCAGATGAGCATCCGTATAACTTAGGGAACTTAGGACAAATAGGTACCAAACCATCCTATGAAGCAATGGAAGAAACAGACCTGCTTATTTTAGTTGGAACAGGTTTCCCGTATCGTGATTTCTTACCTGATGATGTCCCGGCAATTCAAATTGATATTGATCCTGCAAAAATAGGGAAATGGTATCCAACAGAGGTAGGACTTGTCGGTTCTTCAGAAGAAATTTTAGCGCGGTTTAATGAACAGCTATCTTATAAGAAAAACCGTTCCTTCCTAGATGCATGTCAAAAAAACATGGCAAACTGGTGGGAGCATGTAGATAAGATTGCAGAGGCAAAAGAAGGAGAAGCCTTACAAGGTCCACAAGTTATGCATGAACTAAATCGTGTTGTAGAAGATGATGCGATTCTTTCCGTTGATGTAGGAAATGTTACGTCATGGTTCGCAGGATTTTTCCGTATGACCAATCAGGACTTCGTTATCTCAAGCTGGTTAGCAACAATGGGCTGTGGTTTACCAGGTGCCATTTCAGCAAAATTAACCAACTCGGAAAAACAAGTATGGGCTATTTGTGGCGATGGCGGATTTTCCATGGGTATGCAGGACTTTCTTACAGTAGTTAAATACCAATTGCCAATTAATATCCTTGTCTTTAACAATGAAAAAATCGGTATGATCAAATATGAACAAGAACAAATGGGAAATATTCCGTACCAAACAGACTTGCAAGGCATGGACTATGCGGAATTTGCCAAAATTAGTGGTGGTGAAGGATATAAAGTTACCACACAAGAAGAGTTGCAAGTAGCACTTGAGTCCGCAAAAGCGAATAATAAACCAACTATTATCGATGTGGATATAAAAGAACGCGCTCCATTACCAGGAAAGATAGAATGGAATCAAGCAAGATCTTATTCCAAGCATATGTTGAAAAAGCTGATAGAGGGTGAAGGGAACTTTGACATGCCTCCATTAAAAACCGTATTAAAGCGACTATTTTAATATAATGTCAACGATCTAATTCCTAAACTAGGGATTAGATCGTTTGCTTACAATAGCTGGATGTCTTGTTTAAAGGAGAGTAATAGGAAATGGATGATGTTTTTGCGATTATCTTAATAAGTCTCTTAGCAATTGTGATTATCGTCCCTGTCTTCCTAATCATCAGGCTATATGTGCATGATAGGAAGCAAGAGGAGCATTCTGTGTTACAGAATTACCCGCTTTTAGGCAAAATGCGATATATCCTTGAAAAGATGGGGCCTGAATTAAGACAATACTTATTTAATAACGATAGAGAAGGAAAACCATTTAATAGAAAACAATTCGAATATGTGAATAAAGCAGGGAAATATCAATCAAGTTTGTTAGGATATGGCGCAGAGAAGGACTTTAAAGAGAATGACTATTACCTTGTTAACAGTATGCTTCCCAAGATGGATGAAGAAATAAAAGTAGAGAATAAGCCTACTATTTCTACACAAATCTATGAAGTAAAAGAAGAAAATCTGTTTAGTAGAAAGGAAAAACGAAAAGAATCACAAATTAAGCCGGCATTGCTTACAGATGAGGAGCGAGTAATCCTAGGTGAAAACACGGTTAAGGAGCCTTTTTATTTAAAAGGAATCATCGGACAGTCAGCGATGAGCTATGGCTCGCTTGGTGAAAATGCTATTACTGCCCTTTCAAAAGGGTTAGGAATGGCAGGGGGAACCTGGATGAATACGGGGGAAGGAAGTTTATCTCCCTATCATTTAAAGGGTAATGTAGATATCATCATGCAAATTAGTCCTGGTTTGTTCGGGGTGCGGGATGACGATGGGAATTTTTCGTTTGAGGAATTTAAGAAAAAGGCGCAAACACCCCAAGTAAAAGCCTTTGAATTAAAACTCGCCCAAGGAGCCAAAACGCGAGGCGGCCATGTGGACGGGAAGAAGGTCACCAAAGAAATCGCGGAAGTGCGAAATGTAGAAGAAGGGAAAGATATCGACAGTCCAAACAGGTTTCCTGGTATTAACACAGCAGAGGAATTGTTACACTTTCTGCAAGAACTCCGTGAATCCGGAGGGAAGCCTGTCGGGCTCAAGATTGTGGCAGGTAATGAAGCAGAAGTTGAGAAACTAGTTAAAGCTATGAATGAAAATAATATTGTGCCAGACTTTATCACCGTAGATGGAGGGGAGGGCGGAACAGGCGCGTCCTACTACGAGCTAGCTTATTCAGTTGGGCTCCCTGCTTTTACTGCCATTCCGTTGGTTAATGAATGTTTGGAAGCATTTGAGATTCGTCACAGAACGAAAATTATTGCCTCAGGGAAGCTGCTCACCCCTGATAAAATCGCAATGGCTTTATGCTTAGGTGCAGACTTGGTCAATATTGCAAGAGGATTTATGATTAGTACTGGGTGCATTATGTCGCAAGTTTGCCATAAGAATACTTGTCCCGTTGGGGTGGCAACAACAGATAAAAAACTGCAGGAAGCATTGGTTATAGAAGAGAAGAAATATCGGGTATGTAATTACTTAGTTACCTTAAGGCAAGGATTGTTTGAGTTGGCAGCCATTGCCGGTCTTGACAGTCCAACCAAATTTACAAAAGATCATATTGTCTATCAATCGCAATTTAGAGCGTTTTCTAATCGGAGTAGGGTAGAGGCGAAGTAGAAACGATTAAAGCACTGGTGATAAACTGGTGCTTTTTTTTATGGTTGATGAAATGTCTATTTTTTGACGTAATTCTACATATCTACTATTTTTTTGAAAACACGAGTTAATTTCCTATAAACATTATAGTGAGAAGGAATGAACTCCTGTCTCTTAATCTATAAAAATATAATTAAAGCATAATGTTACCGCTTACAAAATATAATGACATCAATACAAGCGTTTCTATATACAACGTTGTTTGGAATTCAATCTATTTTAGGGGGAGTAATGATGAATATTTTATTATGCTGTGCTGCAGGGATGTCTACTAGTCTATTAGTAACCAAAATGGAAGAGTATGCTACCAAACAAGGAATAGAGGGAAAAATTTGGGCTGTAAGTGCTGATGAGGTAGGAAGTCATATTGAGGAAGCAGATGTTTTACTATTAGGTCCACAAGTTCGTTACATGTTACATCAGTTAACGCCTGTTGCAAAAGAAAACAATATTCCAATTGACGTCATTCCAACGGTTGATTATGGAATGATGAACGGAGCAAACGTCGTCAAATATGCCTTAAAGTTAACGGAAAAATAAGGGGGAGTCGACATGAATCGGTTTACGAAGTTTTTAGAAGAAAAGTTCATGCCTGTTGCAGGGAGAATTGCAGGTCAAAGACATTTGCAATCACTAAGAGATGGTATCATCCTTACCATGCCTTTAGTTATTATTGGTTCTTTCTTTTTAATTTTGATGTTCATTCCAATTCCTGGGTATGAAGGGTTTATGGCAAATACATTTGGCGACGCCTGGAAGGACAAATTAGGCTATCCGGTTTCTGCGACTTTTGACATTATGGCACTTGTTGCTTCAATTGGTGTTGCTTACAACTTAGCTTTGAAATATAAATTGGACGGGTTAACAGCAGGTGCTATCTCCTTAGCAGCTTTTCTACTCGCCACTCCTTATACAACCATGTTTACACCAGAGGGATCTGACACTGCATATGAAGTGGGCGGTGTAATCCCCGCTGCGCTTATGGGGAGTCAAGGGTTATTCGTAGCATTACTTATTGGGATGCTGTCAACGGAAGTTTATCGCTGGGTTGTTAGCAAAAACTTGACCATTAAGATGCCAGCAGGAGTTCCGCCATCAGTGGCCAAATCGTTTGTAGCACTTGTTCCAGGGTTTGCTGTAATTGCTATTGTATGGATTCTTCGTTTAATTATTGAGGCAACACCATTTGAAAGCATTCATAACATTGTAGGTGATTTACTTTATACCCCGCTTAGTGCAGTAGGCGGAAGTTTAACGGGTTCTTTAGTAGCGGTTACACTAATTATCCTCTTATGGGTTGCTGGTCTTCACGGAGCATCCATTGTTGGTGGCGTGATGGATCCGATTTGGTTATCAAAAATGGATGAAAACCGTATCGCTTTCCAGGATGGGATGGCTGCAGCTGATTTACCGAACATCTTCACTAAACAATTCTTTGATATTTTCGTCTTTATGGGTGGATCTGGTGCGACTTTTGCGCTCGTTATTGCGATTTTATTCTGGGCGAAAAGTAAACAGATGAAGCAGCTTGGCAGGTTATCCGTAGGTCCAGGCGTTTTTAATATAAATGAACCGATTATTTTCGGGATGCCAATTGTGTTAAACCCTTTGTTAATCATTCCGTTCTTGCTAACACCACTTGTTATTGTTCTTACAACCTATATTGCGATGTCAACTGGCCTCGTTCCAAAACCAATTGGTATTGCAGTCCCATGGACGACTCCACCGGTTATAGGAGGGTATTTAGCAACGGGAAGTCTAGCTGGTTCGATTCTACAACTGGTTAATATTTTCATCGGGTTACTCATCTATCTACCATTCTTCAAGATTTGGGACACGATGAAAGTAAAAGAAGAAAAAGCGGCAGAGGAAACGAACTAGGAGGTTTTATATGAATACAGAAGAAATAAGCTTTCATATTATTTTACATGGTGGAAATGCAAGAAGTTGTGCAATGGAAGCGATACGCTTTGCCAAGGATGCGGATTTCATATCCGCATCTGAGAAAGTAAAGGAAGCCAGAAAGGAACTGGGAAAAGCACACCGATTCCAAACGGATTTAATTCAAGGGGAAGCAAAGGGTGAGATTCAACAGGTTAGTGTGTTGCTTGTCCATGCCCAAGATCATTTTATGAATGCTATGACGATTACCGATCTGGCAAGCGAAATTATTGATGTTCACCGAAGACTCGCGGAGAAATAGAAGGAGGAATTTTATTGAGTAAAGGAGTAAAAATTGTCACCATTGGTGGAGGTTCCAGTTATACCCCGGAGTTAGTGGAGGGGTTTATTAATCGATATGAGGAGTTTCCTGTTTCCGAGCTATGGCTTGTGGATGTTGAGGCTGGAAGAGAGAAATTAGATATTGTAGGAAACCTTGCAAAACGTATGGTAAAAAAAGCAGGACTTCCGATGGCTATTCATCTAACGCTTGATCGTAAAGAAGCGTTAAAAGGTGCGGACTTTGTAACGACCCAATTCCGTGTAGGACTCTTGGATGCGCGTGCTAAGGATGAAAGAATCCCGGCAAAACATGGCGTCATCGGCCAGGAAACAAACGGGCCTGGCGGGTTATTTAAAGGGCTGCGAACAATCCCTGTCATTTTGGATATTATTCAAGACATGGAGGAGCATTGTCCAGATGCCTGGCTAGTTAATTTTACCAATCCTGCAGGCATGGTGACAGAGGCAGTATTCCGCCATACGAGTTTTAGAAAGATAGTTGGGTTATGTAATGTCCCAATTGGCATGGAAATGGGAATTGCGAAACTATTAGAAGTGGACCATTCAAGAATTCGTATCGATTTTGCAGGGTTAAATCATATGGTTTATGGGTTAGATGTCTATCTGGATGGCGTCAGTGTTAAGGATAAGGTAATCGACATGCTATCTAATCCAGAACATAGTAGTTTTGTTAAAAATATTGATGGCCAAGGCTGGGAAGTAGAGTTTATCCGTGGGTTAGACGCTCTAACGTGTCCGTATCACATGTATTATTATAAAACAGATGAAATGCTAAAAAAGTCGATCGAAAGCTATGAAAAAGGGGAAACGAGAGCAGAAGTTGTAATGAAGCTTGAAAAGGAATTATTTGAGCTTTATAAAGACCCTGAGTTAGCTATCAAACCACCACAATTAGCAGAACGGGGCGGGGCTTATTATAGTGATGCTGCAGTTCGGCTTATTACTTCTATCTATAATGATAAGCGCGATATTCAGCCTGTGAACACGATGAATAATGGTGCGATTGCCAGTGTTCCGAGTGACTCTGCCGTTGAAGTAAGCTGTGTGATCACAAAAGAAGGACCTATTCCGATTGCAGTTGGAGATATCCCTGTAGCAGCCCGGGGTCTTGTGCAGCAAATCAAATCATTTGAAATCATCTCGACTGATGCGGCTGTAACAGGCGATTATGATAAAGCAATGCTAGCGATGACCATTAATCCCCTTGTACCGTCTGATGTTGTGGCGAAAAAGATATTAGATGAAATGCTAGAAGGTCATAAGGAGTTTTTGCCTCGTTTTTTTGATTGAGTGTGGGGAAGTGAAAAACTCGCTTTTTTAGGAGGAAGTCAATTGATAAAGCTAATCGTAAATGCAGACGATTTCGGGTATTCGAATGCGGTGAATTATGGTATTATCGATGCGTTTAAATACGGTGTCGTTCGTTCCACTACCATGATGATGAATATGCCTGGTACAGAACATGCGGTAAAATTAGCAAAGGAAAACCCTTCACTTGGTGTTGGCATCCATCTGGTCTTAACATGTGGCAAGCCCTTGCTTCATGATGTAGATAGTTTAACCGATGAGGAGGGGAATTTTTTTAGAAATCCGGATCAATTCTTCTCTAACCATATTAGGATTTCACATGTGGAGAGAGAATGGAGAACCCAAATTGAACTTTTCCTAAGCTGTGGTCTTACTCCTACTCACTTAGATAGTCACCATCACATGCACGCACGGAGATTACTCCACCCAGTTATCGAAAAACTTGCTCAAGAGTATGACTTGCCTGTACGGAAATACGCTGGTATGAAGATAAGCCCTTTTACAGATGAACTAAATGTAGATTTTTATGGGAAGAATATCTCTCACAGTGTCCTAGATGACGCTGTTTCAAACCTTGAAGATAATAGGAACTTGGAAATAATGGTCCATCCTGGTTACTTGGATTCTGTAATCATGAATGGCTCTTCCTATAATGTAGAGCGTGTAAAGGAAGTGGATGTCTTGACCTCTTGGGAGATTCCGGAGCACGTTATCTTAGTGAAAGAAGATAGTTTTACTGGCAGTTGAGGCGGGATAAATGCTCCTTCGTGATTTACAAGGCTAAGGGAAGGAAATGAAGAGAAGATGATTGTTAGTACCTGTTGCTCTGTTAAAGAAGCGGCTTCAACAAGTAAAGCACTTGGAGATCATCCAAGTGCTTTACTTGTTTTTAAACTACTTATCCTACCATTCACTTATATTACCTTAACCCGATTTATATCCAGGAATTTTGAAATAACAAAGGCTGACGCTCCCAAAGCGTTTGAATATTTTCCAAGGGAGGAGACAGTTAAGTTGACAGCGTTACCGTGAAAAGGAGAAAGTCTGTCGTCTAGTACACTTTTTATCGGATTCATGATCCAATTTTCAAAGCGGGCCATTCGGTTTCCAATGATAAGCATATCGGGGTTAAATGTGTTGATTATGTTGACTAAACCAACCCCATTATATTCTCCAATGGTATGCAACAGTCTCAAAACGTCTTTATTTCCTTTTTTGGCCTCTGACTCTATATGATCCAATGTTATGGAAGAAGTATCCTTAAAGTATTCTAATTTTTTTGCTTCCGTTAACAAAGCACTTTCCGAGGCATACAGTTCCCAACATCCACGGTTTCCACAGCTGCATTTTCTCCCATTTACTTCAATTGTAAGATGCCCCATTTCTCCTGATATACCTGTTGCACCTTTATAAAGTTGGCCGTTAATAATAATCCCAGTACCGATTCCAATTCCGACACTTACATAGATAAGATTCATAGCATTTTTTCCAGCACCGTAAAGATGTTCTCCTAGTGCTCCTGTATTCGCCTCGTTATCTATTAAGGTAGGGATATTAAATTCGTCTTCTAGGATTTGCTTCAGATTAACTTGATTTAAATCTAAATATGGAGTGAAGAGGATAAGGCCCTCTGGATCAACAATGCCAGGAGCCCCGATACCTATTCCGACAACACCATAGGGACTATCAGGTGATTTCTCGATTAGCGAACGGATAAGGGAACGTAAAGCCTGCATAATTTCCTCAGCACTTTGGTCTGAAAGAGGGACGGATTCCTCTTCTACTATTTCGCCACTCAAATCTGTCAATACCGCTAAAATATAATTCACCCCAAGGTCAATACCAATAGCATAACCAGCGTGAGTGTTAAAATAAAGCATGACGGGTTTTCTTCCACCACTAGACTGCCCCTGACCTAGTTCGTTAACAAGCTTATCCTCGATTAGTTCACTGACCATGGTAGAAACTGTGGTTTTATTTAATCCTGTATCTTTAGATATTTGCGCCCTGGAAATAGGGCCTTTTTTTTCAATTTCATTTAAAACGATTGATTTATTAATCTGCTTCACTAATGTCAGGTCACCAGTTTTCATTTTATATAAAATTCCCCTCATTGTTTATTGATTAAATATAGTGTAACCATTTTATCACAAATATAATGTAGTCAGGTAAACGGATTAATTAATAGTTAAGACGAAAGATAATGTTGACATCGCTTACATATAAATTTATACTTTGTTTAATGAATAAACTAAATAGGCGGGAGGAGTGGTCAAAACGCCAATATAAATAATGGGCAACACATCATGATAATTCATATAAAAACAAGGAAAAATCACTCGCATACCAAAAGTAAGGAATTTTTACTACTAAACTTATAGAGGTGAAACAATGACGACTTATTTTAAAGAAATTAATCATATTAAGTTCGAGGGAGCTACTTCAACAAATCCCTATGCATTTAAATTCTACAACCCGGAAGAAAAACTAGGTGGAAAAACGATGGAGGAAATCCTCAGATTTGGTGTGGCATATTGGCATACCTTTACGATGGATGGTTCCGATCCATTTGGGGCGGGTACAATGCAACGACCATGGGATAAGTACACAGGAATGGACTTAGCAAAAGCCCGCTTAGAGGCAGCTTTTGAGCTGTTTGAAAAAATGAATGTCCCGTTTTTCTGTTTTCACGATGTGGATATTGCCCCAGAGGGTAGTAGTCTTCGAGAAACGAATAAAAATCTCGATACCATTGTGAGCTTAATGAAAGATTATATGAAAGACAGTAATACAAAGCTATTATGGAATACGGCAAACAATTTTACCCACCCTCGATTTATTCATGGTGCTGCTTCCTCAAATAGTGCAGATATTTTTGCTTATTCGGCTGCCAAGGTGAAAAAAGGATTGGAGATCGGAAAAGATCTCGGTGCAGAAAATTACGTTTTCTGGGGTGGTCGAGAAGGTTATGAGACACTGCTCAATACAGATATGAAATTGGAAATGGATAACTTAGGACGTTTCTTCCAGATGGCCGTTGATTATGCGAAGGAAATTGGCTTTGACGCACAATTCCTGATTGAGCCGAAACCAAAGGAACCAACGACCCACCAATATGACTTTGACGTGGCGACAGGTTATGCCTTCCTGCAAAATTATGGTTTACAGGATGACTTTAAATTCAACATAGAAGCAAACCATGCTACGCTTGCTGGCCACACTTTTGAACATGAACTTCACTATGCAAGAATACACAATATGCTTGGTTCAGTAGACGCAAACCAAGGTGATCCACTAATTGGCTGGGATACAGATGAGTTCCCGACAGACTTGTATTCTACTACACTGGCAATGTATGAAATTCTGAAAAACGGTGGGCTAGGACGTGGTGGCTTAAATTTTGATGCCAAAGTGCGCAGAGGATCCTTTGAAGCAGAGGACCTTTTCCATGCACACATTGCAGGGATGGATGCTTTTGCTGTCGGCCTGCGCGTTGCCCAAAAGTTGCTTGATGATAACGTGCTTGAAGGAATAGTTGAGGAACGCTACCAAAGCTATACGGATGGAATTGGGTTAGAGATTGTCCAAGGAAAAACAGATTTTCATAAATTAGAAAAACATGCATTAGAGATGAATGAAGTGACGCATTCTTCTGGTCGCCTGGAAAGAATCAAGGCAACAATCAACCAATATTTACTGCGAGCCTACGCGGGAGAATAGGTTTGCTTTGAGAGAAGAGGTGCGAAATGAAATATGTAATAGGAATTGATTTAGGAACAAGTGCCGTAAAAATTTTACTTGTTGACCAAAACGGTAACGTAACACAGGAGGTTACGAAGCAGTTTGCTTTAATTCAGGAAAAGCCTGGATATAGTGAACAACATCCAGAGGATTGGGTGGAACAAACGATTGCTGGGCTTGCTGAATTGCTTGAAAAGTTCCCTGGAAATAAGGATGCGATTGAAGGGATCAGTTTTTCCGGGCAAATGCATGGACTTGTACTACTGGATGAAAATAAGAACGTGTTGCGCCCTGCTATCCTCTGGAATGATACGAGAACAACAGCGCAATGTGAGGAAATTTACCGGATGGTTGGGGAAAAACGGTTATTGGACATTACGAAGAATCCAGCACTAGAAGGGTTTACACTACCAAAGTTGCTATGGGTTAAGCAACACGAACCAGAAATTTACGCACAGGTGAAGACTTTTGTTTTGCCAAAGGACTATGTACGATACAGGTTGACCGGCGCCTTGCATATGGACTATTCCGATGCTGCGGGTACTTTGTTGCTGGATATCGCCAACAAAGAGTGGAGTTCGGAGCTATGTGATGTGCTGGGCATTGAAGCTAGTCTCTGCCCGCCATTAGTAGATTCCCATGAAGAGGTGGGCAGTGTAACAGAGGAAGTTTCCGAGAAAACTGGACTATCGTCAGCAACCCGTGTGTTTGCGGGAGGTGCTGACAATGCATGTGGCGCGATAGGCGCAGGTATTTTATCGGAAGGAAAAACGCTTTGTAGTATTGGGACATCAGGGGTCGTCCTCTCCTATGAGCCTCAAGCGGATAAAGAATTTGGTGGGAAAGTACATTACTTTAACCATGGTTCTCCTGACGCTTATTATACAATGGGCGTCACATTGGCAGCAGGACACAGCTTAAGCTGGTTTAAGGATGTTTTTGCGGAGGATGTATCCTTTGAAGAGCTGCTAGCTGAGATTGCCACTGTTTCCGTTGGATCGAATGGACTACTGTTCACACCATATATTTCAGGCGAACGTTCACCACATGCGGATGCCATAATTCGAGGAAGTTTTATCGGGATGGATAGCAGACATAAAAGGAAGGACTTTGTCCGAGCTGTGATGGAGGGAATTACGTTCTCTTTAAATGAATCTTTAGAGTTGTTTCGTGAGAGTGGAAAAACAGTCGATACCGTCATTTCAAGCGGTGGGGGCAGTAAAAATGAAGCATGGTTGCAAATGCAGGCCGATATTTTCCAGGCAACGATTGTAAAGCTGTCCAATGAACAGGGACCAGGAATGGGAGCGGCAATGCTCGCTGCTTATGGTTGTGGCTGGTTTGCCTCCTTACAGGAATGTGCAGATAGCTTCTTGGAAACAGACAAACTCTATAAACCAAAAGCTGAAAATGTTGCAAAATATAAAGAATTGTTTGCGATTTATCAGGATGTGTATGGACAGACAAAGAAGTTAAATGATAGGTTAAATGTATACCGCATGTAAAATAGGCAAGCACCAGCTAATTAAGCGGCTGGTGTTTTCTTTTTTGCTTTTGAAAGGAGCATGGTTCATGAAAAAAATACTCTTTATCGGCGACAGTATTACAGAGTGGGGAAAGCCGGGAGACCCAGAAGACTTAGGGATTGGATATGTTCGTCTAGTTCATGACTATTTACGGGTTACCTATCCTGCGGCGGAATTCAGTATCGTGAATAAAGGCATTGGTGGCAACCGTGTCACAGATTTAGCGAACAGATGGGAAAAAGATGTGCTAGAGGAGAAGCCGGATCTGGTTTCAATTTCTATTGGTGTAAATGATGTTTGGCGACAACTGGATCAGCCAGACATGGACCAGGTAACTCCAGAACAATTTGCGCAAGTTTATGAAGGTCTCTTGGGGCTACTACATGACGTGGAAGTTGTGTTAATGGAGCCGACGATTATTGAGGAGAGTGTGGAAGCAGTGGGGAACCAGAAGCTTTATGCGTATGTAGGGATAGTACGTGAGCTTGGAGAAAAGTATCAGGCGAAAGTAGTACCAACCCATAAAGCATTTTTGACTTATTTACAGGCTGGAAGTGGAGTTGGGTTGACGACAGATGGCGTACATATGAATTCAAAAGGTAATATGCTCATGGCAAAGACGTGGCTTGATGTAGCGGGCGAAAGCTGTGCGAAGCTCCTTGGCGCTGTGTAAGAGGTAGATATTAATAACCAGAAAGGAGAAGAGTATAATGGATAATAATTTTAGTATTTTACATGAAGCACCGGATCCGCAAGAATATATTGATCTACGGTTAGAGGGTGGCATTAGTGGAAAGTCCAAGGACGCTGCAACAGTTGGATTGAAAAACTCTTTATTTGCAGTGTCCATCTATGATCAGGAAACATTCATTGCAATGGGACGCATCATCGGTGATGGAGGAGCATTTTTTCAAGTAGTGGATATTGTAGTAAAGCCAAGTTATCAGGGGAAGGGTCTAGGGAAAACGGTTATGCGAGAACTTATGGATTACTTGGATAACCATACTTATTCCGGCTCCTATGTAAGTCTGGTAGCAGACGACCCAGCAAATAAGCTTTATGAACAATTTGGATTCCGTTATACATACCCAGCGTCACATGGGATGTTTCGCATGTATTAGTGTCTGATATAAATAGTATGGCCAAAGCATCTGCATAGCAGGTGCTTTTTTTGGTGGATGATTAAACTTTAATTAACTACATAGACGGTCCAATCAACCAGAAACGATGTTCAATCGATGTCGCGGCCGTTCCAATCAATCAGAAACGATGTTCAATCGATGTCGTGGCAGCAGCAATCAACCAAGAATGATGTTCAATCGATGCCACGGGCGGTTCAATCAATCAAAAACGGTGCCCAATCGATACCACGGGCGGTTCAATCAATCAAAAACGATGTTCAATCGATGTCGTGGCAGCAGCAATTAATCAGAAACGATGTTCAATCGATGTCGCGGCAGCAGCAATCAACCAAGAATGATGTCCAATCGATGCTACGACCGGTTCAATCAATCAGAAACGATGTTCAATCGATGCTACGACCGGTTCAATCAATCAGAAACGATGCCCAATCGATGCCACGGCAGCAGCAATCAACCAAGAATGATGTCCAATCGATGCTACGGGCGGTTTAGTCAACCAGAAACGATGTTCAATCGATGTCGCGGCCGTTCAAAACAGGAATGGCAACCAATCAACCACTTTGGTGCATCAATCAACCGGCAGCACCCTTGCCATACCCTTCTCCCACACCCCCAAAGTAAATAAATTCAAAAAATTTAACAATATATATTGATTGTACGTACGAATTATATTATTATAGATCACATAAGTTAAATATACGTACAAGTTAAGTGGATGAGAGGTGAGTAGAATGCTAGAAGATTTAAAAGAACAAGTATTGGAAGCAAACTTACAACTCCCTAAGCATAATTTAGTCACTTTTACGTGGGGTAATGTAAGCGGTATCAACAGAGAGCAAGAACTTATTGTTATTAAACCAAGTGGTGTGGATTATGAAAATATGAAAGTAGAAGACATGGTGGTCGTAGACTTTGATGGCAACGTAGTGGAAGGAAATTTAAACCCATCATCAGACACACCGACCCATATTGTGCTTTATAAAAATTTCCCAGATATCGGTGGAGTTGTTCATACACACGCGCCATGGGCTACGAGTTGGGCACAAGCAGGTAGAAGTATTCCGCCACTTGGCACCACTCATGCTGATTACTTTTATGGAAGTGTTCCATGCACGAGGGAAATGACGGATAGAGAAATAAATGGGGCGTATGAGTTGGAAACAGGAAATGTGATTGTGGAAACGTTCAAGGAACAAGATATCAATCCGAATGCCATTCCTGGCGTACTTGTACATAGTCATGCACCTTTTACTTGGGGAAAAGACCCAGCAGAAGCAGTGCATAACGCAGTAGTACTAGAAGAAGTTGCCAAAATGGGATGGAAAACATTCCAATTGAAACCTGGTACAGAAGACATGAATCAAGCACTTCTTGATAAGCATTATTTAAGAAAACATGGGGCTGAAGCTTATTACGGCCAAGGGAAAAGTGAGGTGAGAAGGTCATGACAAAATTTGCAATTGGAGTAGATTATGGAACTGAATCAGGAAGGGCTGTATTAGTTCGTGTTGCTGATGGGCAGGAGATAGCCGATCATGTAACCCCATATAAACACGGTGTCATTGATGACAAATTACCGGAATCGAATGTGCTACTCGGGAACGAATGGGCTTTACAGCACCCTGAGGATTATCTAGATGTGTTGACACAATCTATTCCTGCAGTGTTGAAAGAATCTAAGGTTAATCCAGAAGATGTCATCGGGCTTGGAATCGATTTTACTGCATGCACGATGCTTCCATTGGACCATAAAGGAGAACCACTCAGCCTTGATCCGTTGCTTAAAGAGAATCCACATAGCTGGGTAAAGCTTTGGAAACATCACGCAGCACAAGAGGAAGCGACTCGAATTAATCAAATTGCAGAACAAAGAGGAGAAGCATTTCTTGCGAGGTATGGTGGGAAGATTTCTTCGGAGTGGATGATCGCAAAAATCTGGCAAATTCTTAACGAGGCACCTGACATTTATGAGGAAACAGACCGTTTTTCTGAAGCAACGGACTGGGTCGTATCTAAGCTAACAGGTCGTTTTGTACGTAACAGTTGTACTGCCGGCTATAAATCAATTTGGCATAAACAGGACGGCTACCCGGACAAGGAATTTTTTGCCGCATTAGATCCTCGTCTGGAAAATCTAGAAGAAACGAAGCTACGGGGAGACATTGTACCACTTGGGACGAGAGCTGGTGGACTTACTGAAGAAATGGCAGCGCAGACAGGTTTACTACCTGGAACATCGGTGGCTGTAGGAAATGTGGATGCACATGTCTCAGTCCCAGCAATGGGTGTAGCAGAACCAGGTAAACTCGTGATGACGATGGGGACGTCCATTTGTTCCATGATCCTCGGGGAGGAAGAAAAGGAAATTGAAGGAATGTGCGGTGTGGTTGAGGATGGGATTATCCCTGGATATTACGGGTATGAGGCTGGTCAATCAGCGGTTGGTGATATTTTTGCCTGGTTTGTAGAGCAGGCTGTGCCAGATTCTGTTAAGAAAACAGCAGAAGCAGCAGGCGAGAATATCCACCAATTTTTAGAGAAGAAGGCAGCCAAATATAAGCCTGGTGAAACAGGCCTTCTAGCACTTGATTGGTGGAATGGCAACCGTTCAGTGCTTGTCGATACAGAACTCAGTGGCGTAATGCTTGGAATGACTTTACAGACAAAGCCGGAGGAGATGTATCGCGCCTTACTTGAAGCAACGGCATTTGGCACGAGAAAAATTATAGACGCTTTCCACCATAATGGAGTAGAAGTGGAGGAGCTCTATGTCTGTGGCGGACTACCACAAAAAAATAAGCTCTTGTTGCAAATTTACGCAGATGTGACGAATCGTGTTATCAGGATTGCTGACTCTGTACAAACTCCTGCATTAGGTGCAGCCATGTTCGGGGCGCTTGCCGCAGGATCAGAAAATGGTGGATTTGACCATATATTAGATGCAACGAAACAAATGGGAAGGGTGAAGGAGGAGGTAGTTCAACCTATTCCAGAACATGTAGCGATCTATGAGAAGCTCTTCCAGGAATATGACCAACTCCATGACTATTTTGGTAGAGGCGAAAACAATGTAATGAAACGACTACGTGGTATCCGAGATGGAGTGAATAAGATAGATGGTCTTCATTCCTCATTACCAGTTTCATAGAATACTAAAAATTTAGGGGGACACGATATGCTGACTCAAAAGAAATATCAATTCTGGTTTGTAACTGGAAGCCAACACTTATATGGCGAAGAAGCACTTCTCGAAGTGGAAGAGCATGCTAAAGCAATTGTAAAAGGATTAAACGAAAAAGACGGTTTGAATTATGAGATTAAATTTAAACAAACGTTAACCAATGCCAATGACATCAAAGCACTTATGTTAGAGGCTAATAATGATGAAAATTGTGCTGGCATTATGTCATGGATGCACACCTTTTCCCCAGCAAAAATGTGGATTGCAGGTCTTAAGGCTCTGCAGAAGCCTTTGTTGCATTTGCATACTCAATACAACAGAGAGATTCCATGGAACGAAATTGATATGGACTTTATGAATATCAACCAGTCAGCGCATGGGGATAGGGAGTATGGATTCATAGGCTCTCGTATGAATATTGCCCGAAAGGTTGTAGTGGGGCATTGGCAAAATGCTGATGTAGAACAGAAAATCGGCGACTGGATGCATACTGCGGTTGCAGTGACTGAAGGGACATCTATTCGGGTAGCTAGATTTGGTGACAATATGCGCAATGTAGCTGTTACGGATGGGGATAAAATTGAAGCGCAGATTAAGTTTGGCTGGACCGTGGATTATTACGGGATCGGTGACCTGGTAGAAGAGATTAATGCGTTGTCAGAGGAAGCGGTGGATGAGCTGTATAAAGCGTATGAATCTAGTTATACGTTACCAGCAGAAGCAACTGAAGATGGGGCGGTACGTGAATCCATACGTGAGCAGGCTCGTATTGAGCTAGGATTAAAAGCATTTTTAACCAAGCACAATTACAACGCCTTCACGACTAACTTTGAAGACTTGCATGGTATGAAACAACTCCCAGGACTTGCGGCCCAACGTTTAATGGCTGAAGGCTACGGATTCGCTGGGGAGGGGGATTGGCGTACTGCAGGACTCTTACGTCTCATGAAAATTATGTCGGACAACAAAGGGACCTCCTTTATGGAGGATTATACGTACCATCTTGAAGAAGGAAATGAAATGATATTAGGTTCTCATATGCTAGAGATTTGTCCGACCATTGCAGCCGAAAAACCAGCTATTGTAGTAAACCCGCTTTCAATCGGAAATAAAGCTGATCCGGCAAGACTAGTCTTTGACGGAAGAGAAGGAAAGGCGCTTGTTGCATCTCTAGTAGAAATGGGTGGGAGATATCGCTTGATTGTAAATGAAGTACAAGCGGAGTCAGTAAAGGAAGAAACTCCAAATCTACCTGTGGCGAAAGTATTATGGAAGCCTGAACCGTCCTTAAGTGAAGCAACAGAGGCCTGGATTTATGCAGGAGGAGCCCACCATACCGTGTTTTCTTATAATGTATCGGTAGAACAGTTAATGGATTTTGCGGATCTGGCAGAAATAGAATGTGTGTTCATTGACAGTTCTTCCACTGTTCGCAATATTAGGCAACAATTACGATATGGAAAGGCGTATTGGCAATAAGTCCAGGGAAATAGGAGCATAGGAAAGCGGTTGTTTATATGGTATCCTTAACTTATACGAATAAGTTGAGGTGGTTGCGTGGAAACGAAATACAACATGGTGAAAAGAGCAATTCAATCCGATATTATGGACGGCACCTATTTGCCCCATCAGAAAATAAGTTCGGAAAGTGAATTAATGGCGCAATTTAAGGTCAGTAGACATACCGTCAGGCTAGCAATTGGTGACTTAGTAGCAAAGGGCTGGCTATACCGTGAACAGGGTTCAGGTACATTCTGTGCTGATAGAGAAGAAGAGCAGGATACCATACAAGCAGTGGAACGAAAAAATATCGCGATTATTACAACCTATATTTCAGATTATATCTTCCCGTCCATTATTAGAGGCGCGGAGTCTATTCTAAGCCAAGCAGGCTATCAAGTTAGTATTTTTAGTACAAATAACGATCATGAAAAAGAGCGTGAAATTCTAGAAAAAATTCTTAGTCAGCCATTTGACGGGGTAATTGTGGAGCCGACAAAGAGTGCGTTTTCCAACCCAAATATTAACTATTATCTTAATTTGGAGCGGCTATCGATTCCGTATATTATGATAAATGCTTATTATGATGAGCTGGAGCCCATGAGTCTAGTCATGAATGATGAAAAGGGTGGTTTTATTCAGACGGAGCATCTTATTCAACTAGGGCATACGGAAATAGCCGGTATTTTTAAGACAGATGATTTACAAGGAACACAGCGAATGAAAGGGTTTCTAAAAGCCCATCGTCGCTATGGCATTCCACTAAATCCGAAAAATATTATTACCTATCATACAGAAGAAAAGGAGACCAAGCCCGTCCAGGAGCTGGAGAAAATGTTATTCTCTGAGGAAGCTAGAGACATCACAGGATTAGTCTCCTATAATGATGAACTAGTCATGAATGTATTGAATCTTTTACGGAATAAGCGGATGCAAGTTCCGGGTGATTTATCGATTGTTGGGTACGATGATTCCTTCTTTACAGAAGTATCTGAGGTAAAGCTTACGTCTGTTGCACATCCAAAGAGCGATATGGGAAAAGCTGCGGCCAAAACAATCCTTGATCTAATCAAAAGGAAAAATAGTAATAAAGTAAATGTGTCAAAGCAGTTAGAGCCTATTGTTTATGACCCATCATTGATTGTGAGAGGCTCTACTGTAAAAGTCGGTGGAGTAGAAGTTTCTTAAAAGGATTAGGCCTCTTTATAAAAATTGGAGAGGCCTAAAATATTGTAAAATTATTTTGAAAATTGTATTGTAATTGGAATATGCTTAGCTTATAATAATATGTACGTACAAGTTGCAAGTAATTTGCAACTCGTGCAGATGAATTTGAGTATTGGCGGTGAAATCAAATTGGAAATGTAAGCGTTACCTATTTTGGTTTGAAGCTAGTACATAAAACAAGGGGGATGACGTTGATGAAGAAAGGTTTCTGGTTTGTAGTCTTAACACTGATTGTTTTAACCATAAGTGCTTGTAGTAGTAGTGCTGGTGGAAAAGATGGTGAAGGGGATAAAACAGTTGGGATTGCAATGCCGACTAAATCATCTGAACGTTGGGTGAAAGATGGGGAAAATATGCAAAGTCAATTTGAGGAATTAGGTTACAAGGTTGATCTACAGTACGCAGAGGATGTAGTGGAAAATCAACTTTCACAGATTGAAAACATGATTACAAAAGGCGTGGATATTCTTGTAATCGCCTCCATTGATGGAGAAGCGTTATCTGATGTTCTTGAAAAAGCAAAAAATCAGAAAATCCCGGTTATTGCATATGATCGTTTAATTATGAACAGTGATCATGTAAGTTATTATGCAACTTTCGATAATTTTCAGGTTGGAGTATTGCAAGGAGAATATATGGTCGAGAAGCTTGATTTAGACAATGCAGAAGAGCCTTTAAACATCGAGCTATTTGCAGGATCTCCAGATGATAACAATGCTTACTTCTTCTGGGATGGGGCAATGTCAGTACTTCATCCTTATATTGATGAAGGAACCCTTGTTGTTCAAAGTGGCCAAGAAACGTTTGAACAAGGAGCAACATTAAGATGGGATGGAGCGAAAGCGCAAGAACGTATGGATAATCTACTTAGTGCCCACTATTCCGGTGAGCAGGTGGATGCAGTCCTTTCGCCATTTGACGGAATTAGTAGAGGAGTCATTTCTTCATTAAAAGCGGTAGGTTATGGTTCTGGTGACAAGCCAATGCCATTGGTAACTGGCCAGGATGCAGAGCTTGCTTCTGTTAAATCAATTATTGCCGGAGAGCAGACGCAAACAATCTTTAAGGATACAAGAGAGCTGGCGAAGCAGGCAGTTAACATGGCAGAAGCTGTTTTGAGTGGGGAAGAGCCAGAAGTGAACGATGAAGAGACATATGATAACGGAGCTAAAGTAGTACCATCTTACTTGCTAGCACCAATTTCTGTTGATGCTGATAATTACAAGGAAGAATTAGTAGATACGGAGTATTATACCGAAGAAGAACTTAACTAATCATTCCGTTTGGCAGCACGTTACATGTGGTGCTGCCAAACGACCTTGTTTGTTTAAAGGAAAGGGGCGGTCTCAGAATGTCTGAAAGAATACTAGAAATGAACAGTATTACAAAGACTTTTCCCGGCGTGAAGGCATTAGATGACGTCAATTTGGATGTAAGAAAAGGTGAAATACATGCACTGATTGGAGAAAATGGGGCAGGAAAATCAACGCTAATGAAAGTGTTGAGTGGCGTGCATCCCTATGGTACGTACGAGGGAGACATTCTATTTCAAGATAACCGCTGTGAATTTAAAAACATTAACCAAAGTGAAGAACTAGGCATCGTTATTATTCACCAAGAATTAGCGTTGATTCCAGAACTATCGATTGCGGAAAACATCTTCCTAGGCAATGAACAGGCTACAAAAGGTGTTATTAATTGGAACAAAACCATTATCGAGACGCGAGCATTACTGAAAAAGGTGCGCCTTAACGTAGATCCCGAGGAAAAAATTAAGAACCTTGGGGTAGGTCAACAGCAATTAGTAGAAATTGCGAAGGCCTTATCTAAAAAGGTAAAGCTGCTTATTCTGGATGAACCGACAGCAGCCTTAAATGAAGAAGATAGTGAAAACCTTTTACAATTATTGAAAGAGTTTAGGGAACAGGGCATGACCTCTATTTTAATTTCCCATAAATTAAAGGAACTTCTTAAAGTATCCGATAGCATCACGGTTCTACGTGACGGACAGACGATACGTACATATCGTCGAACAGAAGAAGAAGTTACCGAGTCTATGATTATAAAGGAAATGGTAGGACGAGATCTTACAGAGTTATTTCCAGATAGAGTTTATAACGTGAAGGACAAAGTCGTGTTCGAGGTGAAAGATTGGTCGGCGTATCATCCTCTGGATGTGGAAAGGCAAATACTTCATAATGTGAACCTCCACGTTAAAGAAGGCGAAATAATCGGGATTGCGGGATTAATGGGGGCTGGCAGAACAGAGCTTGCAATGAGTTTATTTGGAAAGTCTTATGGTAAAAAAATTACCGGAACCATAATTAAAAATGGTAAGGAAGTTTCCTTTAAGACAGTAGATCAAGCTATAAAAAATGGTGTTGCCTACGTTTCGGAAAATCGAAAAGAATTTGGGCTCATTTTAATAGATGATGTGAAGAACAACTTGACGTTAGCGAACTTGGATAGAATCTCTAAACACAATGTCTTGAACACGAGTAAAGAAGTGGTTGAAGCAGAAAACATGAAGCAAAGGATGAACGTTAAAACCCCGTCTATTCAGCAAAAAGTAGTGAATCTAAGTGGTGGAAACCAACAAAAAGTGGTACTAGGAAAATGGATCTTTACCGATCCTGACGTCCTTATTTTGGATGAGCCAACAAGAGGAATTGATGTGGGGGCCAAATTTGAAATCTATAAGATTATTAATGATCTAGCGGAAAAAGGAAAAAGCATTATTATGATTTCCTCAGAGTTACCGGAATTGGTGGGTATGTGTGACAGAATTTACACATTGTGTGAGGGAGAAATCACAGGAGATATCGCTGCCAAAGATGCGACACAAGAAACATTAATGACCTATATGACACAGAAAGGGAGGTCTTAACGTGGAGGGATTAAAACAGCTTCTTAGCAACAACGTAAGAAAGTTTGGAATGATTATCGCACTTATAGGTATCGCCTTATTATTCCAAATCCTAACAGACGGGATCTTGCTAACCCCCCTAAATGTTACGAATATTATCATGCAAAATAGTTATATTATCGTCCTCGCTATTGGGATGATGCTTATCATTATTACGGGAGAAATTGACTTATCTGTTGGTTCCGTAGCAGCCTTTGTTGGGGCTGTCGCCGGAGTCTTAATGGTTACCATGGACTTCCCGGTGTTTGCTGGCATTTTAATTTGTCTTGCGATTGGAGCAATTATTGGAGCATGGCAAGGTTTCTGGGTGGCTTATGTGAATATTCCTTCCTTTATTGTTACACTTGCAGGAATGCTTATTTTCAGAGGATTAACCTTAGTCGTTCTGCAAGGGCAGACCATTGCACCGTTCCCAGATGGGTTTCGAGGTTTAAGCTCAGCCTTTGTTCCAGATGTGTTTGGTGGAGAGGGAGAAATTCAATTATTTACAGTAGTAGTGGGAATTGTTCTTTCGGTTGTTTATATTTTATCAGAGTTAAAGATTAGAAGAACGGATTTAAAGTATGATTTCAAAACCATATCTTTTCCGTTATTTATCGTAAAACTTGTTCTCTTTACCATCGTTATCAATCTGTTTACATACGTACTGGCGCAATACGAAGGAATACCGTATGTGCTGATTGTATTGTTTGTTCTTATTATTGGATATACGTTTGTGATGAACAAAACGGTAATTGGAAGGCATATCTACGCAGTAGGTGGTAATGCTAATGCCGCACAGCTTTCCGGTATCAAAACGAAGAAAATGAAGTTTTGGGTATTTGTAAACATGGGTGTTCTTGCTGCACTTTGTGGAATGATTTTTGCAGGAAGATTGAATGCAGCAACACCACAAGCAGGTAACCTTTTCGAATTAGATGCCATCGCAGCAGCAGTAATTGGTGGTGCATCTTTCACAGGAGGAGTCGGAACCGTATTTGGTGCCGTAATCGGTGCACTCGTTATGGGTGTTCTGAATAACGGAATGTCCTTAATGGGAATCGGCATCGACTGGCAGCAAGCGATTAAAGGGCTTGTACTACTAGCAGCTGTTGCCTTTGATGTATTGAATAAAAATAAGTAGGGATGAAAAACCGGTTACGCGAATTAAAGGCGTAACCGGTTTTTTTATAAATCCACTCGTGCTCTCACCTCACTCTTCAGCTTTCACTCCGATAAAGAAAATAGTCAAAATCTGCATGAAGATTCTGGCCAGAAGTATCCTGACACTGCATGCCTACAAAAGCTCCCGTAAAGAAGCCGCCTCCCTTAATATAATCATCTGAAAGTTTATGCGATGGTAATGTAACCGGAATCGTTGTCCATGTTTCCCCGTCGAAGGAATAGGCATATTCATAGGTATTGGTACGAACGTTGACTCGTAGATATACAGCCTCTAACTCTTCAGGTACGGTAATCTCATTCCCCAGTAAAGGCTGCTCCATTTGTTGATTATCATAAATGGTTAAGTCTAGTATTTTCCCTTTCTCTTCATCGTGTGTTAGCTGTAATGCTGTCCAATTTTCCGTGTTATAGTAATTCACCAGTCCTGCTGCTTGCTGAAAAGAGGTGGGCTGAAAGGCTACCTTCGTCTCTGCAGTAAACTCAAAATTTTGCCAGCGTCGTGCTACGTGTGCTTGGATGAATTTGGATGTTAATGATTCTTTTCCGTAGAGCCGTAAATGCCCTGGATTCTCTTTCAGAGAAAGAATGGAATCACCTAAAGGAATGCGCAGGGATTGAAAATGGTGATTTAACGTTTCTTTGTTAAAATCGTCCTTTTCGTCAAAATCTTTATCCCATGTGACCTCTGGTATGTTTGGTCCTTCAATATGAAGCGAAGGCTCATTTCCGTCTACGACATACGGCCAGTCCTTTTTCCATTCCAGACGTTGTATAGCGGTTTCCCTTCCAAGTGGACAATACCCACGTGGATCCAACAATGGCTTATTTTCTTCATGCAGGGGCCGCCCTGTCAGATGCACAAGAAACCATTCATCGGTATGGGTATGAACAATAGAGGCATGCCCCGCTTTTTGTAGCGGATTTCTTGGATATGGAAACGATGTAATGAGCGGATTGTCTGGATGGACTTCATATGGACCGTTGATGTTTCGAGATCGAGCGATCGTTGCCTGATGGTCGTATTTCGTTCCCCCCTCTGCAGTGAGAAGATAATAATACCCTTTACTTTTATACAGATGGGGGGCTTCTGTTAATTTCACATCTGTCCCTTTAAAGATAATCTCTCTTTTTCCAACAAGCTTTTGCTGTTCAGGATCATACTCCTGTAGGACTATGCCGTAAAAACTATGATTATGTGCCCGATGATCCCACACCATATTAACAAAGTATTTCTTGCCATCCTCATCATGGAAAAGGGAGGGATCAAATCCCGAACTGTTCATATGGATTGGCTCAGACCATTCCCCATCAATTGTGTCACAGGTTACTAAGTAATTGTGGCAATCCTTCCAACTGCCATCTACTACTTTTACGTCCGTATAAATGAGCCAGAACTTCCCATCACTGTAAGAGAGCGCTGGTGCCCAGACACCGCCCGAGTCAGGGTTTCCAAGCATATTCAATTGGCTAACGCGCTGGAGCGGTCTTGAGATAAGCCGCCAATTTTTAAGGTCCTTAGAATGATAAATACCTACACCTGGAAACCATTCGAAGGTCGAAACGGCAATGTAGTAGTCTTCACCAGCCCGACATATGCTTGGGTCCGGGTTAAAGCCTGTTAAAATAGGGTTTTGAATTGTTGACAATGTTACTCACTCCTTTAGTATTTTCATAGATTTTACAAAGATAAAGAGCTGACATTAACGAGGAGAACATCTGCTAGTATGCGCTTACAAAATAAATGGTCAGCAACAACTTTGTCTAAGGGGCCGATAAACGACGAATCCTCATTTATTATTTAGGAGCATAACATAGGAAATAGAAGTTGGGAAGTAGCAAAATGGGATGCTACCCGCTATATTTCCGAAAAAAAGCCTCAAAAAAATCTTTGTTTATCCGCTAGACAAACGATGTAGCACGTGTTATTCTATGTGTAAGCTTTGACAGGAAAATTTTTTAAAATAAACTAATGGGGGTTAACACATGCTTAAAAGGAAAGCGTTTGCAGGTGTCTTTGTTATTTTCCTTTCTGTTTTGGTCATGGTGGGGTGCTCTTCTGATGAAGAGGCAAATTCAAGTTCTGGTGGTGACAAGACGATCGAGTTTATGCACTTATGGCCGGAAGGTAGTTCTGCACAGCACAACAAAATTGTAAGCGATATCATTAAAGATTTTGAGAGTGAGCATGACGGTGTAACCATTGATTTGGAAGTTCTGAGTAATGAGCAGTACAAGGACAAATTAAAGGTATTATCTACATCTAATGAACTACCAGATGTGGGAATGACATGGGCGGCAGGATTTTTAGAGCCATATGTGGACGGGGAGATGTTTACCCCGCTAGATGATCTACTAGAAGGAGACTTAAATGATAGCTTCGTTTCCGGAACAGCAGAAGCTTATGAAATAGACGGTAGCACATACGGGCTTCCATTGGAATTAAATATTGCTACGGTTTTTTATAATAAAGCTATATTTGATCAGTATGGACTAGAAGCCCCTGCGACATATGAGGAACTCCAACAAGTCGTGAAGACGTTGAATGAAAATGATGTTGCTCCAATAGCCCTTGGAAATAAAGACCGCTGGACTGGTTCCTTATGGTATATGTACTTGGCAGATCGTATCGGAGGGGCTGAAGTTTTAACAAATGCTATTAATCGCTCCGGTTCTTTTGAAGATCCAGCTCTTGTAGAAGCTGCTGATAAAGTACAGGAATTAGTAGACATGGATAGTTTTGTAAAGGGCTTTAACGGCCTTTCAGATGAGGAAGCCAAAAGCATGTTTATGAACGAGCAGGCTGCCATGTACCTTATCGCCACATGGGATTTACCGAATTATACAACAAATGAAGATGTTCCACAGGAATTTAGAGATTCTGTAGGATATTTTCCTTTCCCAACAGTGGAAGGTGAAGGAGACATGAACAGCTTTGTTGGTGGACCTGGTGTAGGATTGTTTGTCGCTGAAGATTCTGAGGTGAAAGAAGAGGCGAAAGAGTTTGCATCC
Organism: Oceanobacillus jordanicus; assembly: GCF_022095695.1. Classification (GTDB taxonomy): domain Bacteria; phylum Bacillota; class Bacilli; order Bacillales; family Amphibacillaceae; genus Oceanobacillus_B; species Oceanobacillus_B jordanicus. The sequence goes on from NZ_JAIFZM010000002.1 coordinate 184,422, forward strand.
TTCTTTGTTCAGGAATGGGGAGAAAAGTCTGTGACAGAGGCGGGTGTTATTCCGGCTACTAAGGTAGATGCTGGGTCATTGGATTTGCCTGATATGTATGTTGATGTGCTGGATGACCTAAATGAGGCTACTAATATCACATTGTTTGCCGATGTACAGATGAGCGCGGATGTAGCGCAGGTTCATTTGGACATGATCCAATCACTTTTCGGCACGGAGATATCTCCTGAAGATTTCGCTAAAGAGCATGAGGAAGCACTTTCAGCAGAGTAATAGATTGATTTAATAAAAGAAAAGGGCATCTCCATCAAGTGGAATGTCCTTTTCTACATAATAGATATGGGGTTGAATGGTATGAATAAAGTAATGTCCAACAAATGGATAATAGCACTGTATGTTCTCCCAGCGCTCTTGTTAATTGCTGTGCTCATTTTTATTCCACTCATTTTGACTGGATACTATGGGTTGATGGATTGGAATGGCATTGCCACTATGGAGTTTATTGGGCTTGAAAATTATATTAACGCGATCCAGGATGCGAAATTCTGGGAAAGCGCCTTACATTCTTTCTTACTCGCTTTATTTTCCACGCTCAGTTTACTTGTTTATCTAGCAATCTCGTTAATATTAGCCTCAAAAATTAAGGGATCTGATCTGTTGAGGAAAATTTATCTCATTCCAATGCTTCTCTCATCTGTTGCAATTGCGCAACTATGGATAAAAGTGTTTAATCCTTCAAATGGAATGTTAAACAGTATTTTAATGGCATTGGGTGTAGATAATCCTCCCGCCTGGCTGGCAGAACCTTCTATTGTATTGTACGCAATTTTTATCCCAATTTTGTGGCAGTATGCAGGGTTTTACATTTTGATCTACTACGCGGCTTTAAAAAATATCCCAGAACCTTTAGTAGAAGCGGCTAGAATCGATGGTGCGACACCACTGCAAATAGCCTACAAAATTAAATTACCATTGATTATGTCTGTATTTAAAGTAACCATTGTGTTAGCGATTGTCGGGTCTTTAAAATATTTTGATCTTATTTATGTTATGACAGGTGGGGGACCAAATGGTGCTAGTGAAGTAATGGCATCCTATATGTACAAACTTGCATTTTCTAGTAATGAATTCGGCTACGGGAGTGCAATCGGCTTTTTGTTACTCATCATCACCCTGATTGTAACGGTTATTGTGCGAAAAGCTACAGCAACAAAAGAAGAAATCCAATATTAAAAAAGGGGGTTATATAGTGGGGCGAATTGGTTATATTATACTTTACTTTTGCTTAGGGCTTGTTGCATTATTTCAGATATTCCCGATCATCTGGTTATTCTTATTTTCTTTAAAAGATAATAAAGAAATATTCTCCGGATCACCTTTTGCGTTGCCAGCAGAATTTCGCTGGGAAAACTACGTGAAGGTTTGGGAAGGCGGGATTGGACTTTACTTCTGGAATAGCATTTGGATTACAGGGATTGCGATTATTTTAACTGTATTACTGGCAAGCATGGCTACCTTTGTTATTACAAGAATGCACTGGAAGCTTAGTAAACTGGTATTAGGTTTGTTTATGATTGGTTTAATGATCCCAATCCATTCGGCGATTATCCCTTTATTCAGTATGTTTTTAAATGTCGAGTTAATTGATAATCCATGGTCAATTGTCATTACATACACGGCATACAATCTACCCATAACCATGATGATCTTGCTAGGATTCTATTACACACTACCACGTGAAATAGAGGAGGCAGCTATTATTGATGGTTGTTCCATTCATCGCATGTTTTTTAGAATCATTCTTCCGATGACGATGCCGGTTATGTCTACTACCGTCATTATTAACATGATTTATAACTGGAATGAGTTTGTGTTTGTGAATACCTTTATCAGCTCTGATAAGTACAAAACCCTTACTGTAGGGATTCAGAACTTTATTGGCCAATATATGACAGATTGGGGGGCGATTGGCGCAACCTTAATTATAAGTGTCGTTCCCATTTTACTCGCCTTCCTCTTTTTCAGTAATAAAGTGGTGGAAGGGATCTCTTCGAGTGCAATAAAAGGATAAGCAACGTCCCCTTGGTTTCAATGACACAAGGGGATGTTTTTTTAATTTCTAGGAAACTATAAATTATTTAGCTGTGGGTAACTTAGTGTACTTGAACAGCCACGTCCGGCTCCAGCGCCCAGCAACTAGAAAGCTTCACACTTCTCCAATACGATAAAGCAGACTTGCCGACTGGGTTAAACCAGAGGCCTAGCCTCCCTTATACCCTTGTGGTGAAAGTCAACATCGATTTCCTAGAAATATTGTTGGTCGACTAAAACCGGCCTTGTCGGCCAACGTCGACATACCCCTTTTGCAGGGGCATGTTTCCTTTATCTCATTGCGAAGTGCTCCAGCTTGTACGTTACTGAACGGGCGCTTCCGCCTTTGTTCTTAAACACGTTGCTTTTTTTTGATTCTATCAAATGCATGAAGGCAAAGCCACATTGTAATAAAAGCGGAGGAGGGTGCTCCAAAGAGGAAGGCTAATGCTGGAAGAAAATCCATTACAAAGTAAAGGGAAAGAAAACATACTGCCATAAGCAGGCTATGTAATGGATGAATGAGCATAATGAGGAAGGCATTTTTAAATAGATTACCAAGATTTAAATCATAATGTACAAATGCAGGGAAAAGATAGCAAAGATAGATAGAAAACAAGAGTATAAATGCAAATAAGGGGGAGAAAGTCCATGTGGGCAAAATGCTTCCATAAAAACGAACGAACCAAATATCAGCACCAATTAATACTACCACTCCCATAAGCAGCATTCCGAAAAGGTTACTTTTCCAAAAGTCTTTTTTATAATAGCTTAAGTATGTCTTAAAGAGTGGCTGCTCTGTTTTCCCTCTCAACCAATCTCTCATAATAGCAAACATAGCTACTGTCGACGGGAAAAAACCGAGGAAGATTCCGCCTATCAAGGAAAAGAAGATCCAGAGAAGTTGAACATAAGCAAATCTAGTAATCCATTCCATTATCGTATATAGAACATTTCCTGCATTATTCATCATTCTGGCCCCCAAAGTATGTATCACGTTACCTGTCTCTATTATAACTGAAAGCGAATACATTCTGCAAAAAGGTAGTTGGACTTACAAGTTAGTAAAAGAAGACTTTGATTAATCATCCTAACTGTTTAACCTCTCTATTCACCACCAAAACTAGTGTGTGAACAGAGCCTCCGCACATCTTGTATATGATATACTTAACGGTATATATTCTTATAAAATTTGATAGAATTCATAGAGAACAGGAGCGGTAAAATGCAACGCGGTACCTTCCAATTAATGAAATCCGTAAATAAATCGATCATTTTAAATAAAGTACGAACAGCCGAGCCAATCTCACGTGCGCAAATTGCGAAAGAGACAAAGCTTACACCTCCCACTGTCAGCAGTATTGTGAAGGAACTACTGGAAGAGGGAATTATTAGAGAAAGCAGTCTTGGAGAATCACAAGGTGGCCGGAAGCCAACCATGCTACATATTAATTTAGATGCTTTTTATGTCATTGGGGTGGACGCTGGGCCACAGAGGGTAACAAGTATATTGACAGATCTGGCTGGGAATATCATCCACCGTGCTGATAAGGAGCTGTTTACACCTATAACAAATGAGCAATTCATGGGAGTTTTAAAGGATACGATAAGCGAAACAATTGAAGCCTCGAACAGGGAAAAACGCGAAATGGTCGGTATTGGTGTTGCCATGCATGGGGTAGTCAATGTGGAAACAGGCACCTCGCTCATTGCGCCGAACTTAAACCTGAAAAACATTCCGATCAAAGAAGAATTAGAGAAAGAATTCGAGCTTGATGTAAAAGTAGAAAACGACGCGCGGGCCATGGCATTAGGCGAATCATGGTTTGGTGGGCATGGTTCAGCCAGTATGGTTGCCGTAAATATTGGCCATGGGGTCGGTGCAGGGCTCGTAATAAATGAAAAATTATACCACGGTGATCGGGATATCGCGGGGGAAATCGGCCATATGACGATCGATTTGCATGGCCCTACATGTACATGTGGGAATACCGGATGCTTACAGGCTTTTGTATCAGGACCTGCTATAGCAGCCAGGGCCCAAAAGGAAGGACTAACTGGTGAGGACATTGCCAAACTGGCCAAGAGTGGGGACCAGGAAGCAACTTCCCTCCTAGAGGAAACGGGCAAGCTGATCGGTATTGGATTAGTTAACCTCATTCATTTGGTTAACCCAGAGAAGATTGTACTTGGTGGAGGGGTGATGAAAAGCGAGAAGTTCATCCTGCCAGCGATTAAAGAAACCATTTCAGCCAGAGGCCTTACTCAAGATGCCAAAGAAACCAACGTATCTGTTACAAAGCTTGGTGATCATGCAACATTACTGGGAGCTGTAGCACTTTTGCTTGTGGAGTTGTTTGATCCGGTAGGGTGAGAAAAGCAAAAATTATAAGAAAAAATGTAGGGGTTGGGACAAAAGTTCTCTAAACAATTGAAAACCCGAACTATCATGCAACTCCTTGTATAAAGGTTTGCCTAGTTCGGGTTTTCTTGTTTTAGCGTAGGCAGAATGCGGAGACTCCTTGAAAATGCTATAACATTTTCTGCGTGCGACGTGTTGCTGACGTAGCCTTTCTTGTCCAACGGGAATAGCGCGAGTCCGAAGACCCCACAGTTTTGGGAGAGTAACAAAGGCTAAGAGCGCCACGTCCTGTGGCAACGCCTTCGTGACCAACATCCTGTTGGCCCGAGGCCGTGCCCGTGGAAAGCGAAGTGTTCTGCCAAGCGACGCTAGAAAGTATTATTCGTGTTTAAACAGCAATAATATAATTTTGTCCCAGCCTCATTAAAAATCATTTAAATGAGAAAGCTTCGTGCCATAAAACGGCAAGCAGTCCTTGTTTATTAAACTGTGTAACTTTCCCCGTCATTTGGCACTAATACATGAGATGCGATACCTTTTTCCTTCGCAAAGCTCTTTAATTCTTCTCTCGACAATGTCCAATGATTTACTGCTTCCATATGAACAGAAACAATTTGAGCATTAGGTGCTGCCTTGTGTACCTCGTAAATATCCTCTTTCCCCATTACTAAAGAACCGCCTTCATAAAATTGGTTATCACCGCCATTGACGACAATAATGTCAGGGTTATGCGTGTCGATTGCCTCCTGAACCCCTTCATACCAAACCGTATCTCCAGCTACATATAATGTCTTTTCTGAACTATGCTTGAAAACAATGCCACAAACGAGACCAGAAAGTTTTAAAATTTCTCCGCGCCCATGCTCGCCTTTGGTCTTACTTAATTGGATTCCTCCAAAAACAGTGTCCTCTCGTAATACCTCGACATTATGGAAATTGCTGTTTCTAACTTCTTTGGCATCTTCTTCATTTTGGGTAAATAATTTGATTCCTTTCGGCAATAGTTTTACTGCCTCTTCGTCCCAGTGATCAGGGTGCAGGTGTGTGACAATCACAGCGTCTACATCTTTAACAATCTCTTCCACAGATACCGGCAAGGCTACCAAAGGATTGTTTTGATCCTGTCTAGGTGAATTCGGCAGAGGAGCATAAGCGCCTTTTTCCCCTAAATACGGGTCGATTAAAAACTTTTTCCCTGCATATTCTACCACGAGGGTTGCATTACGAATTAACTTTATATCCATGTTTTGAACTCCCTTATTTTGAGATTATTAGTAAGCCTGTATAGTTTATAATAGAACGAACTTATAGATAAACAGATAAAATAAAGTCTTTTGCCTCTTTCGCTTTATTTTTGAAAGGAGTTCAATAAATGCTGGATCATACCGATATGCGTATTTTGGAGGAATTAAGTAATAATAGTAGACTTTCCATGAAGGAACTAGGTGCAAAAGTCCATTTGACTGGGCCTGCTGTATCAGCCAGGGTAATGAAGCTAGAGGATGAGGGTGTAATTGAGGGATATTCTATTAAGTTGAATCAAGCTAAGCTAGGATATTTTGTACATGCATTTATAACAATCATTACGAAAAGTACTCACCATGCTCCGTATTTATCGTTCCTCAAAACACAAGAAGGTAACATAGTCCGTAACTATAAAATTAGTGGGGATGGCTGTTACCTTCTTGAATGTAAGTTCCCTTCGAATGAAATACTAAATACTTTTTTGGAAGAGTTAAACGAGCACGCAAACTACAAATTATCAATTGTTATTGGGAAGTAGCGGGCATTAGAGAGGAACGGCACATATGTAAAAATCGATAATTTCCATACCAAAAATCCTCTATTGGTCATAAGTTGAAAGGTTTTATTATAAGAGTAGCATCAATTGCTAAAAGGAAGCCCATAAACTCAAATTTACTTCCTAGTTCGTATTTCATACACTTTTCTTGCTAACTCTTCTAATATATAAATAACAGGGATTTGTGTCGTCACATTGGACTCTGCAAAAAATTCCTCCGTCACATAATAGGATACATTGTTATCAGAGGCTTTTGCGATCGTGGATTGCATGTTATTCGTGATACTTAAAATTTCACTACCTTTTTCTTTAAGCTTATGAATGTGAGATAAGGTAATCCCGCTTTCACCAGAAACGGACAAAGCAACGGTAACGCAGTCATGTAAGTCGGCGTGAATTGGAAAATACCAGTCTTTTAAATACGTAGAGAAGGTTCCTAAGCTCGATAGATACCTAGCCCCATATTCTGCAAGTGCCCCTGAACTGCCAATCCCTATGAAATATACATGATTCGCTTTAGAAATAGCTTCTGCAGCATCCTCTAGCTTGGAAGTAAAGCGCTCATTTTGGGTGCGCTCAAAAAACTCCGCTAACACGTGTTGGCCGCTTTTAACCTTCATGTTAGGTTTTTCATCAAGTAAGAGCTTTAACTTTACTTTAAACTCTGAGAAACCATCACAATGTAATTTTCTACAGAAACGCATAATAGTAGAAGTGGAAACATGTGATTCATCCGCAAGATCGCGTATGCGCATATAAACGACTTTTTCTTTATGCTGCATGACATATTTATATAGAAGCATTTCTAGATCATTAAACGATGCAATAACCTCATTTGTAAACAAAGGCTCAGCTCCTCCCGAAATAGTAGTCTATTTGTTTAGTATAAAGTAAAACTGCAATCAGTGGGGGTTTTCATTCTTCCCCACTGATTGTTAGTTGAACCAATCGGGGTGTTAGCGTCCGTTTACTTCCACTTGAACATCATTGTTTCACTTCATGTTATGAAGTGGAAGTCTTACGGACGTTTGCACCGGGATAAACTAAATAGGAAACACTGTGTGACGAATGCGAAACAAATTGCTTTCGTTGAAACAAAAATCTAACGCTTTCATAAGCCTATCAGAATCTTTTATTCTTCTATAGAATTGGGTTTGTACGTTCATTATCTATTTAGGAGGATGAATTATGAGCAAAGGATTGAAGATTGCGACGATCGGTGGAGGCTCAAGCTATACGCCAGAACTAGTAGAAGGCTTTATAAAACGATACGATGAGTTACCAGTACGTGAATTATGGCTGGTGGATATAGAAGCAGGGAAGGAAAAGCTAGAAATAGTTGGAAACCTTGCAAAACGAATGATTGAAAAAGCAGGACTGCCAATTGAAGTTCATTTAACATTAGATAGAAAAGCCGCATTAAAGGACGCAGACTTTGTTACAACCCAGTTTCGTGTCGGCCAGTTGGACGCACGTGCTAAAGATGAAAGAATCCCGTTAAAGCATGGTGTGTTAGGTCAGGAAACGAATGGCCCTGGTGGACTTTTTAAAGGATTGCGTACGATCCCCGTTATTTTAGACATTGTAAAAGACATGAAAGAGCTTTGCCCAGATGCTTGGTTAATTAACTTCACCAACCCTGCTGGTATGGTAACAGAAGCCATTCTTCGCTATACAGATCACGAAAAAGTAGTTGGTTTATGTAATGTGCCAATTGGAATGGAAATGGGAACAGCAAAGCTATTGGATGTAGATCACTCCCGTATTCGAATTGATTTCGCTGGTTTAAATCACATGGTATACGGATTAGACGTGTATTTGGACGGTGTAAGTGTCAAAGATCGTGTTATAGAATTGTTAGCTGCTCCAGAGAATAGTAGTTTTGTGAAGAATATAGACGGACTAGGATGGGAGCCAGAATTTATTCGTGCGTTAAATGCTCTAACTTGTCCTTATCATCTTTACTACTATAAGCGTAATGAAATGCTGGAAAAAGAGCTGAAAAACTTTAAAGAGGGTACGACAAGAGCAGAAGTAGTGAAAAAATTAGAAGCGGAATTATTTGAGCTATACAAAGATCCTAACATCTCCATCAAACCACCACAGTTAGAAGAGCGAGGCGGGGCGTATTACAGTGATGCAGCAGTTCGATTGATTTCATCTATGTATAATGATAAGCGAGATATTCAACCGGTTAACACAAAAAATAATGGATCGATCGCAAGCATCCCGAATGACTCAGCAGTGGAAGTGAGCTGTGTCATTACCAAAGAAGGGCCTAAGCCGATTGTAAATGGGGACCTTCCAGTTGCAGTTAGAGGTTTAGTACAACAAATTAAATCATTTGAACGTGTAGGGGCAGAGGCCGCCGTAACGGGTAACTATGATACAGCGTTACTTGCTATGACAATCAACCCACTCGTTCCGTCTGACAAAGTAGGAAAGGTAATCTTGGACGAAATGCTGGAAGCACATAAAGAACATTTGCCACAGTTTTTCCAAGCTGTTGGAAAATAGGTAGTGAAGGGAGTAGTGATATTATATTGCTACTCCTTTTTCGGATTGGATATTGGTGATGAGGAGATTATATATTTTTAATGACTACTGTATTGACCATAAAGGCGGGGTTCTATTTGATAATAGCAAGGTTATCAATTAATGAGGCCAATCAATCAGAAAAGCGGTTCAATCAATCAGAGGAGTGTTCCAATCGATCACGAACGCCCGCCAATCAATCAGAGGAGTGTTCCAATCGATCACGAACGCCCGCCAATCAATCAGAAGAGTGTTCCAATCAATCACGAACGCCCACCAATCAATCAGAAGAGTGTTCCAATCAATCACAAACGCTCTCCAATCAAACAGAAGAGTGTTCCAATCAATCACGAACGCTCTCCAATCAATTAGAAGAACTTCTCTTCGACTACTCCGTCCATATTAGCCATGAGACAAGCATATAATAAAAACACCAGCTTCTACATGGAGAGCTGGTGTTTACTTTTAACTAATCCTTCTTACAAAACTCCAAAATCAAACAACGTCCTAGTCTGATAAACTTCTCCTGGCTTCAACACTACTCCCGGAAATCCTTCGTGATGCAAGGAAGCGGGGGAGGCTTGCGTTTCAAAGCAGACACCAAGATACTGCCGTGAAATCCCTTCCTGTAGCTGCAATCCTTCAGGCAAATTATTCGATGTATACATCACCATGCCGGGCTGGTCTGTTTGCACCGTCATTTTTCTGCCAGAGACCGGGTCAGCTGCTGTTGCTTTTGTTTCCTTATTATTTTCGTTAAAAATAAAATAGTGATCAATGCCCTGCCCAGCGACACGATTTTGTTCCGTATCTCCATTAAAACCATCCTGTAGGGCACGGGCTTTACGAAAGTCAAAGGTCGTTCCATCTACGGAAAGCAGCTCACCTGTCGGGATAAGCTTTTCATCAAGCTCTACAAAATAATCGCTATCGATTGATACATGTTGCTCATGCAAGGTATGCCGTAAATCCCCGCTCAAGTTAAAATAAGAATGGTTCGTCAGCGTGAGCGGTGTTGTCTTGTCAGTTGACGCCGTATAGTTGATCTCAAATTGATTGCTTTGATGAAGGGTGTAGGTGACCTGAACGTCTACCTTTCCCGGATAGCCACCTTCCCCGTCGGCTCTTGTATAAGAAAGAACAAGTCCCACAGCATCGGCCTTTTCAAAGGGCTCTACATCCCAAATAACCTGATGAAATCCTGTTGAGCCACCATGCAGGTGATGTACGCCCTCATTATTTTCCAGCTTATATGCCAGGCCATCCAGCACAAATTGGCTGTTCGCAATTCTCCCTGCCACTGGTCCGATTATGGCACCGAAGTAATTGGGGTTGGTTTGATACTCCTTATAATCGGCATAGCCAAGCACAACGTTTTCTAGGTTGCCAGCTTTATCAGGAACGAGCATTTTTGTAATAATGCCACCAAAGTTTAGTGCGTTAACTTGCATCCCATTATCATTCGTAAGGGTATATTCCTTCCATGATTTCTCCAAATCCCTAACTTCTATTTTCAACTTGATCCCACCTTTCTATAATGTGTGAAGGAAGCGCTGAAAAGCATCCTTCTCTTTAAAGACGCCGGCATCCTCGAGAACCCGGACGAATTTTTTACCAAGCTCGTGCTGGATGATGTTTTTCGCTTCTGATGCTGACTCTATCGTACCATATGATTCTTTTAACTCCGCTGCCCAATGCTGATGAATCGGGTTAACTATAGCATCCTGTCCCAACAGTTCTTTTTCTAGTTCAACAATCTCTTCTTTCAAACGTGCAGGGAGAACGGCAAGACCCATTACTTCAATTAGGCCAATGTTTTCCTTTTTAATATGGTGAACATCAGCATGGGGATGAAAAATTCCCATTGGATGTTCCGCTGACGTTCGATTATTGCGCAAGACAAGATCTAGCTCGTATTTGCCATCACGCATGCGCGCAATCGGGGTGATGGTGTTATGGGCATCATCACCAGAAAAAGCTTGAATGGCTGCACGCTCATCGGAATACCCGCTCCATGTTTGGAGAACGTGATCAGCAGCATCTAGCAGCTGTGCTTTTTGCTCACTTTTTAAGCGAATTACGGATAGGGGCCATTTTAGGACCGCTGCATGAACATCTGGAAAATCGCCGAGCGTAACAGGGAATGCTTCTGCCGCATTGCTCATCGCAAACTCATAACGCCCTGCCTGGTAATGATCGTGGCTAAGAATTGAACCGCCAACAATCGGCAGGTCTGCATTGGAACCAATAAAATAGTGCGGAAAAATATCCGTGAATGCGAGCAAGCGGGCGAAGGCTTCCTTGCTAATTTTCATGTCACGATGTTCTTCTGCAAGTAAAATGCTGTGCTCGTTATAGTAAACATAAGGAGAATATTGGAAATACCATGTTTCTCCGCCAAGGGGCACCCGAATCATCCGGTGGTTAGCCCTTGCCGGGTGCCCTGTACGTCCTGCATAGCCTTCGTTTTCGATACAAAGCACACATTTTGGATAATCGAGCGCCTGCTTCATTTCCCGCTCGCGCCTAATTTGTTCAGGGTCTTTTTCTGGTTTGGACAAATTAATCGTAATATCCAAGTTCCCGTATTTGGTTACGGTTTTAAAATGAACGTTCTTCTTTATCCGATTCATTTGAATATAGTTGCTGTCTTTACTGAGCTTATAAAAATAGTCGGTCGCCTCAACTGGAGAGACATTATATTTTTTATAAAACTGTTCATTCACCACAGAGGGGCGCGCGATAAAACAATTCATGATGTTGGCGGATAGCATTTCTTTTTCCTCTAGCACATCGGCAATGATGCCTTCCTTTATGGTGTAGGAAGTGATGTTCTCCAGGATATCGGGTATGGTGCGTTCTGTAGCTACTGCCTCTATTTCCGGAAAGGATGGGAGCTGCAAAAGCTGCATCACTTGATTTTGTGCATAAATCTCGTCAGCAGGCTCGATTAATTTTTCGCTGATGGCTTGCTGAACGAGGGCAGCGATGTCTTCATAAATCATTTGCTGTCAGCCTCCTCGTACCCGTTTGGGCGTGATGTATGCCAGTTCCAGGCATCCTGCATAATAGTATGGATGGCAGTGCGTGTTGGGTTCCAGCCTAGGATGCGCTTGGCTTTTTCTGGACTCGCGATTAAAACAGCTGGATCTCCAGCACGGCGTGGGCCAGACTGGGTTGGGATCTTTTTCCCTGTTACCTTACGTGCAGCCTCAATCATTTCTTTGACGGAAAAGCCCTGACTGCTGCCAAGGTTAAAAATGTCACTACTTCCGCCTTTTTTTAAATACTCCAGTGCAAGCAGGTGGGCATCGATTAAGTCCTCGACATGCACATAATCGCGGACACACGTACCATCATCAGTGTCATAATCTTCACCAAAGATGGTAATATGGTCGCGCTGGCCAAGGGCGACTTGTAAGATGATTGGAACGAGATGTGTTTCCGGACGATGATCTTCGCCGATTTCCCCTGACGCGCGGGCGCCAGCTACATTAAAGTAGCGCAAGGAGACATAGCGGATATCATGAGCCTGAGCAGCCCAGCGCATCATTTTTTCCATCGTTAGTTTCGTCTCGCCATACGTGCTTGCTGGGTTCGTCGGCATTGCCTCGGTAATCGGGACGGCTTCTGGTTCTCCGTATGTCGCAGCAGTAGAGGAGAAGACAATCTCTTTTACACCATGCTCGACCATTTCCTCGAGTAAGATCTGGGTGCCATACACATTGTTATCAAAGTACTGTAATGGTTTATCCATCGATTCTCCGACAAGTGAGCTTGCGGCAAAATGAATAACAGATTCAACTGATTCCTTGGAAAAAACCTCGTGTAAAAAGTCGCGCTCGCGGATATCCCCCTTGTAAAAGGTAGCTTTCGGATGGACAGCAGCCCTATGACCTGTCAGTAAATTATCTACAACCACTACGTCCTTACCACTTTCAATTAATTGATAGACCGCATGGGAACCGATATATCCCGCTCCACCTAACACAAGAATGCTCATCTCATCACTCCTTCCGTTATTTCCTTTGCCCCGTCACCAATGTTTGCAGTATAAAATGTGGCTTCATAGCCGATTTTCTTTTTATAGGTGGACTGGATTTGTTCTTTTACAGTATCTAGCTTCCCGTTTTCAACAATCGCAATCGCACATCCACCAAATCCTGCCCCTGTCATTCTTGCGCCAACAACGCCATCTAATTCCCATGCTGTCTCCACAATCGTATCGAGTTCTTCCCCGGTCACCGCATAATCCTCTTTTAAGGAGACATGGGAAGCGTTCATCAACTTACCGAAAGCTTGTATGTCGTTTTCTTCTAGCTTTGCTTTTGCCTCTAAAGTACGCGCATTTTCATAAACGGCATGCTTTGCACGCTTTGCATGAATCGGGTCTTTAATAAGGTGTTTGTTTTGCTCAAATGCTTCTTTGGAAAGTTCTCCTAAACTTGTGATGTCAAGCTCCTCCTGCAAGTCAGCAAGTGCTGTTTCACATTGACTGCGGCGCTCATTATATTTTGAACCGGCCAATGTACGTTGTTTGTTCGTATTAATGATTAAGATGGAATGGTTTTCCAGTACGAGCGGGGCATAGTGATATTCCAACGTTTGGCAGTTTAATAGAATCGCATGATCCTGCTTGCCCATGCCGATAGCAAATTGATCCATAATGCCACTGTTTACTCCAATGTAGTTATTTTCTACATGCTGTCCGAGCTTTACCATGTCAATTCGGTCAAGTGTTACGTCGAATAACTCCTCAACAAGCACACCTGTCACCATTTCGATCGAGGCTGAGGAAGACAATCCCGCTCCATTCGGGATGTTTCCGTAAAATAGGATATCAGCCCCTGTTTCTAGTTGGTGACCTTTTTCGATGATGGCGCGGATCATGCCTTTTGGATAGTTGGCCCAGCTGTCAGCCTCATTGTAATCAAGGGCATGGATATCAGATTCAATCACCCCAGCTTCTGGGAAATTTATCGAGTAAAAACGTAGCTTTTGATCCGTACGCTTGCTGGCAACCGCATACGTACCAAACGAGATGGCAGCAGGGAAAACATGCCCGCCATTATAATCCGTATGCTCCCCAATCAAATTGATACGCCCCGGGGCGAAGAACATACGTGGCTGGCTTGATGTAGGAAAAACCCTTTTAAAATCCGTAACTAAATTCATGATATCCTCCTTGTTTTTTTTAGTTTATTAATTTAATTAATTAAGTTAAGCTTACCTTGTTTCTCGTAATCTTTCAAGCGCTTTCTTGAATAAAATGAAGGAGGTTTTGGAGGACACGAGTACACCTCAAAAAGTGAAACGAGAATCTCAAAAGTGAATCGAGAACCCCAAGAAGTGAATCGAGAACCCCAAGAAGTGAATCGAAAACCTCAAGAAGTGAAGCGAGAACCAGAGAAGTGAATCGAAAACCCCAAAAGTGAAACGAGAATCTTAAGAAGTGACGCGAGCATCTCAAAAAGTGACGCGTCAACCAACAAAAGTGACGCAAGCACCTCAAGAAGAGACGCACCACTCCCCAGAACTGACGCAGTCCTCCCACGAAGCGACGCAACACCCCCACAAAGAGACCCACCTAACTCCCAAACCTGCGCCACGAAAGCCTCCAACCCTATTAACTAAATATATTTACTAAAATATTTACTAAAACTATTGCTAATTATTTAAAATCAAGCTATGGTATTGGTAAGGCTTTCAAAACCAATTTTTTAGGGGGAAAGAGAATGAAAAGAGCTTCAATTATCTTTGCATTATTACTTTTTGCTTTAGCTGCATGTAGTGGAAATGACGGAAGTAGTGAACAAAATGAAAGCGGTGACAATAATACATTGTCGGTATGGGCATGGAATATTAATGTGCCTGTTATTGAAAAGGCTGCGGAAATGTTTGCAGAGGATCACCCTGGATTTGAACTTAATATAGTGGAAACTGGAACACCGGATGTATATCAAAAAATTACTACAGGATTACAAGCAAATGGGGAAGGATTACCAGATGTCATGCTTGTGGAAGATGATCGACTTCAAGGTTATCTTAACTCGTTCCCTGAAGCATTCGTAAACTTATCTGAAAAAGGATTTGCCGACGACCATATGGATAAATTCCCAGAGTACAAGACGGAATTATTATCTAAAGATGGCGATATGTATGGCTTCCCATTTGATTCAGGTCCTGCAGGCGTGTTTTACCGTGTTGATTTATTTGAGGAAGCAGGAATCGATGCTAACGCAATTGAAACATGGGACGACTTTATTGAGGCAGGAAAAGTACTTAGAGATGAATTGGATGTTGCCTTAACTGGAATCGACATTAATAACGATGATGGAGTATACCGTTTAATGTTAAACCAACAAGGTACGTTCTACTTTGATGAGGAAGGAAACGTTGACCTTACTTCTGAAGAATCTGTGAAAGCGATGAATGTAATCCAACAATTGAGCGAAGAAGGATTAAATGAAAATCTTGTTGGATGGGATGCTTGGATTGGTGGTCTGGCCAACGGTACAGTAGCAACTGCTC
The DNA here is from genome assembly GCF_022095695.1 of Oceanobacillus jordanicus. GTDB lineage: Bacteria > Bacillota > Bacilli > Bacillales > Amphibacillaceae > Oceanobacillus_B > Oceanobacillus_B jordanicus. Next base: position 199,742 of record NZ_JAIFZM010000002.1, read on the forward strand.
CATCTGGTGCGTGGCTTTCTGGTTCATTAACTGGGCAGGCTCCTGATATGGAAGGACAATGGGGCGTATTTCCACTTCCTGCCATGGAAGAGGGCGGCAACAGAGCAGCGAACCTTGGGGGAAGTAACTACATGATCTCTTCTAACTCCGAGAAGGTTGACCTTGCTTATGAATTTATGGAGTTTTTCTCAACATCTGATGAGGTCCAGCTTTATGCGATGGAAAATGGACTTTTTCCATCATTAAATACTATCTACACGGAAGACGTGTTTAGTGAAGAAGTAGCTTATTTTAATGATCAGCCTATCTGGACGATGTTTGCAGACCTAATTGAGGACGTTCCGTATGCTAACTATACGGGAGATTATTCTCTTGCTAGAGACGAAGCGACTAAGGCGCAATCACGAGCAGCTGATGGGAACGACCCAGCAGAGGCATTAGAAGAAGCCGCAAAACAATTAGAAAACAGATTAAATAAGTAAACAATATGAACGTTGGAGAAGTATAGATTTTAGTCTAATAGATTTATCATCATGGGAAGCGCCCCTGTTTTAATTTTGCGAAGGCATCTCCCATGAGGAGTCCATACAGCTCGACGTACTAGTAAACAAATAGTTTAAACAAATGAAGAATAAAGGGGGGAAATATGCACCCTTTATTCTGTCATTTTAGAGAATCACTCTATTCTGGAGAGAGGATGGAAAACGCATGAAGCAGTCTAAAAAATTTCCTTATTTATTCATAGCCCCAGCCGTTATTCTATTTATTGTTTTTACGGCCTACCCCATTATTGCTTCCCTCTATTTAAGCTTCCAGACCTATGAAGGAGGAAGTTATTCTTTTGCTGGGTTAAGTAATTATACGCGTTTACTAGAGGATTCGATTTTCTGGAAAGCGTTAGGGAACACGTTTATCATTTTCATTTTGCAGGTCCCGATTATGTTATTGATGGCGATGGCACTTGCAAGCGTATTGAACAGTCAATTGCTTAAATTAAAAGGCTTCTTTAGGGTATCTTTCTTTTTACCAGCGGTAACATCCCTTGTTGCCTATTCCCTGCTTTTTTCGATTATTTTACAGGACAATGGAATTTTAAATACGTTATTAAACGCGATTGGGATCGAGAATATTCCTTGGCTTTCCGACCCATTTTGGGCAAAAATATCGATTGTAATGGCGATGATGTGGAGATGGACAGGATACAACATGATCATTTTCCTTGCTGCATTGCAGAACATCCCGGATCACATGTATGAAGCGGCTTCGATCGATGGTGCAGGAAAGATACGACAGTTCTTTTCCATTACGATTCCAAACTTGAAGCCTATTATTCTATTTGCCGGAATTCTATCAACGATTGGTACCTTACAGTTGTTTGATGAGCCATTTAACCTGACGCAGGGCGGGCCCGCAGATTCTACGATGACACTAGGATTATACATTTATGAAAATGGGTTTGAGTACTTTGACTTTAGCTACGGAAGTGCGGTTGCTTATGTAGTCGTTGTACTTGTGGCTATACTATCTTACTTTCAATTTAAGGTTACGGGGGAAAAATCATGATGAATACAAACAAATCGAAACGTGGACTCGGCAAAGTTGGCATGTATGCGTTGTTGCTTCTGTTTTTAGTTATCTCCATTTTTCCTTTTTATTGGATGTTAGTTGGGTCAACCAACACTTCTGACAAGATGTTTACGAGCCCACCAACCTTGCTTCCAGGGTCTGAGTTTATGACGAACTTAAACAATCTTGATGCGACAGTAGGGATTTGGCGGGTGTTGTTTAACTCCTTGCTTGTTTCAGGAGTATATGTCGTGATTGCTTTGGCAGTGAGTGCGACGTCTGCCTATGCCTTTGCCAAATATGACTTTAAAGGGAAAAATGTAATTTTCACGATTTTCATTCTGTCGATGATGATTCCCTATCAAGCGACATTGATCCCTTTATTCCAAATGATGTCTAGTTACAATCTATTAAACACATATTTTGCGTTAATCGCACCACAGCTTTGTTATCCCTTTGCCATTTTCTTGATGCGGCAAAACTTTGCAGCATTTCCTACAGAGTTAATGGAATCTGCAAGACTGGATGGTGCAAGTGAACTGAAAATTTTCATGAAAATAGTGCTCCCTTCTATGAAACCTGCACTAGCTGCAACATCCATCTTTTTGTTTATGTTCCAATGGAATAACTTTATGTGGCCTCTAGTTGCCATTACATCACAGGATATGTATACCTTCCCGGTTGCATTATCTACTTTAAACGGCGTTTCCTTTACAGATTATGGTCAAGTAATGGTAGGAATTACGATCGCAACTATTCCAATTATGATCTTTTTCTTGGTCTTACAACGCCACTTCATCTCGGGAATGCTTGGCAGTGCAATAAAATAGAAAAGGTGCGTGAACGATATGCTTACAGTGAAAGACGACCAATTTATGTTAAACGGACAGCCGTTTCAAATTTTATCAGGGAGTATCCATTACTTCCGTGTCCCCCAAGAATATTGGGAGGATCGCTTAATTAAATTAAAAAACTGTGGATTCAACACAGTAGAGACATACATTCCATGGAACTTTCATGAACCGAAAAAAGGGCAATTTCATTTTGAAGGCATGGCAGACATTGAGCAGTTTATTGCAACAGCAGAAAGTCTAGGATTGTATATCATCCTCAGGCCAGCTCCGTATATTTGTGCAGAGTGGGAGTTTGGTGGGTTACCGGCATGGTTGCTTAAAGATCGTAATATGGCGCTGCGTTGTGCAGATCCGAACTTTCTTAAACATATAGAAGATTACTATGATGTGCTCCTTCCTAAGCTCGTACCGCATTTAATAACGAATGGTGGAAACGTCTTTGCCCTGCAAATTGAAAATGAGTATGGTGCATACGGGAATGACAAGCAATACTTGGAGCGAACCAGAGAGATATATAAAGAAAAAGGCATTGATGTGTTACTTTTCACTTCAGATGGCCCAGATATGATTGAAGATGGCTCCTTACCAGATGTTCTTACAACCTTAAACTTTGGTTCTCGTGTGGAAGATTCTTATGCGATGCTGGATGCATACAAGCCAGATAGTCCGAAGCTGTGTGCGGAATTTTGGATTGGTTGGTTTGATAGTTGGGGAAAGGAACATCACACAAGAGATCCTAAAGATGCAGCAGCTACACTGCGTGTCATGCTAGAAAAGGGTGGATCCGTCAATTTCTATATGTTCCATGGTGGAACGAATTTCGCGTTTTATAATGGTGCCAATCAATACGAGACATATGATCCAACCATTACCAGCTATGATTATGATTCCTTGCTAACAGAGTCTGGTGAGATAACGGAAAAATACAAAGAAGTCCAAAAGGTCCTCAAGGAATTCGGGACTATCCCAGAGCCAGTTGAGCCTCCGAATATACCAATTCTGCCAGAGCAAAAGGTGCAGCTCGATCGCTCTGTTAGCTTGTTTGATACGTTAACGACGATAGCCAACTATCATAAGCATGTGGTTCCGATGTCCATGGAGGAAATGGATCAAGCATATGGCTATGTCCTGTATCGCACGACGATTGACCGAAAAGCCGATATGGAAATGGATACCTCTATGATCCGTGATAGAGCTTTCTTATATATTAACGGAGAATATGTCCAAACCGTTTACCGAAATGATGAGAAAAAAGAAATTACCCTCTCCTTCCCTGAAGAGATAAACACGCTTGAAATATTCGTAGAAAATATGGGCCGGGTTAATTATGGGAAGCATTTGAGGGATCGCAAAGGAATAATCGAAAATCTATGGATTGATAATCAATATATGTTCCATTGGGAGATGTTCAGTATCGAGCTTGAGGAAGTAGTCCTAGACTTTTCAAGGGCAACTACAGAGCGTTTTCCGCAGTTTTATGAAGGTACATTTGAATTAGCTGAAACAGGGGACACCTTTCTTAACATGGAAGGCTGGAAAAAAGGCAATGTGTTTATCAATGGATTTAACCTGGGACGATATTGGGAGATTGGACCACAGAAAACGCTATACCTGCCTGCACCCTTTTTAAATGTAGGAGAAAACACGATCCAAATTCTAGAACTTGAAGGAACGAAACAGCAGGAAGTTCTATTTGCCAATAAGCCTGACTTGGGATAGGAAGGATTATGATGATGATTACAATTGACGACAACAGAAAACAATTTCATTTAACAAACGGAAAAATAAGCTACCTATTCCATGTGATGAAAAATGGACAGCTTGGTCATCTGTATTACGGAAAAGCAATTAAGACAGCAGGGCAGACAGCCGACTTCCAACGCTATGATATTCCGACACCAAATACGACCCATCTTGAGGCAAACGATCCGGCATTTACAATGGAAACAACGAGGCAGGAATTCCCTGTCTTTGGCTCAACAGATTTTCGCGAACCAGCTCTCGGAATTCATCAGGCTAATGGGAGTCATATAAGCAATTTCGTGTTTAACTCATACCGTGTAGTGAAAGGTAAACCGATGCTGGAAGGCTTGCCAGCTACCTATGTTACGAGCGAAGAAGAAGCCGAAACAGTAGAAATTACTCTGTATGATGCGATAACCGATATGGAACTTTTACTAAGCTACACGATTTTCAAAGATGTAGCGGTAATTACCCGTCATGCGCGGGTTACGAACAGGGGAGAGGCCACCTTGATATTGGATCGATTGCTGAGTGGCAGCATTGATTTCCCGCACGCTGATTTTGACATGCTCCAGCTTTCAGGGGCATGGTCACGGGAAAGGCATCTAAAAGAACGTAAGCTTGAAAGTGGAATCCAGTCTATCTCTAGCTTACGAGGTTCCAGCTCTCATAGTCAGAATCCATTTCTAGCATTAAAAGAACCAGATGCGACAGAATTCACAGGGGATGTGTATGGTTTTAATCTTGTGTATAGCAGCAACTTTTTGGCACAGGTGGAGGTCGACCATTATGAGCAAACAAGAGTGTCCATGGGGATTCACCCATTTGGCTTTCAATGGAAGCTTGAACCAGGAGAGTCGTTCCAAGCGCCTGAAGTTGTCATGGCGTTTTCACCGAACGGCCTGAATGGATTGAGTAAGCAATTCCATGATGTATACCGCAACCATTTAATTAATCAAAAATGGCTTGATACACCACGCCCTGTCATGCTCAATAACTGGGAAGCGACCTACCATGATTTTAATGAAGAAATAATACTAGCAATTGCGAAAGAAGCTGTAGACTTGGACCTAGATCTGTTTGTGCTTGATGATGGCTGGTTTGGCAAACGGAACAGTGACACGACATCACTGGGAGACTGGTTCGTCAACAAGGAAAAACTGCCGAATGGACTTGGGAAACTCGCACAAAACATACGGGAGATTGGACTTGATTTTGGCCTTTGGTTTGAACCAGAAATGGTCAGTCCAGACAGTGACCTTTATCGTGAACACCCAGAGTGGGTGGTGAAAACTCCTGGAAGGTCAGCTTCGTATGGCCGTAACCAATGGGTATTAGATTTCAGTAATAAAGAGGTCGTGACTTATTTATATGAGCGGATGTGCGTATTGATCGAAGAAACACAGCTTTCCTATATAAAGTGGGATATGAACCGAAACATAACAGAAGCATATTCATCCACATTGCCTGCAGCGCAGCAGGGGGAATTTTATCATCGCTATATTCTCGGGGTATACCAGCTCTATGAAAAATTAACAAGTGAATTTCCGGATGTACTGTTTGAATCCTGTGCAGGTGGGGGCGGACGCTTTGACCCTGGGATGCTTTTCTATGCACCACAAGGATGGATTAGCGATAATACCGATCCAGTCGAACGCCTACATATCCAATATGGATCCTCGATTGCCTACCCGATAAGCAGTTTTGGTACCCATGTATCGGCAACACCGAATCATCAGACAGGAAGAACAACCTCGTTAAGCTTCCGGGCGCATGTTGCCTTGTTCGGCACGTTTGGATATGAACTAAATCCACTGGGCTTTTCGGCCGAAGAGAAAGTGGAAATACGCAAGCAGGTTGCGCTTTACAAACAACATCAGCATCTCATGCTGACAGGGGACTTCATTCGATTGAAAAACCCTGCTGATGGGAATGAGGCTGCCTGGATGATGGTGAGTGAGACAGGAGAGGAAGCGCTTGTCAGTCATTATCGAATTTTAGCTGAATCGAATCCTGGTAAGATGAAATTCCTTCGCCTTAAGGGACTGGAAACGGATGCGTATTATCGTTGTCAGGATACAGAAGGTGTTGTGCGTCATTACTATGGGAGTGAATTGATGTATAGAGGGATCCCACTTAAAGCCGAATTTAATGGAGCAAATGGTGGGCTCTCGATCCCGATGCAAATAGGAGATTTTCAATCCGAGATTTTTTATATTTCCAAGGAAGAGGGAGAGGTTTAAATGCATCTTGGTGTAGATTATTACCCGGAACATTGGAATATTAGCTTAATTGACGAAGATTTGACGAGAATGAAGGAAATGGGAGTCAACACTGTAAGAATTGGCGAGTTCGCATGGAACCTGATGGAGAAGGAAGAAGGAGAATTCGATTTTTCCTTTTTTGATAGGGTGATTGAAAAGTGTAAGGAATACGGGCTATCAGTCATGTTTGGGACACCGACAGCCACATTTCCTGCTTGGCTTGCAACGAAACAGCCTGACATTTTTAATGTGGCGGAAGATGGACAACGGATTTCCTTCGGTGGCAGAAGACAATACTGTTATAATTCCGCTACATATTTGGATTATTCGTTAAGGATTGTAAAAGAGTTGGTGCAGCACTATAGGGAGGAAACCCAAGTGTTCGCTTGGCAAGTGGATAACGAACTAGGTCATGAGGGAAGCGATGATTGTTATTGTTCCAATTGCAAGGAGGCTTTTTCGACATACTTAAAGCATCGCTACGACTCAATTGATGAACTAAATGAGGTGTGGGGCACCATTTTTTGGGGGCAAACCTATCAATCCTTTGATCAGATCCCGATGCCAACCCGCACGATCACGGTTCACAATCCGAGCATGCGACTGGAATGGCTCCGGTTTCGTTCTTACTCCCTTAGTCAATTTGCAAAAAAGCACATGGAACAGATAAGAAAGTTTAAAGGCGAACACCAAACGGTTACCACCAATATTCCTGGTGGATTCTTCGAGAAGAAGTTTGACCATAATGAATTTTCAAGAGACCTTGATTTTGTTTCCTATGATAATTACCCAGTATGGGGCGGTTTAGCTGAACCGGTGTCGCCAGCAATGCTTTCTATGACTCTTGATTTCGTTCGGGGACTGAAGCAGGAAAACTTCTGGATTGTGGAACAACTGATGGGAGCGCAGGGGCATGATGTCATCGGTTATTTACCAAGGCCAAATCAGGCAAAACTCTGGGCATATCACGCCTTTGCTCATGGTACAACGGATATGCTATTCTTTCGCTGGCGTGGCGTGACACATGGAGCAGAGCAGAACTGTCTGGGCATTCTGGATACAGATAACCGTTTAACCCGTAAATACAAGGAAGTACAGTCCTTTTTTAAGGACATTTCCAATTATAAAGAGGTCGTTGATTTTCCAATTAAATCGGATATTGCACTGGTCTATGATTTTGATACGATCTGGTCGTGGCAAATACAACAAGAAAGTGCAGCCTTTGACTTTACAGAGGAAGTAATGCGCTTGTATGAACCGTTCTATAACCAGAATCAATCGATCGATGTTATACGAGCGGATGTGGACTTCGGGAACTATCGTGTGCTGCTGCTTCCTGTAATGAAAATAATAGATGAGCAGCTGGTGGAACGCTTAGAAGCATTCACAGCAAACGGAGGGACTGTTATTTTCTCTTATCGGGCTGGCGTTCGCGACCGTAACAACAATCTAGTGCTAGGAGAACAGCAACCAGGTAAGCTAAGTCCGTTACTTGGTGTCAAGGTGGAAGAGGTGGAATCTCTGCCTGATGGCATAGAAATCGAACTTCAAACCGATAAAGGGAAAAAGGGATCGAGCAAGGTTTGGCGGGACCTGATCAAGCCTTTTGATGCTACAGGGCTTTACCATTATACAGACGCATATCGCGACTATGCTGCAGTGACAGTCAATACATTTGGGAAAGGCAATGCCTACTATATCGGTACAGGTGCAGATAAAGAGGTCATGCAGGAAATCGCAAATCGTGTGGCAGATGAAAGGGAACTAAATACTACACAAACAAGTGCTGGAATTGAAATCATGGAACGAACAACAGAGGATGGAAGCAGTTATTTATTCATCATGAACCATAACGGTCAGGAAGGCCATTATAATGATGTACAGCTTGCGCCATACGCTTGTAAAATTGTACGTAAGAGTGATGAAAATGCCTAAGAAAATGGTATAGTTAAAAGAGATGATTGAAAAAAGTAGAGGTGGCCATGTTGGCAACAATAAAGGACATTGCTGATAAAGCAGGCGTTTCGGCCGCAACCGTTTCAAGGGTATTAAATTACGATCAAAGCCTTTCCGTTGCAGCTGATACAAAAAAGAAAATATTTGAAGTCGCAGAAGAACTATCCTACAAGCGACGTCACCGAAAACCAATTAGTAGAAAGATTGCCTTTCTGCATTGGGTCACAGAAGCAGAAGAATTAGATGATATTTATTATATGGGCATACGTTATGGGATTGAGCGGCGTGCTGAGGCGTTAGACGTTGAGCTTGTAAAATACGTCGAAGGGGAAACGATTGATACAAATATCGATGGGATTATAGCTGTTGGTCGCTTTAGTGAAAAACAAGTACGTCAGTTAAAAGCTATTTCTCCGCAGATTGTATTCGTCGATTCTAATCCAAACGAAGCAGCGTTTGATGCCGTTCTAGTCGATTTCGAACGGGTCACCCAACTCGTAATGAACCATTTTATTGCAAAAGGGCATACATCGATTGGATTTATTGGTGGGTATGAAACATTTAAAGAAAAGATTGCTCCTATTCAGGACATGCGCGAAAAGCATTATCGTAACTACTTACAAGAAAGAAATATGCTTGATGAGCGGTTTATTTTTCTCGATAGCTTTGCAGTGAACGATGGTTATGAACTCATGAAGCAAGCGATTCACGACCTGGGCGAGGAATTGCCGACAGCCTTTTATATGGCAAATGACCCCCTTGCAATCGGCGGCCTGCGAGCGCTTCATGAGGAAGGAATCCCTGTACCTGGCAGAGTGAGCGTCATCGGTGTCAATGATATCAGTGTTTCCAAGTATGTTTACCCCTCTCTAAGCACGGTTAAAATTTATACCGAATTAATGGGAGAAACAGCAGTAGACCTGATTTTAGAGCGAATTGACGACAAACGAGAAGTGCCAAAGAAAGTATATTTATCAAATAAATTAATTATACGACAAACATAAGACCTGGAAGGCAGCTATTCATTGTGAATAGCTGCTTTTCTGTTTCTGATAAGTAGCGGGCGTTTATGTAGAGAATGTGAGCTGTGGGCAGTCGCGTGCCAGCTTCGCGAGGTCGCGTGTCAACTTCGAAAAGTCGCGTGTAAGCTCCGTGAAGTCGCGTGGGATCCAACCGAGGACGCGTGCCAGCTCCACAAGGTCGCGTGCGGACCACGTAAAGTTGCATGCCAGCTACAAAAAGAAACGCGCCAACCTTACGAAGTGACGCAGGATCCACCAAAAGTGGCGCGCCCCGCATCCCAAGAGACGCGAGCACCCTAAGAAGAGACGCACCAACCAACCGAAGTGACGCACCAGTCCCAAGAAGAGACGCACCAGCTCCTCACAAACCCAAGCCCCATCTCACCACCAGAAAGTAAAATTATAACCCTGTATATTTTAAGCCGCAGTTTAAATACTAAAAGGACAACTAGAGTATTGTATTGAACTAGCGGAAGTGGAAAGGAAGAGAAAAATGAAGAAAGTTACAGCTGAGGTAACATCCGTATTTTGGATTACACTAGCAATAACAATAGCTATGTCAATTTGGGGATCGGTGGCTCCTGGTTTATTTGAAAGATATTCAGGAGTTTTAATGAATTTTATATCCGTGCATTTTGGCTGGTATTATTTACTTGCGGTAACGTTTTTTGTGCTCTTTTGTATTTATTTAATATTTAGCCGCTTTGGCAAAATAAGGCTTGGTAAGCCAAATGAACGTCCCGAGTTTAGTTATGCTTCCTGGTTTGCTATGTTGTTTAGTGCCGGAATGGGAATAGGACTTGTGTTTTATGGGGTAGCTTCGCCAGTGTCCCATTATATTAAAACACCGCCTACTGCAGAGCCAGGTTCGGTGGCGGCATTAGAGGATGCACTACGTATCACATTTTTCCATTATGGAGTTCACGCATGGGCAATTTACGCTACCATCGCCCTAATACTGGCATATTTTACTTTCCGCCATGGAAAACCGGCTTTAGTCAGTGCAACATTAGAGCCGCTATTTGGACACCATATGAAAAAAGGCTGGGGCAAGGCGGTCGATGTAATTGCCGTGTTTGCAACGATTATTGGGGTCGCTACAACATTAGGTTTTGGTGCGACGCAAATCAATGGTGGTCTTACGTACCTGTTTGGAGTGGCCAGTGGTTTTTGGGTCCAACTCTTAATCATTGTTATTGTAACTATTTTATTTATGCTTTCCACATACTCTGGTCTAGGAAAAGGAATTAAATATTTAAGTAATACAAACATGGGTGTGGCAGGGATCTTATTTTTAGGAACATTGATACTTGGGCCAACCCTGTATATTCTCAACTCCTTCACAAATACGGTCGGAACTTATGTGATGAGTCTGCCTATTGAAGCTTTACGAATTGCGCCTAATAGTGAGTCCGAGAGACAATGGGTTATGGATTGGACCGTGTTCTTCTGGGCCTGGTGGATCGCGTGGTCACCATTTGTGGGGATATTTATCGCCCGTATCTCTCGTGGAAGAACGATAAGAGAATTTCTCTCAGGTGTGCTATTTGTTCCAACTATTGTGTGCTTCCTGTGGTTTGCAACATTCGGTATGTCTGGTATTGACATTCAAAATAGTGGTGCGGATTTAGCTGGATTGCCGGACGAGCAGGTATTATTCGGTATGTTCGATCAACTTCCTATGGGAATTATTCTTTCCATATTAGGGATTTTATTGATCTCCACTTTCTTTATTACCTCGGCGGATTCCGCAACGTTTGTGTTAGGAATGCAAACAACGAACGGATCTTTGTCACCATCCACGGTGGTTAAGTTTACATGGGGGATTGCGCAATCGTTAATTGCAGCAGTTTTACTTTACACTGGTGGATTACAGGCATTACAAAATGTGCTCATATCGGCAGCATTTCCATTTTCCATCATTTTGATTTTAATGTGCTTGTCCTTTTACAAAGCCTTGAGAAAAGATAAAGTGCACTAGGAGAAAAGGTCCCCCCTAAAAATGCGTATATGAAAACTGTAGGAAAAGAGTATTAGTGCTTTTTCTACAGTTTTTTTGTTATGAAAAAAACATCTGTAAATAATGCAGAAAATCGTAAACAAATGCTGTATTTGCTGTTATTATTATCAGAATATATTTTATATACTGCATGTAAGCGTTTGCTAGGTTGGGGAGGTGCTGTACTGTATTTTTATGTGCAGAAGAGAAGGGGGGATAGGATGAGGAACGGCAGCTTTCCTTACCAAAAAACAGTAAACAAGGAGGGTTTAATTGGTGAATAGAAAACGATGGAAAAAGGTTTTTCCTATTCTATGCTGTGTTGCGCTAATCGGGACATTTGTAAAAATCCCACCGCAACAAACCGTATCAGCCGCTGCAAAGGATTTTTCTACCTCTTTTGAAGAGAATGATCCAGATCTTGATTGGGAAAACACAGTGGAAACAGATGCTGATGGAAATAAGATGTCCTCCGGTATTGATGGGAATATCCCCTTTGACGGAATTCAAGGTGATATTACCGAAAGAATAGTAAATATTGAGGTGTCAGGTGAAAATCCGCCAAGTGAGACAAAAAACAAGCTCATTGACCGCGATTCGACTTCAAAATGGCTAACCTTTGAAGATACGGCTTTTATTGAGTTCGAGCTGGAAGAGGCAGATACTGTTGTAAAATATGCGCTAACCTCAGCGAATGATTATGCTGGCAGGGACCCACAGGATTGGGAGTTACTTGGCTCCAATGATGGAGAGAACTGGACAGCCTTGGACAATAGGAGTGAGCAATCATTTGAGGACCGTTATGAAAGAAAGCTGTACGAGTTTGATAACGACACAGCTTATCAGTATTATCGCCTCAATATAACGAAGAACCATGGGGAATCCATTATCCAACTTGCAGAGCTTGCGATTTCCAATGGAATTGACAAGCCAGCCCCGCCCGCATCCGATATGAAAACAACCGTAACGAACGGACCGACAAGTGCGTACACGTCAAAAACAAATGTCGGCTGGTCTGGACTGAATACGGTAACCTATTTAGGCTCTCACCTTGAAGAGGGAAGGGCATATTCCTATAATAAAATTCTTGATGTGGATATTGATGTAACAGAGCATACGGAACTATCCTATTATATTTTTCCAGCATTTACAGACAAAGACCATACGAATTATGCCAGCACATATGCATCAGTTGATTTAGCATTTTCGGATGGTACCTATCTACATGACCTTGAAGCATATGACCAGCATGGTATCAAACTGGATCCACAAGCGCAAGGTGATTCAAAGACACTCTATGCTAATCAATGGAATCTTAAAAAAGCAGCAATTGGCGATGTGGCAGAAGGAAAAACGATTGAACGAATTTTGATTGCCTATGACAATCCAACTGGCCCAGCAACCTTTACGGGGCATATTGATGATATTCAAATTAAAGAACAGACAGAGGAGAGTACCTTTACAAATCCGTCTGATTACGTAAACATCCTACGCGGTACACAATCAAATGGTAGCTTTTCCAGGGGGAATAATTTCCCGGCAGTTGCTGTTCCGCATGGATTTAACTTTTGGGCACCTGTAACCAATGCCGGTTCGAATTGGTTATATTCCTATAATGAAAGCAATAACGAGGAGAACCTCCCTGAGCTTCAGGCTTTCTCTTTAAGCCATGAACCGAGTCCATGGATGGGAGATAGACAGACATTCCAAGTCATGCCATCCAATGCAGAAGCGGAACCGAGTGCAGATCGTAACGAACGTGCATTAGCCTTCAACCATGATAATGAAGTGGCAAAAGCACATTACTATGGTGTGGAGTTTGAAAATGGCATCAAAACAGAAATGACACCAACAGATCATGCTTCGATGATGCGCTTCACATTTGATGACGAGAATGCGAATATTATTTTTGACAATGTCAGTAACAATGGCGGTATTACGCTTGATGCGGAAAATGGGATCATTTCAGGCTATACCGATCAAAAAAGCGGCCTATCAACAGGGGCTACCCGTATGTTTGTGTATGCCACGTTTGATAAGCCTGTTATAGATAGTGGCATGTTAACAGGAGAAGGCAGAGATAACGTTTCTGCTTATTACAAGTTTGATACAGAAGACACGAAGGAAGTTACGATGAAAATGGCCACGTCCCTCATCAGTGTAGACCAAGCCAAGAAAAACTTGGAGCAAGAGATCAATGCTGACGACACATTTGAATCGGTAAAAAACCGAGCAGAAAATGCATGGAATGAGAAGCTAGGAATTATTGAAGTGGAGGGGGCTTCAGATGATCAACTCACAACCCTTTATTCCAATATGTACCGCTTATTCTTATACCCAAATTCGGCTTATGAAAATGTTGGTACAGTGGAAGAACCGGAATATAAATATGCAAGCCAACTAGAAATATCGCCATGTACGAATAGTACCGCGACTGAAACATGTGCCTCAATAGAAGACGGCGAAATCTATGTAAATAATGGGTTCTGGGATACTTACAGAACAACGTGGCCGGCATATGCTCTGTTAACGCCTTCTAAAGCTGGGGACATGATTGATGGCTTTGTCCAGCATTATAAGGATGGAGGCTGGATTGCCAGATGGTCATCCCCAGGCTATGCGAATTTAATGGCAGGGACGAGTGCCAATGTTGCGTTTTCTGACGCCTATTTAAAAGGGGTTACCAACTTTGATGTCGAAAGCTTTTACCAATCTGCCGTGAAGGATGCTTCCGTCGTGCCACCAAATGCGAATGTGGGCAGAAAGGGAACGGAAACGTCCGTCTTTGATGGCTATACGAACACATCGACTCATGAAGGAATGTCATGGGCACTTGATGGGTATATCAATGATTATGGAATTGCGAATTTGGCGAAAGCACTCGCTGAAAAAGAAAACAAAGACGACCCTTATCAATCCGAGTACAGTTCGGACTATAACTATTATTTAAGCCGCGCACAGCATTATGACAACATGTTTAATTCTGAGTTTGGGTTCTTTAATGGAAAAACACCAGACGGAGAATGGCGCTCAACGTTAGAGAATTTCAACCCAGCTGAATGGGGACATGACTATACCGAAACAAATGCATGGAACATGGCATTCCACGCGCCACAGGATGGGCAAGGACTAGCAAACCTATATGGTGGAAAAGAAGGGCTTTCTGAAAAGCTTGATACCTTCTTTACCACACCAGAAAAGGCAGCTTACCCAGGTAGTTATGGCGGACTGATTCATGAAATGCGGGAAGCCAGAGATGTCCGAATGGGAATGTACGGACATAGTAATCAACCGGCCCACCATATCGCATATATGTATAATTATGCGGGCGAGCCTTGGAAGACACAGGAAAAAGTGCGTGAGGTTTTAGACAGACTGTATATTGGCAGTGAGATTGGCCAGGGCTATGCAGGTGATGAAGATAATGGTGAGATGTCTGCCTGGTACATTTTCAGTGCGCTAGGATTTTATCCACTTAAAATGGGCAGCCCAGAATACGCAATTGGCGCACCATTATTTGAAAAGGCAACAATTCATTTAGAAAATGGAAAAGATCTTGTCATTAACGCACCAAATAATAGTAAAGAGAATAAATATGTCCAAGGTCTTCAAGTGAATGGAGAAGCTTATACGAAAAATTACATCACACATGAAGACATAGCCGAAGGAGGCACACTGGACTTTGACATGGGGCCAGAGCCTTCAGATTGGGGCAGTAAGCTAACTGATTTACCTGAATCGATTACCCCTGCTGCAACCGATGGACTCTTTGCACCAGAATCATTAGGCGATGTGACAGATCAGGCAGTAGAAGAGGATGCAGGCATCGCGACGGATAGTGATGGCAGCGATACAAGTAAACTGTTTGATAACACGTCGCGAACACAACTGGAGTTAGAAGGGAAAACACCTTGGATTCAGTATCAGTTTACAGAAGAAAAGAAGAAAGCAAACATGTACACCCTAACCTCAGCAAGCGCACCGGATGGCTCAGATCCGCAAGCGGCCGACCCGAAAAGCTGGGTGCTGAAAGGATCTGATGACGGAGAAAATTGGACAGTACTGGATGAACGGGAAAATGAATCCTTCAAATGGAGAAAATACACCCGCGCATTTGAAATTGCGGAGCCTGAAGCCTACTCCTACTATCAGTTAGAAATAACCGATAACGCTGGCCACCAAACAACAGCCTTGGCTGAAGTAGAATTGCTAGGATATGGCGAACAGCTTATTGGCCTGGCTGCTGGCATGCAAGATGTCGTGGACCAACTAGCTGAAGAAGGGGAATTTAAAAATAATGGGGCAAGTCGTTCCCTATTGATGCACCTAACAGCAGTCGAACGATTTGAAGAAAAGGGAGATGAAGACAAGGTTGTAAAACATATGGAAGGCTTCCAAAAGTTGCTTGACCAGCAACATAAAACGGCATTGATCTCAGAGGATGCTTACAAGCTACTAAAAGGCAATGCAGCTTATATGTTACAACGCTGGGAATAAAGTGAAAAAACCTAAATTGGTGCGCGTGCACCAATTTAGGTTTTTTGTTGTTTGTAGACGAGTGAAAACGACGTTGCGAGTCAGCTTGTCTAACTGGCTTTATTTAAACGTAATCTCGTACGTACTTTCAAATGCTTCCCCAGCAGGCAGCTTGTTTATCCCAGCTTTTTCTTTAAGTTCACCTGTTGTGTCATGCATATCAGCAATACCATGCCATGGTTCAATGCAGAGGAACGGGGCGATCTTGCCAGTTTCTTCATTGAATTTACTCCAGATACCGAGATACGGGAACCCCGCACAGTCAACTTGGATACCTTTTCCGGACTTTGTTGATTGGAGCTTCACTTGCTTGATATTACTATAGATGAGCGCATCATTTTTGAATAGATTATCCGAAAGAACAGGGGTGATTGGAGTTTCCAGATTGCTTTCTTTCACATGTATCAGCGCATTTTCCAGTTCATACTGCTTCACATTGCCATCACCTACGAGTTCCAAACGATAATCAGCAAGTGTCTCCCCTTCAAGTAAAGGAACCTGGAAAGCGGGATGCCCTCCAATGGAAAAGTACATGCTCTCCTCATTTTCATTGATGATTTTCCAGCTGACAGAGAGTTTGTCCTTCTTTAACGTATAGGAGATGATTGCCTGAAATTCATAAGGATATTGAGCCGTAAACTGCCCATTTGATGAAAAGGAAAAGCTTACGTGGTCTGCGCGATGGTCATGAAGCTCGAACGTCATGTCACGTAGAAAGCCGTGCTGATTCATGGCATATTCCTTGCCGTCAACAAAATAGCGATCATCTTTCAACCGTCCCACAATAGGAAAAAGCACAGGCGAAACGCGCCCCCAATAGGCAGGATCGCCCTCCCACATATATTGCATTTCCTCTTGTTTGCTCCATACTTCCCGAAGCTCCGCACCTTCAGGGCTGATGCTCACTTTCAGGTGTTCATTTTCAATTACTTGCATGGCTATACCTCATTTCCGTTGTTGTCATGGCTTACATTATAGCAAAGTTTCGCCCAGCAAGCTGTTGAGGGAGATTGAATGGAGGGCAATGGAAAGTGAACCATTTGAAGTCGCGTGGGTATCTCGGGGGAGTCGCGTGAAAGTCACACAAAGTCGCGCGAGGAGCCACACAGAGTGAGGCACCACTCCAGGAAAGTGGCGCCTCGGTTATTAGAAGTGACGCACCAATCCCACTAACTCCCGCCCCTCAGCCTAAGCGCCTTTGCACGACCATATTAACAGTGTTATATTTTCAGAGATGTATATATTTCCCCAATAATGCCTTCCATTTGATGAACACCTAATTCTGCATTTGTCATGATGACCGCGCCCTTCTCCATATTTGGAAAAAGTACCATCATACATTGAAAGCCTATTCCCCAACCGAGTGATGTTATTTCAAATTCTTTTTCCGATCCTTCCAAAAATACACCAAGTCCACTCCAAGCTTTTCCTCCCTGTGGAGAGATTATTTCTTTTGCTCTCCTTGCAGAAATTCCGATTTTACTTTCACCCTTTAGTGCATTCATTAATTCAATCGCCAACTTTGCTAAATCGATAGAATTTGTCCATAGTCCTGAAGCGGCTGGGTAAGGATATATAGGATATTTTCCTTCTACTACTTCGCCGTATTTGTAATGTCCGCAAGAAAAATCTTCACTGTTCGTTGCTATTCGTTTCATGTCTAATGTGCTGTTTTCCATTGCTAATGGTTTAAACAGGAATTCGTTAACAACTTGCTGAAAGGATTTTTTCGTTACATCCTCTACTAGTTGCTGGATGATACAGTAACCTGCATCTGAATAGTGGAATTCACTTTCAGGTTCGTAAGTCACTTCGATAGATTCTTTACAACAAGGAGTGTTCCCCGCTAATAGATCAAACATCGAAGGAGATCCTATAGTTGAATCAAGTTCTGTAAAACTACCTTTAGGGTCGATAATCCCTGATTGATGGCTAAGCAAGTTTCGTAATGTAACTTTTTTATTTTTAGAAAACGCATTACGAGGTACTTTCCATGATACTAGTTTTTCGTTTACATCCTCATCTAGATCAAGGAGACCTTGTTCCGTTAATTTTACCACAAGCATTGCTGTAAGGAATTTATTAATGGAACAGGCACTAAAAATAGAGTCTGTAGTTACATTTTTATTCTCTCTTGCCTCCAAGACACCGTAATTTTCTGTGATACTAATTTGGTTATTTTCAATTAAGGTCAGACTTAAACCCGGCACGTTATAGTGCTTCATTTGTTTTGGAATGTCTATATCTTTTAAATTCATATAAATCCCCCGATGATTGATGTTATAATATTAAAATAATTATAACACGAATGTGCGTTCTGTTACGAGGTAAAATATAATGTGGGGCAAGCCAAGCGAGGAGTGTGCTGGAAGAATGCGAAAAGAGGGGAGGGCAAAGTGAAACAAAAGGAAGGAAACGAAAGAGAAACCTCTAACTTTCCATAAGAGCAAATAAAAACAAGGGTTGTCCATACAGCCCTTGTTTCCATTTATTTATATCAAACTAATTTTCTAGTAATCTCTCAATCTCCCTTTTCCAATCTTCTCTTTTATTCACAACAAATTTATATTGCTTACCGTCTTTGGCCACAACCATTAAACCGTTTTTTATCAGCGAAATCCCAAAAATTTTATTCGTATATAATTCCAAATGATCAATATCAATTAAATTAATTTCAACTTTCCCGCGTTGTATATTTGCCTTGTGGGCCTTATGTATTAATTGCTGATCAGTTAAGTACAGCTTGCCTCCAACGCCTTCCTTTCCTTTAAATAGATTTGCCATTCCCTGTTTTACTATATTCTCCATATAAATATCTCCTCTACTTCAAGAAAAGGACATCATTTTCATTCAGAACGACTCTTGAATATTGCTTTCCTAATTTTTCTTGTTCGATAACAAATTCAATAAAATTAATCGTTCCTTCAAGTGAAGTTTGGTCGACTGTATGTCCTAATATATCTTTCACGTAAGGAGCAGCTGATAATGATGACATTACTCTTGCATATATTCATATCTTTTTAATGATCTACTAATTGCCCTATTAGCCCAACATTGGATTCTAGTCATTTGCCGTTTATGAGGTTATTCTTAGATAGTATCCGTCTGGGTCAACTATCCTAAAGTCCTCCAACCCCCAAGGTCTTTTTGTCAATTCGGCCTGAATTGGATACGCTTTTGCAACTACTTTATTATAAATAGCTTTTACATCTTCCACTTCTAAGACTATTTCAACGCCTAAACCTATTCTTTGATCATCAGAACCTTTAAGAGGGTGACTTTCGGGTAATTCTTTCATTTCACCCAAGCCAAAAACCACATTACCTTTTCTAACAGGTATGTAACTATTATTTGTATCGTTAGGCAAGCTAAAACCTAACACGTCACTATAGAATTCCATTGACCTTTCTAAGTTTTCCACGAACAATTCTATTCTTAGTTTCATTTTTTTCTTCTCCTTGGAAATAACGACTGATGCTCGGAGTTTAAAATACTCCATCCTCTTTTATGATAAATTACAGCTCCTAGAAAACACCATAAGTACATACTCGCCCGTTCATGAAAAGCCACTATATGTTTCTAATTTGGGGATTAATGTAACGGATTTTATATATGGATTGGCAAATAAATCTCTACTTCCTCTTCACCATTTTCCAGTGGGTGATAGGTTTCGACAATATGAGATTCTAAATCCCTTTTATAACCCTGATCATCTGACCACTTTAATAAATCTTTATGTAGGTTTTCGATATGAAGTATATTCCCCCTAGTTGTGACATAGACCTGAGCTGTTTCGATAAACTCCATCCCAACTGGGACGTTTATTGAGGTCTCATTAACAATTAATCCTACATAATAGTGACCTTCCAGATGGTTAGTATCTCTTTTAGGTTCGAAAAGAGCTATTTCAGTACCCGAATGATTTTCAATTTCATCTACACGAGTGAGAAATTGTTGAGCAAGTTTTGGAACATCGGTGCCAAAATCAGCATAAGCACCAACACCTTTTAGACATACCACTCTAAATATTGTATTAACCTTATAACACTCCATCATTATCCCCCCAAATTAGATTAATTAGATTTTAATATTATTAATTCTCTTCAAATAAGAGAATTCCTTCCTGACGCATTCTTTTTTTAAAACAAACCTCCCCGTTAGCAAAAGAAGAATTTCACAGATTTTCTTTCATTCTAATAACTTTCCCATCCAGTTCAGGACCTATTTCTTCCATTCCTAACGTAACAACTATTAAATGTTTACGGGGTGGTTAGTAGTGAAAATAACTAAACGTTCTTCTTTTTAAAGAAATGAGAACTAAGCATGAGGATTATCCCTATAATGGTTGCTGGTAAGGAAAAAGGGTAGAGGGCAGCTGGGATATCTTCTGCCATCAGCCCACTCTTATTAAAAAATAACAATCCAGAAATAAAAAATAAAAAACCTAACCAACCAAGTATCTTCCCAAACGTCGTATGGTTCTTCAATTTCATTGTTAATCCCCATTTCATACTTTATTAATTTACTCTAGTAGTTCAAAACACTATCCAATTCATTTGAGTTGCTATCTGAAATAATCTAGGGGTGAGATAAAGGATAGAAGGGACGTGTATTAAACCCTTATTTGAAATGATGTTTTAACCTAGTTGGCGAGTAGGGGGAGGGGAGATTGTTTTCATTGGTGTGAAATAACTAGTATGAAGTAAGAAAATTAGGCCCTCCTCACTTTTTTAATACCGCATCTAATAGCCTAAAAGGATTCTACTATTTCTTTCTCTTTACAAATTTTAATGAAGAATAGAAGCGAGAGAATAAGGTGAAGAGCACCAATAACTGTAAAGACAATGGTGAAAACAGAACCTCCTATTGTTGGTGATTTTGAAATGAGAATTCCCAAGAATACATACAACGTGGCTAACACTAACGATAAAATAATCATAGCCTTTGAGTTCTTTCTAAATAAGGTGTAGAGGCCAAGAATTATAAGATAGGACACGCTACATACCATTAGCACAGGAAAGACAGGGGTGAATTTCGCTGCATAAATGAAATGGTCCAGTTGTGAGATATCGGCAACACTTCTGATTTCGCCATTAAACCATTTTGAAAAGAATGCTGAGTACTTCCATTCAAAAAAGTTTTCTCTAATAGCACTGCCCTCATACCACGCAGCAAATGTTGAAATAACCAGTACCATTAATGCCACTAGATACTGTACAATATATTTCATATTCATCCCTCCAACGGATAGCCATGTTAAATAGAAAGTTGCTGGAGATAGTTTTAAACAATTAAAATATTCTGTTTTCATTAAATTAGACCACCTTATAGATGTGTTAAAGCACCCGTTACTGAATTAGAAAAAGGTATCTACTTAATTGAAAATGGCTCTGCTTATATTAAGCGTTTATAATAGAGAACGGTAGAATGTAGTTGTCCATTTGCCGATTTAGCATAATAAGGGATTTTACCAGCCTGAATATAACCAATAGAAGAATAAAGAAGATTAGAAGGGTCTCCTTCTCTTGTATCGAGAATTAATAATGACCTGCCCTCCTGCTTGGCTTGTTCTTCAGCTTTGTTCATAAGATAACGACCAATGCCATTACGTCGATAATTAGGATCTGTCATTAGCTTTGCAATTTCAGCTCTATGACCACCATTCTGATTAGTACATAGCTGTAATTGTACGCTTCCAACAATCTGATTGTTTATTTTTGCTACAAATAAAAGCACTTCGGAATTTAAGACATTCAACCAATATCTATTAGCATCTGAAAATTGCAGTGGTGGTAAAAAGCCAATGGATGCGTCATCTTCTACTACCTTTACTAGAAGTTCGGAAAGTTCATCAACGTGTTTATCAATTATTTTCACTTGTTCAATCTGCACATTATTAACCAACAGAATCACCTCACTAAATATATTAACTTACTTAATTTAATAGAAACCTATGTATTCGATTAGCGAACTAATTAGACAAAATACCTAACAATACCTTTTCTTATTAAACAATCCTGCCCCGATACTTTAAGTACATTTCTTCACCTTTAATAAATGAATCCTAATTTAATCAACTAACATTAAACCAATAGTTGAACCAAGGCCTGTTTCCCAAAAAAACATTAATATTACCATAATGAGGAACCTAGAAATTAGTAGAGCCTTGTTGGGCTGTATAAAATCACAAACGAAGCCCCGACGCCAAACCACATGTATGGATGTACGCCACCTTCACTCATTCCAGCTTCAAACAGGGTTAATGCGTTAAACGACAAACCAAAAGGAAAAATAAAAAAGTTATAAATATGAAATGCCTTCTTACTTAACTGTATCACTCCTAATATTTTTATCATTCCTTTTTTATATCTTCTTCGCCTTGATTAACTCTTACACTTTATACTTCACGAAGAGTCTATTTAATTATATTTTTCGATCTTACAAATATTGATTTCTCAATAACGGAAGATAAATCTATTTGAGGATGCTCGCGTTGTATGAGTTCATATACTTCTTGAATGATTAATTCTAATTCTCCTATGGAAGTTGATGGATTCTCTAGAAAAATAGATTCTAAACGATCATCAAAATTTTCTGGAATAATAGCCATTGATTGTAGTGTGTATTTTTGTCACTTGAAAGCAGGGTGATGAACGTACTGACGGTTCAAGCCAAACAATATTCCCACCATTTTAGTTTGAACATCGATCACCTACTTTATAGAGCATTAACCAGTCCTTGCGGTTAAGTAGCGCTTCACGATTATTCCACCTGTTTCCTAAGTAAATATTTTCTTTAATCATTGCTACACTTAATTCGTTAGGATATTTATTTACCGATTCTTTCATCCTTTTAATAATCGAATCACCACTAAGCGTAACCCCATTATGTATCGTTGCTAATAACAAGTTAATTTCCCTCTTTCTCTAGTCAGGTGTACTGCTTTATCACAATTAATCTAAAAGAATATTATAATTGGTTTTATAGAAAATCATTAATAATTAATTCGACATGGATAGCCAATTTCCTTCTTGTTTGGTTGTCCATACTTGATAGTTTAAGAAGTTAATTAAAGTCGCGTGCCACCGCGCCCTTCTTATGCCCAAAAAAATCTACGCAACCTAACTGTTCATGCTACAATACTATAAAGCGCTTACAAACAAAGGGGCGACGGTCATGATTAAAAGGAAATATTTATATGGTGCAGCCATACTACTATTTCTCACTAGTTTCATTGGCATGCTGATCTATGGGTACAAGACCTTCTACATAGAAAAAGAGCTGGCTGCCTCTGAGGAATATCGTTATCATTTTGCTTTAATAGCGGAGGAGACAGATAACGAGTACTGGCGTCTGATTGAGGAGGGGGCCAGGAAAGAAGCGGCCAAGCAGGATGTTTACTTGGAATATGTTGCGCCACAGAGAGCGGATAATGATGAGCTGCTCAAGCTGTTTGATAGAATGATAGCCGCAAAGGTGGATGGAATTATTGTCCAGGGCATTGAAGGCAAGCGGTTTGTTGACCTGGTACATAAAGCAACAGAACGGAGAATTCCAGTAGTCACGGTCGATACCGATGTGAAAAGTAGTGAGCGAAAGGCTTATGTTGGGACGGATAATCATCATGCCGGGGAGCTTGCGGGCAAGAGTATTTTGGAAAATACCGAGGGAGAGCAGTTTGTCGGCATCGTAACGGGGCGGTTTGATGCGATTAACCAGCAGGAAAGAATCGCTGGGTTAAAACATATACTCGAAGGACATCCGCGCATCCAGATTGTCGGTGTGAAAGAATCCGGTATCACGGAAATTGGTGCAACCCAGGCAACGTATTCCCTTTTAAAAGAATACCCTCAAATTACCGCACTGGTCGGGACAAGTGCGCTTGATGGTATAGGGATGGTAGAAGGGCTGGAGGAAATCGCCCCGAATAAGGATGTGTATATCACCGCATTTGACCTCATTCCCGAGACATTGGACGCCATTGAAGAGGGGAAGATCCATGCTACGATTGCTCAGTTCCCTGAGGAAATGGGGAAGGAGTCCGTAATATCGCTGCTTCGGCTGCAAGAGAAGGACTTACTGGAAAATTTAATTTACACGGAGACAGGGATCATCGACAAGGATAATCTTCCTGCATTTCGGGAGGGGCAACCATGAAAACGATCAGGGGAAAGCTACTAATCTATTTCTTCGTGTTTGTCCTGTTATTTCAAATAACCGCCATCTCTATTTTCGTCAGTTCAAACCAGCTCACCACCATTTATCACGATAGCTTTGAACGCTTTTTATTATTAAATTCGATCTCCCATCAATCCGAAGTGCTTTATACCGAAACAAAGGCCCTTGTATCCGGCACGAAATCCAAGGACGGAATGGCATATTATGTGGCAAAGCGGAAATTAGAGAATGAAAAGGAACGCCTTAGCTATAAATTTGAAAACCCGGATGAAATCGAAATGAAGAATTACCTCAATTTAATCGATACTTTCATATATGAGAGTGAATTGACGGCTGGGTTTGTCATAAAGGATGATATTGAACAATACACGTTACACTTAGAGGAAGCGAGGGTTGCCTCAGAGTATATTCAGGCCGCTGCACTGGAAATTTTAGATGTGGAGCTCACCGATTATCAATCGTTTTATACCGACATGCAACAACGGAACGAGGATTTTTTCCTGTTTATTCTCCTGCTATTTAGTACAACCATTCTTCTGGCGATTTTTTTTGCGCTGTGGTTTTCCAAAGGGATTACAAGGCCAATTGCGCATCTTTCTCATGCAGCAAGGGATGTGGCGAAAGGGAAGCTGACAGGAGAGCCGGTACATGTGGAGTCCAATGATGAACTAAAAGTGCTGGGGGATGCGTTTAATAATATGCGGTCCAACATCCATGGACTAGTAGAGGAAATAAAGGATCAGTCTGAGCTTGATCGGCTTGTGAAAGATATGGAATTAAAGCATCTGCAAAGCCAAATCAATCCGCATTTTTTATTTAATACATTAAACACTGTATCTAAGCTTGCTTATTTAGAGGATGCCAAATCAACATCGAAATTGATTGATTCGATCGCAACACTGCTTCGCCATAGCTTGGGGCAGCTTAATAAGCAGGTAGCACTCCGGGATGAGGTAGAGGTGGTGCGCGATTATTTTCATATTCAAAAGGTTCGCTTCTCAGAACGAATTTCTTTCAAGACTGTGATTGATGAATCCTGCTTAGATATTCGGATACCGAGCCTAACGCTCCAGCCGCTTGTGGAAAATGCTTTTATACATGGGATTGAAACAATGGAAGAAGGTGGCACGATATCCTTAAACGTCTATCATAAAGGCCCAGAGGTAATCGTCGAAGTTACAGATGATGGTGTAGGGATGAGCCAGGAGCAAATCCGCGACCTAACAGAGGAAATGGAAGCAGAAAAAGAGCATGTTGGCCATTCAACAGGCATTGGCTTAGCGAACGTGATACGCAGATTACAACTGTACTATCAGAAAAAAGATGTCGTCGAGATTCTATCCACCCCAGGAGAAGGCACGACAATCCGTTTGAAATTACCAAAAAAGGAGGGCGAGGCAAATGCGCATCCTCTTAGCTGAAGATGAATTGATTGAGCGCAAAGCGATGGTGAAATTTTTGCAGGAGAATTTTCAGGACATGGAAGTAGTGGGGGAGGCGGCAAATGGCCGAATGGCGGTGGAGATGGCTTTGGAAAAACAGCCGGATATTATGTTCGTTGATATTCAGATGCCCGGCCTTAATGGACTGGAGGCCATCGAAAAAATTCAAGCACATAACCCTGCGATTCGTTTTATCCTTGTTTCCGCCTATGACTCGTTTGCCTATGCCAAAGAGGCGATGCGATTTGGCATTAAGGATTATATTCTAAAACCTGGCCGCAAGGAGGAAATCGTCAAAACGCTCCTCCGCGTGGCAAAAGAGATTAAGGCAGAAAGGGAGCATCATGCAAGGGAAGATGCGCTTTTGAAAGAACAGTTGCTGATGAAAATGATGCAGCAGCCAATTGCCCAGGATGCCGTACGGCTACAAAAACAATGCTTTCCAGCCATGAAAAGTGCAGCCTTCTTTGTGATAAAAGCGACCTCCTCCATAACAGAGGTGGAGCAAGAGCTTTCCGACTTGCTAGCTTGTGAAATCATTCTGTTAGAACAGCAGCATGCCTGGATTATGGGTGCCATATCAGATAAACTTTTGGAAAAATCAGTGCTTTTACGTGCGGCCAAACAGTTGCAGGAGGCGATGCCCGGTCTGTTTATCGGGATAAGTGAGCCATGCACTTCACTACAAAAAATGCCGGACGCTTATCAGGAGGCCTATGCGGCGTGTATGCAGCTAGAAGGGACAGATGGCAGGCATTACGGATTTTATCAAGCCGAGCAAAAAGCCATCCCCAATCAACGATTAGTAGAACAAATTACGTCCCATATTGAAGCAGGAAACGCAACAGAGGCGGTATTATTTTTCAAAAAGATCAATAAGGTCCTGGCTGATGGGGAAAGGGAGGATTTGTACATTCAGGTAAAACAACTGCTAACCAAATACGATACCCCACTTCCACATGGCTCGTTCACCACATTAAAAACAGAAGAAGCCTGGCAGCGGTTCATCCATCTTTGCTGTGTGCAAATGGGGGAATATCTTAGTTCAAGGCAAACCATCATGCGGGTAAAGGCGTATGTACAGGAGCACTTTCGGGATCCGCTCACATTAGAGGAAGTAGCAGGTGTCGTGCAATTAAGCCCGAATTACCTCTCCAATTTATTTAAGCAGGAGGTAGGCGAGACCTTTATCGATTATGTGACCCATGTAAGACTGGAAAAAGCGAAAGAGTTGCTGAAGGATAATGCGTACACCCTTAAAGAGATTAGTTTCATGATTGGTTATAAAGACCCAAATTATTTCAGTAGGGTGTTTAAAAAACACTGCGACCTTTCTCCTACCCAGTACCAACGCCAAATCTGTAAATAATGAAGAAAACCGTAAAATAGTATAGAAATTGATTAGTCATTCACCCAGTAACCTACTATATACTAATCATTGAAAGCGGTAACAAAAATAAAGGGGGAATCCATGTGAAGAAATTATTTTACTTACTTTTTGTAGCACTTGTACTTTTACTAGCTGCCTGTAATTCAGATTCAGATACATCAGGCGAAGCAGAAGGCGGCGATTCATCAGGAGATGACGGCGGGGAGAGTGCTGGTAAAGTCGAAATCTTTAGCTGGTGGACAGGGGCAGGAGAAGAAGATGGTTTATTAGCATTAATTGATTTGTTTGAAGAAAAACATCCAGATATTGAAGTAGAAAATGCAGCAGTTGCTGGCGGAGCAGGTACGAACGCGAAAGCTGTTCTAGCCACACGGATGCAAGGGAATGATCCACCATCTACATTCCAAGTACATGGCGGGGAAGAATTGAATAAAAGCTGGGTGGCTGCCGATAAGATGGAGCCATTAAATGATTTGTATGAAGAAAACGAATGGATGGATAAATTCCCAGAAGAACTGATTGACCTTGTAAGCCAAGATGACAATATTTATTCCGTACCGGTAAACATCCACCGCGGTAACGTATTTTTCTATAATATGGCCGTATTCGAAGAGCATGGAATCGAGGTTCCAACAAACTTTGATGAATTCTTTGAAGCAGCAGATGCCCTGCAAGAAGCTGGCGTCGTACCAGTTGCTTTAGGGGATAAAGAATCTTGGACAGCAACGCAAGTCTTTGAAAACATCTTATTAGGTGTTCTTGGACCAGATGATTATAAAAAACTATTCGCAGGAGAAATTGGCTTTGATGACGATCGTGTCGTAGAAGCAGCTGAAATCTTCGGCAAAATGCTCGATTATGTGAACGAAGATCATGCATCTCGTAACTGGCAGGATTCCGCCCAGCTTGTAGCCAATGGCGAAGCGGCTATGATCAATATGGGTGACTGGGCAAAAGGTTACTTTGCGAATGATTTAGATCTTAAAACAAACGAAGACTTCGGGTACTTCCCATTCCCGGCTACAGATGATAGCTTTACCATCATCACCGATACCTTTGGTTTACCAAAAGGTGTAGAAAACACAGACGAAGTAAAAGAATTTTTAACAGTACTTGGCTCAGTGGAAGGGCAGGATGCATTCAACCCATTAAAAGGATCCATTCCAGCGCGCGTTGATGCAGACCCATCCAAATATGATGAATACGGCACAGACGCTATGGAAGACTTCAAAAATTCCAGACTTGTACCAAGCTTAGCTCACGGTTCTGCAGCATCAGAAGGATTCCTGACAAAAGCAAATCAAGCAGTCAACATCTTCGTAACCCAACGTGATGTCGACAACCTCATTCAAGCTTTAACAAATGCAGCAGGTGAGATGTAAGATTTGATGTGTGGGGTGTGAGGTGACGCGGGTTTCACGCAAAGTGGCGCGAGATTCATGCAACGCGACGCAAAGTGAAACCAGAGCGACGCAAGTTGAAACCAAATCGGAGCAAAGTGAAACCAGAGTGACGCAAAGTGAAACCAAAGCGGCGCAAAGTGAAACCAAAGCGGCGCAAAGTGAAACCACCGCCCCACATCACATCAGCTCAACGCACCAATCTTAAAAGAAATTTAATCAACACCAAACTATAATGCAGAGGCTGCCTCAGGAAAGCAGGCGGCCTCTTGCTGTTTAATCGCAAGGAGGGATTTCTATGGCGAAGGAACTGCAAGTGCGAACAAAAAAACGCTTATCCAAGGATCATTGGACAGCCATTGCATTTCTAATCCCGTCATTTCTATTAATTCTCGTATTCGTTTATGGTTTTATCGGTTGGACGGGATATGTATCATTAAGCAATTATAATTCACTCGTTCCGGATTTTTCATTCGCAGGATTAAAAAACTACATCTATTTGTTCCAAGATTTCCGTTTTCAGGCAGATCTGCGGAACACCTTATTTTTCACCATTTTATTTATCGGCCTCGTAATTGTACTTGGTATGGGGATTGCGGTCCTTATCGACCAAAAACTCAAAGGGGAATCGATCTTCCGAAATATTTTTCTCTTCCCGATGGCCTTATCCTTTGTCGTAACAGGGGTTGTATGGCAATGGCTGCTTAACCCATCAACAGGTTTCAACCAATTTTTAAGTGTGTTTGGAATCCAACCCAAATGGTATACAGACACAAACATTCTTGCCGGGTTCGAGTGGGGCAGCATTGAATTTGGATTACCTGTTGCCATCATCGCTGTTGTCATTGCAGCAGTCTGGCAAATGACTGGATTCTCTCTGGCGATGTACCTTGCCGGCTTACGGGGGATTCCAGATGAACTGCGAGAAGCGGCCCGCATGGACGGTGCAAGCGAATTTCAGGTGTATCGAAAAGTGGTGCTGCCGATGCTGATGCCAATTACCGTGAGTGTGGTTATCATCATGGCACATATCTCCTTGAAAATCTTTGACCTGATTTACGCCATGACCGGCTCTGGAGCTAACTTCGTAACAGATGTTCCAGGTGTCTACATGTTTGAAACAACCTTCCGTGGAAACTATTACGCCAACGGGGCAGCAATTGCGATTATCATGCTTCTATTGGTGGCAGTATTCATTGTTCCGTATCTGTGGAGCAATCGAAAGGGGGAGCAATAATGGCTACATTTAACATTGGAAAACTATTTAAATACCTCATCCTTTCCGTGCTGGCTATCATATTTTTAATGCCGATTTACGTCATTATTGTCACGAGCCTGAAGCCACTAAGTGAAGTATCGTTAGAAAGCATGTGGGCGTTACCGACCGCGATCGATTTCAGTTCGTACGCGGAGGCATTTCAACAATTAGCACCTAACTTTATGAACAGTATCTATCTGGTCATTCCCGCGACCCTAATCTCAGCACTGCTTGGAGCAATGAATGGGTATGTCCTATCTAAGTGGAGATTTCGGGGTGCCAATACCATTTTCACCTTTATCTTATTCGGGATGTTTATCCCCTATCAAAGTATTCTTATTCCATTAATTCAGTTTCTGAGAACAGTAGATTTGTATAATACAATCCCTGGGCTGATATTGGTACATGTTGTCTATGGTCTGCCAATTACAACGTTGATGTTCCGTAATTTTTACGCTAACATTCCGGATACAATGATCGAAGCAGCCAAAATAGATGGCGCTAGCTTTCTAGGCATCTTCCGCCATATCATTGTCCCGTTATCGATTACTGGCTTTGTCGTTGTGGCAATCTGGCAGTTTACAAACATCTGGAATGAATTCCTATTCGCCGTCACCATCACGACATCCGACCAACAGCCGATCATGGTAGCATTGCAAAACTTATCAGGTAGCCAAATTGTGCAATGGAACGTCCAAATGGCCGGCGCACTACTCGCAGCCCTCCCAACATTACTCGTTTATATTTTCCTTGGAAAATATTTTGTAAGAGGATTGCTTGCAGGTTCTGTTAAAGGGTAATAGTAAAAACCTTTCTGCTTTCGGGCAGGAAGGTTTTTTGTTGTGAGCATTCAGTGGGGCTTGAGTTTGGCACCAAAGTGAAACCGCAGCACCTAAAAGTGAAACCACATCGGTTGAGAGTGAAACCAAAGCGCGCCATTGTGAAACCAGAACACCCTAAAGTGAAACCACACACAAAAAAAGCGCACCACCCAAGGTGATGCACCACTCCTTATCAAACCACATCCATTGCTTGTAATGTTTCATAATAATTCGCAATCGGATGGTAATCGGCTTTTGCTTTTTCACTTTTTATTGGGCTCTGGCGCAAGTTGTCACGGAACAACATGTTAAACCAGCCACCGCCATGCTTCTCATCAATGAAAATCTCTGAACAATAATCTAGCATAGCTTCATAGCGTTGCCAGTATGCGGGATTTCCCAACTTCTCCGCTAATAGGGCGGAGGAGCCGAACGTTTCGGCCTGGACCCAATAATACTTATCGGTATCCATCATAATTTTGTCAGAGGATATGGAATAGATGATGCCACCATATTCCGTATCGGCACCTTTTTGATAGCCTTCTTGATAGAGGTGAACAGCTCTGTCTAGCATCCACGGTTCACTAATATGTCGGTCCAGCATTAGTAACAGCTTGCTCCACTCAATGGAATGCCCTGGCACAAAACCATGTGGGCGGAACTCCTGCTTGCTTTCTTCTGTTTCGACAAACGTCCAGTCTGGCTGCCAATCAGGTGTGTAGTGCTCCCAAATGAGCCCCTTCGTCTGTGCAGCAAGGCGTCCAGTAACAGCGTCGGCAATTTCATATGCTCGCTCCAAGTATTTCCTATCAGAGGTTGCTTCATAGGCCGCTATCATTGCTTCGCACATATGCATATTGGCATTTTGGCCGCGATATCCTGCCGTTTTTGACCAGTCAGCAGTCAGTTCGTCTGCATATAAATGATACGGCGCTTCCCAGAAATGCTCCTCTAGAACCTCGTAAACAGATTCCACTACATCAACCGCCCACTCGATGCCTGCCTCATAGGCCTTGGATGCCGCAAGTAATACAAAAGCATGGCCATAGGCATACTTTTTATCCTCGGTAACTTCCTGACCATCCAATGTCCAGAAATATCCACCATTCATCTTATCTTGGTGATATTCTTGTAAAAAGCGCAGGCCATGTTCAGCAGCTTCTTTGCAAAACTCGCCACGGCCAAGAATGGCGCCAATGCTAAAGTTATAAATAAAGCGGGAAGTCCCAACTAAGTGCTTCGTCGTGTCAGAACTAAGTTCGCCATTATCATAAAAACTATGATGATACCCGCCATTCTCTTCATCTATGCAGGTCGGATAATAAAATGCTAACGTGCTGTCGATTTGCTGCAGCAACCAATCTTTATTGTATGTTTCCGGTCCCAAAAAATCATCTCCTAAATCGGAATGTATGTAATAGGACTATTCCCGGCTACTTCCAAATTTAAAACGACTGCTCCGTTTTCTTCTTCATTGTTCTCAAGATAAAAATGACAAAGAATAGAGAAATGAGAAAGAGCGTGATGATTGCAAGAGATAGAAGTGGTTGGAGCAAATTGCCGATTGGCAGTGATGTTACAGGCAGCAAAGCAAAACTCAACACTAAAATAACCATAAATAGAGCAGCATGCGTAACCAAGAACGGCTTGATAACCGATTTGTTTTTAAAGGAACGAAAATACATAATACTTAACATGACGACAAATACTCCAAGAAAGATAAATTCGAGGTTTACTGTCCAGGCTCCCATTTGTGAAATGGATTCCCACTCCGATTCTGTAATCGATCTATTTCCAATCATTGCTCCTTTGGAAAGACGAGCGTTATCTAAAGCTACATAGCCAAGATAGAGAAGAAGCATCATCATTGTATAAACAATATAATAAATCCGTTCAGCTTTTGAATTAAATAGTTTCATAGGCGGCAACCTCCTTACTTCTATCCTAACATTTTACCATTCTAATCTTTACAAAAATTTATAAAAAAATAGATTGCCAGAATACCCGTTCAAGGCTATAATCATTTCATAAAGATTTGCAATTTAAGGAAATGAGGAGAAGAAATGGAAAAAAGGGCAATTGCTTTATTAGCTTTTGTACTACTCGTTTTTACTGTAATGCCAGTCTTTGCAAGTGCAGCGCAGAGCACAGGATTTGAAAAGGATTTTGCCAAATACTTGGAAAGGGTCAGCAAAGAGCGCGGCTTTACAGTAACAGAGGCAGATATCGAGTATTCCCTCTCATTATATGAAGATACATTAGACAACTTTGAAACAGTGGAAGACTTAGAAGCTTTTTTAGGCGAAGTTATTCAAAAAGATGGCCGGAACTTACGTTATCTTTATGAAGACTACGAAATAAGCAAAGAGGAACTGGGAGCATTATTAGCTGAAAACGGCGAAACATTGGATGACTATGTATTCGTCGATGATCTTTATCAAGCAGTTGATTTTTATCTAGAAGCAAGGATTGTACGTGATCCAGATTTTGATAAAAATCTAGAGATCCGTTTAAAAGAAGTTAGTAAAGTAAGAGGATTTACGGTCACCCGCGAGGATGTGGTAGCATCACTAGCTAGATATGAAGAAACATTGGACAACTTTAAAACAATAGATCGCCTTTTTGACTTTCTAGGTGAAGTTATTAAGAAAGATTTAAGCAATCTTGATTACTTTACTGACGTATATGATGTGAACAAAGATGAATTACTTGCGCTTATGAAGGAGAACGGACTTGATATTAATGACTATATTTTTATCGATGATCTTGACCAGGATATAAATGGTTTCTTTGAGGACATGTACCTTATCGATGAATTAAGCGTATTGATGGAAGAGTATGGGTTGACCATGGAAGAAATTGACCGATTGGAAGCACATTTCCTTTCCATCTTTGAAACAATGGATGACGAAACGCTAGAGCAGATTTTTAATTTGGCTGATCGCATGATGGCATTCGAAGACTTTGACACAGCAACAGAATTAACACCAAAAGAGGCAGCCGAATTACTGTCCATTTACAAAGAATTCATTTCCATTTTCCAGTTGAAAGTAGAATTCAGCCTAATTCAAGATGGCACAGAAAAACCATTATCCTTAACTGCCTTGTTCAATATGACAGAGCTTGTGAACGCAGACTTGAAAATCTCACTATATAACTTACAGGGCGAATTCCTGGCAGACTTGATCATAACGGGAGAGATGGTTGACTCGGAAAGCCTACATGACACAGGACAAGCACTTTCAAACGGAACTGAAAAACCAACACCAGCACCAGTCAAGAAGACCGTTTCATCTGACACAACAGTTCCAGCTACTGTAAAAGGCGGAGAGCTGCCAAAAACAGCTTCCAACTATGGCATGGGGGCGCTTGCTGGATTGTTGATCATCAGTGGAGGAATATTCTTATTCCGTAAAACAAGGGCAACAAGCCTTGAAAAGTAAAAAACAACGGTTCATGCTAACCAGTGCCATCCTGCTTGTAGCGGGTGGTCTCTGGTTAACAGCAACCAATGGATGGACCTTTTTAAAAGGATATAATCTTGGTGGAGGAACCGAGCAGGTGGAAGTCTCTGCAGAAAGCAACAAGGCTGTCGAGGAAAAAAAGGTAGTAGAATCAAAAATGCTTTATCCAGAGCGCCCGGAAATCGGTGACGAAATGGGCGAGCTCTCCATACCGAAGCTCAAGGCAGTTTTGCCCATCTTCCACGGAACAGATGAAGATGAATTAGCCAAGGGTGTTGGTCATTTCGCAGATAGCGTACTTCCAGGCGAGAAAGACAACTCCGTTCTTTCCGGACACCGCGATACCGTTTTTCGTAAGCTTGGAGAAGTAGGCGTTGGCGACGAATTAATCGTCACAACCGAAGCAGGTGAGTTCACGTACAAGGTGCGCAAAGTGCGAATTGTCGATGCAGATGATCGCACCGTCATTGTGCCCAAACCACGAGCCACCCTAACTGTCAGCACATGCTATCCGTTCGACTTTATTGGATCGGCACCAGAGCGTTATATTTTAGAAGCATATTTGGTGAGGTAAAGAACCTGGAGAAATCCGGGTTTTTTTAATTGGAGTTTATTTTCAGTGTCTCCTGTCCTGCCAAGGATGCAAAATCATAACTTTAGTCTAAAGGGGTTCAAGATATTGGGGGGAGATGGGAATCCAATATGCAATGTCGGTTAATATATGAAAAAAGAGCGCATAAGCACTCCAGAATTAAAACCTGAACTTTTCTTGATGTTCTTTTTTTAAAGTGGATACAATTCTTCTGTTCTTTTCTCTCATCCTTGTAGAGTGGCTACTTTCCGTAATCTGCGGAATCGTAGCGGTTGCACGTTTAGTCGGCTTGTCAATGACTTTCTTATTACCAGTAAATCCTGATACATTCTCAGACATTACTTCTACACTATCGTTAAGATATTCACTAACTGCTAAACTAAAAGTGATTATTAGCGTATTAATAACCAATCCATCTATTTTCGAGATTTTATTTCCTTCGTTGACAGTTTGAACTTGTACCACATAGAATCTCTTCAATATATGATATGGGTATAAACCTAAATGGTCTTTCTCTAAAAGAATACTATGTTGTTGACTTAGAAACCTTTCAGCCCTTTTCTTGTTCCTTCCTAACCCTTCGAGAATACTTTCCTTTTCTTCTTCCGTTTCATAAGGAAGAAGGTCAATGACTAAATTCTCTCTTTGAGCATACTTATTCAAGATTTCTCCTAAGTGAAATATATACTCATCCTTATCTAAAGTATTTATCGGAAAATCAAAAGCGGTTAAGATATCGGGTATATGCCCTGTTTTTCTATTGTTTTCTTCCAATTCTTCCTGCGTAACTCCAACCTGGACTTTTACACTCTCTAATTGGTGGCCACCTAGCGTACTTACATAAAGGTTTAAGAATACTAAAGAATCAACGATAACAAATATAAAAAGCACTATTAGGTAGTTATTCCAATTTGAAAATAACAGACTTGGGTTGTCACTTATAAACACCAAGCTACCAAAAACAAAAATCACATACCATGTCTTTCTTATTGCAGATGTATAGTTTTCCAAACCTCTGTTTAACCAAGCAATTACCGTATAAATTAATAGTAAGGCGAACACCAACCACATTCCAATGAGTGCGAAAGTCTCCAACCTATCTCCTCCTCGTTTATATCTATAGATACAATAGAAGCTTTTCAACGATCAAATTGCTTATAACTGTATTTTTATTATAACAGAATTGCTTCTCGATAAAAGGGAGTAAAAATTAATTATCATACCCCTAAATCGCAGAGAAATTTAATTTCTGTTGAAAAGAAAAAACCAGTTTGGGGGTGCTTTTCTTTGTAAAAATACGATTTTATACATTTCTCACGTTTTCGAATAGAAGGTAAGATAGCAAGTAAAAAAGGAGAACGAAATGATTATTAAAAAAAGAAACAAAACAGAGCTAGACCAATATGAAGCTCTACTATCAAGGATGAGACCTGACCACCCAAAATTCAGAGAGGTGGAAAGCGACTATGTACGTCGCAAGAAAGGCTATATTGGCGAGAAGCAAGTGGATTATTATTTGGAAGAGCTCGTATACGAAATGACAATCTTACAAGATCTCAACCTATCCGTTGAGGGAAAGAATATGCAGCTTGATAATCTACTTATCTCTCAGCACGCCGCGTATATTGTGGAAGTTAAAAACTTTACAGGATCTATTACATTCGACACGGAGTTGCAGCAATTCACTCGAGATGACAGCACACAGGAGAGAGGATTTCGCCACCCCATCCTGCAGGCCGAACTACAGAAGCAACGACTGCAAGCATGGTTGCAGGAAATGAATCTACCTCCGATTCCAATCTATTACTTTATCGCCATTAGTGACCCTAGCACCATCATCAAGGTAGAGGGAAATAAAGAAGAGATAGCCAAAGTCGTGGCCCACGCTGCTCATATACCGAATAAAATCAAGCAACACGAGGCCCGAGGTAGCAAACAGCAGCCGATCCAGCATCAAAAGCTTGGCCACTATCTTATGCAGGCAGCCAGGAAGAGAGAATATAAACTGATGAGAAACTATGAGATAAGGCCGGAGGATATACTGCCAGGTGTGCGCTGTCCAGGGTGTGGATACTTAGGGATGCGCAGGCTGTATGGCAAATGGCTGTGCCCGAAATGTAAAATGATAAGCAAAGAGGCGCATAAGCGTGCTATTTATGACTACTTGTTCCTCATCCAACCAACCATCAGCAATAGAGAATGTAGAAGACACCTTAATATTTCCTCTAAAAATATAGCCACTAAACTACTAAAAAAAGAATTAGTATATGATAAAACAAAAAGAAGTTGGAAAAAACGCTGAATAAGAGTTCCTAATATAGTGGGGAGTATTGGTATCTTGTGTGGTGGCGCTTCCTAGAGACGCACCAATCAAGGAGAGAGGCGCAGCACCGTCAAGAAGAGACGCACCGGCCAAGAAAAGAGGAGCAACCTCTTCAGGAAGAGGCGCACCAACCAAGGAAAGAGACGCAGCATCATCAAGAAGAGACGCACCAACCAAGAGAAGAGACGCAGCATCATCAAGAAGAGACGCACCAACCAAGGAAAGATACGCAGCATCCCCGAGAAGAGACACACCGGTTAAGGAAAGAGGCGCAGCACCATCAGGAAGAGACGCACCAATCAAGAAAAGAGACGCAACCTCATCAGGAAGAGGCGCACCACTCCTGAGAAGAGACGCACCGATCAAGGAAAGAGACGCATCACCATCAAGAAGAGACGCACCAATCAAGGAAAGAGACGCAGCATCATCAAGAAGAGACGCAGCACCATCACCACCAACCCCAACCAAAAAAAGAACTCCAGCCGCGCTGGAGTTCCCATTAACCAAAATCTATATTAGTAAAAACGTTTGAATCCTTCAAAGTGCTTCTTCCAATAGGAGTTGCTCAAGCTTGTTTTGGTAACTCCTGTGGACGAGCCTGCATGAATGAATTCGTTATTTCCGGCATAAATTCCCATGTGGGAGATGCCTGCACGGTAGGTACCTGAGAAGAATACTAGGTCGCCTACTTGTGGTTTGCTTACATAGAATGAGCGGTTATAGTAGCCGTCTGTTGAGAGGCGGCTGATGTTCATGCCTGCTTTTTTGTATGCATAATAGATGAATCCGCTGCAGTCGAAGCCGCTTGTAGTTGATCCGCCCCATACATATGGTACGCCGAATTGGCTTTTCGCTGTTGAGATAAGCTTGCTTACATTGTAGCTTACGTCAGCTGTTGGCTTTTCACTAGCTGAGCTATTGCTAGAGCCAGAGCTAGATGAACTGCTTGCCCCAATGTTTAGCTTCTGTCCGATTAAGATTAAATCAGATTTCAAGTTGTTCCATTTTTTCAAGTTAGCTACAGTAGTGCCGTTTTGTGAAGCGATACGTGATAGAGAATCGCCTGATTTAACAGTATAAACTTTGGCTGAACCTGTTGACGGAGAGTTGCTCCCGCCTGAACTAGAACTAGAACCAGAAGAACTTGATCCACTAGAACTTGAGCTAGATCCTCCATTTTTGCTAACAACGAATTTGTTGCCAGGGAAGATGAGCGTTGAATTCAACCCATTCCAATCCATTAAGTTCTTCAATGAAATGTTGTGTTTCGAGGCGATGCCACTTAATGTGTCGCCGCTTTTCACGGTGTATGTAGATTTAGTTGAAGTAGATGTATTAGTAGAATTTGAATTGCTAGAATTAGAATTAGATGATTGCTTTTTCGATGTTTCCAAAACTTGGTTCGGGAAGATGATATCTCCTGAAAGTTTGTTGATTGATTTCAAATCTGAAACACTCGTGTTGTATTTCTGTGCGATGGTCCAAAGCGAGTCGCCACTCTTTACTTTATAAGATGCTGCGTCTGCTTCTTCTGCACCGACGATGGCTGATGCTATAGCTGCACCGGCAGTAACCGACATGATCATTTTCTTATTGGCCAAAGTCGTTTCCCCCTGCATAATTTGTGTTTTCTTTCCAATATCTACTAGAAAGTACTTTTATTATATCTTTTCCGACAATAGATTGATAGACAACAAACCGCTTTGTAATATAACTGTAATATAAACGTGCAAAACCATCGTCCTAGGGAAATTTACCCCTTTCGACAAATTGCGGCCACATCAATGTCCCTACAACAGAAGACTACCGACACACTACTTGTCCCCTTCTAGAAATGTTAAAAAATATAAAAAAGTCATTTTAAAACCTACCATCTATGATATAATTTCATATTGTAATGTCGAAATACGGAAGAAAACTACTAAGATTATAAGAAGATGGGGGTACCAGCATGGAAGAAACTATTTCCCTGAAGGAGATATTCGGGGTTATTAAAAAGCGCTTGCTCATGATACTCGCTTTTGTTTTAGGCGCAGCGTTGATCGCAGCAGCAGTAAGTTACTTTGTCCTGACACCGACATATGAATCAAGTTCACAATTCATCGTTAACCAAGGACAGCAGGATCCGGAAGTACAATACAACGTCAATGATATTCGAGCCAATGTTGAAATTATAAATACATACAATGTTATTATTAAAAGTCCTGCCATTTTAGATAAGGTCGTAGAGGAATTAAACCTTCCTTATAGTTCTTCAGCACTTGGGGAAAAGCTTCAAGTCTCCAATGCAGAAAACTCACAGGTTGTTTCTGTTACTGCAACGGATGAAAGTCCAGAAATGGCTGTAGATATTGCCAATACGACGGTTTCAACCTTTCAAGAAAATCTCGCGGAATTTATGAATGTCGATAATGTGAAAGTTCTGTCTGAAGCAGAATTAAGTGAAAACCCTTCTCCAGTAGCACCAAATCCAATGCTCAACATTGCGATTGCATTTGTACTTGGAGGAATGGTTGGTGTAGGGCTAGCCTTCTTACTAGAATACTTGGATAACACTGTTACTACAGAAGATGATCTTGAGAAGAAACACGGTCTACCCGTTCTAGGTGTGATCGCTCATATCGATACAGATGACCTGCACGGGGATCAGTTCTCCTTTCAGGTAAAATCTAAGCAAAGGGGTGGCTTTGATGGCGCGCAGAAAAAATCAAGCTAAGCAAACAAATAAAATGCGGCATCTAATTGCCAAGCTGAACCCGAAGTCGCCGATTTCCGAGCAATATCGTACCATTCGTACGAATTTACAATTTGCTTCAGTGGATGAGACGCTAGGATCCATGCTGGTCACCTCCTCGGGCCCAGGAGAAGGAAAATCCATGACAACGGCCAACTTAGCTGTCGTGTATGCACAGCAAGGAAAGAAAGTGCTGTTAATAGATGCTGACCTAAGAAAACCAACGGTCCATTATACATTCCGTCTTGATAACTTACGTGGTTTAAGTAATATACTTGTTGGGGAAAATACATTAGAAGAAGCCGTTAATCGGACAGACGTCGACAATCTTGATGTCATTTCCTGTGGGCCGATCCCACCGAATCCATCCGAATTGCTTGCCTCAAGAAAAATGGAACAATTCTTAATTGATGCAAGGCAGTCTTATGACATGGTGATCTTTGATACACCACCAGTGCTTGCCGTAACAGATGCTCAAATTTTGGCAAACATCGTGGATGGCGCCTTATTAGTTGTCCGCAGTAAGCATACCGAAGATGAAGCAGTAGAAAAAGCGAAAGAAGCACTTGAGCCAGCAAGGGCGAAATTACTTGGTGCTGTACTTAATGACCGAGAAAAGAAAGAATCTAATTATCATTACTACTATGGTACCAACTAAATGAATGGATACTCCCTGCAGCCAGAGTAGCAGGGAGTTTTTTACTGTTTTAGTAATGTTTCTACATACTCTTTCAACCCTTTGCTACAATGCAAGCAAGATAATAGTCCTGAAAATGTTAGTTCATTTTATTAGAATGTAAACATTGTTTAACAAACGAATTAATTGTTTAAGACTGACATAATCTGCTATAATGTGCAGTAATATTTGAACAATTCCAATAACTAATACAACCAAAGAATAAAAATTAGGAAGTGATTCTAATGATCGATATTCACAGTCATATATTACCTGGTGTCGATGACGGGGCACAGACTGAAACAGACAGCATCGAAATGGCGAAAGCTGCTGTGGAACAGGGTATCCATACTATCATTGCAACACCACATCACCGAAATGGAAAATACGAAAATGACCGCGACACGATCATGCACAATGTAGATATTTTAAGTGAGTTGTTTGTCAGGCAGGATATTCCACTAACTGTGTTGCCGGGGCAGGAAGTGCGCATTAATGGCGACATGATTGAGGAAATCCAAAACAAGAAAATACTTTCGCTTAATGATACGAAGTATATGTTTGTAGAATTTCCTTCAAGCAGTGTGCCGCGCTATGCAGCGCAAATGCTGTTTGACATACAGGTAGCTGGCTATACACCGATTATCGTCCATCCAGAACGAAACGCAGAGTTAATTCAAGATCCAAGTAAGCTGTATGAATTTGTGCGCAAAGGTTCCTTAACCCAGGTGACAGCAGCAAGTGTTATCGGTAAATTCGGGAAAAACATTCAGAAGTTCTCTCACCAATTGATTGAGTCGAACCTCACGCATTTTGTGGCTACGGACGCACATAATACAACAACACGTGGCTTTTGCTTGCAGGAGGCTATGCACACAATAAAGCAGGAGTATGGTAGCGAATATTTTTATATGTTTTTAGAAAACAGTCAATTGCTGGTAGATAATAGTAATGTTAATAAAGTGGAGCCATTCAAGGTTAAAAAGAAAAAGTTTCTTGGACTGTTTTAATGGGCATCTTAATAAAGGGTGGGAGTACAAATAACGTACTCTCTTTTTTAACACGTTAGGATAGCATGAAATTTTAGCTGGAAACAATTACGGCGTGTATAAGAAAAATGTACACATTACTAAAAGACGTGCGAATGTTACAGATACGAAATAAGAGGTTATTTTTCACGGCATGGCAAGGGGATACTGGGAAATTAAGAATACAACTTTAAGAACAATCAACGTAGTAAAAGGGGCAGTAAAAATGATAAACGTTATGCTAGTAGAGGATCAGCGCTTGTTTAGTGAAGGGGTAGAAGCGCTGATCTCCAACACAGCAGATATACAAGTTGTTGGCATTGCATCTAATGGCAAGGAAGCAATAGATACATTTAAGAAATACCTACCAGATGTGGTCTTAATGGATATACATATGCCTGAACTGGATGGAATTAAAGCAACCATTAAGATTAAAGAAAATCACCCTGATATAAAGGTTATTTTACTTACGACTTATGCAGATGAGGACTTGATTGTCACAGGTATCAATGCAGGTGCAGATGGTTTTCTATTAAAAAGTCTTCGTGCCACCAGTCTAATTCGCTGTATTCGTGAAGTCTATGAAAATGAAATTGTCTTATCTGGTCCAGCTGCTCGTATCTTAGCAGAAAAAATCCGTGCCCAAACGTATAGCAAAAAGCAAATTCTGGACCGGAAACTGCAAAACCGAAACATTATCCTGTCTAAAAGAGAGCTTGATATAACGTATTTACTTATGCAAAACAACACAAACAAGCAAATTGCCGAAAATCTATTTCTAAGTGAAGGTACTATTAAAAATTATATTAGTGAACTCTATCATAAATTTGGAATACCCAATCGCAAAAAGCTCGTCCAATACCTACAAAAAGTATTAAATAGGAAAAACTAGGAACAAATCAGGTGCTTGATATGACTTTTATTTCCAAAAGTCACTACAATTATGACCGGGTCTTTAGTATCATGAATTTTGTAGCTTACTTTCCTTGATTAGGAAAATTCAGGGGTCGTTTTTTTTACATACGAAATATCAGCTGAGAATGAAGGGACAGTTATGTTCTATGTAGGTTTTTATCAACCAAGAGATAGTGTGAAAGAGATAGTAACACAAATGGAAGAGCAACACGACATTCCGGTCATGATTGGATCAATTAACGTACTTGTTAGATGTTGTAGTCTAATCTTTCTCGATCTTCAAAAGCTCACCCCAAAAGATAGCATTACCCTCACAAGAGAATTAACTGAAAAAAATGTAAAAGTGGTCGGATTAATTTCAGGGGAGGATGAACCTCGTCATTTGTTACGCCTCGTACGAGAGGGAGTTATAAGTTTAATAGATGATCATTCTTTATCTTCATTAGTTAAAGCGGTCTATGTGGCACAAAAGGACCATAGTATTCTACCATCAATCTTGTTACAATTTCTTAGAGAGAATATTGTCGAACTGCGTCAGTTGGATAAAGAGTCATTTGCACATAAACTTTTAAAATCTTGCATTAACCTCACGCCTAAAGAAATTGAAATTGCCTACCTACTAGGTAAAGACTTAAAAAACCGTGATATAGCCTATCTACTTGATACGAAAGAAAGCACTGTAAAAGTACATATTAGTCACATTTACACAAAAACAGGAAAAAAACGCCGAAGAGATCTTTTTCAATACTTCAAAGAGTTAAAACACAAAGAGAAAGGGGCACGTTCATGAGCTATCGTACGCGCTTAGGTCTACTTATTTTACTGGATTCTATTATTGTCAGTACCGCAATTTTTATTGCTTCTTGGGTTGTATATCCATTTACTTCTGTTATTAACATGGATGCCATCATTATTAGCGCAGTAGCTCTTTTATTATTCCATCATTTATTTGCTTCTATTTACAAGCTCTATAACAAAGTTTGGTCCTATGCCAGTGTCGGAGAGTTGGTCGCAATTGTACAGGCTGTCACATTTTCCGTACTAGCATCAGGTCTCATCATGTACTTATTTAATGATTATGCCCTATATAGAAGAGCATTGGTTGTCACCTGGATGTTACATATTATCTTAATTGGTGGATCACGCTTCATGTGGCGTATTTTCCGAGACCGGTACATAAAACAGGACAAAAACAAGAAACGCACACTCATCGTTGGTGCAGGATCAGCGGGCGCGATGATTGCCCGCCAGTTAAGAAACGAACAACAAAACACAGAATTATGGCCAGTTGGTTTCGTTGATGACGATATACATAAACAAAAGATGCAGCTATTCAATTTACCAGTTGCAGGGGGAGTAAAGGATATTCCTGAGGTGGTAGAAGAACTTAATATTGAGCATATTGTCATTGCTATCCCTTCCTTACAAAATGGGGAGTTAGAAAAGATCGTCGCCTCTGCTAACAAAACAACAGCCAAGGTACAGATGATCCCCAAAATCGAGGATCTGATGACGGGTCGTGTGTCCGTTAGCAACTTAAAAAACGTTGAGGTTGAGGATTTACTTGGTCGCGAACCAGTAAAACTTGATATTAATGCAATCTCAGAATACGTAACTGGCCGTACGGTAATGGTAACTGGAGCTGGTGGCTCGATTGGATCAGAGATCTGTCGTCAGATTATGAAGTTTACACCGAATAAAATAGTCCTTCTCGGACACGGGGAATTTAGCATTTATACAATTGATATGGAATTAAAGCAGCAATACGGAGAAAAGGAAATAGAAATCGTACCGGTTATTGCCGATGTCCAGGACAAAGAGCGCATTTTTGAGGTCGTAAACACACATAAACCAACAATTATCTACCATGCAGCTGCACATAAGCATGTTCCACTTATGGAATATAACCCGCATGAAGCTGTAAAAAACAATATTATCGGCACGAAAAACGTAGCCGAAGCAGCAGATACATTTGGTGTCCAAACATTTGTCATGGTATCAACGGATAAAGCAGTAAATCCAACAAATGTGATGGGAGCAACGAAGCGTGTAGCGGAAATGGTTGTCCAGCATATGGCACAGCAAAGTAAAACAAAATTTGTCGCTGTACGTTTTGGTAATGTACTGGGAAGCCGTGGAAGTGTTATTCCTCTGTTCAAGAAACAAATTGAAAAAGGTGGCCCGGTAACTGTGACGGATCCGGAAATGACAAGATATTTTATGACGATTCCAGAAGCGTCAAGACTTGTTATTCAAGCAGGTACACTTGCTAAAGGTGGAGAAATCTTTGTCCTAGATATGGGGGAGCCTGTGAAAATTGTAGATCTAGCGCGAAACCTTATTAAACTATCAGGCTATACCGAAGAAGAAATCCCAATACAATTTTCGGGTATTAGACCAGGTGAGAAGATGTATGAAGAGTTACTTGGCGAAGAAGAAATTCTTCCTGGGGAAGTTTATGAGAAGATTTACGTTGGCCGGACGGTTGAGGTGGACAATGAGATGGTGCTTAATTTGATTGAGCAGTTTGATCGTTATAATACTGTGGACCTTAAAGAAGTTTTGATGAAAATTATTTATACAGAAAGAAAAATGCTGACTGCAAAATAACCATAATATTAATCTTACTATAGAAGGAAGTTGTTAAAATGAATTTTGCTATTATTGGGTGTGGCTTCATAGCCAAAAAACATGCGAAAGCAATACAGGAAGTTGAAAACGCCAATCTAGTAGCTGTAAGTGACAAGTTATCTTCAGCAATGCAACCATATGTTGAGGAATATGGTGCTGAGGCATATGAAAGTTTAGATGAAATGTTACTTAGA
Source organism: Oceanobacillus jordanicus (assembly GCF_022095695.1). Classification (GTDB taxonomy): domain Bacteria; phylum Bacillota; class Bacilli; order Bacillales; family Amphibacillaceae; genus Oceanobacillus_B; species Oceanobacillus_B jordanicus. Next base: position 244,728 of record NZ_JAIFZM010000002.1, read on the forward strand.
GAAGATATAGATGTAGTATCTGTGTGTACACCGACAGGATTACATGCACCATTAGCTATCAAAGTAGCTAATTCAAAAAAACATGTCATTTTAGAAAAGCCAATTGCAATGACTTTAGAAGAAACAGATGAAATTATTGAAGCATGTAATAGAAATGAAGTAAAACTGTCAATTGTCCACCCGAATCGCTTCAGACCAGTAGTAAAAGAGTTACGTAAAATACTTGATCAGAATCTGTTAGGTAAAATTAGCCATGCGAATGCAACTGTAAATTGGAATAGAAATCAAGAGTATTATGATCAGGCACAATGGCGAGGAACTAAAGAATTCGATGGCGGTGTGTTAATGAACCAAGCAATCCATAATCTTGATTTACTGTTATGGTTTATGGGTGAACCTGAACAAATATTCAGTATGGAAGCAACAAGATTACGTAAAATTGAAGCCGAAGATGTTTCCACAGGAGTTATTAAATTTAAATCAGGTGCTTTAGGATTAGTAGAAGCTTCCACGACATCTTATGGACAAAATTTCGAAGAGTCCATTACACTTTTTGGAGAAAAAGGTACTGTAAAGATTGGTGGGAAAAATGCTATATACTTCGAACATCTAGAAATTGAGGGTGTGGAAGATGATGAGATCATTAAGATCAAAGAAAAAATAAAGGAAGATCCGTTTGGTATTCCAGGGCATCAATGTATTATTGATGATATGTTAAAAGCGATTGAGGAAGATAGACAACCAGCTGTTTCTGGGGAAGAGGGAAGGAAATCGTTAGAGTTAGTACTTTCATTTTATGAATCTGCTAAAAGTAATCAACCAATCCAATTAACAAAGGAGAAAGAATATGTTAACAACTAAAGAAAAAGGCAATCAACTTGCAGAGAAACTAATAGAAAAACTAAATAATAAAACTGCTGTAATAGGTGTGGTAGGGCTAGGTTATGTGGGTTTACCTTTAGCAGTTGAAAAGGCGAAAGCTGGTTATAATGTAATTGGATTTGATGTGCAGGAATCAAAAGTTGATGAAGTGAACCAAGGAATTAATTACATTGGAGATGTAGTTGATGAGGAATTAAAGGAACTAGTTGCAGACAAAAAATTAAAAGCTACTACTGATTATTCCTTTATTAAAGAAGTAGACGCGGTTGCAATATGTGTACCAACACCATTAGATATATATAAACAACCCAATACAAATTATGTTGAAAGTTCTGCACACGAGATCTCTGATCATATTCATGAAGGAATGCTAGTAGTACTTGAGAGTACAACTTATCCAGGAACTACAGAAGAACTGCTAAAGCCTATTTTAGAACAAAGTGGATTAAACTGTGGTGAGGACTTTTTCTTAGCTTATTCACCAGAGCGTGTTGATCCAGGTAACAAACAATTTAAGACAAAGAATACTCCAAAAGTTGTCGGTGGTGTAACTGAAAATTGTACAGAAGTAGCAGCGACAATGTACGAAAATGTATTGGAAAGTGATATTCACCAGGTATCAAGTCCATCTGTTGCTGAGATGGAAAAAATCTTAGAAAATACTTTCCGAAATATTAATATTGGTCTTGCCAATGAAATGGCTGTTCTATGTAATAAAATGGGTATCGATGTATGGGAAGTCATTGATGCAGCGGCAACAAAACCTTATGGGTTTATGCCGTTTTATCCTGGTCCTGGATTAGGTGGGCATTGTATTCCAATTGATCCATGGTATTTGACATGGAAAGCACGTGAATATAATTATCACACTAAGTTAATCGAAACAGCAGGTGAAATAAACAATGAAATGCCTAATTATGTGATTCAAAGAATTATGGAGATCCTAAATAAAGAAGAAAAAGCATTGAATGGTTCAAATATTTTAGTGCTTGGAGTAGCTTATAAGAAAGACATTGATGATTATCGTGAATCACCAGTTCTTCCTATTCTAGAGAAGTTAGATGGGGCTGGTGCGGTATGGTCAGTAGTGGATCCGTATGTAAAGAATTTTAAATATAAAAATGATTTCCAATCACCAATAGAAAGTGTTACAGCTGAAATGTTAGAAAGCGCAGATTTAGTCTTAATTGCTACTGACCATAGTGATTTCAATTATGAAACAATAGTTACCCATTCGAAAGTTGTTTACGATACTAGGAATACTATAAATAAAGAAATTAAGGGCAATGGAAATATCCATTCTCTATGATGGTAAGTAGATAATAATGATAAGTCTACTCAATACTTTAAAGAAAACACTAAGTAACCCTTCAAATAAGAATATATTTACTATGTTAATTGGAACGAGTGCTGCACAAGTTATCCCAGTTGTAGCCTCGTTAATTTTAACTAGAATATATACTCCAGAAGAATATGGGTTATTAGCTATTTTCATTTCGTTAGTAACAATTATGGGGACAATTGTAACTTTAAGATACGAATTAGCAATTTTAGTACCTATAAAAGAACAGGATGCAGTTAACATAACAATACTATCAATAGTAAGCTCTCTCATTATTTCTCTTTTGATTTTTAGTATATTATTAGGTTTTAAAAATGAAATTTTAGACGCACTTAATATAAAGAGTTTAGGGAATTGGCTATTTTTAGTACCAATCGCGACGCTTTTTATGGGAATTTACAATTCATTGAACTATTTGGCAACCAGAGTTGGTTTATTTAAGGTCATTTCAAAAACAAGGATCTATCAAGCGCTTTATAGCTCTATAGCTCAAATTTTATTGGGATTAATGCATATGGGCGTAGGCGGTCTGATAATTGGCGCTACATTATCGAATATAATTGGAAATTTGAAGATCTTTGGCAAATTATTAGATTCAAAAAAAGATGAAATTAAAAGATTTAGACCGAGGGATGCCTATTCTCTAGCAAAGAGGTATTCTGACTATCCAAAATACAGTGTACCCTCAACTATATTTAATAATGTCTCTTTACACTCGATGAGCTTTATTATTCCAACTTTCTTCTCGGCATCACTTTTGGGGCAATATTCACTTAGTCAAAGAATAATTATATTACCAATGAAAGTGATAAGTAATTCTATAAGTCAGGTATTTCTAAATGAAGCTTCAATGGAACTAAAAAAAAGTAACACAACTAAAAATTCATTTATATCAACATTTAAAAAGTTAGTTTGTATATCACTACCGTTATATACTATATTATTTTTCGTAGTAAAAGACTTAATTATACTAGCCTTTGGGGAAACTTGGGAACCTGCTGGAGAGATATCTCAAATGTTAATAATTTTATTGTTTTTTAGATTTATTGTGACTCCTTTAAGTAACGTGTTAAATTTATACGAGAAACAGAAAATAGTACTGATTTGGCAAGTCTCTCTAGTGATTTTAACAATAATTTCAGCTATGATATCGATTATATATGCATTAAACTTTAAAACCTTCTTAGCAATCTATGTATGCACATTGAGTATAGACTATGTGATAATGTTCATTATTTGTCTATACTTTAGCGGGAGACAGAAACATAACTTTATTGAAGGGAGTTACTAAGGAATGAAAAAGATGATTATGTTTGTAACATATGATTTTTCTGATCTATCAAGCGGTTCAAAAGTCCGCCCAAAAAAGATGTATGAAGCATTTAAAAAAATTGGATACGATGTTTATTTAATTTCAGGAAACAAAATAGAGAAAGAACAATCCTTTGAACGGCTAAAAAAGGAAGAAACAATGAATTTTGATTTTTGCTATGTTGAACCTAGTTCATATCCAATGCAACCATTAATAGATTATAAGATTATAAAGCATATAAAAAATAAAAATATACCAATCGGTATATTTTACAGGGATGCATACTGGAAGTTTTATAATAACTTAGTAAATAGTTATAAAAATGTTGAACTTAAGTTTAGATATCAATACGATTTACTTTTTTTTAAAAAGATGAGCAGTATAATGTTTTTTCCTAGTGATGAAATGGCTAATCATTTTTCATTTAAGCAACCAAAAGTATCTTTGCCACCGGCAGCAGATAAAACAATAATACCTAATAAAAAACAAGAAAATAAAAGGAAGATTCCTACAGCAATCTATGTTGGTGGTTTGAGCAAGAGATATGGGACTGAATTGCTTTTACAGTCATTTGAGAGGGTAAATAAAATAGAATTAAAATCAAAGCTTCTTTTAGTGTGCAGAAAAGAGGACCTCGAAAAAAATTTGAACTTATTCTCGTATTATAAAAATAAAAATTGGCTGGAAATAAAGCATGTTAGTGGCGTGTTATTAGAAAAGGAATATGATAAGGCAGACTTTGGAGTTATTCCTTTATTAAAGGACAGTTACAATGACTTTGCTGTTCCCGTGAAACTTTTTGAGTATTTATCCTTTGGGTTACCAATACTATCTACGGACTGTAAAGTTTTGGAAAGTTATATAGTAAATAATAAACTAGGAATTGTGGGTAATAGTACACTGCAATCTTTTTCTGAGGGTATAAGGAAAATGATTGAAGACTATGTAGACTTTATAGGAAATGTTAAATCCTTTGTTAATGAATATGGAAGGTGGGAACATAGAGCTGAAAAAGTTGAATCAATTTTATTGAAAAACCCCCTCACCTATATAAACAATTAAATAAAAGGCCTTTTGGAGGTGGTAGAATTTGTTTTTTATATATTATCTTTCTTTACTTTATTCCCTCATATTAGTAAAAAAAATCACAGGGGGAATTTTAATTCCTAAACTTTTTAATATAATTTATTTGTTTTTTTTATTGTTTATATTTATTGGGGGATATTCCATATATATAAATGAGAGTTTTACTAATGATGAGGCAGCTCTCTTAGCAACTATAAGTATAATATTAACAATGTATTTTCTCCCGCTAGGCTATTTACTCTCTAGTATAGTTATGAAAAAAAGTTCTAGTGTAAATAATTCTTTAATTCAAATTGATAATAAAGATAGTATAAACAAAAAGGGATTATATATTTCTATATTAGTGATAATATCTTCATGTTTGCTATATTACACTAGTTTAACTAATATTCCGCTTCTTTCAGTATTTGATTCGACAATTCAAAGTAAATATGTACTTGCGGAGTCTAGGAGTGACGCTACTAATAACCTGAATTTTAGTAATAAAAATTATATTTTTAAGTTGTTAGTAGGATACCGAGATTTTATTCAAATAACATTACTATCATTTATAGTAGGCTATTTATATTTAAAATATAAACATAATAAAAACACCGTTAACCTTATCTTATTTATTTTTCCATTCTTACTTTTAATATTTAATTCTGTTTCAACTTTAAAGAAAGCAGATATAATATTCACATTACTTTTTCTGTTTTTTATTAATAGTTACGACAATTATAAAAAAAATATTAAAAGTAGACTTGATAAAAGTTACATATTGAAATTATTTAGTGTTGGTTTAGTAGGTTTTTCATTATTGATAGTAGTATATTCTTTATTTATGAAAATACCATTTAGCAATATTGGTATTATAATCTCTTCAATTTTTGAACGTGTTTTTATTAGTAGTGTAAAACCCCTGTATTATTATTTTAGTATTTTTCCTGATTACCATGAATTCTTAATGGGTAAATCTATTAGCCCCACAATTATGGCAGGTATGTTCAATCCTGAAACTTTTAACGTTGAAAATTATATCCATAGATATATGTATCCAGAGATATATGAAAGAGGGATTGTGGGAACTGCCCCAACCATTTTCACTGGGGAAGTGTACGCGAATTTTGGATTTATAATAATGACGATGAGTATTTTGTTAGTAGGCTTTATTATAGGATTTATAGAAAGAAACCTAGAGAATTTTAAATATACTTATTTGAATGTTGCTTTTTACATAATGTTAGCATTTACAATAAAAGATATCTCTATTAGTTCAATACAGTCTGTTATTGGATTCCCTACAATAATAAGTAAAGTATTAATTTTCCTTTTATTCTTTTATTTGATTTTATTTAAAAAAGAGCCAAAGTATATAAAGGATACTTATCAATTAAATATAAAGTCATACGACACTTAGGAGATTGGTAATGAAAATTTTAGTCATTTCTCATATGTATCCATCCAAAGCAAATTACATTAATGGTATATTTGTCCATGAGCAAATAAAGGAGTTAATTAAATTAGGGCAAGAAGTAGTAGTAGTTTCTCCTGTACCCTATGTACCTTCAATATTAAGAAGCAGCTCAAAAAAATGGAGTAATTATAGCTCAATTCCACCCAAAGATAATATAGAGGGTGTTGAAGTATATTATCCTAGATATGTTGCTCTACCTAGAAACGCTAATTTCGATTCCTCTGGAAAAAGGATGTATATAAGCATTCAAAATACAATTAAGAAGATACGTAGGGATTTTAGGTTTGATATAATTCATGCTCATGTTGCTCTTCCTGATGGTTATGCAGCTACTTTGGTAGCAAAAAGATATAATGTTCCTTTAATTACAACTATACATGGTCAAGATTTTCAACACACAATTCATAAGAATGTTAAGTGTAAAAGAAAAGTAAAAGAAGTATTAGAAGAATCAAATATAAATATCTTAGTTAGTAATAAGCTGAATAGTATTCGAAAGCAATTTTTAGCCGAAATAGATTCTACAAAATTCACAGTAATTAATAATGGTGTATCAAATATGTTTCTAGAGGGTAGTAGCATGCAACAAAAAAATGCGACAGACAAAGGGTCTAATGTACAAATTCTCAGTGTATCAAACTTACTAAAACCCAAAGGAATCGATCTTTGCCTACGGGCAATTTCGAAGATTGTGGAAAAACATCCAGGTATTACTTATCAAATTATTGGTGACGGTCAAGAAAAGGCTATATTGGAACAGCTAGTAAAAAAACTTAATCTCGAAGAAAATGTTGTTTTTTTGGGTAAAAAATCAAGGAAAGATGTTAAAGAGTTTATGACTGAAGCGGATATCTTTTTATTACCTAGCTGGAATGAGGCCTTTGGAGTAGTTTATATAGAAGCTATGGCTTGTGGGACACCTGTTATTGGTTGTAAGGGTGAAGGAATAGAAGATATAGTTGACAATGGAATTGATGGTCTCTTAGTTGAACCAAAAAGTGTGGAGGATATTACTGAAAAGACTCTTTACTTAATAAATAATTCTAAATACAGAAAAATAATTGGCAATAATGCTATTAAAAAGATTAAGGATAACTTTGCATGGAAAGAAGTATCATTAAAAATACTTGCTGAATATCAAAAAGCGACAGTAAATAAAACTAAAAATTAATATTTTGTAGTAGAAGAGATAATAAATTATAAAAGATATAGTTCGAAAGGATACGATGATGAAAATCTGCCATATGACTTCAGTACATCCCTATAATGATATACGAATAACTGTAAAGGAATGTAGCTCATTAGTAGAAGCGGGTTTTGAAGTGCATTTAATCGCTCCTAATACATCAGTTGAAAACTTTCAGGGTATTAAAGTGCATGGTTTACTAAACCCATATAAAGGACGGTTTAAAAGAGCAAATTTTTTTACAAGAAAGGTTTACTTAAAGGCTTTAGAATTAGATGCTGATATATATCATTTTCATGATCCAGAGCTGCTTAAAACAGGAATAATGTTAAAGAAACAAGGTAAAAAGGTAATATATGACGTTCATGAGGACGTACCTAGACAGATCTTAAATAAACATTGGATACCTAAACCTATAAGAAAAGTTACATCCTTTGCTTTTGAAAAATATGAAAACAATATTGTTCGAAAGTTAGATGCCATAGTAACAGCGACTCCTTATATAGAAGATAGATTTAAAAAATATAATCATAACGTAATTAATGTAAGTAACTTTCCAATTTTAAATGAATTATATATTGGTGATAAACAAATAGGAAAAGAAAATTCAGTAGTTTATATAGGTGGCATTACAAAAGAAAGAGGAAGCCTAGTTATGGTTGGTGCCATAGAAAAAACAATAGGTACATTGGAACTAGCTGGTAAATTTGTGAATGAAAACGAAAAAAAAATTTTAGAGATATTACCTTCTTGGGAAACAAAAGTAAATTATCATGGCTTTTTGAACAGAGAGGGCATAAAAAATACTCTTTCAAGGTCAAAAGCTGGATTAGTAGTATTAGAGCCAAGATTAAATTTTATAGATTCTCTACCCATTAAGATGTTTGAATATATGGCGGCAGGGATCCCTGTAATTGCATCAGACTTCCCAGTGTGGAAAGAAATTATTGAAATGAATAAATGTGGTATATGTGTGGACCCTTTAAATGTAGAGGAGATATCAAAGGCTATTCAATGGATATTTAGTAACCCTCAAGAAGCAACAACTATGGGTGAAAACGGTAGAAGAGCAATAGAAACAATATATAATTGGGAAACAGAAAGTGAAAAACTAATAAAATTATATGAGAAACTAAATTAGTTTTTAATGAGACTTTGTAAAGTAAAAAAATTTATAAAAAGTAGGTGTTAATCTATGAATCAACCTAAAATTGGCCAAAACGTTATTATAGAGGATAATGTAAAGTTTGGAAAAAATGTTGTCGTTGGTCACAACGTAATTATTTATGCAGGAACTGTAATCGGAAATAATGTTGTAATTCAAGATAACGCAGTAATAGGAAAGCAACCTACAAGGGCGAAAGCATCTATATTGCCAAGCACTAACCATCTACCATCAGCTAAAATAGGATCCGAAGTAACTATAGGTACTTCAACTATTATTTATGCCAATTGTGAAATAGCCGATAATGTTTTTGTAGCAGATCTTGCAACTGTGCGAGAAAGAGTAAAAATCGGTGAGTATACAATCATTGGTCGTGGAGTAGCAGTTGAAAATGATTGTACAGTTGGAAAGCGCTGTAAGCTTGAAACAAATTGTTACATCACGGCATACTCAGAGCTTGAAGATTATGTTTTTGTTGCACCTTGTGTAGTTACAACTAATGATAATTACATGGCCAGAAGTAAAGAAAGATTTGAGAAATTTAAAGGTGTTACGGTCAAAACTGGCGGGAGGATTGGAGCGAATTCAACAATTTTACCTGGTAAAGTAATTGAAAAAGATGGAACTGTTGCTGCTGCAAGTGTTGTTTCTAAGGATGTGGAAAGTGAAAGTCTTGTCGTCGGCTCACCTGCGAAAAAACTTAGAAATGTACCAGAAGATCAGCTGCTTCGTAATCAGGAAAGGTAGATTATAGTGAATATCTGGATTTTTAATCATTATGCAGTTGGACCAAATTCAAGTGGGATTACCCGTCATTTTGATTTGGCAAAAGAGCTAGTTTCATTAGGTCACAATGTTACTATATTTGCGTCCTCATTTAATCATCAGAAAAGAGAAGAAGAACAAAACTACGGTAAAGGTGATTATTTTATTTACAAAGAATATACTGGTGTGAAGTTTTATTGGCTAAAAACAACTAGCTATTATAAAAATGACCATAAAAGAATTCTTAATATGTTTTCATATACCTATAAAGCTAACAAATTAGCAAAAAAAATTAAAGAAAAACCGGATATTGTTATCGGTTCTTTAATGCATCCACTTGCAGCAATATTAGGCTATAAAAATGCCAAGAAGAAAAAAGCAAAATTTTTCTTTGAAGAACGAGACTTGTGGCCACAATCTCTTATAGATTTAGGTAAAATCTCGCCAAACAATCCAATTGTAAAGTTATTAGGAGAATTAGAATTATTTTTATACAAAAAGGCCGATAAAATAATAGTATTATTTGATAAGGCACCAGAATATGTTAAGCAAAAAGGTATTGCTCAGGAAAAAGTCATTTATTTACCTAATGGTGTTGATATTAACCGATACCACACAAAAGGTGAACTACCTGAATCTCATTTATATGCTTTAGAGGAACAGAAATCAAAATTCTTATTAATATATACTGGAGCCCATAGCCTAGCAAATTATTTAGAGGCAATGGTAGAGATTGCAATGAAAATAGGTAGGTACGATAAGAATATTCATTTTGTATTGATAGGTGATGGGCCTGAGAAAAAAAACATGATTAAAAAAGCGGAAGAAAACAATTTGAAAAATGTTACTTTCTTGCCCCCTATTCAGAAAGAGTTTATTCCAACAATTTTAAATTATGCTGATGCAGGAATAATAACAATGAGAAATGCAGAAGTTTATAAGTGGGGAATAAGTTTAAATAAAATGTTTGATTATATGGCGGCTTCATTACCTATTTTTATGCTTAGTAATCTAAAAGATACAGTAATTACTAAGCATAACTTGGGAATAGTAACAGACGGAATTGATCAGATTTCAAATGAGATATTAAGAGTATCCAAAGATCCAGAGTTATTACAAGAGTATAGCAAAAATTCCTATAAATATGGAGAAAGTAATCATACGTGGAGTATGTTAGCTAAAAAGTTGGAAAGTCATTTTTAAAGCGTTTATTTCAAAGTGATATTTGAGGGGGTGTGTATTAAATGGAAATAAATGAGATGCTTCGTAAAGAGCTCAAGTATCTAAAAGAGTATAATAATAGCTCTATTATGATCAGTACAACAGCTAAACACGCCTTAGATTTTAGAGTACTCCCACGTAGAAATATCCCGGGTGTATTGGCTATATCCTGTTTTATGATTAATGAAGAATGTATGTTAAAAGAAACCCTTTCCTTTTTTGACGGTAAAGTAGACTATGTTTACATAGATGTAGAATTAAAGCAAAGTTTAAACCTTTTCAAAGTTGCTAAAGAAGTAATTAAAAAGTCAAAGTTGGTATCAGTTAAACCCAATGATACAACAATTGAATCCTGTGATTTATTAATTCGAAATTATTTCGAGGACAATATATATAACAAAAACGTAATTATAATAGGAACTGGTAATTTAGCCAGTAAAATGGCTGTGAGACTTGCTGAAAGACAAGCATATGTTTACCTGATTGGAAGAACAAAAGAAAAGGAAAACAGGCATATTGAAGCTCTAAACTCTTTTTTACCCAAATATTCATCCCCTATTCAATCAATTGAAGGGTCACAATTAGTAGAGCAAGTGGATTTGGTTGTATCATTTCTATCAGGTGAATTTACTAATGATGAGACTTTATTTCCACTAATACACCAGAACACATTTATTATAGATGGTGGAATAAATAATTTTAGTAATGATTTTATCCAGCGGATGTTATTAAAAAATGTTCATATTACAAGACTTGATACAAGGATTGCCCTTCCTTATCAGTTCTTGTCAACTCATGAATATACTAATGCCTTTTTTAATGATGTCTATGGAGCATCCATAATCCAAGGAGTATCAGTAGTTGCTGGTGGATATATTGGTAAAGAAGGCAGTGTAATAGTAGATAGTACTAAACAACCGAACCAAGTGATTGGAATAGCGGACGGGAGTGGAGGGGTGAAAAAAAGTGAACAACTCTGTGAAACAGACAGAAATAGGCTACACAAAATCGAAAAATTCATCTCAACTTATAGTAAAACGGTTATTTGATATCGTATTTAGTCTAAGTGTATTGTTAGTATTAAGTCCTTTATTTTTAATTTTAGCTATTCTAATTATTAAAGAAGATGGTCGACCTGTATTTTTTAAGCAACTACGTAGTGGAAAAGGGGATATTTCTTTTGAGATGTATAAATTCCGCTCGATGAAAATAAAACAAACTTCTGAAGGAAAGAGTAAAGGAAGAATATACGACTGGGAGAATGGAGTACCAGACGACTTTGTATTTAAAACCGGATCAATTGAAAATCCGAATATAACTAAGATAGGTAAATTCATCCGAAAATACAGTCTGGATGAGCTACCACAATTTATTAATGTGTTAAAAGGGAATATGAGTGTAATAGGACCGAGACCAGAAATAATACAAATAACTAAATGTTATAGTCCGGAACAAAAGCTTCGCTTAGCTGTTAAGCCTGGAATTACAGGTTGGGCACAAGTGAATGGTAGAAGTGATATGGTTCATGCTAAGAAGATAAGACACGATTTGTATTATGTAGAAAACTTTAATTTATGGTTAGATTTAAAAATACTATTTAAGACAATAAGTCAGGTATTAGTGGGAAAAGGTTCTGTATGAGTTTTAACAGACCGTTTTAACATTGAACCTTTGAATCTAGTCTTTGACAAGTTACATAGGATGGTTAGTTGTTTAAAAGAAAAAATTAATAGTAAGAGTTGTATACGAAGTTTCACAGGAAGGTTTTGTTAAAAGAGAACAAAACGAAACAGGCCCAATCCAATGTTTACCAAGCTACATTAAAGCAGAACTTTGTGAGAAAGATGAGGAATTTATATAATAAAAATGCCACTTTAATCATTAAATCATATCGTTGAATATTATTTAAATACGGAGGATATCTATATGCAATTTAGAGATTTAAAAACACAGTATAATACATATAAAGATGAAATCGACTCAGCAGTTCAAGAAGTAATGAGTAATGCTGGCTTTATCGGTGGATCAATAGTGAAAGAGCTTGAAGAAGAATTAGCAGATTATGTAGGTGTAAAACATTGTATTACTTGTGGAAATGGTACAGATGCACTATCTTTAGTCTTGATGGCCTGGGATGTAAAAGAAGGTGACGCTGTATTCGTACCTGACTTTACTTTCTTTTCAACTGGAGAAGTTGTTTCCCTAAATGGGGCAACACCGGTATTTGTTGACGTAGATGAAACAACTTTCAATATAGATATTGATAAACTAGAAAAGGCTATCGAAGAGACGTTGGAAGAAGGAGAATTGACACCAAAAGTTGTAATTCCTGTAGATTTATTTGGATTGCCTGCTAACTATCCTGAAATTGAAAAATTAGCTAAAAAACATAATTTATTAGTCCTTGAAGATGGAGCTCAAGGATTTGGAGGCAATATTGATGGGAAAATGGTATGTAGCTTTGGAGATGCTGCAACAACCTCTTTCTTCCCAGCTAAGCCACTAGGATGCTTTGGCGATGGTGGAGCTATTTTTACGAACGATGATGAATTAGCGGCATTGTTGAACTCCTTAAAGATTCATGGAAAAGGCGAAAATAAATATGATAACGTTAGAATTGGATTAAATTCGAGACTAGATACAATACAAGCCGCAATACTGAAGATTAAACTTAGAGCCTTTAGACAACACGAGTTAGATGATGTTAATCGAGTATATGACTTGTACAACAACAAGCTAGCAGATTATGTACAAAAGCCAGTAGTTCCAAGTGGTTATTATTCTAGTTTCGCACAATATACAATACAGCTAGACTCTAAAGAGCAACGTGATAGTTTACAGAGCTATTTAAAAGAACAGGGTATCCCTAGTATGGTATATTATGTAAAACCAATGCATAGACAACAAGCATTTTCTAATTTGAGTTTTAAAGAGAGTGATTTCGAAGTAACAAATAAATTATGTGATACTGTTCTTTCCTTACCAATGCATCCTTATTTAAAGGAAGATGAAGTTGCAAAGGTTGCAAAAACTGTAAATGAGTTTTTGAATTAAGTGTTTTAAACGAATCTAGTTAAAAATATAAGTGTAAGTTTGTAGTCTGAAATACAAACTTACACTTATTTGTTATAGCTAATTATGTATATTGTCTTCAAGATTCATATGGGAATTCTTTTACGATCATTAAGATAAATTTGGAGAGTTTTTTAATAAGGGACTTTAGCATCCCCCCATTCAATAACTGTATTTGGCAATTGGAAAATAGCTTTTAAAGTTGCATGTTACATACGCCTCTGAAGGCGATTTGCAGTATAAAGTATTCAATACCGGAAACAACAATTCAGAGAAACTCATGACCTTTATTACCACATTAGAGAAATGCTTAGGTAAATATTTAGGCAAAGAAGTAGAGTCCGAGGAAGTGTTTGTATCTATTAAAACTGGCGATGTCCCAGCAACCTATGCATCAACATAACAGTTGTAGAAGGCAGTTGGGTTTAAACCTGAGACAACATTGAAGAAGGTCTACAGCAGTTTGCGGATTGGTATGTGGATTTTTATGAAGGGAAGTATGGGGAACCCGGAAATTTAAAGAGAATTAAGTTGCTAGAGAGCAACAGTACAGTTTAATTCTCCTATGTCCTCTTGCCCTTGGGAAACGTATATCGCAATAGGGTTAGGACTCGCAGGCGTTTAGCCATAATGGGCGAGCTAAGGGAATTCTTAGTATCAATAGGGTTTTACCCTATTGATACTAAATTGATTTTTTGAACTTCAAAGATGAATAATGTCTTGTATTCATCCATCCTTACACTCTAACAAATGCCTTAATAGTAGCAATAGTTTTTTCTATGGAAGGTCCATGTGGTCTAATAGAATATTCTTTTATATGCTCAGGTATAATAAACGTTTCAGCATAATGAACAATAAAAGGCTCGAACTCACCATTTATACTTTCAACGATTGCTTCTTCACCTTCAACCAAATTAAACACATTAACGCTATCATGTGTTTCATGATAGACGATTTTTGAAAACCAATGTCGTCTAGTTTCAATAAATTCTAAATCATGTAAACCTGTTCTTTCTTCGTACCATCCTTCTCCCTCGGCTATTAATTGGTTTGGAGAGGTCAAATGTTCTTTTACCCAATTTTCATCTCTTGACCATTGAATAGTATTTAAACCATGATGTAAGTGGATAGGTCTTGGTTTTCCATCTAAATCAACTCTTCCCCAGTCCCACAGTTTAAATGTGTAGATATTTGGTGTCGAACTAATCTCAAGAACTACAGAGTTTTTTCCTTGCGAGTGAATGGTCCCTCCAGGAATTGAATAATGATCGTGCTTTTTTATTCTCATACGGTTAATAAATTTCTCGTCGTCAAAATCTTTATTTCCTTTCTTAGCCTCCTTTAGATCTTTGATCATTTCTTCCTTTTCTATATTTTCTTTCAGCCCTAAATAAACAACAGCATCTTCCTCTGAGTGTAAGATATAGTAACTTTCATCTTGTGTATAATGCGCCCCAAATTCCTCATGGATATACTCAGTAGTGGGGTGAACTTGTAAACTTAAGTTTTGCCCTTTTATAGTATCTAAAAAGTTAAAACGAATTGGAAATTCACTTCCAAATCGACCATATACTTTATTCCCTAATAATTCTGTCGGATGGTAAAAAACTACATTATTTGCTGGTGTTTGAATTATACAATCACCGTACTGTAAAAAGATACTGTTCTCTTCAGGAACTCCATTGAAGCACCATGCAAAGTTCACCGGATCTTTATCCAGGTCGAATTTCTCTCTCATCCATTCTCCTCCCCAAACTCCTGGAGCAAAAAATGGAACGAGTCGAAACGGCTGTGAAACAATTTGGTTTAATCCTTGTAAATACTTTTCTTTTGAAATCAATTTCAGATTTTCTATATCGTTTCCGTCTATCCAGAAATCAACTTTAGATAGCAGTGCCTTTTTTAGACGATCAGCTAATGGCCATTCAAAAAAATAAGAGCGTTTCATTTTTCGTGATACTTGTTCATCTTGATTATTCGCTTTCCAATTTGGCATGCCCTGTTGGAATCTTTGTTGGATTTCCCATCTGGATATATCTACATAAATGAGTGAACATTCTTCTGTGAAGAGGCTTGATCCCATTCCATAAATAACGATATTTTTTTTGTGATTGTTCTTCATTTTTTCTTTGACATCTTTTACTTTCTCATCATCCAACAATTCCTTAAGTGAATGCGGCGAAAAAGTACCAAACACATCATCTTCAGTTAAATTACTTTTTATCATCTCAGTAATTGTATGATTACTATAAAATAGATCATCAGTAAAAATCGTTTCATCAGCATTCAAAGGTTGAATTACATCACGATATAATTTGTCTACATCTATCCCTGGATAACATTCAATTGCAATAAGATTGTTATCCAAAGCAATGGTTTTTAATTGTTCTACAATATGCTTAGACCCTTCCCATACATCATGTTTACTCTCAGAAACAATGGTTGTAGGGTATTTATCAAAGGTTGTCATTCGAATCTTTCACGCTCCTATTAGTAAAATTTAGATGAATAAATCGGTTTCTTTAATGTTGAAAGAACGAAAGAACTTGGAAGAATGATTATTATACTTTTCTTCCAAGTTTTTGTTTGATTCTTTAAAGGTTATATATAATTAGCACTTCGC
The DNA here is from genome assembly GCF_022095695.1 of Oceanobacillus jordanicus. Taxonomy (GTDB): domain Bacteria; phylum Bacillota; class Bacilli; order Bacillales; family Amphibacillaceae; genus Oceanobacillus_B; species Oceanobacillus_B jordanicus. The sequence goes on from NZ_JAIFZM010000002.1 coordinate 260,838, forward strand.
GACTTATTGAAGACGCTTTCCTTTTTGTTGAATATTTGTGGAATCATCACTAATATTAAATGCGATTAACCCTTCGTTTAAAAGTCTACAAGCATTAATAGCATCCTCTGCATTATTGTAATGAGAAGAGGTCGCAATATGATAAGAGAACTCATAAAAACCTGCTAAATCCACATTAAAATTTGTTTCCCAGAAATTATTCATAATCCAAGTGTAGACTGGCTCTTGATTCTTTTCTTCATTTTCTGATTCTGACAGATTAATTAGATGATGTTCTAGGTTCCCCATACTAATTAAAGGAGCGTCTTTTAAAGCGATAGCTACACCTTTTTGTTTACTAACGTAAGCTAATCCATCCTGTAATAAATAAAATTCTTGGTTTGTATAAGGAAGTTGATCAATGCCAGGGCGGACAATACTTCCAGTTTTTTCCACATATAATTGTTCATCTTGGCCAGTTGTAAACGGAAGAGATGCATATAGATTTTCAGGCATCCAGTAACTTTCTTTATGAATTTTTAATTTCACAGATATTTTTGGTAAATCATTGTAAACTTTTAATTGAACGGAATAATGCTTGGTTCCTTCCAATTCATAATAAAGCTCAATTAATGAATAAACTTCTCCTTTTTCGTGTACTTGTATATCGGTAAGTTTTGCAGAATATCTTTTAGTTGATACACTTTTTCTGTTTCTCCCCATATTTCTTCTTTCCTCAATTGGGTTCGTTTTTATTTCTGTTTGCTCATAAATCCCAATAAAGGGGTTATATTTCAAATCTTTTCGAATCAATTCAGCATTATCACTTTTGTCTATAATACTTTTAATGCCAACTGTTTCATCAAGCGTAATTTTATAATAAGACGTTTCAACATAGTGCGATGAGACATGATGTTTACGACTTTCGAAATCTACAAGTTGAATATCCTGTATTCCTTCTGCACCGATATGTGCATGATTTTTAGCCGTATAGTAAGTCGGATTTTCTTTTTGACGAATCTCTACAATTCTTTCTTCTTTAGGTTCTAGCGTAATAAGAAATTCACAATTATAGCCATTGCTTGCAGTTGGAACAATTTGATGTGGAAGGGCTTCTTTTGTATCGGAATCTATTACTTCTAGGAATCTGTTGAGTTCTTCATCTTTTAACTGCATTTCATCAAACTTTTCCCAATGACCAATAAAAACACTTGCTGTATCTGTAACCTTTTCCGAATGGGGGTTAATTACCTTATACTTTTTCTTACGATCAGGAATAAGGGAGACTTCTCCTTTTTCAGCTAGAATCAAATCTAGGTTCTCAGAAATCAATTCATCCGCTTTAGTAGCATAACCTGCTTTTCGTTGTTGCAAGCTATTCACTAGGCCATCCCAAGGTTCAGAAACGGAAGTAGAATATCCCCAAGTATGTTCCGCGTATCTCATACTGTTGTCTACATATTGTTCTATTTTTTTATCATCACATATCTCTTGTTTAGGATCTAATTTATGACTCAATCTATATTTTCTTTGGGCTTCTCGGAATTGCTTCACACCAAGTGGGGTAGAACCTACACCATCAGCCCACCAATCATTCCAATCTCCTTTGTAAGTTGGAACATCTTTGTCGTTTTCACGTAATACATTAAAAAAATCTTTTAAGGTTACCATTTCAATCTCTATATTCTCTTGATGTTTTTCATTCCATGCATTTATAAATTCTATTATCCTTCCATTTGGAGGAGCATTGTCACTAATTACTCCAGAAGCCATAATTGGAACGAAATTAAATGGATAATTTTCATCAAGTAGGTTTTCAATATATCTATAAATTCTTTTCTCTGCGACTTTAAAAGGTTCAGAATGCACTTTCAATGATAGTTCATCACGTATTGTATAACTCGTCCCGCCATTAGGAACTAAACCTAATTCATTTCCTACATGATAGTGATCTCCCACCCAAACTAATACTTTATTGCCTTCTGGTGACTCCCAATAAAAAGGGGTTTGCTTTTGATTAAGCGGGAAAAGTCCATGATGAGGGTGGATGCAAGAAAATAAATTTTCCACTCCATTTTGATACAATGATTCCGCGTATCCCCAAGCATATCCATTGATGTCAGCTGTCATTGCACTAGTTGGTTTATATCCCAAAGACTCAACCAGTTCTACCCCAGCTTTTAATTTTCTGTTTAATACCTCTTGGTCAACGAGTTCTGTCATATTTAAATAATTTCCCGAGACGTCAATTTCCCCGTTTTGGATATACTTTTTAAAATCGTTAATATACGCATCATTTGCTGACTTCAAAAAGTTTTCAACCTGCCACGTATTCTCGCATGTCCAACGAAATCCTTTCCACTCCGCTGCATTTCCCTCATGAATAAGGTTTAAAATATCAATAGCCTGCTTAATAAAATCAACATGGTATCGTTCTATCTTTTCTTGGCGTTCTGTATAGCCAATATCTGTATGGGAATGATGAACAACAAAAAGTTTCATTTTCTTTTTCATAAATATCCTCCTTATTTCCTCACTAAATTTTTACTACTTTGAAGTAGTAGGAAAACCATAATTGAAGCTCTTATTTAAGATCAAGAATATAAATAAAGTTGGTATGGACGCAATAATTGCCGCTAATAAAGCAGAAGGTACATCATTTGTGCCAGCTGCTCCGTTCAGTAAAGACAATGAACTCATTATTGGCCTTGCTTCTGCTGACTTAGAAAGAGTTAGACCAAAGAGAAGATCATTCCATACCCATGTAAATTGAAATAAGAAACAAGCAGCTATTGGGGCCTTCGCCATTCTCATAAATATACTTAAATAAATTTTAAAATCAGATGCACCATCCATTTTTGCAGACTCCACTAATTCTTTAGGAATCGAATAAAAGTAGTTTCTTAATACGAATAAACAAAAAGGAATGCAAAGTGCTGTGTATACAACTAATAGGCCTATCTTGGTATCATATAAATCTACATTTGAATACATACGAAAGATTGGGATAATATACATTTGAAATGGAAATATTGTTCCACTGTATATCAACATAAACCAAAACATTTTCCCTTTTATTTTTAACGACGATATGGCATAAGCTGCTAAGGAAGCAAATAAGATTGCTAGTGTCGTGGCAATTGCACCGTAAAACAAACTATTTAGAAACCCCATCATAAAGTCTATGCGATCATTTACATATACAAAATTTTCTACAATTGAAAAACTTTTAGGAAGGTCCCAAAACTCACCTAAATTATATTCTTTTCTTGATTTAACACTGTTTATCACGACATATAAAAATGGGAGAAACCATAAAAAAGCAAAAATCGAAAGAAATATACTTATGTTTTTTCTACTTCTATCATTATAGGATTTCATAAATATATCATCACTCCTCACCTTTAAAGGTATCTCGCAATAAGAGCCACGAGATGATTAAAACAGTGACTGACAAGAACATTGCGATCGCTGAACCATAGCCCAACTGATTATTCACGAACGCTTCTTTGTACATCGTTACCGCCAATGTTTCAGAAGTTCTGTAAGGGCCTCCGTTTGTCATAACCCAGATTGTATCAAACGATTTAAAGCTATTAACCAAAGACATGAGTAGTACGATAAGCATGATTGGCTTTAATAGGGGGAGAACAACTTTTCTGTATAACTTAATCCCCTGCGCACCTTCAATTCTTGCTGCTTCAATCGGCTCTTTCGGAATCTGATTCAATCCGACAATAAATAAGATTAAGTTCAAACCTATTCCTTGCCAGCCGCTAGAAACGACCATAATTAACGTGTTTAAATACGGCACTGTGAGCCAATCGTTAGCTAAACTATCAAAGCCCATAACACCAAGTAAATGTGGTAAACCATAAGTGCTTAGAATGGTTGTTAAAATAATACCAGCAATGGTTTGGGACAATGCATTTGGTAAATAAAATACAGTTTTAAAAAAGGATTGTGTTTTTACGTGTGTAATAGCAATTGCAAAGAGCAAAGCGATTGCAACCGGGATGAGCAATGTACCAACAACCCAAATTAACGTGTTGAGAGATGATAATAAAAAATTCGGATCTTGAAACATATTCATGTAATTTTGAAACCCGATGAATTTCATTTCATTTAATCCATCCCACTCTGCAAAACTTACAATTAAAGAGAAGACATCAGAGTAGATACAAAAAATACCGACCAGTATTACAGAAGGGGCCAAATATAAATATGGTATTATTTTGCCTAATTTACTTTTCATCGAAAGTTTCGATTTTGCAATTTCCATTTTCTTGCCTCCCTCTTTAAGCAACGTAACCGTTAATGGTGTCCTGAAAAAATGACATGCCTGTCATGAAAAATTAGGTTATATGAAATTTGTTGAACAGTAGGAAGACAGGCATGGCAGTTTTTGAAAACGCTTTAATTTTAATGAAAACAAAAACTATTAAACTCATTTGTTTTTAAATGCGCTGTATCATGAACTAACTTTAAAATTCTTCTTCGTCTGCCACTTTCTGAATGTTTTCCAGTGCTTTTTTAAGACTTTCATCACTTGGATTGTAGAAAAACTCCCATAAATTCTCTGTTGCAGCATTCACAATTGCCGACGGAGTTGATTCGTAATAACGTAATTTCAAAATATAATCATCACTATTTGCAATTTCATTAATTTCATCACTAATTTCATTTCCAGTCTTAACACCTTCTACAAACGCAGCTTTAGATTCTTTTGCATAAATTTCAAAGGCATCTTTTGTCTCCAATTCACGCAATACTTCTTTCGCTTCTTCTTTTTGAGAACTTGCTTCTGAAACTACTAAAGGAGATGCTTCATAAAAAATGGCTGGTTTGGTAGTACCATCCATAGAAGGGATGACAAACATGCCGTAATCTTCATTTGCTTCCATACCATAATCATCTTCTAGTCCTTTAATAAAAATAGGTGGTTCATACGTCATTGCAGCGTCGCCTTTAGCAAACTGTTTAGTTTGGTCTACAGCTTTTACCGGTTCGCCGAAATATCCTTTTTCGATCATTGATTGCCAAGCACTTAACGCCTCTACAACCCGTTCATCTTCATAAGACACATTTCCTTCCACTAACTCTGTATAAAGATCAGGGTCATAAGCGCCAAGGAAAAATTGTAGCCACACAAAACTTGCCCATCCATCATTCTTAACTGCTAATGGTATAACTCCTTCATTTTTTAACGTTTCTGCAATATTTAAGAAATCATCAAATGTCTCTGGTGGAGATAGATTATACTCTTCAAAAACCTTCTTATTATAAAAGACAACATTATATAAAACAGATAATGGTGCTCCATATACCTTTCCATCTACTGTGAAAGCATCAGCTAATTCAGGATTGATTCCTGCTTCGGTATAATAATCTTCCCATTCAGCTGTTAAATCTGCAATTTGCCCGGTGGTAGCTAAATCTTTCAATCGATAGCCACTCCACCACTTAAAAATTCCAGGTGAATTTTCTTTCCCTAAAGATTGTGAAACAGCAGTTTGATAAGCTTGACCATCGGAATAACCTGTAAACTTTATAGGTAAATCAATTTCTTCGGAGATCTTTTTAACAGTTGGTTCATCATCAGCTAAGTCTGAATAATAATCGACAGTATTTTTACTACCCTCACTACTTCCTTCGCATGCGACTAAAAGGATACTTATACTAGCCACCATTAGAAGTGTAAAAATAAACTTTTTCATCATCTTGACAAACTCCTTCCTGAACCCACTATTTTTAATTATTTGTATAAAATTAAAAATCAGATAATTTTTTCTAAAAATAAACTAGAATCGTTTATAATGCTCAAATAATCCTTTAAACGTAGACAGTTCTGTTTGTTTACTCAACATGATTGGCATTTTTTTATCATCATAATTTTCCATCAAGCCACTTTCGTAGTAGTTAAATATTTTAGCAAGTTCACCACCAATAACAATGACATCTGGCTTAAATTCTTTATTTGTAGTGGTAAGTACTTCACTGAAATAGTGCCCAAACTTGTTAAATAACTCGATCGCTTTATAATCTCCTAACTCATACTTTTCTATAATCTCATCTATGTTTTCGGCAACACCGATTTCTTTGGCCATTCTAATTATTCCTCTGTGAGATAGATAATCATCAATAATCGAATCATGAAATGAAAGATTATAAATCCAACCGTTAGGAGGCACATCATAGCGATCTGTAATAATTGTATTATTCTCTAAAAATGCTGAACCTACTCCATTTCCTAGAGTCAAGAAAAGCCCTCGATTGATTATGCTGTCAAGTTCTCGATTTTTCCATTCTCCCATAGCAAACATGCTTACATTATTTTGGAAAAAGAAAATAGCATCTCTTGAAATTTGGTTAAATATTCTTCTTTTCGATAAGCGCTCCAAGATTTCTTTTTGAATATTAACTCCATAAATAGAGTTATATTTATCGACACCTTTTACATAACAAATTCCATTTTCATAATCAAATGGCCCAGGGAAGGCAAAACCTATTCCTTTAATTAAGTAATTTTCATCTAAAATTCTATTAATTTGATTACAGATTATATTTGTTAAATTATCTAAAATCACCTCCGCATTCTTACGACTTTTAGCTGGATAAAAAGAAAAAGAAGAATTTATAAACTCACCTCGTTGATCGAAAGCACCTCCTTTTATAAATTGTCCACCTACATCAAACGCTAAAAAATAATTATTCATCATATCATTCACCTAACTTAAAATATATAGTAGTGATTAAAGTTTGTATTTGTAATATTAAGCCTTATATTTATAAAATTCGGACATTACATTTAAAATGAATTGAATATCCTCTGAAAGATAGTATAGTATCATTAGCAATAAAGTTACAATTATGACTGTAATACGCTTTAAGTCTCTTGTAAATTGAATGTTACGAATGTCCAAACCAATCTTGCTAAATATCATGTATATCATTTCATCTTTATAAGTGTAAGTTTTCATCTAACCACAGGGAATTGTATGTGGTATCTGAATTAAAGAAAGTAATAACTTAGAACTAATAAAAGCCAAAAGGATGAATGTTAAGTATGGACATTCTTATTGAGAGCACGACAATAAATCAAGGAAATCATTACTTAAATCACCATATCAACTATGTAGAAAGTGAAAAAATGAATTTATACCTTTATTTTTGGGGTGGAGGAGACTCTTTACGAAATGACTTCTCTAGTAAATATTATGAAATGTACTATATTTTAAACGGAGAAGGTACGTTTATTTATAACAAACAGGATTATCACATCATCCCTGGGGATTTATTTATTTTAAAACCATACACAGAGTTTCAACTAAAAGATAAATCAAATTTGAATATGTTATTTTTTGCTTTTGAACCTTATTCGTTAACAAAGACAGAGGAATTAATGAAATTCTTCGATCGAATAGAAAGTGTAGAGAACTTTGAGCATTTATTATTAAACGATCAATTTAATCTGGGGTTGTTATGGAAAGAAATCCTAATTCAGAGTAATCAACAAACCATATTTACAAAAGAAATCATCGAACCTTTGGCCTGTACTCTCATTAAAATTATTATTCAAAATTTCTACCAACAACTTATGGCTCTCGAAGATAGTGAACTCAAAAAGTCTAGAGAGCTTGAATCAAATGCGATTATTTATAATGCTAAATTGTTTATAAATGACAATTTAGCCACTTCTTTAAAGTTAAATGATGTAGCAGACTACCTTCACGTTTCTTATCGTCATCTTTCAAGACTATTTACAAAGCATCTTGACGTCACGTTTTCGCAATATGTACGTTCAGAAAAAATGAATAAAGCCGCTATATTACTTGCTACAACAGATTTACCCATTAAAACAGTTGCTCAAAAAGTTGGCTATGATACGGTTCACTATTTTTCAAGTGTATTTAAGAAAGTAATGGACATTCCACCAGGAGAGTTCAGATCGAGATTAAAATCGGATTAATAATAATTTAAAAGTGAACTTTAGGAGAAGGGTGATATAAATTATGACAAATCATCGTTTAATGCTTGCCTTAGATGTCGGTGGAACTTTCATAAAAGGATGTATTATTGAAAATCATCGAATTAATACTTCAACCATAAAAAAATACCATACTTATTCATATCTAGATGCAGATGCGATTCTCAACAATTTTAAAATAGTAATTGAAGATCTATTCTACCAATACTTAAGAGATTACAACAAAGAAAGTATAAACCAATTAATTATTGGATTGACTTTTCCTGGTCCTTTTGATTATCAAAATGGTGTTAGTTACATGAAAGGCATAGGGAAGTTTGATACATTATACGAAATGAATATTCGCGACGAAATACTAAAAAGGTTACGCGCTGCTCGTCTTCCGGTAAACGATCAAATTATAATTCGTTTTGAGAATGACTGCCGTTTATTTGGCGTCGGCGTAAGTGAGGAACTTTCAGAGCAAAAATTAATCTGTTTGACAATTGGAACAGGATTAGGATCTGCCTTTCTAGATGAAGGAAAAATTATAAGAAACCAAAAAAACATCCCGTTAGAAGGTTACCTTTATCAAACTCCATATAAAGAGTCAATCGTAGATGATTATTTTTCGATAAGAGGCATTCTCAAATTAGCTTCGTCTAACGGAATTGATATTAATCGTTACAGTACCGTGAAAGACATCTCTCTCCTTGCAATAGAAAAAGAGGGATCAGCTATCCAAACTTTTAAGGTTTTCGGAAAGAACTTAGCTGAGATGTTAAAACCTTATATTGAATCCTTTCAACCAGATAAAATTGTGTTAGGGGGGCAAATCTCAAAAAGCTTTGACTTATTTGGATATCCTTTACAAAAAATTGCTCAGCAGAATAATATTGATGCAGTAGCCTTGAAAGACGAACAGTATTACACTTTTAAAGGAATTGATTTAGCTTTCAATAATGATGACCATATCATGAATTAGTATTTGCTATTTATTGTTTCGTGCCAACGAGTACATGAGTCGTTGGCACGAAACGTTTTAATTTAGTAAGCAACAAATGAAAATTACGCTTTTATTATTATCTAATGAAGGGGTGATCATCATGGAAGTTATGCCCTCTAATGAAAGAAGAATAATGCAGCGGACTGCCTTGCAGCGAGGAAGATATAATTCCATTAGCTGAATTCTAATTTGGAGGTAACGATAGGACACTTGTGTCAAAACCGTGAAGTTTTTCGTTTTATATTGTGAAATACTGAACAATGTATTATAATAAAAACATAATCACATGGAGCTAGTATAAAATAACATGTGAAGTATTGAACAAACTAAACAGTGGGAGTGTTGAATAATGAAAGTAGCAGTTATTGGATGTACACACGCGGGAACAGCAGCGATTAATAATATGTTAAATCTTTACCCTAACGCACAAATCGATGTTTTTGAAAAGAACGATAATGTTTCTTTCCTATCTTGTGGAATTGCGCTTTATGTAGGCGGAGTGGTAGAAGATCCGAATGGACTGTTTTATGCTTCTGTAGAACAATTTGAAAAACAAGGTGTACAGATGCATATGAATCATGAAGTGACCTCCTGTGATATTGATCGTAAACAATTACAAGCAAAAGATATGAAAACAAATACTACAACAAACTATAGCTATGATAAGTTGATCATTACATCTGGCTCTTGGCCAGTAACACCACCAATCCCTGGTTCCAATTTAGATAACGTGTTGTTATGTAAGAACTTCTACCATGCGAAAGAGATTATCAAACGTTCAGAACCAGTTCGCAATGTGGTAGTTGTCGGAGCAGGCTACATTGGGATTGAGCTTGCGGAAGCATTTGAGGAAAATGGAAAAAACGTCACCTTAATTGATAGTGAAGAACGCATTTTAAATCGTTATTTAGATGAGGAATTCACAGCACCAGTAGAAGAGACTTTTGAACAACGTGGCATTAACTTGGCCCTTGGTCAAACGGTTGCGAAATTCGAAGGAGCCAATAGAGTAGAAAAGGTAATCACGGATAAAGGAGAGTATAAGGCGGACCTTGTTGTGATGTGTATTGGATTTAAACCAAATACAGAACTAGTTAAAGGTCAAGTGGATATGTTAGGTAATGGTGCCATTATCGTGGATGAATATATGCAAACAAGCAGGGAAGATGTGTATGCAGCGGGGGATTGCTGTGCGGTATATAATAATGCTTCCCAGCAACCGACTTATATCCCATTAGCAACAAACGCGGTAAGAATGGGGACGCTTGTGGCGCATAACCTCGTAAGTCCTGTGTTACCTCACCCTGGGACACAAGGTACGTCAGGGTTGAAGATCTACAATCATAACATTGCCTCAACTGGATTAACGGAAACAAGTGCCAAGATAGCAGGATTATCTGTAGGGAGCGCGTTGATCACAGATAATTATCGCCCGGAATTTATGCCAGAAAATGCGGTTATTCAATTGAAGCTTGTGTATGAATTAGAAACACATCGTATTGTTGGTGCGCAAGTCATCTCTGATGCTGACTTTACACAGGCAATTAATACAATAAGCGTTGGGATCTCCGACAATATGACGATTGAACAACTAGCTTTAACAGATTTCTTTTTCCAGCCACATTACAATAAACCAGTCAATTACCTGAACCAAGTCGCAATGGAAGCAATGGCAAAGGAAGCGAAGAGAGCTAAAGAGCTAGAAGCTGTGATTTAGAGTAGAATTATTGACATGGAAGAGTGTTTGAATAGATTTAGAGGATAGACATCCCGCTGAGCTCTTGAGATAATTATATACACTAAGACGAAAAAATTAAAAAAAGATAAACAGCCATTGGAGTCACTAAGTTTCAATGGCTGTTTTATATATTTACTAGTAGTGGCGCCATTCAGTATGAGTATGTTTCATAAATGATGGTTCAAACTCTCGCTCCAGCTTGGCAAGGTTGTTCTTTTCAAGGCTTGCCACATGGTAATGAGTCCTCCTTGGTAGTATTCCTAGTGGAGGGGCTTGGAGGTTAAAATTAGAGTTCAGCAAACATCAAAAGATAAGACAAGCTACTCTGATCTCTCCGCTTCACTTATTAACTCCTATATATTACGCCCGCTCTATTTCTTCATAATTACAGATGTAGATACCTTTAACTTCAGGATAAAATCTGCAGCTATTGAAATTTACCAATACAATCATTCTAGTGGTTCAGTATTACGCAATAGACCTATACTGTGCAACAACTAATTTGTTATATGAAAGAAGATATAACATGTTAATTTAAGAATAGCAAAGTTATAGAAATACTTTAACTAGCCATATTTGGTTGACATAAATCCCGTAAAGCTATAACATGGCATATAACTTAATATATACACTAGGGGTGTTATTTAACTGAGATGAGTATAGAACTCAAACCCTTTGAACCTGAACTAGTTGAAACTAGCGTAGGAAAGTGTAAACTCTAATACATACTTAAAGGGCGATTATGCCTTATTTTTAATATGTAGTTATTTGTTTTTACGCAGCTTTCCTATGGGATGGTTGCGTATTTTTATTTTATCTATCATTTTTATTAATAGGAGTTGTTAGGATGACTAGAACAGTATTAGTAACAGGTAGTAGCAGAGGGTTAGGAGCAACTATTGTAAAGACGTTGGCACAACAAGGATTTCAGGTTGTGATCAATTACTATAAAAGCAAAGATGCTGCTGAGAAGCTCGTTTCTGAGATTGGGGAAGAAAATGTTATTGCCATACAGGCTGATGTAACAAATCTTAAAGAAGTAGATGAATTGATAAAACAAGCAACAGATTATTTTGGGCAAATTGATGTTGTGGTCAATAATGCATTAGTAGACTTCAAATTTGATCCAATCAAACAGAAAAGCTTCACAGAACTTACATGGGAGGATTATCAAAAACAACTAGATGGTACGGTAAAAGCAGCTTTTAATATAGTTCAAAGCGTCATACCTCAATTTATTGAACGACAAAATGGAAGTATTATAAGTATAGGTACTAATTTATATCAAAATCCTGTTGTACCTTACCACGAATATACTACAGCTAAAGCTGGATTAATAGGTTTTACACGTAATATAGCTTCCGAATTAGGACAATATGGTATAAAAGCGAATGTAGTTTCAGGTGGATTATTAAAAGAGACAGACGCCAGTGCTGTTACAACACCAGAAGTATTCGATTTAATTGCTCAATCAACACCATTGAAGAAAGTGACTACACCTCAATATGTAGCCAATATGGTCGCTTATTTAGCTTCGGAAAACGCGAACGGTATTACAGGCCAAAATTTCACAGTAGATGGCGGTTTGACCATGAACTAATAGCTTACATGACCAAGTATATTTCTTTAAAAAAAGAGGATAAAAGACAATAAATCATGATGTATTTTGACGTGTAAATAAATGGCAAAAACGAAAACTACATTTAGGTGTTTTGATCCAGTAGTCAATCTAACAGCTATTTCTCAAGTGACAAATCACGTGGGATTAGTTGCAACAATTTCAACACCCCGATTCGTTCAACTAACAATCAGTGGGGGAAGAATGAAAACCCCCACTGATTAAAGTTTCACTTTATAAAAAGCCACTTTTTCACTAATTGGTGCATCGTTTAAGAACAGGAGTTGTTTTTAGCAGCTTCTTTCTTATTCAACTAACGTGGGAGCGCGACAAATTTTGTCATAAGCACTTAAGAGTGAAAAGACAAAGGATCTCTACGTAAATCCTAACTTTATAACTGAGGGTAGGAATGATAAATCCGCGTATTTTGGAACTATCTCATTAACCATTAATACCCTGCATGCATCATAATGGTTAATGGGGTTTGGAGTTTAGGTAAAGTCGGCAGAACAAAAATAGGTTACTTATTACCAGCTAAGAAAAATCCTATCCTTGTCCAAAAAAGTATGGTAACCTATTATTGTTAACCATGTATTTTTTAGGTTAACAATAATAAACCTATAGGGGGTCAACTTTTGATTACGAGTAAATCAAAATTAAGAGCAATTAGTTTATGTGGTATTTTTGCAGCTGTAACAGCGGTATTGGCACAAATTGAGGTTCCACTGCCAATTGTTCCTATTAGTGGGCAAACATTAGCAGTAGGGTTAACGGCAACGATTATTGGTAGCAGGTACGGTGCGATTGCAATGACTTGTTATGCCTTATTAGGGGGAGTGGGTTTACCAGTTTTTGCTGGATATAAAGGTGGAGTACAAGTATTAGTTGGTCCAACCGGCGGATACATATTTGGCTTTATTGTCACAGCGTTTGTAACAGGCTTTATCTTAGAAAAAACAAAACATAATATAACGATGGCAATGGTAGCCAACACTGTTGGAATGATTATTACGCTTGTTTTTGGAGCGGTTCAGTTGAAAATTGTATTGGATATGACTTGGAATCAAGCTCTAGCCGCAGGAGTTTATCCATTTATTGTAGTTGGGCTTATCAAGGCATATTTAGCTAGTTGGCTCGGAATTAATGTCAGAAAAAGGTTAATTCAAGCTAATCTAATAGACCCTAGACCGACAAACAAAGTAGCTGCATAAGAATAGAAAAACCTCACTCAATAGACTTGAGGTTTTTAATACTTTGAGGATGAATGCTAATATTTATTTTATCCCGGTGCAACCGTCCGTAGGTCTCCCACTTTAAAACATTAGGTGAAACAGTGATGTTTAAGTGGGAGTAAACGGACGTTAACCCCCCGATTCGTTCAACTAACAATCAGTGGGGGAAGAATGAAAACCCCCACTGATTGAAGTTTCACTTTATTTTTAAAAAAGAAAAAGCAATAAAAATCAATCCAACTACAAAGCAAACAATTGCGTAGTAAGAGAGATGATATTTCAGCAATAGTGTTAGGGCCGGCAGATCCTGTTATCTCCATATACGCACCAAATAAAGCATTACCATAAAGTATTAATATACCAATCAAAATAGAAATGCCGCCCATTAGGAGGTACTCTTTATACAATGCTCCATCATGAAAATTTTCCAATCCTATATTTGGATAATATAATGGTGGTTTTACTAAATCTACATTTGTAGAGTAATTTAAGCAGAAAAGGCTAAAAAATAAGACCTCAGCTACAATTAAGGTAGGGGGAGATGAAGGAGCAAATATCTTGTCTTGCAGCATCAAAAAGATAGTAGCATTGTAATAAATGAACAGTTTTTGCTCGATAGTACTGAACACTTTCATATTTCCACTCCTATTTCCGTTAAATTCATTACCTTCCCACCAACTTTGACTCCAGTTACTACTAGCCCTTCAACTATTAATTCCACTATTATTTCTGAAGGCTTTTTCATTGAATAACCCTGTTCCATTACAAATTGGTGATCACTTCCCATTTTGGTGTTTCCGTACTTGTGTAGATAACTAGCAAGGGCACCATTGGAAGTGCCAGTAGCTGACTCCTCACATATACCATATAATGGTGCAAAATTCCGGCAGTAAGCATTGGAGCCATAGAGAGATTCAAATGTAAAAACATGATATCCTATCGTATTATATTTACTGCTAATTCGGGATACTTCTTCAAAATTTGGTTTAATTGAATTTAATATGTCGATATTTTTTACAGGAATAAGTATATCCCTGAGACCAGTTGAAACAATTTGCACTGGAAGTACATCTATCATTTCATTTTCTGTAATGTTCAAGGAATCAGCTATTTCCTTTTTATTTACAGTCTCATAAAAACTTGGAACGTTTTGTTCCATCATAATAGATGAATCTTCTTTTACCTCCACACTTAAAATTCCTGCCTTTGTTTCTTGAAGAAATATTCCAGGCTTTATTAAACCCTTACTTAAGAGTACATAAAATGCTGCGATGGTAGCGTGTCCACAAAGGTCTACCTCCTCTTCAGGGGTAAAAAACCTTACTTTAAAATGTGCTGAATCTGACTTCATGACAAAGGCAGTCTCACTAAAACCAATTGCACCTGCAATCTTTTTCATACTTTTTTCTGATAAAGAATCCGCATCAAGCACAACTCCGGCTGGATTGCCCCCTTCTAATGTTTTAGCAAATGAACTTACTGTATATACTTTTAATTTCATATTTTAGTTCTCCTAAGCAATGATTTTATCAACTATGCACATTATTCTATGACTTTGCTAATTTATCAAATTTTACTTTTCTCAATTTCCTTTTTTCGATCCGAATGATGCTAGTTCAAAGTGAACTGTCTCCCTTATCGGAAGAAATGGATGTTAATGTGTCAAATAAAGATTGCGCAGTACGTGTGAAGGGAGACAAAATCGACATCTTGGGCAATGTATTTTCACTTTCCCACTCAAAGATTCAAAAATTGGATGAGACGTTGTAGTTATGATGGATGCGGTGATAGCTTTTTAACTGTTTACTCCAACTCAAACATGTTCTGATAATTATTTTGTATAATTACGCTGTTCCATATCATGAATTTTTCATTTCGTTTTATATTTCGAATGATAAGGAGTAATCACTTCCTCAATTCCCCCAATGTCATAAAATTCAGCACATACAGCCTCAAAGACCCACGTTCTTTAACATATCGTATACCAAATAGTTTTCACGAAATTAGTGCAACATAAAGGAAAAACTTATATACTAATCATCAATCAGAAAGATAAAGGAAGTGCGATATGAGAGATTTTGGACTCATGGTACTGGGTACTTTTTTCTTTGCTTTTTCAGTAGCTATATTTGCAATGCCTAACTCTCTTGCGGAGGGCGGTATCCCCGGGCTATCCCTCTTACTTTATTTTGGTTTAGGTTGGTCTCCTGCATTGGTGGCCTTTCTTGCAAATGGGTTTATTTTATTAATTGGTTATCGTTACTTACCCAATGCGATGATAATAAAATCGATTGCTGCGATTTCGTTATTTTCTCTATTTCTGTTCCTGATGGAGGATTTAGGATCTGCGATGGGTGATCCTCTTCTTGCTGCCCTTTATGCCGGGGTATTCACTGGAATTGGTTTTGGTTTCGTTTTTCGTTCGGGAAGTACGATTGGTGGAACGTCCACAATTGCAAAAATGCTAAATTACAAATTTGGCTGGGAACTAACAACAGTAAACTTTGTGTTAGATGCTTTGGTTGTAGTAGGTGGAGTCTTAGTTATTGGTCCAATTTTAACATTATATACCGTAGTGGCTTTATTTATTGGGAAACGAGTGACGGACTACGTCTTAGAAGGGTTTGAGTCGAAAAAGATCGTTCATATATTCTCAGATTACAGCGAATCAGTAGCTCGCTCTATCCGAGGGAATCTTGGTGCTCATACAACGATTTTGGAAGGTAAAAATGATGAAAATGGGAAAGACGAGAATTTAATTTATGTGGTCGTTCCAAAACAGCAATTGTTTTATTTGAAAAAATTGGTCCGTGAGGTCGATGAAGAGGCGTTTACTGTTGTAAATACAGTAAAGGATGTGAGTGGTGGCTCGTTTGCAAAAGCTCACTATCCAACACAGAAAACATTTAGTAGTACAAAGAAAGAAAAACAGTACTATAGAAAGAAGCTGAAGGATGAGGAGGAATAGAATATGAATAGTTCATTTCAAGATGAAATAAAGAGTCTTTACCAAATACTAATAGATACATGGAATAATCGGGATGCAGAAGGAATGGCTGCACAATTCGCAGTACAAGGAGTTCAAATTGGTTTTGATGGAAGTAAGGTAATTGGAAGAGAGGAAATCTTATCGCACCTCGAACCTATCTTTGAAAACCACCCTACTGCTCCTTTTATAACGAAAGTTAAAGATATTCGTGCATTGGGGGCGGAGGCTGCAATTTTGCATGCTATTGCAGGGATGATTCCACCTGGGAAAACAGAAATTGAGCCCTCGGTAAATGCTCATCAAACGCTGGTTGCAGTTAAGAAAAATAATGCATGGCAAGTCGAGCTCTTTCAAAATACTCCTGCTCAATTTCATGGAAGACCTGAATTAGTTGAGCAAATGACAGATGAGCTAAACCAATTAATTAAATAACTAATGACGTAGCTTCGTTAAATGGCCACAATAACAGGTATTACAAATGTAACGCAAACACGTCCTGGTAATCATTTTCGTAAATCCAATTCCGAAGTACTTCATTCCATATATGCTGCCCACACTCCACGGAGCAAGCTCTTTCGGCTGAATGGTATAAGCTAGGAAGGCAGGGGAAATCGATACCATAGTAGTGTTTATTACCTTTTCTAGATGTTTTCTGACCGCATCCGCCACATGTAAAGTTCCAATCCCTCTTTAAGTTGGTTTTGAAATGTAATTGCTTCAAATTAGCATCCGGAATCATGAGTTTTCCATTTTCTTTTTTCTGAAATTCTATCAGAAATGACAAGGAGGCAATACTTTTTTTTATATTTTCTTTGCGGATTACTTCCTCCATTCCCGGAACGGCATAAAATTCTGCAGCTTTCTCGATATCTTTCAGGAATTCCTTTCTTGCTTCTATTACCTCTTCTTTTGTCAGAACTAAGCCTTCTTTATCACGGAAGGCTAATACCTCTTTTTTACCATAGTGACCTTCTACTGTTAAACGAAGTGGTGCTATATCATGGTAAAAAGATCTTTTTTCTTTATTAATTGGCATGACAAACCTCCTGAATTTTTAGTATTGTTTTAGTAACATATTTACAGTATGACACCTATGAAGCGTTCATTTTCTACGCCCCAGCCCCTTCCAAATACAGCCGTCTCCATTCCGCCTCGCCTGCTGCTATCCGTGTATCAAATTAGAAAAGCCAAGAATAGATTACTATTCTGTCGAATATAGATTATTATATTTGTAAGATGGATAAGTTGGCAGGAGGGGGCAGCCCCATGAAATTAAGAGAGAACAGTAGCTTTGTTCGTTTTTGGATTGCATCGACCACTTCAAGCTTTGGTACATATATTACAACGCTGGCTCTTCAGGTATTAGTTGTTGGTAATATGGGAGGCAGTGCTGTTGATGTTGGCTGGGTTTCAGCGTCTAGATGGATTCCGTACGTCCTGTTGGGGTTGATAGCGGGAGTTTTAATTGACCGTTTTCATCGCAAGACTGTATTGGTGATAACAGATATGGGGCGCGGCATTATCCTTGTCTGCATTTGCTTATTGTCTATTCTAGGTGTAATCAGTATTGGCTGGCTAATGTTCCTGCTGGTGCTATTTGGTGCGTTGTCTCTTTTTCATGATAGTGCCTACCAGTCCTTTGTGCCACAATTGGTTCCTCGACGTTTATTAACACGTGCAAATGCACGGTTGGAACAAAGCGCAGCTGTTGCGGAAACGAGTGGTCCAGCTATAGGAGGGGGCCTTGTTTCCTTAATCGGTGCACCATTTGCCCTTCTTTTTGATGCCTTATCCTATTTATTTTCAGGTGTATTAATGGCATCAATTAAACATCAGCCCGTAAACAAGGTGAAGACGGGACCACTTGGTCAGCAAATCAAGGAAGGTTTGCGCTGGGTCTACCAGCACCAATACCTTCGTACACTCGCTTTAAATACGCACGCCTGGTTTCTCTTTCATAGCATGACGATGACGATTCTCGTATCGATTGTTTTAATTGAGCTTGGCTTTGATGCCTCCCTTCTAGGGTATATCCTTGCCGCTGCAGGTGTTGGTGCGGTCGCAGGAACCTCTCTATCTCCGCGAGTCGGTGTGCGCTTTGGTGTCGGGCGTGCCATGGCTTTTTCTCGAATTCTCTATGGTCCAGCAGTTGTCTTTATGGCGCTAGCTCTAGCAGTTAACATCTCCGACTCGCAATACATAGCGCTCCTATTTGTGGTTTTAGGGCAGCTCTTTTACGGATTTGCCATGGGAATCGAGGGGCCGCTTGAAATGGGGTACCGGCAGTATATCACGCCGTCTCACTTGCAAGGTCGCATGAATGCGACACTGCGATCCATCAACCGTAGTGCAGTCGTTATCGGTGCTCCACTAGGAGGAGCCCTTGCTGACGGGCTAGGTTTCACAACGGCTTTATGGATTTCGATAGCTGGACTAACTGTATGTGGGTTATGGTTTAGTCTCTCACCAATGCGAAATGCTAGAATAGAAGATGATGAAACGTAACATGCATTGACTAATAAAACTATGACTGACTACGCGTGCGTTCTTCTTAAATTCTTTCTCGCTTCTTTCCCCCAACTCTTCACAGCTTCCACACTCACATTTTCCTGTGCAGCAATTTCCTTAATGGGCATACCTAATAAAACGGCATGATAAAACCATTTCCACTGTTTTTCGGTAAGAAGGGATTTTATTTCCTTTAGTAGTTGTGGGATATCGTTATATGTTACGGGAGGAGCGGCTTTTGGTAATAAGGGAGCTTGGATTTCGAGATAGTTTTGTTGCTTGAGGGAGTCGTTCGTTTCCTTTCGAAGCAGGTCGATGAGTTTATGGCGAATGGTGTAATTGAAGTAGGTGGCCATGGGGCCTTTGTCAGGGTTGTACTTCTCATAGGCCTGCCACATGGCGATCAGCCCTTCTTGGTAGTATTCCTTATGGGGGTCTTGGAGATTAAGCTTGTGGATGTGGTAATGAATGCGTCGCTTGTTCTGCTCGTAAATTTCTTCAAAGGTGTAGGGTTTTGACATGAAATGCCTCCTTTAGTGGATTGGAGAGGGGGAGATGCCATTTCTGTCTTGGTGAAGAGGGGGAGAACGGGGATGCTAGTCTTCTTTCTTTGCTGCTTGCTGCACCTGCCAGTAGAAGTAGTGGGAGAGGTCGTGAAGCTCCTTTTTCCCTAGCTTGGTCCAACTGTTCACATCTAATAGAAACGGCTGCTTATATCCTGCGTCTTCCAATAGATTGAGAACGTCATTTATTTTGCGGTAGTTTTTTAAATAAACTGGTTCTTCTCCTCGTAACAGGGAATCAATCGGCACCTGAAAAAGATCGGCTATCTGGATGAGCGCTTCATAGCTTGGCCTGCGTTCTTCTCTTTCATATTTTCCAAATGCATTTTGGGAATATCCCAATTTGGTTGAAAGGAAGATTATTTAAGAAAGTAGCTGGTCGATAGAATGTTAGAAAATACCAAGCAAAAAGACGCCCTCTTATTAAAGAAAGCGCCCGAGTTAACTTCATTTTTTAGTTCTCTTTTTTTGTGTCTTTTCATCCAAAATGGAACGTAAATCTTTAATGTCCTCTTCTGACAAAGAATCCTCCTGAATGAACTGAACCAGCATAGACTTTAACGTTCCGCCATAAATTCGCTTAACAAAAGACTGTGCTTCGGCACGTTGACACTCATCTTGCGAATAAAGAGGGAAAAAAGTATAGACCCTCTGCTCTTTGTTGACGCCGACAACCTTTTTTTGGGTAAGACGATCCAAGAGTGTGCGTACGGTTTTCTTCTTCCAGTCTGTATGCTTCTGCAAGGAAGAGATAATCTCACTGGCAGTTTGCGGGGCCTTTTTCCAGAGCACATGCATAACTTCCCATTCTGATTCTGAAATATTGGGGATTTTCTTTGACATCCTTTTTCCTCTCTCCTTCTATGGACGCTTGAATCAGACCACTCATCCTTCTATTCCATGGATGATTTCTTTATCCCTCAAAATAGATAAGGTAATGTTTGCTGCTTTGCTTCCATCACTATTATCTTCATTTTGAATATTTGTTGCAAAAAAGTAGGTGTTTTCCTTGGTCTCTATATACCCAATGAACCATCCGTTGACATTCTTTCCATTCACAGTGCCTGTCCCCGTTTTACCGGATAGCTTTTCTCCATCACGTTCCTCTAATTTAATGATATCTTTAACGGTTTTGATATTTTTTTCATCAAATTCAAACGCGTTTGTATAGAATGCCTTTAGTAATTGTACCTGTTCTACTGGAGATATTTTTAATGAAGATTCGAGCCAATATTCTTCTATTCCACCGGAAAGATCACCATTACCGTAGCTAATTTGTTTAAGGTAGGCTTGAATGGTATCTTGTTGTATTTCTTTATCCAATTTCTGAAAATACCAGGTAACAGAATGTTTCATTGCTGAAGATAAAGATTGATTCTTATTCCATGCTTCATATGGATACATTGTTCCATCCCAAGGGATTTGTGAATTATCATTCGATACAACACCTGTCTCCAATCCGAGCAGCGCGCTATAAATCTTGTAAGTAGAATCTGGAGAAATCCTCCGTGTGCTCTTACTCTGATTATGGATATGATACGTATCAGCTTGCATGTCATATAAGACAAAGCTCCCATCGTATCCAGTAAAATATTCGCTCAGATCCTCATAGACCGTGCGTTCCTCATTAAAATCATAACGACTACTGTCATCAGCCATTACAGAAACCAAGGGTGCCTGACTTACTACAAATACTCCGACGAGGAGAAAGATGGAGACGCTCTTCAGCTTCAAGCCCATTGATTCCGTTGTAAAGGAGGCAATTTTTTCAATACGTTTTTTTATTTGCCCTTTATAACCGTTCAGTTCATTTGCCAACCCGATGTTCTTCGGGTTGGATGCTTTGTCTACAAAATTAATAATGGTATTGCCATATTCTTGATAGCAGGGCTCATCCAGAGTATGTAAAACAGCACTATCACAAGCTATCTCTCGATCCACTTTCATTTCTTTAAATGCCACCCAAACTAGCGGATGAAACCAGTACAAAATCTGATAAACAATAATAAAGTAATTTGACACAATGTCTTTATATTTATAATGATTCAGTTCATGCAAGAAAATGTACTGAATTTCCTTCATAGTCATCCATTCTTCAACCCGGGAAGGCAGCACCACATAGGTCTTAAATAGACCAAATGTCATAGGAGATTTCACAAGGGTTGATTCCCTTACAATTACACGTCCCGTTATATTTAAACGATGCTTACAATGTATAAATAATCTTAGAACTTCTTTATTTTTGGGAACAGTTGCCGTGGATTTGATTTTCTTTAACATGAACCACCCTTGGAAAGTTAGAACAGCCATGACTAACATTCCTGCAATCCATATGCTGGCTAGTAGTATATTTAGGAATTCTACATCAATTCGATTTACGGATAGCGTAAAGTCTTGCATCCAGCTGGGATTTCCCACCACTGCAGTGTCACTGGTGGTTATAGAAGGGCTGACTTCATCGTTTAGGTTAACGTCTAATGAAGTGAAAAAGTTTCCAAAATCAATTAAATGTTTTGGCAAAAAAGGAAGCGTTAATGCAATTAGAAATAAAAACCATAGATTATATTGCCATTTCGCTGATAGCTGATTTTGAAACATTTTTTTAACTAGCTTAATAACCGCAAGCGTAATAGAAGAAACTAGCAAACTTATTACAAGGTAAGTTAAGACCAAGCTGATCACCTCCGTTTTCGCCCCCACTTACAATCCTAACATTCTTTAATTAAATGATCGAAGAGCCTTTATTTTAACATTTAATGACCAGTTTATCACTTCCAATCTTTTTATGTTGACTGTATACAGAGGTATTGAGGCATCTAAATAAACGAAGTATTGACATTATGAGACTACAGATGTAAGATTGGACTACATTCGTAATCATGTTTCAGGAAGGAGGGAAATCTGAGAAATTAGAATGTATGTTAGACAACAGGGGAATCGCCGAACGAACTATTCAATTAGTTTAAGAAACCCAGATTTATTTAATAGATATAGAAAGAGGTCATATACATGAAAAATAAAACTAGGTTTAGTATGAATAAAGTAATATTGCTAATGTTGTTACTAGCCCTGATTTCGCTCGTAGCTTGTGCGGATGCTGACAGTTCAACCGACACTTCATCAAAAGAGGAGAACGAAAACGGACAAAGTGCTAAGCTAGATGAGCAGTTCGCTGCATTGGAGGATGACTTTGACGCACAACTTGGTGTTTTTGCGCTTGATACAGGATCGAATCAGACGATCGCATATCGAGCTGAGGAACGTTTTGCCTTTTCGTCAACATACAAGGCTTTGGCCGGAGCCTTTGTGCTAAAGCAGAACACGTTAGAAGAGCTTAACGAAGTGATGACATATACGGAAGATGACCTGGTTCCCTACTCGCCTGTTACTGAGAAGCACGTTGATACGGGCATGACTCTTTTAGATATTGGGGAAGCGGCAGTCCGCACAAGTGACAACACCGCTGGAAATCTTTTATTTGAAGCATTGGGTGGACCAGCTGTATTTGAGGAAGCGCTAAGAGAAATTGGCGATGATGTTACACAGTCTGACCGATACGAAACAGAATTGAATGAGTTCAATCCAGAAGATACCCGTGACACCAGCACACCTAAAGCCCTGGCCACCAATCTTAAGAAGTTTGCGGTAGGCGACTTGCTTCCAGACGAAAAACTTGAACTATTCACGGATTGGCTCCAAGGCAATGCGACAGGTGATACATTGATTCGTGCCGGCGCACCTGATGGCTGGGTGGTCGGTGATAAGAGTGGAGCCGGAACACACGGAACGAGAAATGACATTGCAGTTGTCTGGCCGCCAGATAGAGAACCAATCGTCATTGCAATAATGTCCCGCCATGATACCGAGGATGCTGACTATGACGACGCGCTAATCGCGGAGGCTGCTAAAGTTGTTTTTGACGCGTTGAAGTGATCATGGGGAGTAGGTAAAGAACAAGGGATTTATTCCGGAGCAACCGTCCGTAAGACTCCCACTTCTAAACATGAAGAGAAACCGTTAGTTTTTAGTGGGAGTAAACGGCCGCTAACACCCCGGTTCGTTCAACTAACAATCAGTGGGGGGAAGAACGAAAATCCCCACTGATTGAAGTTTCACTTTATGGATAGATTGCGTTATTGTTTTTTACAAACGGACCATATTGTTGAATAACACTATATGCTAATTCACAAGAAAAACATCTATTTTGCATTCTAATTCAAAATGGATGTTTTTTTGTTTTGGTTTTTAATTAATCTTTATTTCATAACCATACCTGTATTTTCTGAATCTTATTGACCGGTTTGGTCATGTGTGGTATATTCAAATGACCAAACTGGTCAATTGGGTATAAAAGAAAGGAGGTAACCATCATATACTCCGTATTTAACAACCTGAAAACAGAAAAACAAGAGCTTATTATAAATTCCGCAACAAAAGAATTTGTGAAAAGCGGATTTGAAAAGGCGTCAACGAATGAGATTGTAAAAGAGGCAAATATCTCCAAAGGATCATTGTTTAATTATTTTAATAGCAAAAAGGAACTTTATTTTTATTTAATCGAGTATGGGGTTCAAGTTGTCGAGCAAATTTATGAGCAAATAGATTTGAATGAAACCGACCTATTTAAAAGAATCGAGAAATTGGGATTAAAAAAATTGCATATCCAAAGGAAATTTCCTCAAGTATTTGATTTTCTTACTTCATTAGCCCATGAGGAATCTGATGAAGTGAAGGATGATATTCAGCATAAAATTAATTATATCTTTGAAAGAGGGATTGAAAAACTATATCAGAATATAGACTATTCCAAATTTCGTGAAGGGATTAATGTTCAAAAGGCGATTGACATTCTTAATTGGACAATGCTCGGGTTTGCGGAAAGAGCGGTTAATCAATTAGACACCTTTGAAGAAGTAGGAGAGCAATATATCAAAGAATGGGAGAGTTATTCGAAAGTACTGAGGGATAGCTTTTACAAATGAAGAAGAAATTTGACATGTTGAAGTTATAAATTTAGCGAAGACCAGAAAGATTATGGCTTAATATAAGGGTTTAGAATGACCTCAGAATTAATAAAAACAAGTTTGAAAAACGACAATACGAATCATATATTCATCCAAATTTTTTCTTGAAAAAGGGGTGTAAGGATTATGACAAAAATTGTAAAGGTACAAGGTTTACAAAAAAAATTCGGTAAGTTTCAGGCATTAAGAGACGTAGAATTCTCCGTAAATGCTGGGGAGGTTGTCGGTTTTATTGGTCCCAATGGGGCTGGGAAATCTACAACAATCCGTATTTTACTTGGAATTATTAATCGGGATGCAGGTAATGCTGAAATATTCGGTAAGGATGTTTGGAAAGAGAGCATTGAAATTCACAAACGTATTTCTTATGTCCCGGGAGATGTCACGCTGTGGGGAAATCTGACAGGCGGTGAGATTATTGATTTATTTCTTAAATTGCATGGTGGAGGAGATAAGCAAAAACGTGACTATTTAATTAAACGTTTTGAATTAGATCCTAAGAAAAAGGCCAAGGGTTATTCTAAAGGAAATCGCCAAAAGGTGGGTTTGATTGCCGCATTATCTGCTGATTCCGATTTATACATTTTTGATGAACCAACTTCAGGTCTCGATCCTTTAATGGAAGCGATTTTTCAGGAAGAAGTAGAAAAAATCAAAGAATCAGGTAAATCCATTCTGTTGTCCTCTCATATTTTGAGTGAAGTGGAACGTCTAGCTGATAAGGTTGTCATCATTCGCCAAGGTGAGATTGTAGAAACCGGTTCCTTGGATGAATTGCGTCACTTGACCCGTTCCACTGTTACGTTGGCTACAGAAGGGGATGTGGCTGAAATGGCTGATATAAGTGGGGTTTTTGATTTCAAACAAAAAGATAATCAAGCCACATTCTCTATTGATAATCAACATCTCAATCGTATTTTAATGGAAGCAAGCAAATTGGGGGTCAAGAAATTTGAATCCGTACCGCCAACTCTTGAAGATTTGTTTATGCGTCATTATGAAGGATAACTGTCGGAAGGGAGGATGAAATACAATGAAGGAAAAATTTGCGCGGTGGGATATACTGTTCCTGTTATATCTAAAACGTGATTGGAAAAAAATGATTGTTTGGATTTTAGGAATTGGTTTGTTTTCAGCTGCTTTTGTTCCAGCGTTTGAAGAGATAGCAAAAGGCGAGGGATTTCTGGGGATGTTCGAAACATTGCAAAACCCTGCTATGATAGCTATGGTAGGTCCTACGCCAATTGAATCAGCAACTAGTTATACGTTAGGGGCCATGTATGCGCACGAAATGTTACTATTTTGTGGTTTATTTGCGATGATAATGGCGGCTTTACATGTGGTAGGACATACTCGTAAAGAAGAGGATCTTGGTCTGACTGAGCTTGTACGCTCATTTCAAATAGGTCGCCAAGCAAACTCTCTGGCTGCAATGGTGGAAATTGCTTTCATCAACCTTATATTAGCCCTTATTATTGGTGGGGTAATGGTGAGCTTTGGTGCGGATACCATCTCTATTGAAGGTTCCTTTTTATTCGGAGCTTCCATTGGAATGGCAGGTATTATGGGTGCTGGAATTGCACTCGTTATGGCACAAATTATGCCTACTTCATCCGGAGCAACAGGTTCAACCTTAGGAATAATAGGACTGCTTTATATTATTCGTGCAGGGACGGATGTCTCCAATGTTGACTTATCTATAATTAATCCTTTGGGGTGGACATATTTAACTTATCCCTTTACGGAAAATAACTGGATCCTACTTCTTTTTGTCTTGATTTTCAGTTTAATCATGATGGTCATTGCTTTTACCCTTGAAGGGGCCCGCGATATGGGAGCTGGCTATCTCCCTGAAAGAGATGGTCGAGAAAATGCAAAGAAATCATTGCTGTCTGTTCATGGTTTATTTATTAAGATTAATAAAGGCGTAATGATTAGTTGGTTAATTGCTTTTGTTATTATGGGTGCGGCCTATGGTTCAATTTATGGAGACATGCGGTCCTTCCTTGGAAGTAATGAAATGATGAGGCAAATGTTCACTCAATCAGGCATTTCCATTGAAGAATCATTCACTGGAACGATAATGATGGTCATGATTGGTTTGGTTTCGATATTACCAATTGCCATTGTAAATAAACTCTTCTCTGAAGAAAGTCGATTACACTTAAGTCAGCTTTACGCTACAAAAGTGACCCGTAGCCAACTTTATTGGACCACTATTGGTCTGGCCATTTTTGCAGGTTTAGTGGGGATTTTATTAGCTGCAGGCGGTCTTGGTGGTATAGCTATCGCAGCGATGGGGGATAAGTCAACGATGGGTATACTTGATTTTCTTGCTTCTGGCTTCAACTTTTTACCATCCGTACTATTCTTTACTGGTTTGGCAGCTTTAGCTCTCGGCTGGGCACCGAAGCTGGGTAAAGTGGTGTATATCTATCTTGCCTACTCCTTTTTGCTTAACTACTTTGGAGGTATAGTAGACTTACCAGAATGGTTTTCAAAAACAGCCATTCAGAGCTGGATACCTCGAATGCCAATGGAAGGTTTTGACGCACCAATCTTTATTACAATCACCGTGATCAGCATCGCCATGATGATCGTTGGTTATCTTGGTTATAATAAACGGGATATGATTGAAGGGGCCTAATATTGACCAAAAATAAGTGGAGTTTATTCAAGTCCTATTACCAAAGCTTATAAAGTAAACGAATATTGATTGTTTAAAAATCAAAAGCCTAATTCTCTTTCAATATAGAAGGAATTAGGCTTTTCATATTTATTCTATAGTGCAGGATAGCGCTAATCTGGGGGAGGGTTAATCTATCACTAACGCTCTTCCGTTAACGAGCGCGCATTTTTAGAGGACGGGAACTGCGTCCTTGTACATAAAAGGTGATGATGGCGGGGATTAGAGGTTATAAAAGAACAAGGGATTTTGGGTAGAGTAATTTACTACGGGACAGATTGTGGATTAAGGAAGGTAATTAGATGGTTCATGTTGAAAATATAAGTAATGCCAGAATAACACGCTGGAAATGAATTTTAACCAAAGGGATTAACTGTTAAAGGAGGAATAGAAAATGGATGTAAAGACACTTTTGTTACAACAATGGGCAAGCTGCTTGGATGAAGAAGATTGGTTTCCACCACTTGAAAAAGTGCTAGAGGACATTACTTTTGAACAGGCCATTTGGAAACCAGCTGACGGGGCAATGAATTCTATTTGGGGATTAGTTTGTCATTTACTTTTCTTTGAAAAGAGATTTTTGGTGCGGTTTCTTGGTGAAACAGCGAATGAACCACAGGCAGAAAATAATGATGCCACATTTCGATTACCAACTGAGACGTTAGAAAATTGGAAGAAAACAAAGCAGGAATACTTTTATGTTCATCGTGAACTCGGAAAAATATTAGCAGTATCAGAACATGAAGATTTGTATAGAGAGGTCCCTGGAGAAGATAATTCATTAGTGCTTGAACTGAAGAGTTTAGCAATGCATGACGCATATCATATTGGTCAAATTGTACTCCTCAGTAAAATGCAAGGGGCTTGGCCAGAGAAACGCAGCTTTTAACAAAGTTTTCTTAGCTTTACAGTGAGCCCCTTATATGGGGCTTTTCTATAATAATGCTGAAGAATATCATTCTAAGAGTGAGCTTCCACCAGAGGGCTCGTACGTGGAATAACATATTAATTTATTGGGAGTAAAAGAAGGATTTATCCCGGTGCAACCGTCCGTAAGATTCCCACTTCAAAACATGAAGTGAAATAGTGATGTCTATAGTAGGAGTAAACGGACGCTAACACCCCGATTCGTTCAACTAACAATCAGTGGGTGAAGAAAGAAATTCCCACTGATTGAAGTTTCACTTTATGGAGGCTAAATGGAATTACCTTATATTACACACTTTTTTAAATGGAGGGATGACATTGAATAAATTCGCGTTGTATAACAAGTTTACTGCTGTTGAAGGGAAAAGGGATGCTTTGGCAGAAATGTTGTTGGAGGCAGCAAAGTCGATGGAGGAGATAGATGATTGTGAGTTGTATGTCGTTAGTTTAGATGATGATAATAAGGACTCCATCTATGTTTACGAGGTTTGGAGTAACGAGAATGCCCATCGCGCTTCCTTATCATTGGAAGCATCTCAAACATTAATCCAAAAAGCCAAACCGATAATTGCGGGAGTAGAAAAAGTGAATACATCGTCACCTATAGGCGGAAAGGGAATTGCAAGAGCCTAAAAATTTGAGTGAGACACGAAATTCGGAACAAAGCGGCAAGGAGATACAACGTATGCGAATGAGGGCTTTTCAAAGTTCTGATATCAATCAGATGGTTTCTTTATTTTACGAAACAATACATGCAGTCAACGCACGAGATTACACAGAGGAACAACTTAATGCCTGGGCACCACAAGATGAGATGGATGCGAAGTTAATAAAATGGAAGGATTCTTTCGTTCGTAACATCACATATATCGCGGAAACAAATGATGAAATTGTTGGATTCGGTGACATGACTCGTAATGGATACCTAGATCGCCTTTTCGTTCATAAGAATTTTCAGGGACAAGGAATTGCAACGGCGTTAATGAATAAGCTTGAATCTGAAGCAAGGAAAATTGGACTTACGAAAATAGAAACTGAGGCGAGTATCACAGCAAAACCATTCTTTGAACGCCGTGGGTATCAGGTAATTGAACCCCAAACTATAGAGCGTAAAGGTATTACATTAATAAATTTTAAAATGTCTAAGAGGTTGATATCC
This sequence comes from Oceanobacillus jordanicus, assembly GCF_022095695.1. Classification (GTDB taxonomy): domain Bacteria; phylum Bacillota; class Bacilli; order Bacillales; family Amphibacillaceae; genus Oceanobacillus_B; species Oceanobacillus_B jordanicus. The sequence goes on from NZ_JAIFZM010000002.1 coordinate 290,233, forward strand.
GAATAATTTATATAACTACGGATGAGATTGTGGAGATACAGATAGAAAATGATCAAACTTTTCTTTCAAAGCTACTTTTAAGAAGGTAATATTCACACATTCTCTGAATAGTTATGAACAGTAAATAAATCAGGTTTCAAATGTCAAAACCTATCATAGGAGATGATCGGAGATGGAAACACTGGTGAATCAAATTGAATTGAATGGACTAACTTTTCAATATCGTGAGAGTGGGGACCCTTCTGCACCACCGCTCGTTGCACTTCACGCCTTGGGGAAAAGTGCAGAATCATGGGATCAAGTGGCCGCTGAATTAAAAGGAAAGTACCGCGTTTTAGCTTTAGATCAGCGGGGGCACGGTGGGAGTGCGAGAACTGATTCATACTCTTTTGAACTGATGTGTAATGACTTGCTTCACTTTGCAAATGCTATGAAATTAGATCAGTTTACTCTAATTGGTCATTCCATGGGAGGAACAGTATCCTATCTTTTCTCGGAAGCATTTCCATCAAGGGTAGAACGGTTAATTGTTGAAGACACACCTCCTCCTTTTCCGGATAAGCCAATTGAAATTCCTACCAAACCTTCTGATGCCCTGCCGTTTGATTGGCTGGTTGTGCCTTCGATTCTACAGCAACTTAATGAACCCAATCCCGAATGGTGGGCGCGTCTTACTGACATTATCATGCCGACTCTTATTATAGGTGGTAGATCCAGTCATATTCCTCAAAACAAATTGCAAGAGGTTTCTGAGCTTATTCCGACATGTGAATTTGTAACGATAGAGGATGCTGGACACTTTGTGCATGATGATAATTTACCAGCCTACTTGGATGCCGTTAAAAGTTTTCTTAATTCATGAATTTCCGAACGCTCTCACAGCATCCTAATTCATATTAAACAATCTGGCGCGATTGCTGAATTGAAACAATCTAACATACTAAGATAATAACTTTCATCTCACATTTCCGAGACTAAATTTGGACCGAGTAATTCGATCAGCAACAGCCTCGAATAATTGTATCAATCGAGCATGGAGTTCATTTTGCTAAAATTATACCCAATGCTGCATCTAAGCATACAGCAAGTACCTAAGCGATAGATACAAATTGGGACAGGAGTGATTTTAATGACTAGAAATACTAAACACGTTATTGAAATAACAAAAAAACATAATCTTATTCTTAATGAAGAAACCATGCAGTTTAATGAATCCGGGCTAGATTTTCAAGTTGTTTTTGCACAAGATGAAAGTGAAACTGAGTGGGCACTAAGATTGCCTAGGCGTAAAGATGTGATGCCTAGAACAAAGGTAGAAAAACAAGCATTAGATTTGGTGAATCAGTATGTTGAACATTTTCAAGCGCCAAACTGGATTATTTACACAGATGAGCTAATCGCTTACAGGAAGTTAGATGGTGTGCCAGCAGGAACTATCGATCATAATATAGGCAACTATGTTTGGGAAATCGATATTAATAATGTTCCAGAATCGTTTCACAAATCTCTTGGTAGAGTGTTAGCGGAGCTTCATAGCATATCGAGTGACAAAGCCGCAGAACTTGATATAGTAGTACACACACCAGAAGAAGCAAGAACGTCAATGAAAAAACGTATGGAGGCTGTAAGAGCAAAGTTTGGTGTAGGGGAGATTCTATGGAACAGATGGCAAGCATGGATAAATGAAGATGAGATGTGGCCCAAGAAAACAGGACTGATTCATGGGGATGTACATGCCGGACATACTATGATTGATATAGATGCTAATGTGACTGGATTAATCGACTGGACTGAAGCTAAAGTTACAGATATTTCGAATGACTTCGTGTTCAACTATAAAGCTTTTGGAGAAGAAGGGTTAGAGGCTCTAATTTTTGCTTATAAAGAAGCTGGTGGATATTACTGGCCTAAGATGAAAGAGCATATTATTGAACTTGGGGCAGCATATCCAGTTTCAATTGCTGAGTATGCATTAGTGTCTGGCGTAAAGGAATATGAACAGATGGCAAAGGAAGCGTTGGGATTGATAAGTTCGTAAGTGGTGTGATACTGTCGTTGGTATTATTCTTCGTATCTCTGTTTTGACAAAGTGTAAAATTGGTTTTCATACACAAGCAGTAAAGCGATATTGTGAAGGATTTTACTTGAACGGGGAGCGTTAGTTTAACAAGACAGGATCTTATGATCTTCCACAATCGGGCCAGATTGCGGAATATAATGCGTGAATAGATTGAGTCTAACAAAGTATCTAAGGGAAATAAGTTTAAGGGGTTGCTCTCAATAAAGCAATCCCCTTAACACTACTTATTAAACAATTTATAACTATTGAAAAGAGATAAAAATTGTTTAAAGTTAACGTTATTTAAGTCATCTATTTTTGCATGCTTCAAGGCTTGTCTGAACTGATTTTTAGTAAAAAGGACGTGATATTCTTTGTTTACCCATCTATAGACAAACGATTGATATTTTTTGTAGTCTTTCTTTAAAATCAATGGCTCGTGGCGTTCAAGGACGATTAATATAGAATCCACGCATGGCCTCGGGTGGAAATAAGTTCGAGGCATTTTTGTGAGGATTTTGATATCCATTTCAACCATCAACAGCAAACCTAAAGCTCGTTTAGTATTTTGTAATCGTTTTGCAAAACCTTTCTCCACGATAAGGTAACTAAATTTCGACTGGCTTTCAAAAGCGATTTTTTTGACAATATCAGTACTGATGTTAAAGGGAATATTACCAAATATTTTATAGTCTTTGTTTTTGTGGAAGTTAAATTTCAGAATATCCGTATGGATAACATTTATATTCTGAAAAGGCTTCACCACTTTTTGGGTGACTTGACACAAGTCCTCATCAATTTCTATAGAATGCACCCACCGACTCATTTTGACAAGCTCTTTGGTAAAATGCCCTTTTCCTGATCCGATTTCTATTACGTTATCTTGTTTATTGATACTCGCATGATCCAATATTTCTTTTACATGCTTTTTAGAAGTAATAAAATTTTGAGTGTCCTTTGGGTTTTTATGGTTCATTATAACCTTCTCCTTGCTGGTTATAATGAACTGACATTAAAAGTTCATTATAACCAATTTATTTTTGATCTGGTTGATAATGAACTCTATTAACGACACATATAGAACAAATTCCCATACTTTTATCTCCTTTCCATTTTTTCAATATGAATGAGATAAAGTAAAATCGACTACTGCTATGCTAGAACACATATTTGAACCCTCCATGAGTTGCTTTTTATGAAACTGATTATACCTGATTATACCATTTTCGTAAATCAAATGTTCAAATATAGGAAGGTCCTCGTTTGCATGCCTCTTAAAACGGTAAACTCTGTTCCGCAAACGGGCGCAATTCTGGAATGAAGAAAACGCGCCTTTTTGCATGAAAAGGGCTATTGTGAAACAAGGATGGATTGCAGCCGTTTTAATATGGATGCTATTTCTTTAAGAGCCCACTTCACCAAAAATTACACAGTCAAATAAAGTTGATTCATAATAATAATACTGTTTATGGTTATAGAATAAGAAAGGAACTTTATGATAAAAGGTGAATTTTGGAAATTTGAGGGTGGAATAATGAATGATTTTTATACAGCATTAAATTATGTAAATAAAAGGATTTACGAGCCAAATGACTTCACTGTCAAGTCGGTTCTAGAAGAAAAGCAAAATTCTAAGTATGGTGCTGGTATATTTCGATTATCTTCGAGAACAATACGTTTCAGGGTTGCAATATAACCCCCACCAAAGCAGGGAAGTTTGTTGCATTTTGGGAAAAAGATGAAAATAACAAAAATCAACCCTTTACATATGAGAAAGCACCTGATTTGTTAGTTTTAACTACTTTTAAAGATGATAATGAGTTTGGACAATTTATTTTCCCAAAAGAAATTCTTTTCAAACAGAATATACTTGGGTCCAGTTCAACAAAGGGGAAAATGGCAATAAGAGTATATGCTAGCTGGGATAAACCGACTAGTAAGCAAGCGATGAAAACCCAAAATTGGCAGTTGCCTTATTTTGTTGATATGAGTGATCCGAGTAAATTACCCATAGACAAAATAATAGAACTGTATTCGCTTTAATCCTATGTAAACAGGCGCAGTTGTCGAGGAAGCATTGTTCCACAATCGGGCCAGATAATTGAGGAAAGCTTATTGAATTAACGGATTAGGTTAGTGAAAAACAGTACGAAGGAATTTAATGTTAAGGTTTGGTAGTCTATAATGATATTGCTTTTTCAATATCATTATAGACTTTTTTGTGTAGAGATCACCTACAGAAAGAAGTGATATTAGAATAATTACTTCGTTTTGAATTTTAATTTACCTCGTCAGAATGTGCAATGGCTGAGATTTCAATCAGTTGCTCTGGGAACGCCAAATAAGTCACACCGGTGAGGCTGCCTGCCGGTCGATGTTTTTCTAGGTATTCCTTGAACAAAACAATGACTTGCTCAGGGTCTTCTTTCGGGTTTGTTAGATAGATTAGCGTAGATAGGGTCCATAGCCTTTAAGAATATATGAAGGTGAATAGGGTGGATTATTTAAATAAAGGTTTGTTACATATAGAGGGGATGGCAGTTCCATTATTGAGTATCTATTTTTATTTTACTGTTAGCTCCGGATATATCGATGGATAGAACAATCTTCTGCAATGGGGCGCTTCGTATTCTTGAATAACGAAAAAGCTCAATTTCTCAATTTTAATGCTGAGAAATTGGGCTTTTTATTTTGGGAATTTCTTTAACGTTGTAAATCCGATAAAGTATTCAACAACCGCATAATCATTGTTTTCTCTTGGTATGTCAGCTATAAAACATCAATAATCTTAAGTGAATTTGGGGAATTATTTGTCACCCTTCATAAATCGACACCTATTTTAGAATGGATATGTTTATAATTAAACAAATAATTTATAGAGGGAGGTAGATATAATCGATTCTTATCGAAGGTTACCTACGGGTTTGTTAATTACCTTTTACCATGAAATAATTAAAAACATTGATAAAGGGATATTATCAAAAAATATGTATTATGAATTAAGTCTAATCATTTCAGTTGCAAGCCAAAGAGGAATTACATTAGGACAACCATGCGATTTTAAACAAGTTGTAGATCCACAGATTTTAGAAGATTTCATTCAATCTTCGTAATGTATGATAGGCTTAATTCTGTACAAACAACTTTACTTTATGTAAAAGACTATCCGTTAGCTATCAGTAGATTAGAAAATTTTACACAAGACATCCTACCCAATATTAATTATAAGAAAACAAAATCCCTAAAATCCTTTATTGTTTCAAAGTAATAATTAGACTCAGCTTTCATCCATTGCTTTATTTCAGGGATACTGTGAGACCATCCGGCAGCTGCAAAATCTATGTTGCAGCTTTTGGCCATCTCCATTCCTGGCTTAAGATCATCTAGCACAAGCGCATCTGATTCTTGAAGATCAAAACGAGTTAAAATTTGTTTGATCGGGTAGGGATGTGGCTTTCTCTGATGGTCTTCAAGTTCCCAGCCAAAGATGGCATCTGGTAAAAACCCACAATGTACTGAGTAGTCTCTTTCAATTCTACTTCTTTCTGAATGGGAAACAACAGTCACGATACCACCTTGTGCCTTAAATTCTTGAATGGTTTCAGGAAACAACTCATAAAAATCCGGTACCGTTGATTCGGTATACTTTTTCCATACTTTCTGCTGATGTTGTTGTTCCGTGTCTGTAAATTGTATAATGTCCTTACATAAAGAAGAGAATCCTGGATTAAAACAGTATCCAACGAATTCTTCAAATGTAATGGGTTTGTCATTAGGTCTTACCTCTTTTAATGCTTGAACAAAGGATGGATAATGTATATCAGGTGTACTTTTTACTGCTGTGTCATCGTGGTCAAGTATTAAACATTTATATTTTAGAGTCATGTGATCCCCCCCTGAATTTTAAAATCCCTTTCATTTTATCACCTTTTTCTAAAAGGCACATTACATTTTATGCAGCTAAATCGCGCCAATTTGTAATAAGACTTGACGTCCGTGATTGCACATAAGGCTCATTTTAAGGAACAATACAGCATAGCAAAGAGATAAACGTTTATGAGGAATAGAACCTTTCAAAGTTCTGATATTAATCAGATGGTTTCTTTATTTTATGAAACAGTACATTCAGTAAACGCAAGAGATTACGCAATTGAACAACTTAATGCCTGGGCGCTAAAAGATGAAATGGATGCTAAGGTAATAAATTGGAAGGATTCATTAGCTCGTAACATCACATTTATCGGAGAAATAAATGATGAAATTGTTGGATTCGGTGACGTGACCCGTAATGGATACCTAGATAGACTTTTCACACATGAAAATTTTCAGGGTCAAGGAATTGCAACGGCATTAATAAATAAACTTGAGACGGAAGCAAGAAAAATCGGACTTACGAAAATGGAACTGAGGCAAGCATCACAGCAAAACCATTCTTGGAACGCAACGAGTATCAGGTAATTGAACCCCAAACTGTAGAGCGTAAAGGTATTACATTAGTAAATTTTTAAATGGCTAAGAGATTGATATCCGAACAATACCAATAGTCGATAAAAGCCAAATCCCTTACTAGAAGTAGTGAGGAATTTGGCTTTTATCTTAACTATGGTAAGGAAAGGGAGGGTTTTTACTTGATGATTTCGTTATATTCAAGTCCTTCATGAAGATTAATGATTTTCAGCCTGTTTGTATCCTTAACAAAAATGCTCTTGAACTGTGGCTGAGCGTTGTCGTCTTTTAATAGAATAATCCGTTTGTGAGGGTTGTCCTCTACAACTTCGGAATTAAAATGATCAACATCAGCTACATCATCGAGTGTGTCGTATTCAAGGAAATCATCCATGTTTTCTGTGTCCACTTGAGCTTTTTGTTGAATCATTTCAGTGTCATTCTCTGATACCTGCGTTTTGTCTGGATTCGCGTGCCAAGCGTAACCAACACCTACGCTTGTTAGAAGTAGTGCACTTGCAGTTGTAAGTACGAATGTTTTCATGTCTTTTCCTCCTTTGTTTAATTTACCCCTATCTTAAACACGTCAAGTTAAATACCCATGGGAGGAAGATTAGAATTAATTAGAAAAAAATGGGTTTGCGATAGCGTGCTTCTGATAATAATTTAAGGAGGAAAAGTTGCATAGTGTTCAAGAGTTATCATGTGAAGTTGGGCTTAACGAGTTTTACTATTCCATACCAACAACAGTAGGAAGTAACCGGTATTCCCAATGTGTTCGACATTCAAATAATTTATAAAACCCTTCTGTTTCATCTTTTGACATATATCCACATTGCTGAGGCGCATTATTAAAAACATCTTGTACTTCATTTTCTAATGCCCGATAGTGACTCACATCTGGCCTAACCCGAATCCAACTTTGGTCCGCATTTTTATCGTACATGGATTTTAAATCATAAATCAGCACACCTTGTGAGCCTTCAACTTTCACTACTCTAATTTCACTGGTACTATTTTTGCCGTTTTCTCCAGCGACTTTGATAAATTCTTCAAGGATATCTTTATTCTTTAGTTCACTATTTTTCAAAACAACATCATTTTCATCTGGCTGATAGTCAGGTAAATCTTCTTCTATTTGTTCGTCTTGTGAATCGGTGTTTTTAGATGATTTCGGTACAACATCCCGTTCATTTAATTGATTTTGCGCAACAAGGACAGCGGACCGAAGGCCGAATACAAATGCAATGGTCTCTCTCTCCTCATCGCTTATATCAATCTCTTCTATTGCTTCTGATGCTTCATTAATTTGTTCTTGGTCTGTTGAATCTTTTATCCTACCCGATCCATCTTCTTTCACTTTTTTAAAATCTCCATCTTGAAACAAATCTCTTACCTTTTCGCTTGCGATGTCCTTCTTATCTGCATCTTCCATGTTACAACCTTGCATAAGCAGCACTCCACATAGAATAATAAATAAGCTGATGATTACTTTTCTTTTTGGTTGGACAGTAGATCCATTCCATTTCGGTGTTTCTTTTGTTCTGTACAATTTATCACCCCTAAAAAAATTAATTAGCGTTCTGCTTGATATGTAAGAAAAGGAGGAGGCGCCAATCCTTAATCCGGAATAGCGCCGAGTTTTACAACTTATGCCCCTAAATCAGATAACCATTTACGAAGTTTCGCTTTAGGATAATATATTTTATTATTTATCGTGACGTGTGGTATGTCTGGATATTCTTGTATCAAGCTCTTCGCATCCTCTTTGGAAATCCCTATAAAGTAATGGACTTCATTCTCCTTGATCAATTCGTGTTCATCGTCATCGCTAAAGATATCACTGAGACTATCTGTAGCATCCGGGTTGTTAAAGTTCTTGAGCCCATTCCCTATAAAATATCCTGCAGCTGCAATACCTAATGCAATCCAAATGAAATCAAATTCCATATTGATATCCCCCATATTGAAACTTATTTTATTCAATGAACTGGCGTGTTTTTATAAGACAGTTACAGTATAAAAATAACGAGTAAGAGACCTAATGATGTGATAACAAATGAGTAACTGATTTTATGTTCATTGGATATAGTATTCTTTTTTACTTTATGTATAACTGCTAAAACAGTCATATTTATAACAAATAACATGTAATACATTACTGCATAAATAAGCCATCGATTGCTCTGTGTTACTTCACTTAGTGGACCTGTCAAAAACAAAATCATAACAATAACCAAAGAGATAAAAAAGATTACCGGCATAACTACATACATTTTATCCCATAATCGGTGCTTTAGGAAAGTGTCACTTTTTTTCACTTGAAAGTACATGAAAAGACTTAGTAGACCAATTGTGATAACTAAAAACAAAGCTGTCATCATCGGCTGTATATTTAGTACAGCTGTTGAAGAAGCGGGTACGCCTATATCTTTCTTAAATATATCTGCTATAAAACCTAGAACGACCAGTAGCGCAATTATAATACCTTGAAATAACGTCCAACGTGAGAAAAATATAAACCATCACTCCTTTCATTAATCTCTCTATTTTTCGGTTAAACGCCTGTTTGTAGCATGTCTAGCATGATCATAAATAGAAGCAATCAAGGCTTTTTGCTAATATCCTCTAGTAAACGAATGATTCTTTGGTTTTGTCTAGTGCTTAACTCGCTGTTCTTTTTAATTTGATATATCCATACTAAAAAGAAGATGACAGCGATTGGTATTCCGATATAGAAAAACAAAGTAACAAAAAATAGTGAGAATTCCACGTTCTTTTCTCCTTTCCGATTTTTAATGATAGGTTTTCTATTAACATGCCCGATTGTTTAGTCCGTTTTTCAGTCACTATCCAAATCATTATCGAGGAATGATTTCTTTTCCTCTTTAACATCGTAATTCTTCTCGATAAATTGACCAACTAGAGACTTGTTAATTCCATCTTTTACTGCTGTATAAATCACAAAATATAGAATAACTAAACCCATAATCCAAAGCACGATAGTACCAACAAATGAACCTTCCATTATTTATCCCTCCCATCTCTATTAAGCAAAATGGAACGATCCTGGAGATCTCTCTTTTTTCGGAGAACGGCGCCCGATTAGTTGAGAGTTCACTTTACGTAATAGTAATAATACTTTGATACGTGCGTAATCGCTTATTTTACAATCACGCCGGTTAAAATTGCCTTACTTCATTGTTCTTAAAAACCCCAAAACATAACAGAATAAGTCCTGCGATAAATATCAAAGGGAATATATAGAACATCAGCATTGTTGCCCAAGGATTTCTCACGATTAAAGAGTAGGTTAGACCAATCGAATAGGCTAACGGTAAAGAAATTGGTACCATAATAAAAATTCCCCATATCTTGAATTTGCTTTTCTTTGATCTGCCCATACTGAGAAAAAAAGTAAGGGATAAAGATATCAGGGTAATGAAGTAACCCAAATACAAAGGGGAAATCATAATATCCTGTTTTGCAAACGGACCTTCCAAACCTATAATATATGATTCAAATCTCAACCAGTGCACTAAGAAAAACAACAGCAAAACAAAAAGGGTGCACAATAAACCTACTTTAAACTTTCTGTTCATAAAAACAACTTCCTTCCCTTGAGAAAAGATTTTATTTATATGTAACATATGTACCGGCAATAAGATCATGAATAGAACGATTATCCTCGCGCATTCCGACCATAAAAGCACTTATAATAAAACAGATTCCAAAAGATAATAAATAAATTAAATTTCCGACAATCGTTCTAATGAGCATCGTTATTAGTGTCACATTCTCTCCATTGGTTTTCATAATGCGGATATGATAGAAACGTTTCCCTACTGTACGTCCCTGCCATATTACGGGTAAGAGGATGGAGTATAAAACGCCTAGATAATCTGTGATAAAGTGTTGATCAGACGCAAAAAACTGTCCATAAAGTAGTAAGCTTAATAAGCCAATACCAATGGTACAGATAATAAAGTCAATAAATAATGCTATAAATCTAACTTGAAAACCAGCTGTTTTACCATTTGTCAGGGCCTCCTTAAAACTCTAAAGATACTATTAATGGTAACATTTTCTAACTTGAAAAAACATTGTGAACAGAAAAGTAAATATAAGCAAACTTTTACAATAAATTAGCAAGGAGAATTTTCTAGCTGAACCCTTTTTCTGGAAAATAGAGTAAGAAGAAATGTACACAGTTAGTTTGCAATGGTGTTTTAAATGATAATTATGGTGTAAAATGGACTAGTAATGTACTAATCCACTTGGAGGGATTTCATGTTTAAGAATCCATTTAAGAAGAAAAAAGAGCTAGACGAACTATCGTTTTCTAATATTGAGGAAACCAACGAAATTGAATTAGAAGAAGAACTAGTGGATGATTTAAAGGACGAAGCTGAAAAGCTGGATGCTGAAGATATAACTCAACACGAAGAGCATTTTTCAGAGGAAAAATTTTGGAAGAAGGTACAGAAGTTTTCTAAGAAAGCCGGTACTTCCGTAGTTTATGCTGTGCTATTACTTTACTACACACTTCAAAAGCCAGATGTTCCAGTAAAAGTGAAAGCAACTATTGTAGGGGCGTTAGGTTACTTTATCTTACCACTAGATGTTATCCCAGACTTTGCCATTGGTGCAGGATATGCTGATGACTTAAGTGTGGTACTATTCGCCTTAATTCAGGTTGCTATATATGTGGATGATGCAACGAAAAGGAAAGCCAAAGATAAATTAAAAGATTTATTTGGCGAGAATGTGGATACATCAGAGATTGATAGTAAATTAGGTAGAGCATAATAAGTAAGTCTGTTTCCTGAAAGTTTGGGGAGTGGGCTTTTTTTTATGAAATTTATGCAACCTTATAGTTGCCTATTCTTGACATGCAACTATAAGGTTGCTTATACTAGTGACATGAATTGGGACAAAGATCTGGTATTCAAAGCACTTAGTGACGCTACACGGAGACTTATATTAGACGAGTTAGCCGAGCGCAATGAGTTAACGTTGTATGAACTGACAACACGACTAATTATGAAGCATGACCTTTCCATCTCACGACAAGCGATAGCCAAGCACCTTGCAGTACTCGAGGATGCTGCGCTCGTTGAATCGAAAAGAAAGGGGAAATATCGAGTACTTATTTTCAACAACGCACCACTTAAAGACCTGCTGAAAGGCTGGGTAGAGTAGTACGTTTTAGGAACCAACAAAAAAAGGGAGGAACCCATTATGAAAATTATTGTGAATAGTATATTTGTAGAAGACCAAGACAAGGCATTAGCATTTTATTCTGAGACGTTAGGATTTGTAAAAAAACACGACGTTCCAACAGGAGAACATAGATGGATTACGCTTGTATCTCAAGATGACCAAGACAGAACAGAGCTTTTACTTGAGCCGAATGAACACCCGGCCGCAAAGGATTATCAACAACGGTTATTTGCTGAAGGTATTCCTGTAACCATGTTTGGGGTTGCAGATATTCATGAGGAGTATAAACAACTAGTGGAAAAAGGCGTGCAGTTCACAATGGAACCGACAGAAATGGGCAATGTCACGATCGCTGTTTTCGATGATACGTGCGGGAACTTGATCCAGATCATCCAGCAGTAAGATACACTAATTGATGAAAACTACGTAGAAAATGAGGTGAGATAATATGGATGGTCAAATGGAATTGGAATTCGAAAAATCGAAATCAGGCGATAAAGAGGAACGTTATGAAGCCTATCAAACCATTTTAGAGGCAACAGACCAAAAGGTTGATTGGGCATATGAAGTATGGGACCAACTTTTAGAGGACTTAACCCATAAAGATAATCATCAACGCTCTCGTGCAGCACAATATCTAGCCAACCTAGCTAAAAGCGATCCCGAGATGAGAATGATGAATGATTTCCCTATGTTATGGGAGGTAACGAAGGATGAAAAGTTCGTGACAGCTAGACATAGCCTCCAATCCATCTGGAAGGTCGGAATAGCTGGTACGCCACAAAAGGAAATGGTAATGGAATATATGGTGGAACGTTTTAAAGGAACAGATGAAAAAAATTATACGTTAATTCGAAACGACATCCTGCAAAACATGCGTAATTTATATGACCATTATAATGAGGAGTCTATTAAACAGACAGCTTTAGATTTAATTGAAACGGTGGACGACAAAAAGTACAAGAAGAAGTATATGGGGATATGGAAGTAGTAAAACCATAGCAAGAGTTTGCTGGAGATAAGTGTCTTCAGCTTTTTTGTTTAAAAAAGTTATACAAAAAGGCGCCTTCGTTAAGGAAGAGCGCCTGATTGCATTCTTTTTATAAATTTTTTAACATGGAATACTTTTGATACGCTTTGTAGCAACTGCTACCCAAAACGATAGCCATTAGAGCAGGAAGCAATTTCAAAAGGACAAAGGGTGTTTCAAATAAAAGTGCTTTCCAAAATAATGAACCTTCCATACTCCAAAGACCTTCATGGTATAAAGGCGAATCGCTGTAGAGCATAAATGAATAGGCCAAACAGATCATACCCAACCATAATGAATAATTCATTAATCTCTTGTAATAACTAGCCCTCGATTGGCGATCCGAAAAGATTTCATTCTGGCCGTTGTCTTCTTTTTGCCAACGTTGTATTCCACTAAGCCGTGAGCCCCTTATATGGGTCCAACCGAAATCTTCATATATTCCTTTGTATTCCGCGAACTTCTGTTTAGACAAATAATCTTGATAATCAAGGCGTATAACATATTGCTTATCCGTTTGTTCGAAAGTGTAGATGCCTAATCCACTAATACTGGTACAGCGATAGCCTTTTTGTAATTGTTCTTCTAACCATTGCTCTTCCTTTTCAATGTTAAAGAATACTTTAAACCTCTTCATTTGCTTCCCTTCCTTCATACAAAGATAAAATATGCAAAAGCCTTTCTTGTTCCATTTTCAAAACGGCGCTGCCTTCTGTCGTGATCCTATACGTTTTTTTTCGTCCTGAATTTTCCACAGGTTCAATCCAACCATGTTTATTCAAGTTTTCAATCGCTCCGTATAATGTACCAGCCGCTAAAATAACGGTGCCATTACTCATTTTTTCTATCTTCTGCATTACAGCATAGCCGTGAAGTGGCTCACGTAGAGCTAATAAAATATAATGCATGGTTTCAGACAACGGCAATAACTTATGTTTCATATTCTCACCTACTATTCAGTTTAACTATACATTTCAACTTAGTAATAATGTAATACAGTTTAACTGAATAGTCAATAGTTAATTAAATTAAAAACCTATCGTTTCCTGCCAGTAGAGTTTTTGAGAATATCAGAAGGATTGCAGGAAATCATGGGCAATAAATAGAAATACTTACTTAACAAACGTGTGTTTTTATATCCAATTAAATAAAGGAGAGAAAGTGATGAGCAAATCATTTATAGAACAAGTCCATTATATTCGAATCCCTGTTAGAGATTTAAATCAGTCCGCAAACTGGTATAGAGATGTATTAGGGCTTCAGTTGTTATCCATAACGGAGGATCCATATGCGATTATAAAAGTAAATGAAGGACCTTTTTTACTTATCTTAGTTCCTACTGAAGATGAAACTTTTGCGCATTTTACGATTAATAATGAATCAGCATTTAGCATTGGCTTTACAAGCCCAGATTTATCTGGTTTTCATCAACACCTGATTGATAATGGGGTGAAAGTTGAGGATATAATAGAAGATAACGAACATGCTTATTTCCACTTTTTTGATCCAAATGGCAATAAACTTCAAGTACACTGGTGAGATGAGGTTATGTTGTTTTAAATAGGTTGATAGGGAAAAGGTCGTTAGTCAATAAAGGGTTATTGCTCTCTTTGTTGAGTTATTAGTACTAACGAAGCAGTGGAGTTGAAGGGGCATGGATATAGACATTCATATTATGAAACAGTGCATCATAAAAGGAGTTGTATAAAATGGATGTAAAAAAAGATACCGAAATAAAACGCTCTTCAAAAGCAGAAAACATTCTATCTCAGATCAATAGTAAAACGAAGCTAGGCGACTTACGAAAAATCGAGAAGGAAATTAAAAAAGATCACGAACTAGCCATGGAAATTTGGTCAACCGAAGCATTTATGCCCAGACTATTAGCCATCTTAATTATGGACAAAAAACTTCTTTCAGAAGATGTGCTAAATCAGCTTGATAAGGATATGCAGTCGCACGCTCTTGATGAGCGAAATAACTTAATGATTGGTTAATGGCCAATCAGCTCACCAAAGACAAGAAAAAAATTGCATTGATGGAGTCTTGGAAAAATAGTCCTTCTGCTCTTCAAAGACGAACTTACTGGTATTATCAAGGGCGTTTGAGATGGACTGGACAAACACCGCCTGATAACACTGCTGACTTGCTATCTGCATTAGAAGCTAATATTACGCAGGAAGAACCGGAAGTTCAATGGGCGATGAATTTCACCGCAGGCTGGATAGGCGTCTATGATGAACAGAATCGTGCACGTTGTATTCAAATTGGTGAGAAAACGGGTCTTTACAAAGATGAAAAAGTATCAAAAGGATGTACTCCCAGCTATTTGCCGGAGTTCATTAGGATTGAAGTTAACAAACGACATAATATTTAGTTACCTCATATAAACATCTAGAAGACGATCATTTGGGTGGTCGTTTTTCTGAGTAGACTATTACTGTGCACTAAATTATTAATTTCATATGATTTTGTGAAAGAATGTACTTAAAGTAACGAGGCAGGTTTGGTGAAAGAAAAAATTTTTATACTCTTAATAGAAATTACTAGATAGCGTTATTTTCAGGGGAGGTTAATTATTGTATCCAAGAGCAAATACACTAGGAATAATTGTAAAGGACAACTATATTCTTTTGGAAGAGCAGGAAGGAAAGCACTCAAAAGGAATAGGTTCTTATTACCGTCCCATAGGCGGTACAATCGAATTCGGAGAAAGGTCAAATGAGACATTGGTGAGAGAGTTTAGTGAGGAATTAGGCGTTGAAGTTGTTGTCAGAGGATATATTTCCTGCATAGAAAATATATTTAAAATAGACGAAAACATAGGACACGAAATAACACAGATATACTTAGTGGATTTTAAAGATAGGAATTTATATCAGCAAGAATATTTTACAGTATCTGAAGGAAATAAAATCACATGTGCAAAGTGGATTTCGAAAGAAGAGTTTTTTTCTGGGGAAAAGGTACTTTACCCAAATGGGTTAAAAGAATTATTGAAAGAGGTAATTTAGGTTGCTTTTTCAACAAGAAGGATTGTCCTTTTTTTATTTTTGATGTGATTATTGAAAACAAAGTACTAAATAAATGTAAAGCCATAGAATAAGTATTAAAAGTGATAAGGAGCGTACCTCGTTATTTTTTCTTCATGTTTTATAACCAAATTCCTTTCACGCTTTTACTAATACTCGAAGGTGAGTGAAGATGAAAAATAGAATAAAAACAAAATTAATATATATAATCAGTGGAAACAGGAAAACTAAATTAACCGTTCAAGTTGCAGATACACAAGGAAAAATTGAAAAGGGCTTAATGTTTGTTGAAAAATTACCCGAAAATGAGGGGATGTTATTTGTATTTCCAAGAAAAATATATGGTGGCTTTTGGATGAAAGACACATTAATTCCTTTATCTATTGCTTTTGTTGATTCAAATGGGGAAATTCTAAACATATTAAATATGGAGCCATGTAAAGGGAATAAATGTCCTATCTATGATCCGAAACTTTCTTATCGTTATGCAATTGAAGTGAATATAGGATGGTTTGAAAAGAATCGAATCAAAGAAGGAGATTATGTAAAGTTTAATTGAATTCATCTTACCTCTAAGAACTAAGGTAAGGTGATTTTTTATTGGATTTTTATATTTTACTGAAAAGATTGTGAAGAAATGTATTTAAATTAACTTGCTGACTGAAACAAGGTGAATACAAAGCTGCTTACACTTACCAATATAGACCAGCTTGTTAAGAAGAAAAATAGGATCTTTTATAAAATGTGCTTCCTGTTGAAATAGCTTATACATTTTCAATCATATTAACAAAATTGATTTATTTGACGTAAATAGCAAGTGAAATGTCGTTCTTTGCTAGTTACACAGCGACATTATGTTGGTAAGCTAATAACTGTTCCGCCAGCAAGGCTGGACACAATCAAAACCATTGAATGTATAGAAAGGCTTAAGGAGGGATTTATTAATGACGCCTTATACTCGTATTAAATTCCCGACAGGATTTTGGACAGGATTACGCCAATTAGGGGTCGCCCCCCATGAAGTAGTTCGAAAAGCAGGGCTTCCAATCACTATTATTAATGAAACAGTTGTCAATGCCAGCCAATATTTTCCAATTTGGCAGGCTTATTCCGATCTGATGGATGACATTGCCAAGGGGATTATCAAGCTTGTGAACGGCTTTGAAACTGTTCATTATCCCCCGACCGTATTAGCAGCTTATCACGCTCGTGACTACCGTGATGCATTAACGCGAATGGCTAGGTACAAGCAAATGTGTCCCCCTGAAAATTTACTTATCACCGAGGAAGATGATCATTGTACAATTGAACTGAAATGGTTATATACTGATCAACCTGGTCCTTCAATGCTGATTGGTATCACGCTGGCGTTTCTTCTAGAGCTAGGGCGCAGGGGAACAGGTAAACTTTTGACGGCAAAATCCGTAGAATTTTCACATTCAATGGGCGACGTAGACCTACTTGAGAATTACTTCGGCTGTCGTATCAAGACCAATGGAAATTGTAACAAATTAACGCTCCATAGAAGTGACTTGGACAGTCCCTTTGTTTCGTACAACAAAGAATTGCTGGAGATTTTGGCTCCCGTATTGGATCAATCTTTGGATGAGCAAGAGTGCAGCAACTCAATCACTGAGATGGTTAAGTGGGTCTTGGAACGTAGCCTGACAGGAGGGCGTCCCGACATTCAGACTGTCGCTGGCGAGTTGGGGATGAGCAATCGTACATTGCAGCGACGTCTTACTGATGAAGGAACAAGCTTCAAGCTTCTTTTAACACAAATCCGACATGAGAGAGCACGGGCGTACTTAGCAGACCCCTCGCTCGATATAAGCGAAGTAGCCTTCCTAATTGGATATGAAGACCAAAACTCGTTCTACCGGGCTTTTCGCCATTGGGAAGATGATACTCCTTCAAACTGGCGTACTGAACACTTAGGAAAAACTCACTAAATTGACTTGTTTAAAACTGTATTTTAAAAAGAGTAACCTAACAAAAACTGCTATTTATTAACTTTTTATCTTCAAGCAAATTAAAAGGAGAATTGTATGATGGATATGAGATTAAACAATAAAACAGCTTTAGTTACAGGATCAACGAAAGGTATTGGTAAAGCAATTGCCGTTGAACTTGCTAAAGAAGGTGTTAATGTACTAATCAATGGACGAAATGACGAAGAAGTAGAACGAATTGTAAATGAAATTAAATCAGATTTCCCGACTACCTGTCCTCAAAATGCAACGGTCGATATTGTGGATATTCAACAGAGAGAATCTTTATTTAAAAAACACCCTAATATTGATATTTTAGTTAACAATATGGGTATTTATGAAATCATGCAATATGATGACGTTGATGATGAAGTATGGGAAAAATACTTTCGCACCAATGTTCTTGCCGCAAATGGATTAACTAAATTTTATTCACCTAAAATGTTGAACAATGATTTTGGAAGAATTATTTTTATTGCGAGTGAGGAAGCAGTTATGCCTTCAGGACAGATGCCTCAATATTGTATGACAAAATCAATGCTATTATCGTTGTCAAAAAGCTTATCTAAATTAACAACAGGAAAAGAAGTCACAGTTAATACGATCATGCCTGGGCCAACACTCTCTGAAAATGTGCATCAAATAATTGAGGGGATATACCCTAATGAAGATATGGCCTTTTCAGAAAAAGAGAAAGAATTTATGACTACAAACCTGCCTCAATCGGAAATACAGAGATTTATCAGGCCCATTGAAATAGGCAGGCTAATTACATTTCTGTGTAGTCCTTATGCATCCGCATTTAAAGGTTCTCCTATCCGAATGGATGGCGGAATGGTACCGACTATTTTTTAGCACTCTTCATATATTACGGTTAAAGATCTGAAATAGTATTATCCTTAAGGTGTTAGCCCTTGTTCAACTAACGGATGCGTTA
Organism: Oceanobacillus jordanicus; assembly: GCF_022095695.1. Lineage (GTDB taxonomy): Bacteria > Bacillota > Bacilli > Bacillales > Amphibacillaceae > Oceanobacillus_B > Oceanobacillus_B jordanicus. The sequence goes on from NZ_JAIFZM010000002.1 coordinate 308,951, forward strand.
ATTCTAGAAGGATTAACGCTGTTTTACGTAGAAGTTATTATATTAAAGCGCAGTTTAGTTGAATAAGAAATCACAAAAGTAATGAGCATTACTATAAAATAAGATTAATCGGGGGGGTTATATGCGAAAAGTTTATCTAGATAGAACAGCATTCACTGGAGCCGTAGGTGTTAGTTTAGAAGATACTGAGATTATATCAGCAGGAACAACCATTTATCCAATGGGTGTTCATGATAGAAATGAGGAGTATCAAAGATACGCTAACGATTATGATATTCAATTTATCTTTGACGATGCTATTCCGCATTTAGAGTTTTTTACGGTTCCACATGTTGATATTATGGCAAAAGATAGTAAAGGAGGATTTATCGGAACTGTCGACCACCAATGTGACTTAGAAAGTAATGCACCAATTTGTTATATCAATAAGGAGTTGGAGAGCTTCAAAATCTCTGAAAACGGAAAAGATTTTCTGAGCAAAGTTGAATCATGGCAAGACAGCATGAAACCCTATGATAAAATTACCGTTTATCGTTCGAAAGCAGAAGCAGAAAATGAACTAGAATTTATCGATTTGTCTGATATTCTTCCATTATTATAAATTCTTCTTGAAATAACCGGTGCTTTTGCTCAACAAGGATATCGTCAGTTTTTTTGCTGCCTTTCAACTCTAAGTAAAAAAATGTTCCTAATTATCGTATACATAAGGAGTTTAGCAATGGAAAAGTGGGATTTATACGATAAAAATCGTAATAAAATAGAGAAACAAATAACTCGTGGAGATGAAATGACATCAGAGGAGTTTCATTTAGTAGTACACGTATGTATATTTAATTCAAAAGGGGAAATGCTCATTCAGCAGCGTCAGCCCTTTAAGCAAGGATGGTCGAACCTTTGGGATATCACTTGTGGAGGTAGTGCGGTTACAGGCGATACAAGTCAACAGGCTGCTTCAAGAGAGTTATTCGAGGAGTTAGGGATTCATTATAACTTTGAAAAGATTCGTCCCCACTTTACTATTAACTTTGAACGCGGCTTTGATGACTATTATTTAATTGAAAAATATGATGTTGATTTAAATGGATTGACGTTACAGGCTGAAGAGGTGCAAGCAGTCAAATGGGCTTCTAAAGAGGAGATTTTAAAGCTTATCGAACTAAAGAAATTCATTCCATATTATGAAAGTATCATCGCGTTTCTTTTTGAGGGGCGACATCATTATGGCTCTATTCGTCTGTAAATCTAAAGAGTTTTACTATTATTAGAGTACTATTTAGATAAGGGGAGGATGTCGAATGCCAACTGAACATAAACTCGGTAATATTGTGATTCTAAACGGAACTCCTCGGTCTGGGAAATCAAGTATTGCAACGGTTGTCCAGAATACTTTTGATGGGGTGTGGATGAATTTGGGAGTTGATACGTTTATGAAAATGACTCCAAAAAAGTATCAACCAGGAATTGGTCTAAGACCTGGGGGAGAACGGCCTGATTTAGAGCCTTTAATTGTTACATTATATCAAGCTATGTACGAGTCAATTGCAGCACATAGCCGTTTGGGCTTAAACGTTGTGGTTGATGTTGGACATCATGATTTCTATTCAGCTCCGAGGGATATTCTTTCTAATTGTGCTACCCTTTTAAAGGACTTTCCTGTGTTATATGTAGGTATCCGATGTCCCTTAGATGTTGTCATGGAGCGGCGAATTGAAACGTGGAACACTGGTTACACAGAAGATGGGGAAGTACCGCAACCCGTGATTCTTTGGCAAAATTCCGTTCATGTGCCTGGTATTTATGATCTGGAACTTGATACATCGGTTTTAAGCTCTAAAGAATGTGCAGATGCAATCCGAATGCGATTAGAAACAGACCCATATGGTACGGCATTTAAAGAAAGTGCAGATATGAGTAGAGGGGAGTTTCCTGATAGATAGTACATTTAAATGAAAAGGATTTAAAGACAATATGTCCACACAGTTTAAACTATGTAGATATATTGTCTTCTTTTATACCTATAACTTCCCTTGCTGTTTCTAAGAAAGCTAATATGATCGGTGATAGCCACTTGTCTTTGTGCCATGACATCTGTGTATATACATCCAAGTCTGACATTCGCCAAGGAAGAGCTACTAGTTCACCACGTTTAACCTCGACTTCCGTTACTATTTCAGGAAGAAACGCAATACCAATTCCCGAGATTGCACATTGTTTAATGGCTTCTGCACTTTGAAACTCTAAAGGAGAAATACTATCAATGTCTCCATTCTTAAATGTTCGGTCAAACATCGTTCGATAGGGACAACCCTTTTCATTAATAAGGAAAGCTTCTCCCTGAAAATCTTCAAGCTGTAATGTAGTGCGTTTCACAAGTGCATGATCTGGAGCGGCAAAAAAGCTAAACGTTTCCTTCGTTAATGCTTCCACTGCAAGTCCTGTTGATTTGATGGATTCGTCCAATATAAACACAATATCTGAAGTTCCATCAAATAGTGTTTGTTTGAGTTGTTGGTTTGGAACGGAGCGAAAGATAAGTCGAACTCCCGGATAACGCAAACGGAAAAGTTTAAAGACCTCTGGAAGCCGATAGGCGCAAACAACCTCATTGGCACTGATTGTTAACGTACCGCTTAAAATTTCATTGTCATGAACGGAACTGCGGGCTTCGTCTAATTTGTTAAGAATTCCCTGGACATGAGTTAAAAAACGTTGACCCGCAGTTGTGAGAACGAGCTGCTTTCCTAAGCGATCAAAGAGACGAACATCAAGTTCTTCCTCTAATGCTTTTATTTGCATGGTGACGTTGGAGGGGACATAGTTTAGTGCTTCAGCAGCTCGACTGAAATTTAAAGTTGTTGCAACCGTTTGGAATGTGTTAAGTTGGCGCAATTCCATCATGATTCCTCCTTAAACTTTCAATATTATTGAATGCTACTATTAATTTTGTTCACTTTTATTGAATGTAGCACGGCATTATACTTAATAACAAGAAATACATTCTAGCTGTTTGTGTTTCATTTGAAAGGAGTGATTACTCAATGGAGGATTTTGAGATTTATAATTTAGGTGATGTAACCTTGCAGTCCGGAGTGATATTACCAAATGCTTTTCTTGCTTACAAGACTTATGGAACTTTGAATGAAAAGAAAGATAATGTCATCCTTTATCCAACGGCATTTGGTGACCAGCATGTTAATAATGAATGGTTAATTGGGGAGGAGATGGCACTAGATCCACAGAAATATTTCATTATTGTTCCTAATTTGCTAGGAAATGGATTATCTTCATCTCCAAGTAATACACCTGAACCATTTGATAAGGGTAATTTCCCTCAGGTAACCATCTATGACAACATTCAATTACAGTATAGACTAGTGACAGAAAAATTCGATATTAAAAAGATTTCTCTTGTAGTTGGGTGGTCACTGGGGGGGCTTCAGTCCTTCCAATGGGGGGCAATTTATCCGGACATGGTGGAACGAATAGCCTCATTCTGTGGAAATGCAAAGACTTGGCCGCAAACGTATGTAGTTCTAGATGGACTAAAAGCTGCGCTTATGGGATCAATTGGCTCAGATTCAACCAAGTTTAACCAATTAACTTCTGAATCCATGCGTGCTGTCGGGCGTGTCTATGCAGGATGGGGATTATCGCAGACCTTCTATAAAGAAAAACTTTTTCGGGAAATGGGATTTGACTCCCTAGAAGATTTTGCGATAGGAGTTTGGGAAAATAGTTTTATGAATATGGATCCGCACAATGTACTAGCCATGTTATGGACAGGCCAACATGCAGACATTAGTGAAAATTCCTTGTATAACGGAGATTTTGAGGAAGCACTAAAAAGTATAGAAGCGACTACTTATATTATGCCAGGAAGTACAGATCTATTTTGCACTGCAGATAATAATGAATATGAGGCTAATCTAGTACCTAATAGTGAATATCATCCTATTAAATCAGTATGGGGCCATTTTGCCGGTCGTGGGATTAACAGTACGGATAATAAATTTATTGATGACAAGTTAAGGCGCTTATTGGCATTTCAAACAAAGAGGTAGATTAAAATTCTCAATAGGGATGCTTTGCTCTTGGTATTTGCAATGGGTGGAATTTTAAATTGTATTTTCCTTCATTTTAGCAATTGTTTTTGCCTCCACTTTGGTTGATTTTAAGCCATTTTAAACTATTTTAACAAGGTAAATGACCCTGCTGTTAGCATCTCCAACAGCAGGGTGTTAATTTTTATTAATGTACATTTGAAAAAAATGAGAAGAGCTTTGTTAGTTCATGTGTTAATTTGTTAGGTAGAAGTAAGCTAAAAGGTATAGCTACTCTAAGCCATATCTTTTAGTTATGTTTCTCTTAAGTATCCTTACAAATTGCTTATTCTGACAATCTCTCCAATATTAGTGCCTACCCAAGCCCCAATAAATGGGAAAGCATCGAGAGGAAAGTCAAATTTTGCAGAATTAAAATCCATACTAAACACTAAAACTGTAACAAAAACACTTATAACACTGATGATGCCAAACTCGATTATTTTTCTTCGCTTCCAACGCTTCTGTCCCAATCGGTCTTTATCAAATTTCTGCAGTATTCTACTTGTCTTCGTACCAATAGGTCTTCTCTTTAGTGTGAAAAAAGTGATGACTACTGTTAACCACATAATCACACAAAAACCCCAAATAATGAGGGATGATTTTCCGTTCTGGGAAAAATAACCAAATAGTAGGAATAACAAAAGCATTACGAGGTTAATTTGGACTAATTGCTTCTTTTTTAATCGCTTTATTGTTTTTATATCCCATTGTGTTTCCTCCATTTATTCTCACCTCTCTCAGTTTAACAAATTGCTCCGTAAATTAAATAAACTCTACATAAATCATAACATAAAAGCCATCCTCATAGAATGAATTTTCCGTCTAATAAGCGTGTTAAGTTTATTGCGGTTATGATACATCGACAGATACAAAAATAAAAAGGTGAACAGCCTAATCAACTGTTCACCTTTTCCATCCTTATTCTTCGCCAAATACGAATGCCCATTCTGACCGTTTAGCGAGAAACTCTTCCGCTAATTCTTTTGCACCTTCTAGGCTATGGCTTGCTGCCCAACCACATTGCACTTCATTACATGCTGGAACTTCTGTTGCTTCTAAGATATCTTTTAACGTTGCCTCCACAGCATCTAATACTTCATCATAGTTATCATGATTTATAACTGATAAGTAAAAGCCTGTTTGACAACCCATTGGACCTAAATCAATGACACTACTATGATGGTTGCGGATATTCTCAGCCATTAAGTGTTCGAGTGAATGGAGTGCAGGCATTTCCATATACTCCTGATTTGGTTGTTTGAGACGAAGGTCATACTTGTGAACAACGTCGCCGTTTGCCCCAGTAGTAGTCCCCGCTAGACGAATATAAGGTGCTTTCACTTTTGTATGATCAAGATTAAAGCTTTCAACGTTCATTTTTTTAACCATGTATTCCACTCCTAATAGTATATTTTTTAGATTCATATGCTTTTTACTAGATTAGCTACCTCGTTAAGCTGTTTTTTTACTTCCCTTAGCGGCTTTGTTTTTCTGGTGTTTAGGGAAGCCAATGAGAATGGCAATAATTCCACACAGGATGATGGCAATCGGGTAGAAAGAATATGGCAAGATGCTAATTGGTGAGATAGCTGCTAACCCGGCAGCTGCAAGCATTTGCCCACCGTATGGAACGATACCTTGCCATCCACCAGCAAAAATATCGAGAATACTTGCTGATTTTCTAGGGTCGATATCGTATTCATCGGAAATGTTTTTTGCTAAAGGACCTGTAACGATAATGGAAATGGTATTGTTGGCCGTTGCAATGTCTGTTGCACTTACTAAACCTGCAATCCCAAGCTCCGCACCTTTTTTCGTTTTAATTCTACGCGTTACAAAGTTTAATAACCACTGAATCCCGCCGTTATGCTGGATAATTCCAATCATCCCACCAATTAATAGGGCAACAATTGCAATATCTTCCATGTTCATGATTCCCTGTGAAATAGCTTGAATGAAACTGGATAACGTATAGGAACCATCTATTAAGCCAATGATCCCAGCAAACACGATGCCACCAATTAATACGACTAAGACATTAACACCAGCTAAGGCTGCAATGAGTACCGCTATATAAGGTAAAACCTTCACGAAATCAAATGCGTAATCGCCAATGGTATCAATTTCGGCTCCTGCGGTCACGATCCATAAAAGAATCGCGGTTACAATTGCTCCAGGTAGAACAATGAAAAAGTTGGTTTTAAATTTATCACTCATTTTTGTTTTCTGGGTTCGGACAGCAGCGATGGTGGTATCGGAAATCATTGATAGATTATCACCAAACATCGCGCCACCTATAACAGTACCCATCGCAAGCGCCATTGGTATCCCTGTTTGTTCTGCGATTCCAATGCCAATTGGTGCTAGAGCGGCCACAGTACCCATGGACGTTCCCATTGATACAGAGATGAAGCAACCTACAATAAACAGTCCAACCATTAATAGATTAGGAGGAATAACGGATAATCCTAAGTTTACGGTAGAATCTACAGCACCCATGTCTCTAGCTGTTTGAGCGAATGCCCCGGCCATTATAAAAATAACCGCCATTAAGATAATATTCGGATGTCCTGCGCCTTTCGTAAAGATATCAATCTTACTAGAAAGCTTTTCTTTTCGGTTCATGGCGAGAGCAAAAGCCGCCGCAATAATAATTGCAACGTTTAATGGCATATTGGAGAAGTCTCCAGAAATAACGCCAGTGCCAATAAATAGTAATACAAAGATAAGTAACGGAAGTAGTGCAAGTGCATTTCCTTTTTTCGCATTAGCCATCAAAATATCCTCCTTCAATTTAGTTTTTAGTGGGTGAGCATGTAACAAGAAACGAGATTAGTTCATGGTCATTCCACCCGTAACATTAATTCCTTGGCCAGTCATATAATCAGAGTACGTTGATGCCAGAAAAACAACGACATTCGCAATGTCAGCTGGTACAGCAGTTCTTCCCAAGGGAACTTGTGAATTATCTTCATGTTTAATATCTTCAGCTTGAAGACCGCGTAGGTTGCCGCCAATCACTCTTTCTGATTGTTTCATCGTTGTTTCCACGATTCCTGGGCAAACGGCATTCACATTAATTTTGTCTTTGGCTAGTTCTAGTGCAGCCACTTTTGTCATCCCAAGTACCGCGTGTTTCGAAGCAACATAGCTTCCCATTAGTTGGTAGCCGTTTTTCCCAGCTTGTGAGGCAATGTTAATGATTTTTCCACCTTGGCCTTGAGCTTGTAGTTGTTTCGCAACGGCTTGCATGCAAAGGTAGACCCCTTTTGCATTCACATCGATTGTTTTATCCCAGTCCTGTTCTTTTATATCAACAAAATAGTCCATCGTGGAAATCCCGGCATTATTGACTAAAATGTCAACTCTGCCAAAATGCTCAATAACCGAATCAACCACCTCGGTTACTTGTTCTGGATTGGACACATCTGCCTGAACGTGAAACGTATTAACTGTTGTTTCATCATGTGTCTCAGCCATATCCACCACCGCAACTTTTGCCCCGCAATCTAAAAATGCATCCACAATCCCTTTCCCAATGCCATGTGCACCACCAGTGACAATGGCCACTTTATCGGTCAAATCCATCGTATACATAAAAAACGTACTCCTTTCTTGTTGCCCTTCTGTACATTTAGTTTGCGAAAGTAAAATGCAAACAAAAAAGGCCTCTTCTATAGTAAGAAGAGACCTTAAACGTCAACGTTAAAATACTCTTCTTATCTTCAAGCATTACGCTTCTGGAATTGGCACATTACTCTAAAAGAGCTGCTGCCGAGGTATCGTAGGGCCAGTCCCTCCACCTCTCTGGATAAGAAAATTCGCGATATGTAATTTGTAGATTAAAGATACAGCAAAATGAAATGAGCGTCAAGTTATTTTTTTTATAATTATGAAATAGGGAGTTGGTGTTTTGCATTCTGAAGTTAAGGAGGAGGATGTAAAAGACCCTAATTTTTGTAATAGGACAAATTTCATACAGAATACCCATTAATAAAAGTAGAAATGGGTGAATCTACATGACCAAACAGCTAAAGAAAATTAAACTTTCCCAAATCAGGTTAGAAACAAGTTTTAGAAAGTCTGAAAAAGATTTGAGTTTGGAAATGGATATAAGTAGACAAGGATTAAAGGTACCATTAATTGTAGAGGAGGAAAGTGAAAATCAATTTGTGTTAGTAGATGGCTATCGTCGTTTTTATGCTCTCGAGTTTATAGGGTTAGAAGATGCTTATTGCGATGTAGTGGAGCACTCATCAGAAGAGGGAAGAATAGTTAAGAGATTAGGATTAGAATTACACACCAAGAAAAGAACAGGGTATAATTTGGAAGAGATGATAGCTAGTTTATTGGAGAGTAAAAAGTATGATGTTAGTACTATTGCTAACCTTTGTAATGTTACATTAGCGACCATAACCAAATATGTAAATGGATCTGAAGTTAACCCTGAATGGCTTAGAAGAAGAAAGCAAACTGGGGCTGGATTTCATGCACTACCTGTAATTCATAACTTGAACGTAAATGACGAAAATAAAAAATATATTGCTGATAAATACTTAGGTAGAGAGATTCCCAAAACTACAGTTGATATCATTAAAAAAGCTACTGAAGAAAAAGCGTTCCAAGACATACCAGAAGAGGATGTAATAGAATGTTTTGAAGAGATAATAGTACAGAAATCAAGAAACTATGAAAATGTGAAAGATGTTGTCAATGAAAAAGCTTTGCAAGCAGGCTATACTAAAGGTAGTCATACTTTCGTACATAATTTAATTTTAAGTTTGTTAACAAGAGTGGAGAGGATCTTTAAAAATAATTACTATGTACAAAAATTATCCAAGAAGCAGAAGAGTGAATTAACTAAAAAAGTTCGGAGTTTACTAATGATTTTGGATCCACCTTTAACTTGGGCAGAGTTTCCGATTGAAGAAAAAATATATAAAAAGCCTGAAAAGGAGGATAATGGTAATTTGGAACATTGAAGATAGCGGCTAAAAGATCTTGTTACTGTATAGAAAGTATTTTTTTATACATTTTATTTACGTAAATCACCCAATTATTGAATAGAGCTGGGGATATTAGCTGGATAGTAATAAGATAACCATAATGCTTTTAGACCCAGTATTTAGAATAATTTTTCCGCCTACGCAACATACTCAGACAAAATTAAAAGAGGACCAGACGCATCCAGTCCCCTTAAGAGTGACCCGAAGCTATACACCGCTATTAATTGTATATTATGATACTACAGTTTAACTATTCGTAAAATCTAAATGTAACTGGACTGCAAAGGGGTAAGATTTTTATAATCATTTCTTCAAGCATTTTAAAAAGAGCAACGCCACCATATCAGCGTTGCTCTACATCCCTTGTAAGTCCTTACGTTTATCTTTTCCTCACAGGAATCCAGACTTCACTATACGCGTAATCCGCTTTCTTTTCATCCATTTTAGTAAACGAAAAGGTAGGAGCTGGGATCACTTCATAATCGGAAGAGGGGAGCCATTCTGAATAGGTCTTTGCCATGGTCTCTTGTAGTGTTGATGGAAACGGCCCTTCATTAGGAAATATCGCCCACGTACAGGCATCAACGGTAACTTTATCTAAGTGATCACTGACGTTATCTTCCGTTGTTAATACACCGATCAAGTGCGTTAAATCACCCTCCTCTTTTAGAAATTGAGCATCCGCATCATAGGAAGCATTCACGATTTCATAGGGTTCGATATTTTGCAGGGAATGCATTTCCTCTTTTTGTTCGTCTGTAATGCTCTTCGCAAGCTCCACAATCGCGTTATTAACCCCTTCGAATTGCATCGGCACACGTTTACTTACACCAACTAAATTAAATGTTGGCTTATCTTCTATTCTAGATTCCATTGTTGTACCTCCTCGTACTGTTATGACAAATGTGAACTTCGGAAACGTTTTGCTTACTCCTCTTTTCATTACTTCTGAGGGGAGAAAACCATTCCACTTTTTAAATGCTCTCGTAAAGCCGTCCACTGACTGATATCCATATTTGAAAGCAACATCTGTTACTTTTTCGCCTCGCAACAAATCCTTATTTGCCTCTGATAGTCTTCTGTTTTTTATATACTCATTTAATGTCATTCCGGATAGGTAAAAAAATATTTTGCGAAAGTGATAATCGGAAACCCCGGCATATTCAGAAATAGTTTCAAGCGACAGATCATCCGTTAACCGTTCTTCAATATACTCAATGACTTGGTTTAGTTCCTTTAACACGTTATCCCTCCTTTCTGTCTATATGATAGCAAAGTAATATTTCAAATACTCGACATGTTTAATGGAAAAAATATCGATTCGTTAATGTTTGCAGAAGGATAAGTGGAAACATGGTACGCAGTAGGTCATAGGGGAAAAATAATAAAAAGTTAAATATGACCTCTATGGATCATACTGAACGATTATGCCTTCGTAGGTCATAGCATTCACCTAATAAAATTTTTTATGGGACACTTAACAGGGATGGTAGTTTTAAAGCCTTACCTAGTACATGGAGATTATTTACCATTCCTGACCATTTAACTAACATTCTTAAAGACGGATCTAAGCCATAAACATTGATAAGTACAGTCTCCGCGCCATTATGGTAATATTAAGAAAGTAGCAATATTTGGGGGTATTTATGATGTCAATTCCTGAAAAGTCCATTGTAATCAAAGCAGTCAGCGAAAATTATCATTGCACATTGTCCATTATCAAAAGAAAGCAAACTCATGTATGAAGGGGTAAGCAATGGAAAAAAATTAGTTCTTTGCACTCCGAAATCAAAGCTACATGTAAACGGTAGAGGATGGTTCGACTTAAACACCAAACAAGTAGATTTATTAGATGGTGCTGACATATCACTTCTTGCAGTTCGTCTGGAGGGAAACAAAATCTATTATATTGACTTTAAGAAACTAAGAAAGGTAATGACGCCAGATATCATGCTAAAAAACCCTCACGAGGGAGAGCATTGGAAGTTATTTATATGGGACATTTATTTAAAAGTATCCGGTTATGAAAAGGAATTGTATATTCAACCTAAGGTTTTGATATAGGCTGTTAGTATATAGGTGATTTACTAGACTTTATTAGAAAGATAAGGTCTCTGAACCATGGAGAAAAATGCTAAACTGTACTTTCCAATCAAATAGAAACCAACATAGATTCGGAGTACAATCTTGCTTTTCATAGTACCTTGAAAGTATTGATGTATTCGGTTACTCAGGTGAATATTTCCTAATAATCCATTTGCTAAGCAAACAGATATAGACAAACTATCCTCATTGATATTATAAGTCATTTTCTAATGTTCTAGAGAATAGACATAGAGTAAACAATAACTTAGTTATAATTGATTTGATACAAACAACACTACAAGGAGGAATATATAGTGCGATTAACAAGTTCTGCACGGCAAAAAATCTTAGAGCAAAACGAAGGGTTTACTAGGAAGACTTATTCTGAGGAGAGAAATTCTGAAGAAGAAAGAATTTACACCATTTCAGGTGGAGTACTTCATATACGTGCCGTAGGGAAAACATCTTGGGCTGACAGTCGATATGACAAGGAGTGGGTTGCCAGTGACGATGAAGCTCATAGGTTTTTATATAAGTATAAATCGGAAATGAATCTTGAAGGAATAGAATGATATATAATATAGAATGTCTCTCTCCCGGTTATCCTCGTAGTATTTACTCTATGAGGACTTGGGCTTGTCTAGATACGTCCTCGGTGTTGTAAGCGTGAGCGGATTAAAAAACGAAATATTTAAGCAGCATCTCTTTTGGATTAAGATAAGAGTCTAAGCTATACTGGGAAAAAGTGAACAAAAAAAGAGCAAACCTAGTAAGGTTCGCCCATATTTATTAATTGCTTAAAGAGATTTCTGTCATTTCAGTTCCGAATACTCCAGTTTGTGCTTGTAGTACCATGTTTGATAGTTCTTCGTCCGCACCAACTTCAATTACTATTTTACCGCTCTTCTCAAGGTTAGGGTTAATTTGTGTTAGGAAAAAGTCGCTCATAGCATCACCCATAGCCATCATAACGGTTCCATCGGTTGTAGGCTCGTACTCCGTTCCGTCTGCGATTAGCTTAAAGAAACTAGAGTCTACCGTAATAGCCTCACTTTTACCGTTCTGTACGTTTAAATCTAAAATAATGTATTTACCCGATGTTGTTGCATTATCTACATACTCGTTACCAGAGTTGATTTCAGAGGTTTCCTCTACGCCATTTACTGTAAATGTAACGTCTCCGACGGTTGAAGGCTCTCCAATTTTAGCAGTTTTTACTTCCTCCTCGGCAGGTTCCGAAGATTCTTCCTCTGCTTTTACCTCACTAGCTTGGTCGGTGCTTTCCTTGGAAGACTTGTTTGCAGTGTCAGCTTCTTCTTCTCCGCCACCTGCAATAGCTATAACAACTATAATTGCTAAAACCCATACCCATATTTTCTTATAGAATGGTTTCTTTATTTTCTCTTTTGCCAAAGTATTTCCTCCTTAAATTTAGTGCATACTATCTATTTGTAACATGTTTGTAATAAAAAGTAAATACTATTAGCCTATTTATAAATAAAATATAGTTATATTAAACCTTAAGAAATTTAGTCAGTAAGTAATAGTTTTAAAAAGAGACGAGAGCATTTTATTTAAGCCCTCGGTGTTTTTTATTCATTAAGTACTACGGTATGTTTTATTATGGTAAAATTAACCTAAATATTATTGTCTATGGGGGAGTACGTGTGAATAATTCAGGGAAGTTGTTGAGTGAATTAATTGAAAATTATGGCATTAGGTTAGGTCCGCTAAATAATGATGAAGACTTCTTCCTTGAATTAGTAAAGGTGAGTCATATTGCAATTCGAGGGGAGGAGACGAATGACCTTTTTATTAACGTTAACTTATTGCTTGAATATGCACTTCGCAAGGAGCACTCTAGACTTACCTTAACGCTAACAGAAACATTATTGGCCATGCAACTACATACAAGAATCAAAATCACTGAAAATGCTGCCGTAACGAGACAATTAGGATGTGTGTTCTCCATACAATATAGCCAACATAAAGTTGAAATTTACTATAATGTCTTAAGATTAATGACAACTAGTACGAATGAACGCGGGATAGAGAATATTAAAACCGTTTTGGGACCTTTATTGCACAAGTTTGATGCAAACATTTATGAGTGCTTTCATTTACCATTATCATTAGAACTGCTTCATACATACTTAGTTATTGATCGACATGCATTCAGCTCTTTATTATCAGATATTCTCATGGATTGGAATTTGTATGATGATCAAATTGATCCAATTATGTTTGAGAAGTTATTATGGTATGCATTTATATCTGATAACAAAAGGATCTTAAAGGAACAAGTTACCAAATATGATAGCTTCATAAAAGCTGATAGATGGGGAATTAAATGTTATCGATTTGTTAGACAAAATCTTAGTAGAAGTGACCAATTGGAAAAATTAAGGACCTCACCTGTTCTAAATCAATTATTAAATAGGTCTTCATATACATCGATTGAGAAAGAAGCATTCTTGAATAAGATTTATGCCAAGATACATGAAAAGGAAAGTAAATTAAATATGGTTCAAGAATTACCCCATAAGCAAATCACGAGAAGTATTACAAGGTTATCATCATATAACCTACCACCAGATGTTAAGCTACAAGACATACACCATAAAAAAATAATCCATCTAGCAGTCTTTGAAAGTAAAGAAATGAAGCGAATTAGTAAAACAATACAAGTAGAAGTATTAACGGATGTTAATGAGAAGGAATTCTATGTAAATAAAGCTACCTTGAAAGCAATAAAAGGAAAAGTAGGGTCCGCATATATATATGTAGTTGATTATTCAAAAGAAAAGAAAAGAGAAAAAATAGAGGAAGAAAAGCTATTTAAATGGCCCTCTACTGAAATAAGCGGAGTGGGTTATGAGGAAGAAAACAACTCCACTGGGCTGAACGAAAAGAGTGCATTAAGAAAAATGGGATATCAGATCACTAACATGACTAGACAGAAGCGATGGGAAATCTTACAGCATGCAGTACCAAAGTTAGGCTTAAAAAAAGTTGCCTATATTATCGCGAGTAATGTGAAATTAAGAAAAGGGCAAAAGAATGGCCTTCAAAAATTTAGCTATTCCATTTCAGAATGGGAGTATGACCTAGATAAGTTGAAATCCAGATATTATAAGAAGGAATTTATATGGCCTAGAACTTAAAAGAGGAAAAAACAGCTGGGCCGTACATATTCTACTCGATATTATGAGTTATTCTGTTTGCTCGCTGATCGCGAAGTCGAAGTTAGTCTAAAGGTATCTGTTCAATCAATAGATATATAAATTACATCAAATTTCTTAGTGAATAATAGGTTATTAGTTTGAAAGGAGTAAGGCTTTTTAACTGTATAATTATGTTAAAATACTATTAGAATAATTGGGTAATAGGAAAGATGTACTAAAAATAAAAAGGGGGGCAATGATGAGTAGATTAAAAGATAATGGTATTTCAATATATGAGGCTTTACAAAACATCAAAGAAGGAAAGTATGTAATGCCTGCTTTTCAAAGGCAATTTGTATGGGGAACGGAGCAAATTGAAAAGCTATGGGATTCTATTTTATTGGATTACCCTATTGCTACATTTCTATTTTGGCACGTAGATGACTCTAATGTTTCTTGGGACACCTATTTTTGTAATTTCTTATCAGATGTTACATTTAATAGCAGAAAACAGGCTGATTCTGTTAATTATGAGTTGACTAGCATAGATGTTAAAAAAACAAATATGGCGGTATTGGATGGGCAACAAAGGTTAACATCCTTGTTTTTATCCTTGTTAGGACAAGCATATATACGTCCGAACTACTCTAGAAGGAAATCTGGAGATAAGATTGTGACCAAACTTCTGATAGAACTCAACAAGAACAAGATATCTGTTGATGAAGAAGAATACAATAGCAAGAAATTTGATATCAAATTTAGTGAGAAAGTTGGGAGATTGAGTCCAACCCAGTTTGAATTAAAAAGCATTCTTGATGAGAAATTTCAAGATAAAACGACAAGAGAAAGTGCAATAGAAGAAGCCATCGTAAATGTTCCGGCAGATAGCAAGGAATACGCACGAAACATTTTGCAAAAGTTATATATTAAGATATTTGTAGAAAAACTGGTTAGATATACTGAAATTACAAACATGAAACAAGATGATGCTCTTGAAATGTTTGTGAGGTTTAATAGTGGTGGGAAGGCACTACGTAAATCAGAAATAACAATGTCCATCCTTGAAGCATACTGGCCTAGTGCCAAAAAGGAATTTGGAAAAATACTCGTTGACTCCTACGCGGGATTTGATACGGACTTTATTATCCGTTCGGCACTAATGCTGTATGGTGATGTTGTAAAATCTAATATTAACAAAAAGATTGCAGAAGACTTGAAGAATGATTGGAATGGCTTCAAGAAGGCTTTAATAAATTTGGAGAACCTGTTGAAAGAGATGAGTATAGATGTAAATCGTTTTTCGAGAAGCTGGAACGTACTGTTACCGATTATTTATTATGTTTATTTTAATCCTGACAGTTACAGCAAGAATTTCAAAGATGTGCGTGCATATTTACTTAGAGCCATATTCTTTACTTATTTCCAATCCGGCACTACAGGTAAATTGCAACAGATGAAGAGCAACATAAACAATTTTGATTATGAAATTACAATTGAAATGCTCGACCAAATAAATGATTTGAGGGTAACTGATGGGAAAATTGAAGATGTACTAAATTCGGAAAAAGGTAGCAGAGTTGGTGGCGAGGTTCTTTACTATTTAAATATTGAGTGGACAAATAAGAACTTTAAATACGAACAAGATCACCTTCATCCAGATAGTAGGTTTAGCGAAAGTAAGCCAGTATCCGTTTCTGTAGAAGATTGGAAAAGATGGCGCAGTATGCGTAATAGGCTTCCGAATCTACATTTACTTGAAGGAAGAAGTAACGGTAGCAAAAATGATATGCGACTAGTTGATTATTATAACGATATGAACGATGATCAAAAGACAACATTTTATGAACAAGCTATGATTTCACCGGAGACTTCACTGGAGATAGAGGATTTTGAAAAGTTTTATGAAGCAAGAAAGGTAATACTTACGGAGAAGATACGTGAGTTGTTAGAATGATATACTTTTATATTTCGTTACACTTAGCGGAAGACATCAAGCCCCTTGGTAAAACTTTTTCAATTAAATAGAAAAATACAACAGCTGAGATGCCGATTTAGCATAAAGATTATAGTCTCAGCTCCCCGCCCGAAAAAAGGTGTAGTACTTCTGTAATAATGGCAAAAGACACGGATATAATAATGGCTATATATAATCGTATTAGATTTATAATGATAATATAAGATAAAATAGCAAACAGGAGAGAATGTCCAATCATTTTATAAGAACTAAGCTTGTACAGAAAAGAATAATAAGTTGTCGATTCTTAAACATGTCGTTGAAAATGATAAGGGACAGTAGAAAAGAGGAGGGCATACATGCATAACGATGGCAGTCTCCATGAAAAAGAAGGAAGATCTGTTTTAGTTTTTGAACGTCACTATCCAATTGCTCCTGAAAAGGTATTTCTATTTATAACGGATCCTCAATACTTCAGGCAGTGGTATCCATTTGCAACTGGCGATATGGATCTTAAAGTTGGTGGAAAGATAAAGTTTGATGATGGGGAAGGATCAACCTATGAAGCGGAGATTACCGAGATCAACCCTCCGTATTCGTTTTGTTTTAAGGAAATGGAGGACCTTTTAGAGATAAGCATACAGGTAGCAGATCAAGGCTGTACCATGACGTTCAGTCATACGTTTGACGATCGAGCAATGGCGAAATATACAGCAGCAGGGTGGCATAGATGCTTGGATGCCCTTGGTCAATTAATCCATGGTCAGCCTTTAGAATGGGAAGAAAATGGACCTGAATTACGTGAATACTACAAAGAAAAGTTTGAATGAATTATGGTAGTTTTGTTAATGAATGCAACAATAATATGACGATCAACTATGTTGGTCGTTTTTTATTGTGGGAATTTCATGTAGACTAATAAGTGGTTTTACCGAAGCAGCAGAGACTCTTGTTAATATTTTTTCAATTACATAGAAGAGCACAACAGCTGTGATGCCGATGACATTAGCAAACAGATCAAAGAATTCAGCTCCCCGTCCAAAAAAAGGCTGGACTATTTCTGTGACAATGGCAAAAGACACGGATAAAAGAAAGGCTATATGTAATCGATGAACATTTTTGCCAAACAAATAAGTTAACACAGCAAACATTAACGAATGGCCAATCACCTCAAAAGCACTCACCTGCATCAAAGAGGAAACAGGAAAATACATTTCGGCAGAAGGCCTAGGTTGAATTGAAAAGGATATTTGTCCTTTTTCTAGTAATGCTCCTACACTCTCTGTAAATAACCCTATGCATAGTACTATTATCCAAACAATTAACCATAACTTTCTCATCGATTTTCCCCCTTGATTATAGGTATCTATTCTCTACTAAATGGGGCGGGTTTAAACGTCTGGAGACGAGTGGGTCAGACTTCTACAAGTAATCCCTAAATAAATTACTAGAAAAGAAAGGTGCGTTGTATATGGCGAATGTTAGCCAAGATATTCAAGATATGTCTATTACATCCTTGGAGTCAACTTTTAAAAAACTTTCCAATGCTTATAAAAGCATGACCGAAAAAGGTTCAAATACGACGGTTGTCAAAAAAAGACGCGACGCAGTAAAAGTCGGTTTAGAAAGCCTTAAAGGCACCTGGTATGGGGAAGTGTTTATTTATGACAAAGAAGTCATCATTACTTCTAAAGAGATACTAGAACGTGTCATGCCATCAATCGAGAAACAAATAGCAAATGCAAAAGAAGGAAGTTCACAAAAAACAATAAATGAACGGCGCATAACGGCGCTTAAACTTGCAATTGATTCTTTAGAGAATCGTCTTAAATAATTCTGTTTTGCAGACTAGAGGCCTGACGCTCCTGTTAGACCACTATTTTGTCCTGAAATATTGGAATGTGGTAAAGTTTGTGGGAGAAACCTTGAATAAAGGGTTAGCACATTCTACATAATTTAAGGATTATTATCCAGCTTAGGAGGTAACAACATGACTAAATGGGAACTAACAAAACGATTTGATTCATCATATGGTACGGTTCGTTTTGACGTGGTTGGGCAAGGACCCCCACTCGTATTAGTACATGGAACACCGTGGTCATCATTCAACTGGAGACATATTGTTCCTGCCTTGAG
Source organism: Oceanobacillus jordanicus (assembly GCF_022095695.1). Classification (GTDB taxonomy): domain Bacteria; phylum Bacillota; class Bacilli; order Bacillales; family Amphibacillaceae; genus Oceanobacillus_B; species Oceanobacillus_B jordanicus. Next base: position 327,399 of record NZ_JAIFZM010000002.1, read on the forward strand.
TGAGTGGTACACGGTTTATTATTACGATCTTTTAGGGTATGGCCAATCTGAAAAAAAAGAGGGGCAGGATGTTTCATTAGGTGTTCAAAATGAAATTCTAACGGAGCTGCTTCAATATTGGGAGTTTGACGCTCCAACTATTATTGGGCATGACTTTGGTGGGACAACCGTTTTGAGGGCACATTTATTAAATAAAGTTCCCTTCAATAAAATGATATTAATGGATCCAGTTGCTATTGGACCATGGGGTTCTTCCTTCTTTTCCCATGTGAATGTACACGAAGAGGCATTTAAAGGAGTACCTTCTTTTATACATAAGTCCATCATATCAGCTTATATTGAAGGGGCACAATATAGTAAAATGAGTGAGGAAACAAAAGAGGGGATCATTCAATACTGGTTAGACGAGAGGGGGCAACCCGCGTTTTATAGACAGATTGCCCAAGCAAATCAAACCTACACAGATGAAGTTGAACATCTGTATAGCGAAATTAGCACCCCAACTTTATTATTATGGGGAGAAGAGGATGAGTGGGTCCCAATTGAAAAGGGATATACCTTGCACGAAAAGATAATAGGCTCCCAATTCAAACCTATCCCACATGCGGGTCACTTGGTACAAGAAGAAGCACCCGCTGTTGTATTAGGGCATATTATTAAATTTTTAAATGATACTGTTTGAGCATGCGATCGCCTGCAAAGGACCATTCAATCTGATAAGGTAAAAACACCCGGAATGGGTGTTTTTTTGTGGGAAGAAAAACGCAATAACGATCTATTTAGAATGTGCTTAAGATCATACATACTTCCTAAATCTGCTATAACTTCCTTTCACTACTAAGTTAATAAAATTAAATGCTTTTAAAATCAGCAATACTTATAAATAGTACCAAAACACCATCCATTTCAGAGTTCTCCCTATAATGAATTTCACCAAAAGATCATATTTTGAATTCAATTAATCAAATATAATTAGTATTGTATATTACTTAATCTATGGAATGAGGAATAGCCTATTTGCCATACGGTTCCAATTTACGGTGGAACCGTATGTAAAACTCCTACTGATTTAAGTTTCACTTTATATTACTCAATAGATTTATTAGGTTACTCGACCTTCAGTACAACTTTGCACAATACGATGTGGTTCATTTGGTCTTATTATGTAGGCTATATTTTAATAAAATATAGGTATAGAACATACTACTTATGAACTATTGATTAGGGGGATAAAGATGGATCAACGTAGTATGGCAGTATTAAATCAGTTACTGATTCAAGATTCATACATTACCATTCAAGAACTTGCAACCTTGTTAAATGTATCACGGCGCACGATTTATAGTGACCTTGACAAAATAAATAATTGGCTTAAAGACCATCAATTAGAAGAGGTCAAGCAAGTGAGAGGGCAAGGCATATATATCGATGAACAAACTAAAAAAGATATTACTGCCAAACATTCTTCATCAAGAGCGACGTACTACGAATTCTCTCCTGTAGAAAGAAGGGCTTGGATTTATATACATGTTGTTGGGGAGAAAAAGGCTTACTTTTTAGAGGATATCAGACAAATTTTTGAAGTAAGTCGAAATACAGTCCTAGATGATATTAAGAAGCTTAAAGAAGAAATGAAAACGAACCAGTTATATTTTTATTCTGATCGTAAGACTGGGTACTCGATAAAAGGAAATGAAAACGATATCAGAAGGCTGTTGATCTATTATCTATCTTTGGTTACACCAAAAGAAAGCTGGTACAGCATTTTGTATAATTTACAAAATTCTTCTATCAACATAGAAGACCAGGCTTTTAGACCATATTTAAGCTTTGATCTCTCATTGGTGCATCTACTAAGGCAATTATTACAGAAGCATGAGCAGCGTTTTAGGGTGGAGTTTACTGATGAAGTTTTTAATAATATTGTCGTTTGGTTTCACTTTTTCTTAAAGCGAATAGAGCAAGGGAAATTTGTTGAGGTAGATTTAGTAGAGAAGGAAGTAATAAAAACGACTGATGAATACGCAGGCGTTAAGTCCCTTTGTAACCGCTTATCCGACTCGTTAAATACGGAAATGCCGCCTGATGAAATTTATTATTTTGCCAAGTACCTCCTTAGTGCAAAAGTTAACTATAACTTTAGGCCACAAATGGAAAGTGAGGAAATGAAAGCACTTCTTCAGGTGGTAGAAAAGATGGTCTCCTCTTTTCAGTTACATGCTGCAATTGAATTCCAAGAACCAGAGCAGATGATCCAGAATTTGCTACTACACTTAAAGCCTGCGTACTACCGGATTAAATACGGAATTGAAGTAGAAAATGTTTTGCGGGATTCGGTTAGCCAAAATTATTTTGAGGTCTTTCATCTAACAAAAAAAGTAGTCCATCATTTTGAAGATTTGATTGGTGAACCCATTAATGAAAACGAAATTGCATATATTACAATTCACTTTGGAGGATGGCTTCGTAAGGAAGGGGTGATGCTCGAACAAACTAGGAAGAGAATGCTTATCGTTTGTACGAATGGGCTGGGTACATCGAGGTTATTAGAAAGTCAACTTGAGGGGCTTTTCACTGATGTAGAAACGGTAGGGGTAACCTCCTTAAGAGAGTATGAAAAAATGGATCTAAATGTCGACTTTATTGTGTCGACCATCCAGCTCACCGAAAGAGGAATCCCGGTCATTGTTGTGAATCCTGTATTGGATAATAAAGACAAAGAGCAGCTATTGAAAAAAGTAAACAGTTTGTTTGATCGTACATCAAGAAAACAAGTTTACTCTGTAGAAACAGTCCTGGATATTGTTCAAAGATACGCTACTATCGAGGATAATGAATCCTTATCTAAGGAGCTTCGAAGGTATTTCCAGGCACCTCTTAATGTAGAAAATGAAAGTAAGAAACCGAACTTAAATGAACTTTTACCACCTGAAAGAATTTTGATGAAGAAGCAAGTAGAAGGCTGGGAGAAGGCAATAAAGGTTGCCGCTGAACCTTTGTTGACACAAGGATATATCCAAGAGAGTTATATTATAGAAATGATTAAAAATGTTAAGAGGTCTGGTCCTTATATTGTTATATCCCACCATTTTGCCCTCCCCCATGCGAATCCAGATGATGGGGTAATAAAAACGGGGATGAGCATGCTCCATTTGGAAGAAGCTGTTGACATATTAGGGAAACCTGTACAAATTATAGTTGTTTTGGCTTCACGGGATAACGAACAGCATTTAAAGGCATTGGCGCAGCTAACGAAATTATTTTCTGATAAAGCGACTATGGAATATATGCTGCAAACAACGGATAGACGTGAAGTAAACAAATTCATACAGACATATTCAACGGAGATTAATTAAACAGCAAGGGATAGGTGAGTGAAAGAGATGAGATTTTTAGAAAAAGACATTGTATCAGTTGGTGTAGAAGCAGCGGATGCAGAAGATGCTATTGAAATTGCAGGAGACTTACTGAGGCAAGCTGGACTTGTAGAAAAATCATACATTGAAGCGATGAAGTTTTCCTATCAAAAAAACGGACCTTACTTTGTACTAGCCCCTAGTATTGCCATTCCACATGCACGACCAGAGGATGGGGTAAATGAAGCTTCTGTTTCATTTGTGCAATTAAAGGAACCTGTAGTGTTTGGTCATTCTTCAAACGATCCGGTACGACTTGTGTTTGGGTTAGGGGCATCTTCGAGTGAGGAACATATCACCTTACTTCGAAAATTAACTGGGCTACTCAATGACTCTGCCAATGTTGAAAAATTAACTTCGGCAACAACTTATGAAGAAATAAAAAACATTTTAGAAATGGAGAGATAAGTGATGATGAAAGTACTTACTGTTTGCGGACTAGGTCAGGGAACAAGCCTAATCTTGAAAATGAATGTTGAACAAGCATTAGCAGATAAAGGAATTAGTGCGGAGGTGGAGCATATGGATGTTTCGACTGCTTCAACAATGCAGGCGGATTATATCATTACAAGTAATGAATTAGCAGAAAGCCTTGTGGAGCATAGCGCAAAAGTCTTCATAGTGAATAACTATTTTGATATGGAAGAAATAAACAATGCAATAGATGAGAACATCGAAAGTTAAATTAACCAGGGGGGAAACGTAAATGGATGCTATTTTTTGGGTTGCAACGAATATTTTTGGGCAAGCCGCGATTCTACTAGGTTTCATCGTTCTATTAGGATTACTACTACAGAAAAAAACGGCGAGTCAGGTAATTAGCGGTACGTTTAAAGCCATTATTGGTTTTTTAATCATAAGTGCTGGTTCCACCGTAATCACAGGTGCCTTGACTGTTTTTGAACCGTTGTGGAAAGAAGTTTTTAATCTTTCGGCAGAGCCGCTTGGTGATTTCATGGGCCAAGAAGCATTTAACGCGAAGTATGGTAGTGCAGTTACTTTAGCAATGACGTTAGGATTTGTTATTAATGTTTTACTAGCTAGGTTTACTAGATTTAAATATATTTATTTAACTGGTCATATGATGTTCTGGACAACCACCATTTTCGCTGGAATTGTTGTTCAAACTGCTGGAGATGTCTCCTTCGGTAAACTCGTTATATTCTTAGCCGTGTTTATGGGGTTATATTGGACACTTCAGCCTGCTATAACCCAGCCTTTTATGAGGAAGATCATGGGAAATGATAATATCGCACTTGGACATACATCAGCGTCTGTATCCTTATTAGCTGCTTTGGCTGGTAAGTATTTAGGTAATAAAGAAAATGATTCTGAGAAAATCAAACTACCAAAAGGGTTAGAATTTTTAAGAGATTCAAACGTTATTACAGCATTGACAATGGGACTATTATTCTTAGTCGGAGCAATTATTATTTCCTTTAAGGACACACCAGGAGCTCAGGCGCTAGTAGATGCTGCAGGAGATCAAAACTTTATTGTTTATTCTATCATACAGTCATTCACATTTGCTGCAGGTATTGCAGTTGTGTTACTAGGTGTGCGTATGTTCATTGGGGAGATGGTTCCTGCCTTTAAGGGAATTGCAACGAAAATTGTACCTGGTGCGAAACCAGCGCTAGATAGCCCAGTTGTCTTCCCTTTTGCACCAAACGCAGTAATCCTAGGATTCTTGGGATCATTCGTTGGGGCAATAATTTGGTTGGTGATATTAGGGAATACAGTTAGCTATGTGTTTGTACCAACGATGATTGTGCTATTCTTCCACTCTGCTACTGCAGGGGTATTCGGAAATGCCACAGGTGGGGTAAGAGGTGCCATCATGGGTGGTTTCATTACATCCACTGTCGTAGCATGGGGACAATTTGTAATGGTGAAGATGCTTTTACCTGGTACAGTACCAGATACAGCAATGTGGGCAGCAGATTCCGATATGTTCATCTTAGGTCCAATCATCCGATTTTTAGCACAATTGTTTTTCTAGATTAAGAGGGTTAGGGGATGTATGTCCCCTTTTTTAAGTTTAATTAATAAATTATATCAGGGGTGATTTCAATGAGTTTTATTAGAACATTTCACGGCGATATAGAGCCATCAAAATTAGGTTTTACCTATTCACACGAACATATTGTATGTCGTCCACCGTATTGGGTTGAACAAGAGAAAGACGACCTGCTTTTAGATGATAAACAAAAATCCAAACTGGACGTCCAAGATTTCAAAAATCTCGGCGGACAGGCGATTGTTGATGCCACGGCAGTCGACTATGGGCGTGACGTGCAAGCAGTCAAAGAGATTGCAGAAGAAACTGGCATTACGATTATTGGGACTGCAGGATTTAACAAGAGTTTTCTATGGGATGCCCCAATCCCTGAACATGTTAAAAGACTAACAGGTGACTATGATAGGTATTCTGAATGGATAGAGGCAAAATCAATTAACGAGCTAGCTGATTTCGTAATCCGTGAAGTGGAAGAGGGACTTGAAGGTACGACTATACGGGGAGGACAGGTGAAATTTGGTACAGGCTATAACAGGATAACACCATTAGAGGAAAAAACATTACGCGCGGTAGCAAGAGCACACCATGAAACAAAGGCGCCTTTGCACTCTCATACAGAAGCAGGAACAATGGGGCTTGAACAAATTGAATTACTAAAGAGTGAAGGTATAGATTTAGAATATATTAGTTTCGGCCATATGGATCGGAACCCCGATCCTTATTATCATGAGAAAGTAGCCCAAACTGGTGCATTATTATCTTTTGATGGTATTTCGAAAATTAAATATGCACCAGAAAGCACCCGAATTCAATGTATCTTAGAACTTGTTAAAAAGGGATATGAGGATCAGATTTTAGTAAGTGGTGACACAGCAAGAAAGTCTTACTATAAACATTATGACCATGGATTAGGCTTGGAGTATATTATTGGCAAATGGGTTCCACGATTCATTGATGAAGCAAATCAAAATGGCTTTGATGGTGCAAAGTTAATTAATAAGTTTTTCATCCAAAACCCTGCACGTTGCTTCACATTTAAAAAATAGGTTGAAAGGCATTGTAACGGCCTTACATTTCTACCTTGAAAAATTTTTAATAAATTGGATGGTGATAAAATGGAATTCCAATATGAAACTTCGTTTGACGTAAAAGAAAAAATTAATCAATCAAAAGTTGCTATCTTACCAGTTGGTGCGGTAGAGGCACATGGCCCGCATTTACCACTGGGGACGGATAATTTTCTTGCGGAGCGGCTCTCCCACAAATTGGCGGAACGAACAAAGGCTCTTGTATTACCAACTTTACCTTATGGACAAGTATGGAGCCTACGCAATTTTCCTGGAAGTATTAATATAAAAAATAATTCCATGATTGCTTTTCTCGTTGATATTGGAGAAAGTCTATATAAACAAGGCTTCAAAACATTTGTTATGGTAAATGGCCATTTAGGGAATCAAACGGCATTAAAAGAAGCGGCACGTGTGTTGTATGAATCGTGCCCAGAAATGCGGGTGATTTATTTCTTTTATCCTGGTATGAACAATGCTGCAGCTGAAGTGAGAGAAAAAAGCTCCACTCACAATACTTACTTCCACGCATGTGAAATTGAAACATCGTTCATGCTTTACCTTGCACCTGAATTGGTAAACATGGAAAAGGCACTTACAGATATACCAACTATTCCTCAGCATGCAGATTTCACTCCTACACCTTGGGAGGATTTTACAGAAACAGCTGTATTAGGAGATGCAAGCCTAGCTACGAAACAAAAAGGCGAACATATTATTAATACAGCTTTGGAGAATATGGTCAAAATCATGAAAGACCTAAAATAATATTAGATAACATATGGAATTAGTATGAAATAGTAAAGGTGTGACACGCCATGAAAGAAAAACTTTATGATAAATTTCTATTCAATTTTTTAGCGAATGACCGAGAGAATGCTGAGGCAATAATAGAAGCTGGATCAGGTTGTGTAGTACCAGGCATTGTATCAGATAAATTTGATACTGTCGACGCGGCTGTAAAGAAGGTAGAGGAATTAAAATCTATTACGAATACGGTGAGTATCGGCCTCGGTGGTGGTGGAAATCCTGCTAATTGGAAAAAGGTCTTAGACATAGCGGTTGCCTCAAGCCCAGGCCATATCAACCAGCCATTTGAAACGGCATCCTATGCGAGACGCTATCTTGATAGAAAAGGTGCTTCAGCTCAATTAGTCAATGCACTTATTCAACCAACAGGAGAAGTAGGGAAGATTAAATTAGCTGTTTCACAACAAGTAATGCAAGTCGAGGAATTTATTGAAGTAGCAAGAGGATATGGGATTGAGAGTATAAAAATGATGCCAATTAAGGGTACGCAACACTTAGAAGAATTAGTATATCTAACGAGAGTGGCTGCTGCAGAAGGGATTCGCGGTGTTGAACCTGCAGGTGGAATCGATGTAAACAACATAAAAGCGATTTTTACAGCAATTAAAGATATCGATATTGATTTCTTTATGCCACATATCTTTGGATCAACGATTGACAAAAGTACTGGAGCTACAATTCCAGCCAAAGTATCGGAGATTCTAGCAGAAGTGGAGGGATTATAATGATTGATAAATATTTCAGTAAAATCGCGAATTTACTCGCCATTGTAGAAAAAGAAGAACTGGAAGGAATGTCTCTTGCTGCAAAAAAAGTTGCGGAAGTCATACAAAATGGTGGGGTTGTCCATTTATTTGGGTGCGGCCATTCACATATTTTAACAGAAGAAGTCTATTATCGTGCAGGTGGTCTAGTTCCAATTCACCCTGTTTTACATGAACCTTTAATGCTTCATGAAGGTGCTGTTCGTTCTTCTGCTTTTGAAAGAAAGAATGACTATGCAAAAACATTTATGGAGTCTCAGGATATTCGAAACAGTGATCTCATTATCGTTATCTCTACGTCAGGAAGAAATCCGGTCCCAGTAGACGTAGCAAAAATTGCTAAAAGTAAAGGAGCTTTTGTTATTGGTATAACTTCGATTTCATATTCTTCTAGCCAACCTTCGCGGCATACTAGTGAACTGCACTTATTCGATGCTGTGGATCTAGTAATTGACAATCATGCTCCGGTTGGAGATGCACTCTTATCTCATGACAAAGTAGATGTTAACTTTTCTCCTAGCTCTACGGTAATTGGGTCTACTATATTAAATGCGATTTTTGCAGAATCTATTAAACAAATGGCAGACAATAACTTTGAACCACCAGTCTTTCTAAGTGGCAACATAGAAGGTGCAGATGAACATAATCAGTTATTAATCGATAAATATAAGGATCGGGTAAAGCTTTAGATGACTTAGAGTAACAACATTTTATGTGTGAAAAAACACCTAAAGAAGTTTGATTGAGTAATTAAGTAGAATTAGAGTGATGGATGGCGAATATGCTCTAATTCTACTTAATAAGTAAAAACTTATCTGTGTAGTTTTAAATTGCTAACTTAAACCTCTAAATTGAAAACTGAGAAATAATTATATTATTCTTATCAGTTACGACCGAACTTAATATCCTCCTCAGACTTAAAAATCCCTTTTTACTACTCTACTTATCACTAGATTCGCTACAACAAAACCAATGATCCCTAGCATAATTGGTATTATGGTATAAGAAAACAGGTTAGCTCCGATCCCACTTTCAAAAGAGGAAGATAAGATTGCGATAATAAGAATAGAAGAAGTAATCGTTGCTGGAACAGAATATTTAATCATCCCAAAAAATAAAGGAATTAAAGACATTCCAGCACATGCCACTGCTGTAACAATTAAGTGAATTATCTTATCAGCTAAGAGATCTGTCGGTAAAGGTACCGTAATAGGGGCATACATATTATTAATCGCGGAAAAACTGGAAAACACAATGATCTCTGACATGATAACAAATAAAAATGTTAACATACTTATAACTAGTACCTTTGCCAAAAGAAGCTTCTTCCTATTGATTGGATACATGAATAACACCAAGATGGTTTTATTCTTAAACTCTTCGATTATCAAGTTAGAAAGCAATACAGATGCATTGATTACAAATGCCGCTACAACTAATAATTCAATCAACCTCATAACATCTTCGGGGCTTGCAAGGAACTCTGTAGCAGCCTCTGAATCTAAACCAAGCAATAAGAGAATCCCGATAATTCCCACATTTATCAACATAAAATTTAATAAGACACTACCACTATTCATTCTTCTTATTTCCAACTTGATAAGATTAAGCATGGTTATTGCCTCCTCCTATTCGTTGTAAGAAATATTCTTCAAGTGATTGATTTTTCTTCTTTATAGCACCAATTTCTATCTCGTTGCGAACCATAGCCTGGATAATGTCATTTTGAGAAAGATGATGATCATAGATTTTTATTAAACCCTCTTTTTCTATCACTCGGAAGTTAACCAGTTTCAATTCATTTTCCAGAACAAAAGCAGCTTTTGAATAGTTGGTTACAAATAACTCCGTATGATCTGTATGTTTGCTGCGGATCTTATCCATTGAAGCCTCTTCTATCAGTTTGCCTTCACGGATCACACCTATTGTATCGGCAATTTGCTCGATTTCCCCAAGAATATGGCTAGAGATCAACAGGGTAATTCCGTATTGTCTGCTGAGCTTCAAAAACAAATCGCGTAATTCGTGCATCCCAACAGGGTCTAATCCATTCACTGGTTCATCTAATATAAGTAAATCTGGTTTCGTTATGATTGCTCTTGCAATACCGAGCCTTTGTTTCATACCAAGCGAAAACTCTTTCACGGGTTTTTCTTCAATGTTGACTAAATTTACTAGCTTCAATGCCTCAGGAATAGCCTTTTTATTATAGTACCCCATGTATTCGCAATGCAGCTCTAGGTTTTTTTTAGCAGAGAGTTTTTCATAAAAAATGGGGTATTCAATAATGCTTCCCATTCTTTTTAATAGTTCATAAGAGGTGGAGTGTAATTTTTCTCCTAATACCTCTATTTCTCCTCCTGTTGGATTAACAAGATTGGTTATCATTTTCATAATCGTTGTTTTCCCTGCACCGTTTGGGCCAAGAAAACCATAAATCTCACCACGTCGGACATTCATATTTATATCTGAAACAACTTCTTCCTTCTTATAAGCCTTTGTTAACTGGTAGGTTCTAAGAATATAGGTCATACAACAACTTCCTTTCTTAACGTAACTTCACTATATCAAAGGAAACTGTCGTTTTTATTACTGAATCCTTACTATTTTCTTAAGTTATTTTTTGAATTTAATTGTGAAGACCGTCTGCTTAAAAGGAACGCTGGAAAATTCAATATGCCCGTGCATCCGTTCCGTTAATCGTTTTGCAATGGTTAGCCCTAGGCCACTTCCTTCTACGGAAGAGCTTCTTGAATCCTCCAAGGTGTACAATCGTTCAAAGATTTGGTTCGTTTCTGTTTCTTTTATCCCTTTTCCTCTATCCAAAATGTCGATAAACACATGCTCGCTATCTTGACGCAAGGTTAGGCCGACTACTTTTCCGTCCTTCCCATATCGAATGGCATTTGATAATAAATTCTCCAAAACACGGGTAATGGCATCTGCATCTGCATAAAGAAAAATAGACTCCTTTGGTATATCAATTAATACGTCAAAGCCTTTGGTGGTTAACGTATCATAATAGACGAGTATTGTTTTTCTGCATACCTCATTTATATGTATCTTACTCATTTCCAGCTGCCAGTCATCTGATTCAAGCTTTGCTAAATCAAAAAATTTATTCATTAGACTGGCTACTTCAATTACTTTTTCATTCACCGTGGCCAAAAGAGCAGCTCGTTCTTCAGGAGTGATCTCCTTATTATGCTGTATTGTCTCAATATATCCTAAAATAACAGTAAGTGGTGTCTTTAAGTCATGTGAAACATTTGTAAGCATGCGATTCATTGACGTTCTCACACGAGCAACTTCAGCCGTGTATTCCTGATGGTAATCAAGCAAATAATTAATTTCAATTAACAGCTCTCTTATCTGCTTTTTATCAGTAAATAATAACAACCGTTCAGCTGACTCATCCGAAATAATACTGTTCAGCTTTTTAGAAATATACGAGAGATTTTGGTTGATTTGCTTCTTTACTCTATAAAACCGATAAACTATTAATAACAGGAGAAGTAGAAGAACAGATAAAGCATATATCATGGGTTTATCTCCATTTTGTAACCAATCCCCCATATTGTCTTTATGTGTTTAGGGGAAGAAGGATCATCTTCAATTTTTCCCCTAAGTCTACGAATATGGACGTTTATAACATTATCATCTCCGTAATACGTTTCCCTCCATACACTTTCAAAAAGTTGACCTTTCGTAAATACTTGGTTTGGATTCGTCGCTAGTAAACGCAATATCTGAAATTCCTTTGCAGTCAAATTCATTTCCTCTCCATTTTTTAATACGGAAAAGTTATTCAGATTGATTTCAAGATTAGACACCTTCACTACCTGATCATGATTATCCGGGTTCGATTGACTATATTGCGTTGATCGCCGTAATGCAGCCTTGACCCTGGCTGTCATTTCTATAAGCGAAAACGGTTTTCCTATATAATCATCTGCCCCAAAACCAAGTCCAAGGGCTTTATCAAGATCGCTATCTTTAGCAGACATAATCAAGATAGGGAGCAGGCTGTCCTTCCTGATATCCTGTAAAATATCTAATCCGTTAGAAGAAGGTAACATTAAATCAAGTATCACCAAATCAAATACTTCTCCTGAAAAGAGTTTCATTGCTTCTTCGCCATCAAATGCCGATGTGATCCTAAATCCTTCTTTTTTTAAATGGTTCGAAACCATTTCATGGATTTGCTTATCATCTTCAACGAGCAATATTGATTCACCCATGTCTTCACTTCTTTCTATATAGAGATATGGTTTACTATTAACGGAGGCAGGAAGGAGGTAGAGTTAGAGGGTAGTCAATTGCCTAGTAGAAGCAAAAGTTCTTGAGGGATATATAGAAGGAGGACTGATTTAGGTACTCCTATTATCAGAGCACATCGCCTCCTGCTATTCACACACAATTACCTGCCGTGAGAAAAGCTTCTTTACCCCCTTATGAGCAACACATCGATCGACTATCTTAAAACCAGCCATCAATATCATCTCGTCCATGTCTTCGATTGTAAGAATCACGACTCTCTTCGCTATTCTTTTTGCGTGCTTGATAATAACGAACTGCTCTTCCGGAGTAGCACTGGAGTAAATGTTGTAAGGCATATCAATGATTGCCACATCATAATGGCCTTCTTCCTCGGCAATATCTTGTACTTTCACTCGTCCGTCATAGTTAAAATAAGAGATATTTTCCCTGGATCCCTTTACTACTAATGGATTGCGGTCAGAACCAACAATCTGGATCCCCATGGAGAGTGCTTCGACAAGTACCGTTCCTATTCCACAGCAAGGATCGATTACGCGGACACCTGATGGGTATGGAACTGCTATATTTACAACAGCTCTGGCCAAACGTGTGCTTATTGCAGTCGAGTATTCTTGAGGTTTCTTCACATGATGGAGCCATACGGACTCGCTTTCTTGGTAAGTCCCAAAGTACCACCGCCCTTTAAACGGTACAATACCGAAAAGGATATCAGGATTTTTCATCTGCGCCTCTCCGATGATATTCCATCCAATCTCTTTTTCAATAATCCGACGTTCTGCATATTCTATTTTTTGTTCATTGGATAGGTCATTTATTTTTATGTAGAGTACCTTAAAGGTTTGGTCACTAAGCTCGATTTGATGAACCTGTTTAGCGATTTCCTGAACAGATTTGCCAGAGAAAAGAATTGAGAGTCTTCCCTTTATAAATGGACTCCTGCTAGGATCGATGTTTCTTGTGCTTTTTATCAGGTTATCAGCTTCTTCTCCGAAGAGAGCCCTTTGTTCTAATGCACTGAGAGATTTTTCTTCGAGACCATGTGTGCAGGTGTATATGTATTCTGATGTTTGCGAGTTAAGTTTTGTCATAATTTGTGTATTAGCCCTTCTTCGATCAATAATCAATCCATTACTATTCAATCTATTATATCTTATATAAACCATTATAACGAAAAAAGTAATAGGTTATGTAAAGATGTCGCTCCGCTCGTTTGCGAATGCATGAAAGTTACCGACAGCTTCCAGCATATAAAATAGAAGTTTCAGATAAAAAGGGTTGAAATTGTAAGGGGTTTCAAATATAATTTACTTAAACCGATTTACTAAACCGGTTTACTACATACATGGAGGGGGCATTTATGAAAAAATCTACGATGGCTGATGTTGCAAAGTTAGCAGGAATTTCTAAAAGTACGGTATCACAGTATATAAATAATCGTTTTACATATATGTCGGAGCCTACAAAAGAACGGATTAAGAATGCCATCGAAGAGCTCCAGTATGTGCCGAACTTTACCGCTAAAAGTCTGAAACAAAAGAAGACTCGGACGATCGGTGTTATCGTCGCAAATATTTTACATTCTTTCACCACGGAAGTTATTCGTGCTATAGAAGATGAATGTGAGCGAAACAATTTTCAACTCATTGTTTGTAATGCAGACGACAATTCAGCAAAAGAAAGAAAGTACATTGATATTTTATTAGCTAAGCAAGTAGATGGTTTAATCATTTTTCCGACTACAGGCAATTTTGATTACTATCAGTATTTAAAGGAATTGCAATTCCCGGTCGTTTTCATAGATAGAAAGGTAGATGGAAATATATATCCAACCTTCTTGTTAGATAATGATGCAGCAGCAGAAATTGCAGTAGAGTCCTTTTATCAAAATGGGATACAAGAAGCAGGTATTGTATTACCGCCTCTAAAGAAAAACATGACACCACGTGAAGAACGACTAGAAGGATTTAGGAAAGCATTAGCCAGGAGAGGTATTCAACTCAAAGAAGATTGGATTGTAGAAGGGAATAGCCAAAAAGTCTCCGAGCATCTAAAAACGTTATATAGAAATAATGATTTGCCTAAAGGGTTCTTTACAGTGAATGATGTTTCTTTAATAGAGTTACTAAAATTTCTAAAAAGTAAGCGCTTAAAAATACCACGTGATATAAATGTGATCACGATTGATTTCTCTGTTTATTTGGATTTATTGAATCCACCTATCACGATAATAAAACAACCAACTGTAGAAATAGGTGTTGAAGCAGCAAGTTGTTTACTGAAAGAGATTCAGGAAGAAGAACGGAAACAAGAATATGAATTAAGAAGATTCACCCCAGTTACCCACATAGAAAGCGAACAGATAAAGAAGTAAGCTTGCTTGTTTTTGCAAGCGATTGCAATTATAGTAATAGGCTTTCACTCGAATAAGGTTTGGAAAGGAAATACAAAAATATAAGGTTATAACCGTAATCTGGATTAGCAGGCATCGATGAGCACAGTAACAGTACAAGCAGAAGAAGTTAAACGTCTGGTAGTAGCTAAATTGGAACAAGCAGGCTTAGAGAATGACCATGCAGAAAAAGTAGCTAGCATTTTAATCCATGCAGATCTAAGAGGTGTGAGTTCTCATGGTGTCTTAAGAACAGAACACTATATTAATAGACTAAATGAAGGTGGATTGAATAAAGCTCCGAACATTTCAGTCAACAAAACGGGTCCGGTTACTGCTGTCGTAGATGGTGATAATGGGTTTGGACATGTCATTGCAGATAAGGCAATGGAAGTAGCGATTGAATCCGCAAAAGAAAATGGGGTTGGAATGGTTACAGCAATGAACAGTAGCCATTGCGGGGCCTTAAGCTATTTTGTAAACAGGGCAGCTGAAGAACAGTTGATTGGGATTGCGATGACACATACCGATAAAATTGTTGTTCCATTTGGTGGGAAGAAGCCTTTCTTAGGTACAAACCCAATAGCCTATGGAGTTCCAGCAAAAAAGAAAAAGCCGTTCATACTAGATATGGCAACTTCTACAGTAGCGCTAGGGAAGATTTTACAATTTAAAGAAGAAGGCAAAGATATTCCGGCAGGCTGGGGTGTTGATGCTGAGGGGAATACTGTCACAGATCCTTCTAAAGTAGAAGCACTAAGCCCATTTGGTGGGCCTAAAGGCTATGGCCTTTCCTTAATTGTTGATATATTTTCTGGATTATTAGCGGGTGCTGCTTTTGGTCCACACGTTAATAAAATGTACGGGGATTTAGATAAGTACCGACATTTAGGGCATTATTTCTGTGTGATCAATCCATCCTATTTTACGGATAAAGATAGTTTTCTAGAAAATATGGACCAAATGATTGATGAACTGCATAACGCAAGTCCTGCAGAAGGATTTGATAAGGTTCTTATCCCAGGAGAAATTGAACAGCTTAATGAGGAAAAGAATCGAAAAGAAGGGGTTACGATTGCTGCATCTGTTTATGAGTATCTAGCAAATTAAAAAAGGGGAGAGAGTTATCATGAAGAAGATGAAATTAACGATCATATTATCTGCAATTGTATTGTTTCTGGCAGCATGTGGGTCAGATGAGGCTAGTGGTGGAAATGGGGATACCATCGAGTGGAAATTAGGCCATTTATCTGATGAAAACCATATTTGGCATAAAACAGCCGAAGAATTTGCAAGTCTAGTAAACGAAAAGACCAGTGGTGAGATTGAAATAGAGATTTATCCGAATAATTCATTAGGTGGCGAAACAGATACGATTAATTCCATTCAGGCGGGCACAGCAGATTTAGTTATCTCAGGGGAAACTCTACAAAACTGGGCACCAAAAGCCGCGCTATTGGCAGCACCGTATGCTTTTAGAGATTTAGATCACGTTACTTCCGTGGTAGAAGGGGAGATTGGGCAGGAAATTGAAGATCAGATTAAAGAAGAAGCAGGGCTGACTCCACTTTACTATCATACACGTGCACCGAGAAACCTAACTTCTAAAGAACCAATTAAATCTCCTGCAGACTTAAGTGGCTTTAGTATGCGTGTACCAAACGTTCCATTATTTTTAGATACATGGGAAGCTGCAGGAGCGAACCCTCAAGTAATGGACTTTAATGAAGTTTTCACAGGAATTCAGCAAGGGGTTATTGATGGTCAAGAGAACCCTGTTGATTTAATCCAAAGCGGTGGACTTTATGAAGTACAGCAATATGTAAATAGAACGGAGCATGTTCATTCATGGATTTATGTATTAGTAGGAAATGAGCAGCTTGAAGCGTTGAATGATGAACAACGAGATGCAGTTCTTGAGGCAGCCGAAGAGGCACAGAAGATCGGAGAAGAGCTTTACCAAGAAGAAATCGAACAGATTGAAGGCGAATTAACTGACAATGGCATGGAATTTGTTGACGTTGATCAAGAAGCCTTTAGAGAGGTTATGATCCCAGCGGTAGAAAAATCGTTATCAGATGAACAGCTAGATCTCTATAATCGGATTTTAGAAGTTGAGTAGACATTAATAGACGGACCCAATCAAAAAATGAAGGGCTGGCCTTCTTTACCTTGAGAAGGTAGGACGGGCAGCTCTTATTGCTTTATTGACAAAGGGATATAAAAAAGAGGTGGCTTTTTTTATGAAGGGATGGTGCAGGAGGAAATGACCAAGCTTATTGAGCGATTACTCGGATTTCTAACAATCGTTAGTTTTATAGGCGTTATTAGTGCAGTGGTTGTCCAAATTATGGCTAGATATTTGCCATATAACGCAGTATGGACAGAAGAATTAACGCGATATTTCTTCATCTTTACAATATGCTTTGGTGCTCCACTAGGGTTGTTAAAAGGGGAATATATAAACGTTGACGTTATTTTAAAAAGAATACCACTAAAAATCCGTAAATATTACGAGATTGTCATCTATTTACTTATTTTAGCTTTGAGTGTGGTTTTAGTGATGGAAGGCCTCACATTCACCGAAATTGGTGCAAATCAATTATCTGCCACGATGAACTTCCCGATGTCGTATATACATGCAGGGTTTGTCATTTTGGGTGTGTTTTTGGCATACTTTTCTACCATTCAAATCATCCGCCTGTTAAAGAATCAATATAATTTTGAACAGGGTTACGAGGAGGAATAATTATGGCAGCATTATTATTTGGATCATTTATAGTCTTAATCTTCCTAGGAATCCCTGTTGCCTTCAGCTTAGGGTTAGCCTCTCTTCTTTATTTAGTTATAGGGGATATTCCGTTAACGATTATACCTCAACGTATGTTTGGTGGTTTAAATTCCTTTACACTCCTCTGTATACCAGGCTTTATTCTTGCTGGTAATTTAATGAACGCAGGAGGTATTACGGATAGGATTATACATTTTGCAAATAGCATATTAGGACATATTCGTGGAGGACTTGGCCTAGCGAATGTTGGGGCATCGATGGGGTTTTCCGGGATTTCTGGTACGGCATTAGCTGATACAGCGAGTATTGGTTCTGTTATGATCCCGTCTATGAAAAAGCAAGGGTATGGCGCAGGATTCTCTGCGGCGGTTACAGCATCTTCATCCGTTGTTG
This sequence comes from Oceanobacillus jordanicus, assembly GCF_022095695.1. Classification (GTDB taxonomy): domain Bacteria; phylum Bacillota; class Bacilli; order Bacillales; family Amphibacillaceae; genus Oceanobacillus_B; species Oceanobacillus_B jordanicus. Next base: position 345,330 of record NZ_JAIFZM010000002.1, read on the forward strand.
GTCCCATTATCCCGCCGTCTCTACCGATGATTATGGTCGGTACGCTAGCAGCACTTTCCATTGGTGATTTGTTTGCAGCAGGTATTATACCAGGTCTGTTACTAGGCCTCGGATTGATGATCCCAACCTACTTGATCTCCGTAAAAAGAGGTTATCCAAAAGGAAAAAGAAGTACTTTAAAAGAAATTTGGACGAGTTTTAGTGGAGCTTTTTGGGCCCTGTTTATGACAATCATTATTTTGTATGGAATTCTAGGTGGTTATTTCACACCAACAGAAGCATCTATTATTGCAGTTCTTTATGCTGTTGTGGTCGGATTGTTAGTGTATAAGGAGTTGAAAGTGAAAGATTTACCATCAATCATCTTAAAGTCAATGGTAAGCGCGGCTTCTATCATGTTATTAGTAGGTTTTGCTAACCTATTTGGTTGGATTATGACAAGAGAGCAAATCCCCCAACTAATAGCAGATTCCATTTTAGGATTTTCAACTAACTCTGTCGTCGTGATATTACTGATTATCTTACTACTATTATTCGTGGGTACATTTATGGAAACTATTGCAGCACTTGTAATCTTATTTCCAGTATTATTACCGGTTGCAACGCAAATTGGAATGGACCCAATTCAATTTGGTGTAGTGATGGTTCTAACATTAGTAATCGGCTTAATGACACCGCCTGTTGGTGTATGTCTCTTTGTTGCATCCCAAATAGGTAGAGTCACCATGGGGAAAGTGGTACGAGAGCTCGTTCCATTCTTTGGTATTGCCCTTCTCGTGCTATTACTTGTCGCATTTGTCCCACAAATAACGTTATTTTTACCAAATCTTTTTGAATAGAGGTGGATTGACTTGAAAGCAGTATTAATGCCCGAAGCACGTAAAATCGAGATAACAAATGTAGATAAACCACAAATTGAAAAGGAAAGTCAAGTTCTATTAAAGATTAAAAGGGTAGGGATATGCGGATCAGACATGCATATCTACCATGGCACAAATCCAATGGCCACGTATCCTAGAATAGTAGGTCATGAAGTAACTGGAGAAATCGTGGAAGTAGGCTCCCAAGTATCCTCTGTAGCAGTTGGTGATCGTGTTGTTGTAGAACCGATCCGTTATTGCGGGAAATGCTTCGCATGCAGGAATGGACGACCCAATGTATGTAAAGAGCTGTCTGCCTTTGGGGTGCATGAAGACGGTGGTATGAGAGAATTCGCCGTACTTCCTGAGAATCAAGTTCATAAAATTGACCCAACAATCGATTGGGACGAGGCCGTAATGGCAGAGCCTTATACGATTGGTGCACAGGCCACCTGGAGAGGGAATGTCCAAGAGGGCCACACAGTTTTTATTCAAGGAGCAGGGCCAATTGGAATTACGGTGTTAAAAATGGCCAAGCTACGTGGCGCTACGGTTATTATTTCTGATATCACACAGGAAAGATTAGATTTTGCAAAGGAAAATGGCGCAGATTATACGATCAACCCTATTGAAATTAATGTAGCCACAAAAATCGAGGAAATTACGGCAGGTGAAGGAGCAAACGTTGTAATTGATGCAGTTGGTACACCACAAACATTTGAATTAAGTGTCGAAGTTGCATCCCCTTCTGGCTATGTTGTAACACTTGGATTTGATACAAGGCCATCCTCTATTCCGGCAATGCCTATTACAAAAAAAGAGCTCACAATTGTGGGATCAAGATTGCAGACAGGCCAGTTTCCTTATGTAATAGATTTAATGAATGATAGAAAGTTAACGCATAATGGCTTGATTACGCATAAATTTCAACTTCACGAAGTAGAAGAAGCGTTCAAATTCATAGAAGAAAATCCACAATTAGTAAGAAAAGCAGTCATAGCTTTTGACTAAGCAAGGAGGATGAGCATGGCACTGACAGAAATGATCGCAAAACTACAAGCATCAAAATTAGTGGCCGTAATCAGGGGAAATAGTGCTGAAGAAGCACAGTCTATTGCTGAAGCAGCTATAAAAGGTGGCATTACTCATATTGAATTAACGTACACAACCCCTTTTGTCGGCAAAGCTTTTGAAGCCCTTCATTCTACAGATGCTACCATTGGAGCTGGTACGGTATTAGATGTGCAAACAGCCCGTGACGCCATTTTGCATGGAGCGCAATTCGTAGTAAGTCCTCATTTTGATTCAGAAATAGCAAAGTTGTGTAATCGGTACAATGTTCTTTATATGCCTGGTTGTATGACGGTAAAAGAAATTGTTTCAGCACTAGAATATGGCTGCACCATTGTGAAGCTATTTCCTGCTAATGGGTTTGACCCAAGCTTTATTAAATCGATTAAAGGGCCTATTCCACAGGTGGACGTTATGCCAACAGGTGGAATCAATTTAGAAAATATGAAGGATTGGATACAAGCAGGGGCTGTTGCTGTCGGGATTGGCAGTGATCTTACAAAAGCTTATCGAAATAACGGGGCAGAAGGCGTTACTGCATTAGCTCAAAACTATACAAACACACTAAGGAGGGTGAAAGAATGAATATTACCTTTCGCTGGTTTGGAAGGGACAATGATACGGTCTCTTTAGAGGATATTAGACAAATCCCAGGTGTAAAGGGAATTGTGTGGGCACTCCATAAAGTGCCAGCTGGAGACGTATGGACCGAGGAAGCAATTGAAGAAGAAGTGAAATATATTCAATCCCATGGCTTTCATGCAGAAGTAGTAGAAAGTGTGAACATCCACGAATCGATAAAAATAGGGAATGCAGACAGAGATCGCTATATAGCTAACTATAAAGAAACAATTAAAAATTTAGCCAAGCATGGAGTAAAGGTTATTTGCTATAATTTCATGCCTGTATTTGATTGGGTTAGAACAAATATGAAAGAGCCATTACCTGATGGATCAACCGCTTTATTTTTTGAAAAAAAGATAGTGGAAAATATAAACCTACAAACAATGGCTAATGATGTGATTAATTCAAGTGATTTAACCTTACCAGGATGGGAACCAGAAAGGCTAGCTAAAATAGAGGAACTTTTGGAAGAGTATGAGTCTGTCACAGAGGATGATCTATGGGATAATCTCGCATACTTTTTAGATGAAGTATTACCAGTAGCGGAAAGCCATGGAGTAAAACTGGCGATTCACCCGGATGATCCACCATGGTCTGTGTTTAACCTACCACGAATCATGAAAAATGATGCGGATATAAAACGTTTATATTCTCTATCTGATTCACCATCGAACACGCTAACATTTTGTTCAGGTGCTCTAGGAGCAAATCGGGAAAATGATACGGTAGAAATTATAAAGAATGTTGCAGAGAAAGCGCCATTTCTACATGTGCGTAACGTGAAAATTTTTGAAAATGGAAACTTTATTGAGACATCTCACTTAAGCGCAGATGGCAATATTGATATTAAAAATATTATGAAGCAGCTAAGTGACATCAACTATGATGGCTATATTCGGCCAGACCATGGTAGACATATTTGGAATGAAGTTTCCAGACCAGGGTACGGGCTATATGATAGAGCATTAGGAATCATGTATTTGAATGGGCTATGGGATGCATTCCAATCAGTCAAGAAGGAGGAGGCCAACTATGTTTCCAGTACACGAGAATCTTGAAGGTAAGGTAGCAGTCATTACAGGTGGAAGTGGTGTCCTCTGTTCTGCAATGGCAAAGGAATTAGGTAGACAAAAGGTTAAAGTAGCCATTTTAAACAGAACGTTAGAAAATGGCCAAAAGGTAGCAGACGAAATCAACAAAGCTAATGGAGAAGCAATCGCAATTGGTGCTAACGTATTGGAAGAGGATGCATTATTAGAGGCGAAGCAAGAAGTTCTGAGTAAATTCTGCAAGATTGATATCTTAATCAACGGAGCTGGGGGCAACCATGAGGACGCGATTACCTCAGAAGAGAAGCATAGCCAAGATGCAAAAAAATCTTTCTTTGACTTAAAAGATGAAGGGTTTACTAGCGTATTTGACCGTAATTTTAAAGGAAGCTTTTTAGCTGCGAAAGTATTTGGGGAAGCATTGCTTGAGCAACAAGGCTCTAGCATAATTAATATCTCTTCCATGAGCGCATATGCACCGATGACAAAAGTGCCTGCATACTCTGCAGCAAAAGCCGCCATTAATAACTTTACGATGTGGCTATCCGTTCATTTTGCCAACACAGGGTTAAGAGTAAATGCAATAGCTCCAGGGTTCTTCCTTACTACGCAAAACCGAGATCTTTTACTGGATAAAGAGGGCAACCATACAGCAAGAGCTGAGAAAATCATTACCGGCACACCAATGGAAAAATTCGGTGATCCTAATGACCTGATTGGTACACTTTTATGGTTAGTAGATCCTGAATACTCTGGCTTTGTAACAGGTGTAACGATTCCTGTAGACGGCGGATTTATGGCCTATTCCGGAGTATAATAGGATCATGGTTCAACAATAGGGGATCAAATAATAATAAAGGTCGCTGACTGGGCAGGTCAGGAGATCCATAGATTTAAAGGTTTATTTTGAAGTTGAATGGCTGGTTTGAGATCGGTGTGTTACTGAACTCAAACCAGTTTATTTTAGTTTGGAATTGGAAATGTTATTTGGTTGGTTTAGAGAAAAGGGATTTCTTAAACCTCCCAATCGAAAACTGCGAAATATCGACATCATTCTTACCGGAGATGATCAAATTACTTAATGCCTGTCCAACTGCACTGCTAAATTTAAACCCATGTCCTGAAAATCCTGCTGCAATCGCAACATTTGCGTGCTTAGGGTGGAGGTCAATAATGAATTTATCATCGGGTGTGTGTGTATACATACAGGTTTTACCATACTTCAATTGCCAAATATCAGGAATGTATTGATTCATAAATTGTGCCAAATTTCCTTCATCTTCTGCTAGTTCACCAAACCCTATCGGAGACTCATCAGGGTGGATGGGATTTCCGCCATCATGACGCCCTACTTTTAAACCGGACCCATCTATACTCGGGAATCCATAATAAATTCCTTTGGGTGTATCAAATGCAAAGGCTGGAAAACGGCTATGATTATAGGTAGCCTCATTAGCGTCAAACCAAGCAAATGTTTTCCTTACAGGTGTAAGTGGAAGCTCCAAACCCAACATAGAAATGAGTTCACCTGACCATGCTCCTGCCGAAACCACGAGCGCATCCGAGTGAAGGGTCTGTTCGTCTGTCTTAATTGTTACTTTATCCTCTTGAATATAAATGTCTCTTACTCTACTATTTGTGAGGATTGTAGCACCATTTTGCTCAGCAAGTGCTTGGTATGCTTTAATAATTTCCTCACTCTTTAGCACGCCAGATGTCGGTTCAAAGCAACCAATAAAGTCGTTCGGTAACGAAATGTTAGCCCAACGATTCTGCACTTTATTAGCATCCATTACATCAAGGGGCAAATCGTACTTTTTAGCACTAGAGATAATATTTTGGATGAAATTGGAGTCTGCATTTCCAACATTAAGTACACCAGTTTGAGTGAATAACTGCTTTCCAGAAGCCTTTTCTAAGTCATACCATAACTCGCGTGCTTTAAGGATAAAGGGAACATATTCTTTTCCCTCACCATAAGCATAGCGAATAATTCTTGTGTCCCCGTGATGACTCCCTTTATTATGTGGTGGGTTAAAAGAATCTAATAATAACGTTTTTTTCCCACTCTTGGATAAATAATAACCCGCTGCCATGCCCATTGAACCTGCACCAATTACGATTACGTCATAGTTCATTCCATCTAACCTCCAATAATAAATATCTAACGTATAATGAACACAATTAATTTTTATCTAGAGCCATTTAGCTATTGGCTACTAAAAAATTCATATCTCTAAACAAAAGAACCACATAAATCCATAGCGGGTTTTATGTGGTTTTATTATGGATGTTCCTCTATTTCTTATTCGCTGAAATGATTAAAAACATTGGTCTCCGATTTTCATCTGCCATCAGAGGATCCTTTTTTGCCATTTCCTCAGTAGGATATGATTCCTTCACTTCCTTTACAAGAAAACCAGAATCAATTAGGTCGTTAATATAGGTGGAAATGGTGCGATGATATTTTGTCACATGTTCATTTAAAAAGGACGTGTCACGCACGCCTTCCATTTGATAGGAATCAACCGGCCAGTGTAGGCGATTCCCTTGGTCATCATAATACCAGTCTTGTTCTTTTCGAGAGGTGAAAATGGGATGTTCCACAGAAAAAACAAAGCTTCCCCCAGGCTTTAGCGAATCATAAACCTTTTCACAAATTGTTTTAAATGACTTAATATAGTGAAACGCAAGGGAACTGATCACCACGTCAAATGGAGAGTGTGAAAAATCGATGTCTTCGATAGGCTTTTTGATATATGAAATGGATGGATCTTTTGTCATTTCACGAGCTCGTTGAATCATTTTTTCAGAAATATCTACACCTGTGACAGAACGTGCCTGCTGCTCCCGTGCATATCGACAATGCCAGCCGAAACCACAGCCTAAATCAAGAACTGTTTTATCTTTAAGGTCCGGTAATAGTTCTTTTAAAATATGCCACTCTCCAGCACCTTCAAGCCCATGAACGGAGCGGGGCATTTGTTCGTATGCAGAAAAGAAATTCGGTTCATCATATTTATTTTGTTTCATCGTGAATCCATCTCCTATTTTTAATATGTTCAAGCAGGATTAATCAGCAGCACAGCCCCAAGCAGAACGATAAGAATAAAAACGTAACGCTCGAATTTATGACTAGGGATACGCCGATGTAAATACGTACCTAAAAATGTTGCGGCAATGATAAAAGGCAAGGATAGTCCGAAGAGCGTAAATACATCCTTTGTCCATAGCCCTCCAAGTGCTTGGCCTAGAACCACCATTATCCCAGAAATAAGAAAGTGAGCTTGCAGTGTTTCTCGAAAGCGATCTGGACTCCAGCGACGCATCGTGCCGTAAATAACAACTGGTACACCATTGAAGTTATAAGCACTCCCAAGTGTTCCGGCAGCAAAACCAAACGGTAACGCCCAAGCTGGACTATCCAACAAAGGACGTTGTGCCGTCTTCGTAATCATTGGTTTAGCCAGTGAATAGACTCCATATGCAACAAGAAATATGCCAAGTGCAACCGTGATCACCAAGGCTGGAGCATAAAGGACTAAAACAAGTCCAGCTGGAATGCCGAGCAAGGTAGTAATGGCTAACCGAATAAGTGCCGGCCGATCAATGTGACGCCAGCCTGTTGACACAGCGATCAAAGCCACTGTTAGCCCGGCCAATCCTATCAGCGATATGGAAGTATGTAAATCTAGTGGTAGCAGTGCAAGTAGAGGCATTCCTACTACAGCTTCTCCAAAACCAAACGTAGCTCTCATCAAAGAGCCGATGAAAACAACGGCAATGACTAATAGAATGAGTGTGGTAGACATATAAAACAACTCCAGTAGCTCAAGTTACAGCTTAAAATATAACATTCATTATTTACCTTTATTTTATCATAGTGGTGAAACAATATGGCTTAGTTGGGGCTAATTGAGTGGGGATTTTAAAGAATCTATTTTTAAAAAGCCTAGCATTTGGCTAAAGCCTTCCTACCTTCTAGATAAATTCCATGAACTGGAATAATTGTATAAAATGATTTAAAATCTAATAAGAACTAGATTACATAGAAAGGTAGATTTTAATGAATTTTAATCGTCACTTTTTAATTGGAATGCTAACAGTCGGATTGCTCCTTTTAGCTGCATGTGAGAATTCTTCTGCTGAGTCTAGCGCTACAACAGACAACGAGTCAGAGAATAGGAATGAAACCCAAACGGTAAATGAAAATGGAGAGGCTGTAGAGGAGGAAGCAGAGAAAGATGCTGGTTCAAATGCAGACGACCCGACTCAAGGCAACACGGAGGAAAGTACAACGGAAGAAGCGGAAACTACCGAAAAAGTAGAAACAGCTAATGATGATACCGCAGAAGAAGATTCCTCGACTAAGAGTACAGTAAGCAAGAAAGAAGAGTACCTTCAGAAATTAAATGATGCAAAAAAAGAAACACGTGAGGAGCGGGAAGAGTCAGCTGATGGCATAACGATCGAGTTAAAAGGTGTGGAAGGGAATTTATTCGACCTGTGGGACGGATTGTTAAACGAAATTTATGGAGTCCTGGAGGATCAACTTTCTACAGAAGAAATGGAGCAACTGAGAGTAGAACAACGTGAATGGATTAAGCACCGCGATAACAAGGCAAAGGAGGCATCCCTGGAATATGAAGGGGGCACTGCAGAACACCTAGTTTATAGAACAGTCCTTAACGACCTTACGATAGAACGATGCACGGAACTGGTTGAGGAGTATATGAAGTAATGAATAGAGCACACTCGGTTGAGCGTGCTCTTATTGTGGCTGATGTTAGCTCGTTCACGGGCGATAATTTCTTATTCTCGGAGGATGTTCACTCATTCTTGGCCGATGATCTCCCGCTCACAGCTGATGTTCCCAGGCTGAAGGGAGATGTTCCAAGCACACGGCCGATGCTCTGCTCGACTTCCAGTAGCTACCACGCGCGTTCTAGCCGCCCCCCACCCAACGACCAATCAAGCAGCCCTAAGATTCTTTTTACGTAGTAGTGTATTTAATTGCTCTGAGCATAAAAGCATACCTACAATATATACGCATATAAAGAACGGGAAGATTGCAATTGTTGAATGGGATGCAATCAAGCCAAGTAAAGGTGGCAGAAAGGTGTTACCTGTGTACGCTAGGGCCATTTGATAGCCCATAATAGTTTGAGAATGTTTCTTCCCAAAGCGTGTAGGTGTTTCATGTAACATAGATGGAAAAATTGGTGCTAAACCAAACCCAATCATGATAAACCCTACGAGTGAGAATGTGGTTGGAAAGGGAAGCACAAGAAGTGCAGCACCAACCAATGCGATGAGTTGTCCAACTCGAATCAGCATACGGCTACTTAATTTAAAGGTGACAAAGCCAGTTAGAAATCTAGCAACTGTTAATCCACCCCAATAAAGGGAAACCCATTTGGCAGCAGTAGCCGCTGACAGATCCTTGACATCCACAAGAAAACTACTTCCCCAAAGCCCCACTGTTGTTTCCACCCCGCAATAAAATAGAAAGGACAACAATGCGAGCTTTACACCTTTTATTTGCAAGGGCTTTTCATGCTTCTCTTGTTCTTGCACTTCCTCTTCAATCGCTTCTGTTGCCTCACTTTGTGCTACATTCCTGTTTTGCGCTACTTTTTTCCACAAAGGGAAGGAGAGTAAAAGGATAGTTGCTAAAGCGAACTGGATTCCTGCAATGGTGAGGTAACCATTTCTCCAAGCCTGTTGTCCTGTAATAAATTGGGCCATGATGATGGGTCCCAAGGTAGCTCCCACACCCCAAAAACTATGTAACCAACTCATATGATGTGCCTTATAGTGTAGTGCCACATAGTTGTTTAGTGCTGTATCTACAGCGCCCGCTCCTAATCCAAGTGGAATAGCACATATAGCTAACCATATAATCGACGGCGCAAAATAAAACCCTAGTAAAGCACCAGCTGTCAACAAGACGCTGACAAAGGTAACCTTCGCAGTTCCGAATCGTTTGATGACCTTTCCACTTAATAAACTGGAAATAATAGTACCAACAGAAATGATCATAAACAGATATCCTGCTGCGTCAAGTGGCGCCCCTATGTCCTCTTGTATCACGGGCCATGCAGCCCCTAGTAACGGATCAGGTAAACCTAAGCTAATAAAAGCCAAATAAATAACAAGCAAAAGTAATAAAGTCATGTTTACTCTCTTTCTCCTAACGTTAATTTTCGTTGCGTTTTCTAATGACTGATTAAATAAGTTTCCTCCACTTCGCTCTCAGTAGCTATTAATCTACTAATAATTTCAATCATTTAATGGTCTGAAACTAAATTCTAAAAGTGTTTTGCTAATTTTACGCAGGACAATTCTCTTCTAAGTGGCCTACATCCAATGCATTATTAAAACGCTTTTATAAATGATGTTGAAAATATACCATATTCAATTTTTTATAACAATGAAATAGAAAAGTTGGCTTTTCCAAGACGGAAAAATGCGGCTTTGTGAATTTCATATCCCACCACACAACTTATTCTAGAGGAGTGGGAGGATGAGAATTTTCAGTTCATCACGTCCAGATGTTGAGTTACCGAGTTAAATTTAGGTCTAATCACGGTAGACATTATAATGTTATATTGACCTAAAAGGGCATTAGTGTTATTCTACTTTTGTAAAAGTTAGAAAAGTCAATACAAATTAGTAACCGCTTACAATAATTGGATTTATCCCGGAGTAAGCGTCTGTAAGACTCCCACCTCAAAACATCAAGTGAGAGAAAACGGACGCTAACCCCCCGATTCGTTCAACTAACAATCAGTGAGGAAGAACTAAAACCCCCTCTGATTGAAAGCTCACTTTAACAAAAGGAAGGATAGATATGGCAGCTACATTGGTTTTACGGAATGTAAAAAGGATAGATGGAAGTTCTTCAGATATTGTCCTGGCAAATAGTAGAATTGTAGACATTGTTCCACCAAATACAGGTAACGGGGAAAAAGTTATTGACTTTAAAAATAATGTTTACGTTTCCAGTGGATGGATTGATATGCATGTTCACGCCTTCCCGGATTTTGATCCATACGGAGATGAGATTGACGAGATTGGTTATAAACTAGGTGTCACCACCATTGTAGATGCTGGGAGCACAGGTGCTGATCAAATACATAGCTTGGTTAATTATTCGAAAAGGGCAAAAACCAATGTGTTTGCCATGCTTAATATTTCACAGATAGGTTTAAAACAAATTGATGAGTTATCCAATCTTACCTGGTTGAATGAAGAAGAACTGTTAAAAGCAGTAGGGAATCATAAGGATTTTATCGTTGGACTTAAAGTTAGAATCAGCAAAAGTGTCGTTGGTCGAAATGGTGTGGAACCTTTAAAAATAGCACGTAATTTTTCAAAGAATACTAATTTGCCGCTTATGGTTCATATTGGCTCAGGTCCACCAGATATTAAGGAAGTTCTGGAATTATTGGAAGAAGAGGATATTCTTACGCATTATTTAAATGGGAAAAGCAATAATCTATTTGGGGATTTAGGTGAGCCTCTTTCTACATTTCTTCAAGCGATAAAACGAGGCGTTCATTTAGATGTTGGCCACGGAAATGCAAGTTTTTCTTTTCGTACAGCAGAGCAGGCAAAAGAACATGGAATCAAGTTTGACACCATCAGCACTGACATCTATCGAAAGAACAGGCTACATGGTCCAGTTTTCAGCATGGCTGACCTTTTAACAAAGTTTTTATATTTAGGTTATTCCCTGCAAGAGATAATCGATGCGGTTACAGTTAATGCAGCAAGATGGTTGAAAAAACCTGAATTAGGAAGGATTGCTACAGGGGATATTGCTAATCTCACATTGTTTTCAGTTGAAGATCAGTCGGTGGTCTTAAGAGACTCTGAAGGGGAAGAAAGAAAACACGATAAAAAGATTGTAGTAAAAGGAGTGGTGATGAATGGTGAATACATTGAATGCTAAGTATGGATTGAAAAGAGTAATCAATGCAAGTGGACGAATGAGTATTTTAGGTGTGTCTGCGCCATCGAATAATGTAATGGAAGCGATGAAAGTCGGCGGACAAAGTTATGTGGAAATTGCTGATTTGGTTGATAAAACAGGGGGACATATTGCCGGTTTGCTTGAATCGGAAGCAGCAATCGTCGTAAACTCTGCATCAAGCGGAATTGCCTTATCCATCGCAGCCCTTGTCACGGAAGGGAATCTTCGCAAGAGTGAACGGCTTCACCAAGATGTGATCTCAAAAAATGAAATCGTTTTACTAAAAGGCCATAACGTACAATATGGTGCACCAATTGAAACAATGGTGTATCTTGGCGGTGGCAAGCTTGTAGAGGCAGGTTATGCCAATGAAGGGAAAGCAGAGCATATTGCCGAGGCAATAAATGAAAATACAGCCGCTATTCTATACGTTAAGTCACATCATGCTGTGCAAAAAAATATGATTTCCGTAGAAGAAGCTTGGGAAGTTGCTAAAAGCCACAATGTGCCACTAATCGTGGATGCTGCGGCAGAAGAAGATGTTAAAAAATATGTACAAGTTTCAGATTTAGCCATCTATAGCGGTTCAAAATCCATCAAGGGGCCTACATCTGGAATCGTTGCTGGAAAGAAAAAGTACATAGAATGGTTAAAAGTACAATTGCATTGTATTGGCCGTAGTATGAAGGTTGGGAAGGAAACAACCTTTGGCCTGTTGCAAGCATTGGATGAATTTTTTGTCAAAAAGGATAACAGTAAAAAGGAAAAAGCCAGTCTTGAAGTGCTAACATCACTTCACTCATTGGAGGGAGTAAAAGTAGAGATTGTACAAGATGAAGCGGGTCGAGAAATCTATCGAGCACGGATACATATTGACCCAGCTGCATGCAACACCACAGCAAAGGAAGTAAATGACAAGCTAAAGAACGGAGAAATTGCAATTTATACAAGGGATTACGGGGTACGTCAAGGCTTTTTCGATATTGATCCACGTCCATTACAAGGCGAGGAAATTCATATAATTGAAGAGAGATTAAAAGCAATCTTGGGAGGACAAGCATAATGAACATCGAAAAACGTTTTTATCAAAACCGTGTTGCTTTAAATGTATTAGCCAATAGTGTCGAAAACGCTAAACAAGTTTTTGAAGCGGCAGAAGGCCATGTATTGGTGGGCGTGCTTTCAAAGGATTATCCTACAGTTGACACAGCTGTTAAGGCGATGAAGGAATATGGGGCAGCAATCGATCATAGTGTTTCCATCGGTTTAGGCGCCGGTGACAATAGACAGGCTGCGGTTGTAGCGGACATTGCTACATATTATCCTGGTAGCCACATCAATCAAGTATTCCCCTCAGTTGGGGCTACACGGGCAAATTTAGGAGAAAAAGACAGCTGGATCAACGCCCTTGTATCTCCATCAGGCAAAATTGGGTACGTTAATATTTCGACAGGTCCAAATAGTGCCGAGGTAGGGGAAGCAGCTATTGTTCCAATCAAAGCAGCTATTGCGCTTGTACGTGATATGGGAGGAAATGCCTTGAAATACTTTCCGATGAAAGGTCTAAAGCATGAGGACGAGTATCGTACGGTCGCAAAAGTTTGTGGAGAAGAAGGATTTGCTTTAGAACCAACAGGCGGGATTGATTTGGATAACTTTGCGACAATCTTGGAAATTGCATTAGAAGCAAAAGTGCCGAAGATTATTCCACATGTCTATTCGTCGATTATTAACAAAGAAACTGGAGAGACAAATGAGGAAGACGTACGAAAATTGCTTGCCATCACAAAAGAGTTGGTTGCAAAATATGCCTAAAAAAGTAGTTGCATTTGGGGAAGTCATGATGCGTTTGATGGCACCAGGCTATGAGCTTCTTACACAAGCGAATACCCTACAATACTCATTTTCAGGCACAGGGGTGAATGTAGTTTCTGCAATGACGAAGTTTGGCTATGATGGATACCTTGTCACAAAATTACCGAGTAATCCTCTAGGCGATGCTGCTGTTGCTTCCCTACAACGTTTAGGGATTGAGAGGACCTTTATTTCCAAGGGTGGTAACTATATCGGAATGTACTTTTTAGAAAATGGCTTTGGTCAGCGCTCAAGTCGAGTGACCTATACGAACCGTTTGGAAAGTAGTTTTAATACTGCGGACTTTTCAGACTATGATCTGGACCTGATTGCTGAGACTGCTGACATTATTCACTTTTGTGGGATTACACTTGCAATGACAGACCAGGTCCGCGAAAACATGAAGATACTTGCTCAAAAGGTGAAAGAAAAAGGTGGCCTTGTTTGCTTTGATTGTAACTATCGCCCTTCCTTATGGAGCGGAGGATATGTTCAAGCAAAACGACATTATGAAGATCTCCTCTCCTTAGCAGATATCGTGATGATGAATGAACAAGATGCCAAGTTTATTTTAGAAATGGAAACTGACAAAACATCAAGAGAGGCCCAGTTGAAAGATCTTATTCCTAAGGTAGCAAAGATGTTCGATATCCAAACAATTGCTGGTACGCATCGATCCATTAATGGTGATAATACACATTCACTCCGAGGATATATTTATAAACAGAATACATTTGTATTCTCGAAGCCATTACGCTTTTCTGTATTGGATAGAATTGGCGCTGGGGATGCTTTTACGAGTGGGGTTTTACATGGAGAACTTGCGGCTTTTCCTGAAACGAAAACAGTAGAGTTTGCAGCAACTGCAGGTATGCTTGCTTGTACGATTGTTGGAGATACCCCGGTCGCTACTGAAACGGAGATTCTGTCGGCGATGGCTGGAACGATGGAAGATATTAAACGGTAAGGTAGGAGATTGGAAATGATGGTGAAGAAAACGAAAGGTCCACTTTATATACAAATTAAAGAAATATTGAAAGATCGCATTTTAAATGGCGAGTATGCTTTAAATACATACATTCCCTCCGAACCTCAATTAGAAAATGAATTTACTGTCAGTAAAATAACAGTGCGAAATGCAATTAAAGAACTCGTCCAGGAAGGTTATCTCGAAAAGAAAAGCGGGAGAGGAACGAAGGTAATTGCCAATGTTTCCGTTGCGAAACTTGCAAAAGGGAAGCACTTCACCGAGATTTTAGTTGAGGAAGGCCACCGTATTACGAAGAATGTATTAAGTATTAAGCAGGTCGAATTAGTAGACTGCACGGAACTACGGTCAATATTTGGAGATCAGTGCATTAAAATTGAACGGGTTTATTCATTGAATAATGAACCGTATATTTACTTTATCCACTATCTTTCCCTGAACCTAAGTGAAGAAGAGATAAAAGATGTTCAACTCACTTCTTTATATCGCTTTTTGGAAGAACATCATATTCGCCCTGAATCATTTCGAGATGAGTTCCAAGTTTCGGTTGCGCCTCCTTCTATTAAAGAAGCGTTAAAATTAGAAGAAAGCGCTGCTGTTTTAAAAAGGATAAGGCGTTCTAGCGATGAAGAGGGAAATATCGTGGAATATAGTGAGGGGTACTATAACACCGCAAAGCAAAACTATGTGGTTTCCTATAATGATTCAAATCAATAATATGCTTTCAAATTGCTTTATTTCCTAATGTATCAAAGGAGCGCGCATAGATGGTCAATACAAGATGAACAAGTCAAAAAATGAGGCGATCACATGAATAAATACATAGCTTTTGACATAGGTGGTACTTTTTTGAAATATGCGGTGGTTGGCGCTGACAGTACTATTTTGGAACATACTAAAGTAAAAACACCGAAGACGCTGGATGGTTTATTAAAAGTCATCCATACATTTGCTGCGCTGCATAAGGATGTACAAGGAATTGCAGTAAGTCTACCAGGTGCTGTGTCAAATGAGGGAATTGTGTATGGTTCCAGTGCCATCCCTTTTATTCATGGTCCTAACATTAAACAATTGATTGCAAGTGGGACATCGTTACCCGTTTATATTGAAAATGATGCAAATTGTGCAGGCTATGCTGAAGTCTGGGCAGGGGCAGCAAAGGGTAAAAAGGATGTTTTAGTTATGGCGATTGGAACGGGAGTCGGTGGCGCCATCATTAAAAATGGTGAAGTCCATAAAGGTGCAAATCTTCATGGTTATAGATTGCCAATTTTTATCACAGAAAATGGGATCGGGGTAAACGAGGAACTTGATGAAAATAATCATGTTGATGATCACTATCGAATTGATTATCTTAATCAGCACCTCAAACAAATGAAAATCGCCATGCAAGAAGGGGTAGACGTAATTGGCTACCTCACATGGGGATCAACGGATATCTTAAGCTCAAAAGGCCAAATATCCAAACGTTATGGGAATATTTTTGTGAATCGTGAAGAAAAGGATTTGAGAGATTTAAAGCGATATAGAAAAAGTAGCTTTCATTGGTTTAAAAAGGTAATTGAATCAAATGGTGAAAAGCTTTAGGAAAGGCTGTAGAGCTGAGATTTTTTGGCAGGTTTTCCAATATGAAATGAAGTGATTCTAAAAGAGCGTTCCCAATCGGGAGTGTTCTTTTTTATGCTTATTTTATTATAGAAAAAGTAAACTTGATTTTATCTAAGAATAAATTTCTGGCGACTTAAGGATAAGAATTTCAATGAGTTTTTTTAAAATTTTAAATTTATGATAAAATGAAATTGAGAAATAATGTAATTTAACAAACGAAGAGATTTATAAGTACCATTTTTAATGACGCAATTTCCACTCATTACTAAATAAAGGGAGGGGTTAGGTTGGAAATAATTCAGCAATGGAATCAAAGTGAAAGTGACCAGTAGAAAAAGGGTGCAGGTTTATTTATCTTGATACATTTAGTTTCCAAGCCCCTGAATTTTATAAAAAGAATGGGTATGAGGTTTTTGGTATGCTTGAAGATCACCCAAAAGGGTTTAATCAATATTTTTTACATAAAAAATTGGAAGCATAGTTATTAACGGAACAGGCGCTTTAACCCAATATGGAGATCGTCTATTATGTCATCCCTTTTTATTAAAAAAATTAGGAGTTGAAATGGTTTATGAAACCAAGGATTACAGTAATTACATTAGGTGTAGATGATTTGGAAAGATCTTTAAAGTTCTATCAAGACGGGTTAGGGCTTCCAACAGAAGGGATAGTTGGTAAAGAATTTGATCATGGTGCTGTGGCCTTTTTCGACTTTCTATCTGGCATAAAGCTTGCCATCTTTGAGCGCAAAAACATTGCTCATGATGCTCAAATTGATCAGTCCATTCCTAGTCCAACTGAATTTACCATTGGTCATAATGTGGAAAGTAAAGAAGAAGTTGATAAAGTAATGGAGCAGGCAAGGGAGGCTGGTGCAATTATAACGGTTGAACCACATGACACGTTTTGGGGTGGTTATGCTGGTTACTTTCAAGATCCAGATGGCCACTTGTGGGAAGTAGTATGGAATCCACATTTAGAAATCAACGAATAACTCAATTAAATTACCTTTCTTAATCGAGCGCAATACTGTAAATCAGGGAATTGCGCTTTAAAATTATTCCTCTTCTAATAGAGAAGGGCATAGGTTAAAGAGGTAAAAAATGAAACCACATATTATCATACATTTGTATGTTTATTATGTGTGGTCCTCTAAGTACCAATTGTTTAGTTTTCTTTAACCTTCTTCTAATTATTCTGTTTCAATTCCAATATCCATTACATTTTAAAATTTAGAATTTGAAGTATTGAGTTATGACACAGCGTTCGATAATAACCATGCAAGCTATCATCATCTCTCATTAACCATTGAATCAAACTACCATCGATTATAAAACGAATACTTATTGTTGCTTGTTCGATATGATCCACTTTAAATACCTTTTCTTCAATTCCCTGTTTAATAATATCTCTTCCTATGGACCAACAGTTTTCATAGAATTGTTGGTTTATCTCTTTATACTGATCATTATTGTTTATCTGTGCTAAAAAGTCTAAGTATACACGATAGAAAGCCTTGTTCTCTTCAGGACTGATAAATACCTGATTAATATATGCTTCAAGTTTTTCAATGGCTGTTTCCATTTTATCAATTGATGCAGATTCTTTTTCATATATTCTATTTGTAATCCATTCAAACAGGTGAGCAAATACATCTGCTTTGTTTTTAAAATAATAGTTTGTTACCCCTTTACTTACATCTGCATAATCTGCAATATCCTGTAATGTCACAGATTCATAACCTTTTTCTACTGCAGCTTGGAAGGCTGCTTTTAATATTTGATTTCGTCTCTGTTCAGCTTTTTTTGCCATAATCAATCTAACCCCCGTTTACTACTTACCAATAGTATACAAAACTTTATCAATTTGTACGAGTAATTTATTCTGACTGGATAAATAAATTGACCGGTCAGAATAAAATGTATTATGATAAGTTTATGAAACGAATATTTAATTACCCAGAAAGGAATGTGGTTAGATGTCAAAGTATTTTAGTGCGCTTGTTGTGGATAAAACGGAGGAGGTTTTTTCAGTAAATATTGAACCATTATCTTTTGAAGACCTCCCAGATGGAGAGGTAACGATTCGTGTTCATTATTCAAGTGTAAACTACAAAGATGGATTATCAAGTATCCCAAATGGAAATATTGTTCAATCATACCCTTTTATTCCTGGAGTTGACCTTGCAGGAATAGTGACTTCATCAAAGGATGCTCGATATAAAGAAGGTGATAAAGTTATTGTAACAAGCTATGAGTTAGGAGTTTCCCATTATGGAGGTTACAGTGAATATGCAAGGGTTCCCGGCGAATGGGTCGTACCTTTACCCCAAAATCTTTCACTAAGAGAGGCAATGATATTTGGAACTGCTGGGTTTACTGCTGCTCTTTCCATCCACCAATTGGAGGCAAACGGATTAACACCAGAAGATGGAAATATATTAGTTACTGGAGCAACTGGTGGGGTAGGTAGTATGGCAGTTTCCATGCTCGCGAAACGCAATTATAATGTTACGGCAAGTACAGGAAAAGAATCCGAATTTAATTACTTAAAAGAACTCGGAGCAAAAGAGATTATCTCTCGTGAAGAAGTTGCACCAGAAAAAATTCGACCTCTTGGACAGCAACGGTGGGCAGGTGCTATTGACCCTGTAGGTGGTAAAACATTGGCTTCAGTTTTAAGCAATATTAAATACGGAGGATCAGTTGCTGTAAGTGGGTTAACTGGTGGTGTAGATGTACCAACAACTGTGTTTCCATTTATCCTTAGAGGGGTCAGTTTATTAGGGATAGATTCAGTATATTGCCCGAAGAAATTAAGAGAAACTTTATGGAAACGAATGGCTGATGACTTAAAGCCAGAAGGACTAGGGGATATAGCGAATGAAGTGCTATTCCAAGACCTGCCTAAGACGTTATCTGATATTTTAGAAGGAAAAGTTAGAGGACGAACAATTGTGAATATAAAAGATAAAGAATATAATAACTCTCTTTAATATAAGTTTGAGTAGTAGCTAGAGCTGAAGTCCAAGTCTGACATCAGCTCTTTATTAATTTTTATATCATAGTATAATATATTCAAACAATCATGAATTTTTGTTATTTAAATGTATGTGGTTTATAAGTAGCTCAAAGTCTTGGTGATTTTGCTGTTGTTAATTTTTCTTGAAAAGTGTTATGTATGTGTAGTTGTATATTAGCTAATGTGGATTTAGAGTTGAGAAGTATGTTACTTAACTTAATTGATTAAAGGGGTGGGTCTTTTATTAAGACAAAAGTTATTGAATACTTATTTAACGGAGAAAAGTATAAACTCTCGAGAGCCTTTCTTACCATTTTGTTACTTTTAGTTGCCTTATATCTATCGTATGTTTTTGAAGTTCCTATAATTGATGTTTTCGTACCTCTTTTAATCTTTACATTGGTGTTGGCTGTATTTCAAATAACGTGGTACAACAAGAAAAAGAACATCAAAACAATGGCTAGGGATTGGGTAGTAATCGTAATATGTTTAATTATTTTGATGATATGGGGTTTTGTAAAGTTGCAAGAAAACAAATTAGAAAATGAAGTTTATAATGTGATTGAAGAAAAAGTTCAAGATGAAACGTTTACTATAGAATTTATAGATGAAGTGGACTACTACGAAGAAAAATACTTTGTTGTCAGCTATACCATTAAAGGTGACCCAACTGAATATTTGGAATGGTATTATCGGAAAGATGGAGAATGGCTTCAAGATGAAACAAAATAAATTGGATAGGATAGGAAAAAATTAGTTTTAATTAAGACTACTTTATATTATAAAGAACATGATTAAACCTCAATGTGGCCAATCCATTGTCGGTGTATATTACAACAACACAAATACAGAGAAAAAAGTGTACAAACATGGAATTTATGGTAAAGTAAACATAGAAGAATAAAAAGTGCATATCATAATAAAGACCGCCCATGCTGTAACATGGAACGGTCATAATAGACCGAACCCCGTCAAGAGGGGCTAGGCGCATTAAAGGAAGAGATAATCCCTCAAAGGCCGTTCAAACCACATGAGGGATTATTTTTTATTTTTATCGGACATGATAAACGCAATCAGCATGCCAAATGAAACCATTAGCATTAGAACGCTTATTATATCCATAGGCGCCACCTCCCTTCTCGGAAATTCCGGAGAAGGTTTCCAGTGCGCCACCCCTCATGTGAAGCCAGTCTATTAAACTCAATTATAACATATTGCTATCATTCTATAGCAATTTTCATTAAATAAATAAGCAGTGGTTATGCCGCTTTAGGAACAGTTTTTGACATAGTCGCAGGCGGTGATTTAATGATTGAAATTGATAAAACACAATATAAGAAACTCAGTAGTGCTCAAAAAAATATAGAATCCGCACCATATTCATCTTAAAAACGGAGTCCTTTGCACATCTCATGAGGGCTTCTTTTTTTTCTGTCACAAAAACATGACGAAAGTATTATTTTTCAAAAACGCACAGTGATTACTACCTTTCTTTAGTCCCTCTAGGTATACTAAACGCAGAGAACATAGGGGACAGGAGACTTGTCTCGATTGAAACAGGGGAGTGTTTGAGTTGAGGAAATTATTTATGGTAATCGTTATTGTATTGTTGATCAGTGGCTGCGTAAAAGAGAAGGACGCAACTAGTGAGACTAAAGGAGAACCGGATCAGACTTTAGAGCAGGAGAATGAAACGGAAGCGACCGATACGGCGCAAGATGAAGAAGAGGGTGATGCTGAGAAGGCTACGTCGGAGCTTGGCGATTTAGAAGTGAAGCTAAGTGGTGAAGCAATAATTGAGGAGGACCAAATAAGAATAGAAGGGGAAAGCAATCTGCTACCTGGTTCAAGTATCTATTCAAGTGGTGTGACGGATGGTGGCTTTGCCTCTTCTACGTTTATTGATACGGCAGAAGTTCAAGAGGATGGAAGCTTTTCCTTTGAATTTTCCGGGATAAGCACAAGTACTACCGTTAAGTTGAATTTATATACCAATAACCAGACAGAGGAGCATTACGGGGAAAACTTGGAGAAGGCAACAGGGCCACAAGTGTATGTAACAGATACACATGGCGCGTTCGAAGTGAAGGCGGAATTCTATATTGATGTAGATCAGCCCATGCCATATACGATTCCAATCGAAATTCCACAATGGAAAGAAAAGCCGGATGATTATGGAGAGCCGGAAGTTTGGATGGAAGCAGATGTGGACAGCGATCACCGCTACCTCTATTTTAAAGGAAAAAGTAATCTGGTGGAAGGCACAAAAGTTGGTGGAAATCTGCTAAAGGCTTCTGGCATTATTGATGCATTTTCATTTGGATTTACGCGGGTAAATCCGGATGGCACATTTGAATTACGGGTACCGTATCATAAGCTGCAAAAAGGTATGTACATGCCGATACGCTTTGAGCCGAAGAACAACAGCTGGGAAGATGTATTGAATACATATGGCGAGCATGGGGAGAAGCTGAAGGGCGAACTTGTTGAAGAGGATGGAGAAGATCAATATGTGGAGTTGATCGTAGAAATCGATGCACCGGACTTTGACCCTCCTAAAGACGTAGGCTTGACAGTAGAGGATGAGGAAGTAAAAATACAAATGCCTGATGACTTACTGTTTGATTTTGACGAAAGTACCTTAAAAGCAGATGCTAAGGAAACACTTAATGATGTGATGAAAGATTTACAGAAATTAGATGAGAATACGGAAATTCAAATCAATGGACATACCGATAATGTCGGCGATTCGGATTATAATTTGAACTTATCAAAGGAAAGGGCGGAAGCAGTTTGGGCCTATCTAGAAAAAAGTGGTGATGTGACTGGACTGGATGTGCAAATTGAAGGATTTGGCGACACCAAACCTATTGCTTCTAATAAAGAAGAAGATGGCCAAGAGCGAAATCGCCGAGTAGAAATTGTGATTAATCCCAAGTAGAGATCGTAATACATGAACAAAGAGGTCAATTTTAAAAGGAGCAAAACAGTTTGCTCCTTTTATTTTGCAGTTATTTCTTCTTCAGCTGCCTGAGATATCCCATGGAAGAGGCATATGCTGCTGTTCTTGCAGGGACCCCTTTTTTCATTAAGTTCTCTGCGGTTTCTTCAATCATTTCTCCAGCACCTTTGTTTTTCAAAGCAGACCCTCCTTTCTCGTTTATTATCTGTGGAGTAGGAGAAATTATTTGCCAAGTTCCTGGAATGCTTGGAATAGTGTCTTTACCATGCATACATGGATATCTAGAGTTTATTGCTTTAAGTATCCGTAATTTTCGGACATTTTTATAGATTTGTAGGATATTAAGAATAAAGTGAAATTGTTACACTTTATGTAAGCGCTTAATGATTAAGGGGGGAACAAAATGAGAGCATTAAAATTTTTATTTTTAGGAGTAGTGGTAGCGTTCGTTTTAGCTGCATGTGCCGATAGTGAAGAAACCCAGTCTAAGGAAGGGGTAATTGAATTAACACTGTGGAATGACTGGACAGAGGACCGTCCAGAAAATACGGTTTACAAAGATATTATTGAAAAATTCAATGCGGAACACGATGATATTGAGATTATAAGTGAAAGCACTCCTCATGACGACTATGAGATTAAATTGCGGACACAGGCTGCTGGGAATCAATTGCCCGATTTGATGCGCGTATGGCCTGGAACGAGAATCGAGCCATTCGTCGAGGGGGATGCCCTGTTACCGTTAAACCCCATTATTGATCATTGGGAAGGGACAATTCCCGAGGAGATCTTACAGGATTATGCATTAGGAGAAAATTACTATGCAATTCCATCTAATGTTAGTGAAACAAGTCTGATTTTCTATAACAAACAGCTTGTAAGTGAAGCAGGATTTGAAGAATTTCCGGCAACCTATAAGGAACTTAAGGAATTAGTAGATAGCTTGAATAGCGATAATGTTACGCCGATCTCTGTTGGGAATAAAGCAATTTGGCCATTACAATCTGTCTTTATTTCTGGAATTGCGGATCGTTATACAGGGAGTGACTTCCTCCACAATGTATTGAATGAGGATGGAACGTTTGAAAATGAACAATTTATTAATGCCCTAACTGTCATTGATGATTTGACCAAATCTGGAGCATTTAATGAAGATATGAATACGATTGACGAAGCTCAATCTAGAAATGAATTTATTAAAGGGTCAACTGCGATGCATTTTGCAGGCTCCTGGGCTATTGGGCCAATCATGGATAGTGTAGATGATCTGGAGAATATTGGTGTTGCACCTTTTCCTTCCTTTGAAGGTGGAGAGGGAGACGCATCTAAAATTTCTGGAGTCGCCGGTGGTGGAATTGCCGTTAATAGCCAACTTAGCGAAGAAGAGCAGGAGGCAGCATTTGAGTTTCTTAAATTTTACTATAGTGAAGAACTGTTCCAAGAATTAGTCAAGGCAAATATTATCGTTCCAGCTGATGTAGAAATGGACGATAGTATACCAGAAGTGTTTAAGGAGGCAAACAGCTTAGCTCAAAATGGGCTCTCACCTGTTTATGATGCGACCTTATCACCGGAGTTGACGGACATTATTAATAATGGGCTTCAATCCATTACAATTGGGGATACAACACCAGAAGAGCTTGCAGCAGAAATGCAAGCGGAATTGGAAAAAGCGAATGAATAATCAATTTATACACAGGTTGCCGGTTTTTACGGCAGCCTGTGAAAATTGGAGGACGAAAAGATGCAGCTAACACATAAAAGTAAAGCAGCAATCATGATCGGTTTACTTCCCGCCTTTCTGATTTATGCTGTCTTTGCCATTTATCCCATTTTGCAATCCTTTTATTACTCCTTGATGGAATGGGATGGATTTACTGATATGACCTTTGTTGGTCTAGATAACTTTCGGAATCTATTTGAAGATCCTTTGTTTTGGAATTCGGTTAAAAATAATATCTACGTTGTGCTTGCCTCTGTTTTAGGTCAGATACCACTTGCGTTGTTCTTTGCACTTTTACTCAATCGTAAGATAAAAGGACTTAAATTCTTTAGAACGGTTGGCTTTCTCCCGGTGGTACTTTCAACGGTCGTTATCTCATTAACTTGGAGCTTGATTTATAATTCTCAGAATGGAATGTTAAACGAAATTCTGAGAAACATTGGACTTGGTGTGATGGCACAAAACTGGCTTGGTGATACGAAGTGGGTAATGGCCGCCGTCTTGGTTACCGTCATTTGGCAATTTATCGGGCTTTACTTAATTATTTTTCTTGCTGCATTACAGAATGTACCAACAGAAGTTTTAGAAGCAGCAAAAATGGACGGAGCTTCTGAATGGACGACAACCTTTAAAATTACAATCCCAATGATCTGGCATACGATTATTGTTGCGGTAATTCTATGCATCTCCGGGAGTCTAAAGACGTTTGATCTTATTTATGTCATGACAAATGGTGGGCCAGCTCATTCTTCTGATGTAATGGCACTCTATATGTTTAATGAAACATTCAATAAACTGCAATATGGATATGGTAGTGCGGTTTCTGTATTCATCTTCTTCTTTAGTCTTATATTAATTTTTATTGTTACGAAGTTATTTGGTAGGAAACTAATTTAAGGAGGGGTGTGAATGAATTCTACATTACCTATTGAGAAAAATAAGAACAAACAAAATGAATCAAGAATCAAGAAAAGGGTCACAAGAATTATCATTTATACATTACTGAGCCTGTTTGCACTTATAAATGTCTATCCCATCGTTTGGATGGCGATAAACTCGTTTAAGTCTGAACAAGAGTTTACGGTTAATCAGTTTGGTTTTCCTTCAAAATTCAACTTTGAAAACTATGCCAATGCTTGGGAAATAGCGAATCTCGGTGTGTTATTTAAAAACAGCATTTTTATCTGTGTCACGGCAACCGTTGTTACCGTGATTATAGGAGCTTTGGCCTCTTATTTCCTGGCCAGGTTTCATTTTAAATTGAATAAGGTTATATATACGTTTTTTATCTTTGGGTTGTTGATACCGATTCATGCCACACTTGTACCGATGTTTATCCTAATGAAAAACCTTGGGCTGCTCAACACGGAAATTACATTGTTATTTCCTTATATTGCTTTTCATTTGCCGATAACCATTTTTATTTTAACCAGCTTTATGAGGGCATTTCCAAAGGATATTGAGGAATCTGCCATTATGGATGGTGCTGGGATATTCCGAATCTTTTGGTCCATCATTCTACCAATGTCACGACCAGCAGTTGCTACGGTTATCATTCTTAATTTCATATATAATTGGAATGAGTTCTCTTTTGCTTTAGTGCTGATTAATGATCCGGAATTGCAAACATTACCACTGGGACTGGCTAATTTTGCAGGGCAATTTACAACTAACTACGGGGCACAAATGGCAGGATTAACGATGTCACTTGTTCCAATTGTGATTTTCTATCTGTTTTTAGAAAAAGAGATTGTAAATGGTATGACCTCCGGAGCAGTAAAGGGCTAATTGCAGCAATAAAAAGCTAAAGGATAGGTTAAATCATGTTAAAGAGATGGGGCTTGAAGAGGAAGTTTATTACATTTTTCTTAGCATTAACTGTACCAATTCTGGTTATTAGTATCTTAATCTATTATCAAACTGGAATTGTATTGAAAAAACAGGCAGTAGAGGAGGCAACGGAGAGGTTAAATAGAAATGAGCAGAATCTGTTAGATGTCTTTTCAACGGTAGAAACGATGTCTTCCTACATGATTTACGACCGTAATTTTCGGGAGATGTTTACTGCTACAGAGGAAGAAATCTACCAACCTGAATATAGGGAAGCAATGGAGGTGATAAAAGGATATTTTACATTTCAGCTTATCTCCAACCCTTACATTAATTCTATTTCATTAATTAGTAAGGACGGTCATCTAGTTGAACATGGTGAACCAGTAAAAGGAAACGAGTCAAAACTTGATCAGGCTGCAAAGGACGCAAACGGCAGCGCGGTCTGGAGTGATCCCTATCAAGTAACGAGCAGTTGGAATGATGATAAATATGTAATCAGTCTATCCAGACTGATTAATGATATGAATAATATAAGTGAACAAATTGGTTTAGTTCGTATACGGCTTGATCCAACAGCCTTGTATAACCAAATGGAAGTTCCTTCTCAACGCGGTGAATATTTTATTTTTTCTGATCAAGGAGAAGTCATCCTCCATCAAGATGCTGATTTAATTGGCAAGCAATTTCCGGATGCTGGTCTCACAGACTGGGTCACAGAGGGAAAGGAAGATTTCTTCAGTTATCAAGATGGTGATAGCCACTATCTCGTTGTTAAAAATCAACTTGCTAATACAGACTGGTTCTCTGTAACGGCAATAGATGAAGGTAAACTTGTAGCAGATCTAACGAACGTACGGGTATTGATTGGCTATTTAATTGGTATTCTTCTCTTAGCAGGAATGTTGTTCTTTCTTTTATTTTACCATTCTACTATTAAACGGGTTATTGAATTGACCAATCAGACAAAGCAAGTGGCGAATGGGGATTTTACTGCCAGTGTGTATGTAGACTCCAACGACGAGATTGGAAAACTCGGACTTCGTTTTAATAAGATGGTGAAAACAATTCAACGACATATCGAAACAGAGTATAAGTTGAAAATAAAGCAGAGAGAATCAGAGTTAAAAGCATTACAGAATCAAATTAATCCACATTTCTTGTACAACACGCTAGATATGATTCGCTGGAATGCAAGGTTCGAAAATGCACCGGAGACCGGACATTTAATTGAACGCCTGTCCAAAATATTTCGGATGAACCTGAATAACGGGAAAACATGGGTAAGATTTAAAGAAGAGATCGAATACAGTCAAGCCTACCTTGAACTGCAAAAAAAGCGGTTAGGTGAACAACTGGATTATCATATTGAGATCGATCATGATCTGAAAGATTATTATGTGATGAAGCAGGTGATCCAACCTTTAATTGAAAACAGTATTCAACATGGTATAAAAAATTTACCGAGACAAGGAATCATCCGAGTTCACTGTTACCAAAGGAACAATCAAGCCGTG
Source organism: Oceanobacillus jordanicus (assembly GCF_022095695.1). Lineage (GTDB taxonomy): Bacteria > Bacillota > Bacilli > Bacillales > Amphibacillaceae > Oceanobacillus_B > Oceanobacillus_B jordanicus. The sequence goes on from NZ_JAIFZM010000002.1 coordinate 372,415, forward strand.
ATCGATGTAATGGATAATGGTTGGGGATTTAGTGAAGCAAAGAAGGATGGTGAAGAGCGCGCTGGATTTGCTTTAAAAAATCTACATGATCGCATATCGATCGTATTTGGCAAACCGTACGGTCTTATCCTATTGGATACAGACGAAGGGGCAGCCGTTCGATTGCTTCTGCCACTTTTAAATGAGGAAAAATCCAAAGAATTAGGTGATTAGTTGATGCCATTCAAGTTACTGATTGTCGATGACGAACCAATTACCAGACGTGGCTTAAGGCAGACAATTTATTGGGGAAAACACCAGATTGAATTTGTTGAAACGGCAATGGATGGGTTAGACGCCATCCATAAAATAAACGATATGGGTGGTGTCGATCTTGTCTTGTCAGATGTCCGAATGCCGAACATGGATGGTCTGCAACTGGCTTCATATTTACAGCAGCACTATCCTAAGACGAAAACAATGCTTATCAGTGGTTATGATGAATTTGCGTATGCCAAAAAAGCAATGCAGTCAGGAGTAAAGGATTACTTGCTGAAACCAGTTGATATCGGTGAACTAGAGTTAAAAGTAGAGAAACTTATTAGTGAAATAGAAGAAGACCAGCAAATAAAAGACGAATTACAGAAAAGCGAAATCAAAAATGCTATTTTCCAACAGATTTACCATACTACCGATAACAATTCACCTCTTCAGTTAGGGCTAAATGTAAGGGTTTACCCATTTGTTTGTCTGGTAAAGGATTATGTCCAGCAAGCGCAGCACTACTCGAAGCAAGATATGGAAATATTTCTCCACAATATAAAGCAATCGATTGAGCGCGTAGCGGAGGAGCTTGGATTTGAAACGATATCGATGTATATGAGTAAAGGATTACTGTTCACCTGTCTCATACAAAGACGTGATAGAGAGTTCGATTTAGAAAAGCTTATAGAAGACGTGATGAAACAAGCCACTTATTATTCCCTATCATTTGTATGGAGTGATTCGGTTATAGCAATAGCTGATATAAAGGATAAATATAGCGATCTCTTAAAGGTTTGTAAGTATTTCCCGCTAGTTGGGGAGAATGAAATACTTTTTTCCAATTATAAACTGACACGGCCAATCGCGCAGAGTTATCCTCATGACATCGAGAAAGAATTAATGGAAGTACTTTATCATGTGGAATGGAAGGAAAGTGACCAGATACAATCCCATGTCGAAAAGCTATTTCTCTATTTTAAAACAAACACATTTTTCCTTGACGAGGTAAAGGACGTTTGCACACAAATCCTTAATAATTTGTTGAAGGAATATGAAGGATTGCCAGGTATAAAAGCCGTACATGCCGATTTTCATTACCAGCAATCAATTGACCTTCTTTTATTCAATTCATACGCCTTGTTACAGCAATTGTTTGAACAAGATATTGAGCGAATAAGAGAAAAGCTGGATTTAAAAACGGTAGAGAAAGCAGATTGGCTTGTCCAGCAAGCACAAGAATATATTCAGTCCTATTTCCGTTCTGCAATAAAAGTTCAAGAAGTGGCAGATGTCATTAATGTATCCGCTAACTATTTCAGTACGTTGTTTAAACAGAAAACGGGAGATAACTTTAATGAATATGTCAATCGTTTAAGAGTGGAAGAAGCAAAATCATTACTTGTAAATACCCCGTTTAAAGTAAGTGAAATATCGAAACAGGTTGGCTTTAGAGAGTATAAATATTTTGTGCATGTGTTCAAGAAATTCTCTGGGGTGACACCAACTAATTACCGAAAGTTGACAGTAAGTGAGTAACTTCATGTATAAAAACAAGGAGGTAATAGGAATGACAAATGTAAAAGTAAAGATCCCGAATGATTTTATGCTGGGTGCCGCAGTTTCAGCCTGGCAGACTGAAGGATGGGTAGGGAAGAAGGAATCTCAGGATTCTTACTTAGATCTCTGGTATAAACATAATAAACATGTTTGGCATAATGGGTTCGGTCCAGCTATCGCAACAAACTTCTATGAACGATATGAGGAAGATATTCAAAACATGAAAGAAATTGGATTAACACATTTTCGGACATCGATTAACTGGTCGCGGTTTCTAGTAGATTATAAGAATGCAGTGGTAGATGAGGAGTATGCCTCCTATGTGGATGATGTCATTAATAAGCTCATTCAAAATGGTATTGAACCAATGATTTGTCTAGAACATTATGAGGTACCAGCTGAATTATTTGAGGAATATGGCGGCTGGGGATCTAAACATGTAGTTGAATTATTCATTGCGTATGCAGAGAAAGTTTTTGAACGTTATGGGGACCGTGTCAAACATTGGTTTACCTTTAATGAACCAATTGTTGTTCAGACACGTGTCTATTTGGATGCCATTCGCTGGCCGTTTGAACAAAATACAAAAAAGTGGATGCAGTGGAATTACAATAAAGGCTTGGCAACAGCAAAGGCAGTCAAGTTATTTAAAGAAATGGAACTCAAGGGAAAATATGGGGCGAAAATTGGTGTCATTCTTAATCCAGAAGTGACGTATGCTCGTTCAACTGCTGAACATGACCAACAGGCAGCGAAAATGTATGACTTGTTTTTCAATCGCGTCTTTCTTGACCCCTCCATAAAAGGGGAATATCCAAAGGAATTATTTGATGTAATGGAAAAACACGCTATCACCTTTGATTATACGGATGAAGAACTAACCTTGATTAAGGAAAATACAGTGGATTATGTTGGTCTAAATCTTTATTTTCCCCATCGCGTTAAGGCCCGTACTTCTGCTTGGAATGAAGAAACTCCTTTTCATCCCTCGTATTACTATGACATGTTTGAACTACCTGGGAAGAAAATGAATCCTTACCGTGGTTGGGAAATCTACCCAAAAATTATGTATGATATGGGCGTTCGAATGAAAGAGGAATATGGCAATATGGAATGGTTCATTGCTGAAAACGGGATGGGAGTCGAAAATGAAAAAAGATTTAGGGATGATTCGAATATCATTCAAGATGATTACCGTATCGAGTTTATTAGTGAACATTTAAAATGGTTGTTAAAGGCAGTAGATGAAGGGGTTAATTGTATAGGATATATGCTTTGGGCATTCACTGATAATGTATCACCAATGAATGCATTTAAAAATAGATATGGATTAGTGGAAATAGATTTAGAGGATAATCGCAACCGTCACCTGAAAAAGTCTGCTTATTGGTATAAAGAATTGATAGAATCAAAAGAATTTGAAGCAGAGAATGAAGCGGTTTATAAGTGAAATCTATGGAAAGTTTGAAAAGTGAGGTGACTAAATGAACAAATATTTAGCATTTGATATTGGTGGGACCTTTTTAAAATATGGTGTGATCTCAGAAGAAATGGGGGTTTTGGAAACAAATAAAGTGAAGACCCCAGACTCCTTGGAGGGATTATTAACTGCGATGAAGGAAATCTCCCATTTGTATAAGGATGCGAAAGGAGTGGCAGTAAGTAGTCCCGGTGCCGTTTCTGAAGATGGCTTTATAAAAGGCTCATGTGCTTTGCGTTATTTACACGGTCCCAATATAAAACAATTGATGGAAGAACAGCTAAACGTACCCATTTTCATGGAGAATGATGCACATTGTGCAGGCTATGCCGAGTTCTGGAAAGGAAATGCGAAAGGGAAAAAAGACGTACTTGTTATGGTACTTGGAACAGGAATTGGTGGCGCTGTTTTTAAAAATGGAGTACTGCATAAAGGGGCAAATTTGCATGGGGGTGAATTTGGCTATATGCTTCTGAATACTGCTGTTCAGAATAGTAATGACGTGTGGAGTAGGAGAGCGTCAACCAAGGCATTAGTCAAAGAGGTTGCCAGACAAAAAAATATCGATATGGCATCCCTTTCTGGGGAGCAGGTTTTTAGCATGGCAGAGGCTGGAGATAAAGTTTGCTTGGAAGCTTTGGATAGGTTTTATCATATATTGGCAGTTGGGATTTACAATCTCCAATACATTTATGATCCAGAGATAATTTTAATTGGTGGAGGTATTAGTGCAAGAGAAGATCTGATTGATAACATTAATGAAAAGCTAGACGGAATCATGGAAGCTGTGGATCTCGCAAAAATTAAACCTACCATTGCATCATGTCACTTTCGACAAGATGCCAATCTGCTTGGAGCAGTGTATGGCTGGCTAAAGGAAAGGGATGGTTGTATTAGAAGAATAAATACGAAATTAAATAACTGAATATTAAAATTTTATTAAAAGGAGAATAAAATGGATAACAGCAAGTTTATGCAGTTTCTGGAGCGCTTTTTTTTACCGATAGCAGATAAGCTAAATAACAATCGGTATTTAGGTGCTTTGCGTGACGGGTTTATGGTAGCATTGCCAATAATCATCTTTGGCTCTATGTTTGTAGTTATTGCAAATCTCCCTTTCTTGGATAGGCTACTAAGCGAGGATGCATACACGGCATATAAGGATGCACTCGGCCCAGCCTCAGCAGCAACTTTAACCATCATGGGAATGTTTGTCATAGTCGGTATTGCATACAAACTAACAGAATATTATGAAGGAGATGCCATTTATGGAGGGGTTACAGCGCTTGCCTCATTTCTCATCCTAACACCACAAATGCTTGAGGGTGTTAGTGGCGTAATTCCGACATCAAGTCTTGGAGCAGAAGGGCTATTTCTCGGAATTATAACAGCTTTCATGTCTGCAGAGTTTTATCGTTTCTTTTTGCAGAAAAATTGGATGATCAAAATGCCGCCTGGTGTACCAGAGGCCGTATCCAGATCCTTTAGTTCCTTAATACCGATTACCATGACCCTATCCATCTTTTTGTTGATACGAATATTATTTAACATTACTTCATTTGAAACGGTGCAAAATTTTATTTATACCGTTATCCAACAACCAATAACAGCTTTGGGAAGTGGATTACCTGCAGCAGTGATTGCGGTGCTCTTAATCCAAGTATTTTGGTTCTTCGGTTTGCATGGACAGATAATTGTAAATTCGGTGATGGATCCGATTTGGATGACCTTATCTCTTGAAAATTATCAGGCGTTCCAAGCTGGAGAAGAGAGAATGCATATTGTAAATAACCAGTTTATCGATACATTTATTGTAGGTATGGGCGGCTCTGGAATGACAATGGCCGTTATATTAGGGCTATTTTTAGTCGCCAAAAGTAAGCAATTAAAGCAGCTTGGAAAGCTTGGTGCTCCTCCAGCAGTTTTTAATGTAAATGAACCAATTATCTTCGGGTTGCCGATTATTCTTAATCCACTCGTTGTAATTCCATGGCTATTAGCTCCAGTGGTCGTTACAATCGTTACTTATTTTTCCATGTCGGTTGGCCTAGTCCCTGTGTCAACCGGTGTTCATGTTCCATGGACAACACCCATCTTTATTGGTGGAATGCTAACGACGAATTCGATAGCAGGAGGGATAATGCAATTAGTTAACTTAGTAATTGTGACCTTAATTTGGATTCCATTTCTGAAACTATTGGATAAGCGATATTTTGGAGAGGAACTAGTAGGTGCGAACAATGAAGTGGCTGCCGGTAAAAAGGAATAATAGTAACCTTTATAAAAAGTAAGGCATAAATACGCTAATTCAAGCGAAGGAAGTAATCCTGAACAAAATCGATACCTTAATTAATGGTGCTAGTGGCAATCATGAAGATACCATTACCTCTGTAGAGACACATCATCTGGACGGAAACGCCGAAAAGTCTTTTTTTGATATGACAGATGAAGGATTTACAAATGTATTTGATAAAAACTTTAAGGGGGAGCTTTTTAGCTGCAATGGTATTTGGAGAATCTCTTCTTGAGCAAACAGACTCTGCTTTCCAGATTCTCTAAGTCATTCCATAATTCATTTGCTTTAAGGATAAATGGAACATATTCCCCACTCACCATAAGCATAGCGAATAAATTAAGAAGCCTTCACTATAATGTGAGGGCTTCTTCTGTATTTCTTATTTTCTATTCTTCATCTTCGTTTTCTTCTGTGTCCGTATCTTCGCCTGTTTCTTGATCTTCTTGTTCCGTAGAATCTTCTGTTGCTGGGTCCTCTTGGTTGTCCTCATCGTCAGAGCAACCAATTAATAAACCGGTGGATAGGATTGCTGTTAAAGATGCAGTAGCTAATTTCTTCATTTTCAACATAATCACCTTCCTAACAAAAGTTTAATTCACTTATAGTATAAAGCAGATTCATTAACCCACTGTTAAGTAAATGTAATTATCCCTACATAAAGCAAAATTGAGTCTAGTTGGCTATTCGAGGAGAGGAGGCGGGTATTTTGGATTAGGGCTTGAACGTTTTGTGGGTATTTAAGCGTTTGCTCTGAATCCCAAATGTATTTACTCTTTTGTAAAAAGGTATTTTTTTCTCAAGCTACTTATCAATTGATAAGTAGCTTGAGCTTTGATATAAATAAAGAAAGAAAAGCATACGTCTATCTTCAAAAGGGAATTCATTAATTTCAATTATCCATGTTGTATGCCTACTAAGAAGAAAGAGTGAGAAAGAAAAATGAAAAAAATATGGAAGGTTTTACTTTTAGTTTTATTAGCAATACTCCTAATTGGAGGAGGCGGTTTTTATTATTGGGCACAACAAACCTATGATGCTTCCGATACGTTATACGAATTTGTTAACACGGAGGACATACAATCTGAAGAAGATTGGCTATTATTCGAGCCTGAAGGAGAAGCCGACACCGGAGTTATACTGTATCCGGGCGCCAAGGTAGAGCCAGAAGCTTATAGCTATTACGGAAAGCAATTAGCATTGCAAGGCTACCTAGTGGCCATTCCCAACCTTCGTTTAAACCTCGCGATTCTTGATTTAAACAAAGCCGAGCAAATAATGGAGGAGCACCCTAAGCTGGAGCATTGGTATCTAGCTGGACACTCATTAGGAGGGATCGGAGCAACGAGCTTCGCTATGGACAACCAGGATTTAGTGAATGGTGTTATCTTACTAGGATCCTACCCGAGTGACAGTGCAGATTTCTCAGATGTAGCCATGCCGATGCTTTCCATCTCGGCAGAGTACGATGGCTTATCAACTCAAGATAAGATAAATGATACTAAACATCTTCTGTCTGAACAAGCAGTCATACATGAGATAAAGGGAGGGAATCACGCACAATTTGGCGTTTACGGGAAGCAAAAAGGTGACGAGGAAGCATTGATTTCAGTGGAAAAGCAACAGGATGAAATTATGCTGGTGATCACAGAATGGTTAGATCAACAAGGCGCACCAGAAAACTAATGTAGCAGGTATTCTTTATATTCAGCCGAATAGGAGGATGGAAATGGATACGTTCTTTTATACACTTTTCACAATAGCATATGCAGTACTCCTTGCCTGGAGTTTGCGTGAAACGCCAGCAAGGTTCCGCTGGTCCTTACGATCTTTTGTTCACCTTGTGATTATTGGACTTATTTTTGATAATGCCGTGATCGCAAGTGGCAAGTTCATCGGGGAAGGGGAATTTCTGGCATTCTTAAATGAAATGCGCTATTGGTTCCATGCCTTTATTACGCCGACCCTTGTACTTTATGCATTGGGATTATTACGTTTAACGAATGCAAAATGGAGAAGAAGCAGGCTTGCCTTAGGTAGCTTCCTCCTCATTACAGCTGGCTTAATCGTTTATGAAATACAAGCAGGGATTCTTAATAAAACGTTAGAGCCAGTGTGGGAATACGGGGTGTTGCGCTATAACACAGTAGAATCCTCTTCAGGTCCACCAATCATGATTTTATTGGTTATGGCCGTGTTGCTCGTGACGAGTATTATCCTGTGGAAATTGACGAAATGGCCATGGATGTTTGGTGCTCTATGTATCATTCTTGTCTTGAACGTGATTCCATTTGATTTTGCGAGTTCAGCTGTGACGAACGGATTTGAGCTACTTTTAATGCTTTTATTAGTAGTGACGAAAAGGCATTATGAAAAAATAAGTTCTTAGTAGTTTGGGAGCACCTGCAGCTTATTGGGGTGCTCCTAATTTTTTTGCTTTTAGGCATAACGCAAATAGAAACCTCACTTATTCCCCCCCTTTGCAAACTGACCCAACAATGTTTTTAATTCTGCTGCTTCTTTTACTGGATCTACCACAGCTACAGGTTGCACTGTTTTTCGCTTCTTCTTCTGCTCATAAAACCATTCCGGCACTATTTCTGTTTGGACGTTTCCTGTATATCGTGTATGCTGCCGGGAAAATTGCATTTCTTCATTCCTCGCCTGCTCAACAGTCCGAATTCCTTTCTTTTCCCAGGCTTTTAAAATACCTCGTACATAGCGCCAGGTTATCTTATTTTTCTCCAATGCCTTTTTCATTGCATGAACCAAAAGTTCTTCGTTCATAGCAGCGGCCCACTCCTTTATTTCCTTGGAAATATATGGCGTTAATTCACTGAAGTGTGTCCTGTAGAAATGGCTTGCTGCTGTATTGGTTTGTTTATTATTTTTGTTTATTATTTCGTTTTGTTTAATGAATGGGTCGGGAGTGTGGTCGGAACTGCAGTCTGTTTTGTGGTTGTTTTTCTGGTTGGTTGTTTCTGAATTAGAGTGGCTTTCACTTTTTGTCAGGATTGATTCTTCTTTTGGTTTTTTGGCAGGTCGTGGTTTTGACGGTGTAATTTTGGATGGCGTATTTTCTCCTTGCGTTTGTTCGTAATCTTCAACCTGGGAAATCATTTGATAAATGGCGGATCGATTACTGCCACGATTGGTGACAATAATTCGATTTTTGTCCTGTAGTTCTCTACGTGCAGATTTAAAACTAGTGTTTTTAAGGCCACTTTGGGCTTGGAGCTGGCTTGCTGCTACGGAGAATTGTTCTTTCCACCCGCAAAGGTTTTGGAAATGCATGAGGGAAAACCAAAGAGAGACAGCAGAACTCGATAGCGGCTCAAAGATATTTCGTTTGTGAAAACCGTTGATTTCTTTAATATAATTCATTTTGAAAAACTCCTTTTTCGATAATATAGGTGTCCAAAACTATTATCGAAAAAAAGTTGGCATAGGGGGTGCTTTTGTAATTATTTCTAGTTTGCTTCCCCCTGTTTTTTTATGGCTACACTGATTGTATTATTTTGCGGCGATTCGTTGTAGGTGGGACACATAATAAAGCTACTTCCATCTTCTTTGGTGAATTGGTACTTCTTTTCATGTGAAAGTTGTGGAAAAAAGTTATCCTGGAGACAGGATTCAGGGGTGAATAGAAATAATCAAGGTACTTGTTTCTGCAGATAGTTTGTTGTTTGGGGTTTTCGCTAGATTGCCTTTGAAGTATGTTGCTTGTTGAGAAATGGAAAGTAGTAGCCATGGTGTCTTTGTCAAGTTCGTATTTTTCATAAGGGAAAAAGCACCCAATTGCATATGAAACTACTACTTCTGAAATTTAAAATAAAGTCAACCAAAGAGAAAAGAGGACCTGTAAATAGAATTTTAGTTTAAATACTATTCTTTGACATGTTTTTCTCTATTTTGTAAGATAATAAATCTGTATAATTGATACTGAAGGGAGTTTTACATAATGGCAGAATCATTAAAAGGGAAAGTTGCAATTGTTACTGGAGCAGGAAAAGGGATTGGTCGCGCTACCGCATTAGCATTAGCTCATGAAGGTGTTCGTGTTGGTCTAATTGCGCGTACTGAAGAAGATCTAAAAGCAGTTAAGAAAGAAATAGAAGATTTAGACGTGCAGGTTGCCTATGCTACTGCGGATGTTTCCTCTATGGAAGAAGTGAATCAGGCAGTTGAAACTTTACAGGAGAGTTTAGGCACAACGGATATCTTAATCAATAATGCTGGTATAGGGAAATTCGGGAAGTTTTTAGAGCTTACTCCAGAACAATGGAAAAAAACCATAGATATAAATTTGATGGGTGTTTATTACGTCACACACGCTGTACTTCCTCAAATGGTTGAGAAGAATGGAGGAGATATCATTAATATTTCTTCCACTGCTGGGCAAAAAGGTGCGCCAGTTACAAGTGCATACAGTGCTTCCAAATTTGGGGTGCTTGGACTAACAGAATCCCTTGCATTAGAGTTAGAGGTACGTAAACATAATGTTCGTGTTTCTGCGTTGACACCAAGTACTGTGGCGACTGAACTAGCGTATAACGAAAATTTAACGGACGGAAATCCAGAGAAGGTCATGCAGCCTGAAGATTTGGCTGAATTTGTCATTGCCCAATTGAAGTTACATCCACGAGTCTTTATTAAATCTGCTGGATTATGGTCAACAAATCCATAGAAAGTAAGTATAATTCCTAACTGAAATGCACCCCTTAGACAGATGAAGAAACTGTCTGGAGGGGTGCATTGTGAATTAAAGTAGAATTGCATGCAGGATGTGAATTAATTCGCCAAGCACTAGTGGAAAGCCATCCTTCACTAGAAGATTTAGAAATAACAATCGAAAAGAAAGTAGCTTTTAACTTTCAAAGGTGTAGTACGCATTTATTATAGTTAACGTAAGCACAAGAGTGATTTATATAGATACATAACATGGGGATTAACATATTAAGCTTTTGATTCCTAATAATCCTCCTTCTCGTGTTATCCTAAGAATAGTTTGAATATAAGGAGGAAGAATAAAAATGATAAAAGCAGTTATCTTTGATTTTGATGGACTTATTTTGGATACAGAAACGGCTTGGTATGATACATATAAACAAATTTTACAGGAGACGCATGATTTTGACCTTCCACTTTCTGAGTTTGTAAAAGGGGTAGGTGGAGGAGATGATACGTTACTTGATTACATAGACAAGGAAGTAAAAGGAACGTTTCAACCAGACGTTTTTCTAGAAAAAGTGAGTGTGATGCACGCTGAACGCTTAAAAGAAGCAGAAGCCAGAGAAGGTGTAGAGGATTATTTAAAAGAAGCATCAGATGCAGGATACCAAATATCAATTGCATCTAGCTCTGATCGTAAGTGGGTTACAACACACCTTACAAATCTTGGATTGATTGATTACTTTGATCACTTTGTAACCTCAGATGATGTGGAAAAAATAAAGCCAGCGCCAGACCTGTTTCTAAAGGCTATTGAGGTATTAAATGTAAAACCTGAGGAAGCGATTATATTTGAAGATTCCTTAAATGGCTTGCTTGCTGCACGGAAAGCGAACATTAAAACAATTATTGTGCCGAATCCAGTTACAGAAAGTCTACCTTTTGAGGATCACCATTTAAAGATTAGTTCGATGAAAGAAATGAGCTTAACGGAGATTATCAAGTCTGTAGATAAGGCAGAATAAATAAAGCTGCTTACAGAGAGGAAGAGGGGATAATTAGATGGAAGAACTAAAGGGAGGCTTGGTGGTTTCATGCCAAGCCCTAGAACATGAACCCCTTCATGGGAATGGCCACATGGCAGCAATGGCTTTAGCTGCTAAACAAGGTGGTGCAGTAGGCATTAGGGCAAACGGTCCTTCTGATATAAGGCAAATCAAAGAAAAGGTAGATTTACCAATCATCGGAATATGGAAAAAGGATTATGAAGGCTTTGATGCATTTATCACCCCAACGACCGAGGATGCAAAGAGTGTTGCTGAAGCTGGAGCAGATATTATAGCAGTTGATGCAACCGAGCAGACGAGACCGCAAAAGCTAGAAGAATTGGTTGAATACATACAGCATGTGCTAGGTAAAAAGGTGATGGCAGATATCTCAACGCTAAGTGAAGGGAAAAATGCTCACGAATTGGGATGTGACTATATTAGCACAACCTTATCGGGTTATACGTCTTATACCAAAGACAGGGCACAGCCAGATTTTTCTCTTTTAGAGGAGTTAATTAAAGAGGTTTCCACACCAGTAGTGGCGGAAGGGAATTTCGGTAGCCCTGAACAAGCGAAAAAAGCTTTGGAAATTGGTGCGGCTTTTGTAGTGGTTGGTGGGGCAATAACACGACCGCAGCTTATAACCAAAAGCTTTGTTGATGGGATGAAAGAATAGGAAAAAACTTTATTAGGGCTAATGGTTTTAAAGCGTGATCTAATGAAACAAAGGCGATCTTAAATGATCGCCTTTTCTAATCTAAAATTTTACGGCCTGTTTATGGAATATTATGTTAGCATTGAAGCGTGACTTGTTAAACTAATGCAGCAAGTTAGTGCAATAATTTATTATATTTTTATCAGGGAAAGGAGTGTTAATTTGAAGAAAATAACAGTTTTTATCCTTCTTTTGTTTTTGTTAGTAGGATGTAGTCAAAGTAATGTTCAGCATAATAAAGACTTAGAGGATTCTATTTATTCTATTGTAGATGATAAAAATAAAAGTGAGATAAGTATGAAATCATTGACGACTTTCGATTGGGATAAAGCATTCCTTTTTACACCTTATAGTACACAAGAAGCCATAGAAGAAGAATTAGGTACTGACTTCAAAGACCCAAGCAATATCAGTATGAGAGATGATATATACCTATTGGTTTTCCTAGACGGAGATAAAGTAGTTCAATATGTTGAAATAGAACGCCGAGGCTCTGACTTTTCAATAAGGCAAAAGGGACACCTTACTCCATCCAATGATGTTATAAGTATTGAAAGGCATTAAGAAGTTTCCTTGTTGGAGTAACAGGTGCTTCTCTTGAGTAAGGATTTGCACCTTTTTTCATTAACGGTGCAATTTAGTAGCACTTAATTTAGCGGAAAATCGGCTCCTTAACATGGAGGAGAACGGCTTTTTTGTTTGGATTTTGTTTAAAAATGTAATCTATTTTACCTATACTCCCGATAAACCTCTTTTGCTTTGTATTACCAATTTGACTAATCAAAATAATTCCCCTTATGTTGTTTATATACTAGTAGAATAATTGCGAGTAAAAAATGCGGTCCCGTTTTTCTGAAATTTCAAAATTAAAAAATGAAACCAATTATTAAATGACGATGTCTAAAGAGTGAAAGAAAGGAGGTACACAGTGGGAGAGAAAGATTCGCATGCAATTAACGTAAATGAAGAAATTAATATCGATTATCAAGATAAAGAAATAGTAATCGAGCAGCTAATGGAACTTTACGCCGAAAAGGTTTTCCTGCTAGCTTTTTCCTTTGTAAAGGACAGAGGTGTAGCTGAGGACATTTCACAAGAGGTTTTCCTAAAGGCTTATAAGTATCTTGATAGTTTTAGAGGAGAGGCTGCTTTAAAATCCTGGATATATCGCATCACTGTTAATACTTCCAAAGATTTTTTAAAGAAAAATAGCTTGAAGCAACTGATATTAGAGAGTAGCTTCTTTGAAAATTTCAATAGAACCGAAAGTACTGAAACCTCTTTTCTTAAAGCTGACCGCAATGAACAGCTATTACAAACAATTTTAACATTGCCAATAAAATATCGTGCAGTAATTGTACTCCATTACTTTTATGATTTAAAAATTAATGAGCTTTCTTCGGTATTGAATTTAAATACGAATACTGTAAAAACAAGGCTTTCAAGAGGGAGAAACATACTGAGACGGAAAATGGAAGCCAAGGAAGGAGAGGTATTTTAGTGAAAGATAAGCTTAAAAAGATACATGAACATTACCGTGAAAATTATTACAGTGAAGAAATAGCTGATCGGATCAAAGATGGTGTTCAGCAGAATATTAAAAATGCGGATAAGATTCAACCTGGGAAAAAGCAGCGACTCAATATAGCAAAGAAACTATTATATGTTACTGCTGCCTGCATCGTATTATTTGGCCTCTTCGTCGGATCTGCCTTTATATCACCAGTAATGGCGGAAGTAGCCTCCAAAATACCATTTTTAAATAAGATTTTCGAACAAGAGCCTATTTACGAAAATCTCCTAGAGGAACTTAGGGATAAAGGCTATGATATTGGTGCAGGCGGTTACAGTGTCCGTGATAAAACATATTTTGTGGAGGTTAGGGGATCAGAGGAATATTACAACCAAGTAAGGGAAGAAGTTAAAGAAATTACAAAAGATATCATTTCTTCAAGAGGATATAATGATTTTACGGTAGAAGTGGATAAAGAGAAAATAATGGAGTCTGATAGTGATCCAGCAAATGATCCTAAATATCGAGAGAGCGAGCTTGTGTTTGATGTATTAAACGAGGTTGTGCCGAAATTACAGCAAAAAGGCTATAAAATTGAGCCTAATTACAGTGTTGGTTATACTGGTCCAGACGCTAAAGATATTACGGTGGATTTGGACATCGAGGATACAGAGAAACGTACGGATGAAATTGAAGGAGCAATTCATGAAGGTATTAAAAAGCAAAATATTGAAAAAGAAGTTACGATACAATTTCATCCATTTAATGTTCAAGAAAGGGAAATTGAGAATAAATGGACCAGTGATGTACTGCCAATCATTTGGGAGGGAATGTTAAGTAAAAAAGAGTACAAAACAAAAGGTGTGGGGTACTCCTATAAGAAAGGCACTATGAACATTTTTATAACAACAACTATAGATAAGTCAGACAACGAAGCATCTGAAATAGCAAAAAAAATTGAAATAGCCATTCACGAATTCCTACAATCAGATGATTTAAAAGATATCGTGGATGACACTCCTTATAAAGTTGTCGTTCGAGATAAAGATAGTAAAGATATTAATTAAAAAACAAGGCGATACTTCCCCCCTGTGAAGTATCGCCAATCTATTATTTTGGTAGTTGAAAGGATTGTGTCATCATCCCAAAACTATAATTGGTAAGTCAAATGTATCTAATATTAGTTTGTAAGGTCATCGGAAACACTACTTGGATTAACCAGAAAAATTATGTATTGAACGTCTTATAAAAAACCAACATTGTAAATAATCATACTTACACTGTTGGGTGCAAGAGTTTAACAAAGAAGCGTCATTTATGGAGATCCTATTTTTGTATTTGAAAAATCATTGGAATTTTATGTTAGAATTAGTATGTGAACAGATATACTTACATTAACGAAGCAGGTTAGTTGAAGAAGGTAATATTTGGATTAAGATAGATATAAGTAGAAAAGTTAATAACAAGGGATCATTTTTTGGAGAAAAGTATTTTGGATGTAGATTTTTTTTAACAAGTAGTAAAAAAGACTTTGCAAAAAAACAATATTTCCCCTGAGAAACCTAAATTCGAAATCATCGATAACGTAATGGTTATTAACATTAAAAACTATTTAAAAGGTGGAGTAGACTTAGATTGTTTAATATTTAAACCTTATTTACGAACAATTGGACCTTTAGAAAAGAGCTGAACAAACAAGAAGTAGAATTATTGAAACTTCTGCAGAGTGTCAAGGCATGTTATTTTGATTATAGCAATGAAATGAATACCATTTGGCGATGAATAATTATACTAAGTTTTTACTGAAATATGCAAAGTTAGCAGTGCATTAATTAAGTAATAAGGTTTACTTTAGTAAAATAAGGTATATTATATTTGTTGAATAGATTCTCTTTAAAGACAAGAAAAGTAGGTGAACAAAGTGGGGAAATATCAATTGGATTACAAAGGTCAGGCAGCTGTGACAAAGTTTCATGAAAAACAGACGCCTGCCAAATTTGATAAAAAGAAGCAACTTGAAAAAATACGTGCGGAGTATTTGAAAAAGAAGCAAAAACAAACAGATAAATAATATGAATGAAAACATAGGAAGAATAAAATCTCCCTATGTTTTTTTATTCGAAGTTCTTTTTTCAATTGATGATAGAGATTATTATTCCATAAATTTCAGATTCGGTGACTTGGCTTAGGTAGCTGAATAAAAAGATAAGTCTCGACCTTTTCAGCAAGATACTTTCTCAACAACCCACACTCAAAGAAAGTCAGGGGATAAGTGCTTTACATCAATAAGGGAGGTTGTTGAAGCAACCTTGAAGTAACGGTTGCTTTAGTTTAAGAAGAAAATCGTTATCCAATAACAAAGGAGCTTGTTAATTCAAGCTCCTTCTTTTGAATTATATTGAGACCTTTTTGCGCTTAGTTGTGATTTCCTTCGCGATTTACTATGATATCTAGCTTAGCGGACCTCATAATGGACCCCGTTACACACCTTTTCATTTCTACCTATGGTTCGTGATACTTATCCTTTTGTATTTGCTGCCTGCGCCGTTTGTTGTGCATTGTAGTAGTTTTTTGCCATTTCCACTGCGTCTATTGCGTCGATATAGCCCCATAGGTCATCGAACATTGGATGAGAGGTTGCTTTTAAAATGCTTTTCACGTCATTTGGACTAAGATTCGGATTGGCTTCAAGCATTAATGCCACAACACCTGCACAAATTGGTGTTGCCATAGATGTTCCGGATAACTGAATGTAGTTTTCGTCGACAATCTGTTCTGGAAGCTGGTACTCTAGTGCAGAGTCAGGAGAGAGAAGAGATATGATGTCTGTACCTGGAGCATAAATATCAGGTTTCACGAAGGAATCAATGGTCGGTCCTCTGCTAGAGTAATCTGCGATTACATCATCGGATCGTTCAAGTGTATCCTGGTCATAGGCAGATCCGACTGTAATGATAAACGGGTCAATTGCAGGGGTACCAATCGTTGTTGGGGCTGGTCCGCTGTTACCAGCAGCTGCACAAACAACAATACCATGATGCCATGCTTGCTGCGCAGCAATCGTTAATGGGTCGTCCCTAAACGATTCATATGCTGTCGCTCCAAGAGATAAGGAGATGACTTTAATATTAAGTTCATCTTTTTTGTCTATACACCATTCAATCCCTTCAATGATAGTGGACAACCTTCCGCTCCCTTGTTCATCCAAAACCTTCACACTTACAATGGTAGCTTCTGGAGCTGGACCTGAATATTGTCCATTGGAGAGTTGACCATTACCAGCAGCATCTCCAGCACAATGTGTTCCATGACCATTATCGTCATAGGTGTCCTCTCGGTCATTAACAAGATCTTTAAAAGCTACAATTCGATCCTTCAAGTCTTCATGTGGATGCACACCTGTATCAATAACAGCGATGGAAACATTTTTACCCTTTACGCTGTGTTCCTTCCACACATTAGTCGCACGAATATGATTACTTGCTATATCGAGATAAGCTGTTACAATTCGATCATGAAAGATACGGTCCACAGCATTATGATCCTTAATTTGCTTAATCTTCCCAGGTGTTAAATATCCCCTGATTCCATTTACAGTTGTTAATTCTTTTTCTAATTTATTATGGGATT
Organism: Oceanobacillus jordanicus; assembly: GCF_022095695.1. Lineage (GTDB taxonomy): Bacteria > Bacillota > Bacilli > Bacillales > Amphibacillaceae > Oceanobacillus_B > Oceanobacillus_B jordanicus. Next base: position 389,566 of record NZ_JAIFZM010000002.1, read on the forward strand.
CTTTGTTGCAGGTTTTAAGGAGGTCATCTTTTGAAACATGTTCGCAATCGGAGTTAAGGTATACAATTACCGGGATTTCTCTATTACCTGTTTCTAATGGATCATCTTTTCGATTTAATTGCAGTTGCTCCACTAACCCAGGATCCAGCCTTTTTCCAGCTTCTTCAAACCATACTCTTTTACGGTTACTCATCGTTTCTCCTCCTCTTATTTATTCTTTTTAAATCTAAATGAATGTAAAAAACATCCAACTACTATAAATTTAACAATCTATTCGAAATAGGACAATCCGCCAACATATCTATTTTTAGAAAATATAGACTATTTATATGACCTATTATAGCGGGTACAGGGAACTAATTAGTTCCAATTCATTATTACACTCCATAATTCTATCAGTTGGAAGCATGACTTTTTCATATAAATCTCCCCCTTTGTAATAACCTTTTTATTCACTTTACTGCTATGAATGTCCAAACATAGACCACAACATAGAAATATAGTATTGCGAATATGTACTTCCCATTTTGCAACGGGTATAGTACGATTTTAATGTAGAAAATAATATGAAACTATACATAGAAAGAAGGCATACGATGAAAAAAGTCTTACTAATTATGATAGCGCTTCCTGTATTGCTGATAGGATGTTCCAATAGCGGACCTACCGTTAAAGATACACCGGCAGAGGATTTAAGTGAGAATGCCAGCGAAGTAAAGCAAGTGTTAGAAAAAAATCTTCAAGCTACGCAGGAAGAGGACATGGATGCCTATTTAGCTACACTTGTGGAAAGTGGCAGGGAAAGCACAAAGAATGAGATCGCAGGTTTCTTTGAAGACTATGATATTGAGTACGAATTGTTAGGCTTTGAGATTTTGGAAGAGGAAGATGAGCGTATTGTCGTAGAAGCTGAACAACGAGCAACTGCTACATATGTCGCAGAAGGGCTTTCCTATCGTGACCATATAGCAAGGTCTGAACAAACCTTTGTGAGAGAAGAGAGCGAGTGGCGAATAGCTGAGTCAGAGATTACGAATACCGATATAATAAAGTAGAAAGCTTATACATAAATTTGTCTTAGAATATTTAAACCTTGTGTGGAGGTGCTTGCGTGTCAGGCAAAGGTGTTGCATATGCTATTTTCAGTGATAGATACTCTAGTCTTAAATTAACTTTAGCGCTTCTTTAACAAGTATTGCTGTTCACGATATTCTGGGACATACAAAGCAAATTCGATCCGGTTGGTTTATCCATAATGGTTATTTCAACTATCGTTATGATGTATAGGTTTTTAAAAATAATGGTTTATCCTGATGTAAATAAAAAGAGAGAAAAGCTTCACTTATTGGGGACGTTTGTTATTTTCGCGATGTCCATCTATATAGCAACCTTTTAGACAAAAAGGAGGATGAGAGATGTCAGGATCTTGGAATAGACCAAAAATAAACATACCTAAAACGAAAATGGAGTGGGGTTCAGACATTATTGGCTACCTCTCCTTTTTAGGCTCGGTTGTCTTTTTAATCTTTAGTTGGGGAATGCTTCCAGAAGAAGTCCCGGCACATTATAATGCTTCTGGAGAGGTTGATAGGTGGGGTTCCAAATTAGAATTACTCATTCTACCTATTGTCGGGATGTTTACTGCATTTTTAATGCAGGTGTTTGAAAAATTCCCAGAAACGCATAATTATCCGCAACGAATAAATGAAGAAAATGCAGCCGAATTTTATTTAAATAGCCGAAAAATGGTAAATTTATTAAAGAATATTTGCTTCATCATCTTTGCTGTCATTTTAGTCCAATCCATAACAGTAGCACTCGGATGGAGTAACGGATTTGGAGCATGGGTTTTACCCGTAATCATAAGTAGCTCATTTATCCCTATTGTGTTAGGTCTGTTGAAGCAACGTAAAATTAAATAGAGGGGTACAACGTGATGATTATATTTCTAAATAAAGAAATTGATTGGCCCCTCAACCTCCTTTAATCTGTTTCTGATTCCGCAAAGGTCTTTCCCCAGCAATACTGTTTTCCCATCCTTTATGACTCTCTGCGTTTGCTAACCTTTCCAGTCTTTGGACAAAAAACTCCCTATGAAACCGCTGTTTAACGCTACTTCACATACTCCTTTTGTAAGGTCTACATAGTAATAAAAAATGACATATTTACAGTTTGTAAAGATCTAATAGATAATAATAAGGAAATTATGATAGCGTTTGCAAAAAACTTACTTATTCTCAACTAGAAAGAGGAGCAGAAAGATGAACTATTCGATCGGGATTGATATTGGAGGAACGAAAGTAGCGCTTGCTATTGTGGATGAAAATGGGAATGTGAGGGAGCAAACTATTATTCCTACTGATCTCACCATAGCTCCAAAAGCAATGATTGCAGAAATTATTCAGGAAACACATGCATTGATTGAAAAATCCTCGCTCACAGAGGAAGAAATAATCGGAATTGGCATAGGTGCACCAGGGCCACTTGATAATCAAAACGGCATGATTACCTGTCCCCCAAATTTAAAAACGTGGGTGGATGTTCCGGTTCAAAAGTGGATCCAGCAAGCTTTTCCTTATCCGGTTCGGTTGGAGAATGATGCAAATGCTGCGGCGCTTGCGGAAAAATGGATTGGGGCTGGTCAGGAAAATGAGAATTTTATCTACATAACAGTCAGTACAGGGATCGGTGCCGGGATTGTGGCAGATGGTAGATTGCTTAATGGCCAAAAAGGCAACGCGGGAGATATTGGGCATACCGTAGTCGACCCATCATTCGGGCCATGTTCCTGTGGACAATCTGGTTGTCTTGAATCAATTGCTTCTGGCACGGCGATCGCAAGAAGAGGGTCAGCAATTATGGGAGAGGATCTGACTACAGAAGAAGTATTTGCTCTCTATGAAAAAGGGCATCAAGAAATTACCGGTTTGATTGAGCGTGTTTTCCGTGTCTTAGGCGTTGCCTGTGTTAGCATGATCAACACCTTCGATACGGAGAAAATCATTATCGGTGGCGGCGTCTCCAAAGTAGGGGATGCATTGTTTCAATCTGTCCAAGCATATGTGGGGCAGTTTGCACTTAATCCAACGGGGCGCCAAACGGAAATTGTACCAGCCAAATTAGAACAAAGTGCTGGTGTTGTTGGTGCAGCGGCATTATGTTTCATTACAAATGATGATGCGACGAGTAGTTTAGTAGAAAAATAAAATTCACCAACTAATATTGGAGGTAACAAATATGAATAAAACGGTACTATTCTATGATGCAAATTTTCCACTAGATGGCAGCAGACCAAGCGACGACTTTTTTGAAACGCTCCGTTCTAATCTTACAATAGTAGATACAACGTCGTTAGAAAGAACTTTACTGGATGAGGAGGTTGATTGCTTTATAAACCTTCATGGATCCTATTTCCCAAAGAGCGCATGGCAAGCAATCTATCAGCATATGGAGAGAGGGAAGGGCTTCGTACACATTGGAGGTAGTCCTTTCCGCATTCCGTGTAATCTAGTAGATGGGGAATGGAGAACAGAGCGGGAGCAGACTGCATATCATCAGGCACTAAATATTCACGAAACATTACCTGTCCAAGCTAAGCCAATCACGACTTTAGAGCATAATGATGATATTCCGTTATTCAGTGGAAAAGAAGATTTGTTTACGATTGAAGATACGCTTAATTTTGTTTTACATGTTACAAAAACAAGTTCCATTGAAGCAGAAATGGGCTCAGTTGGCCCAATGGATGCGCGCATTTATCCATTGCTAAAGGGAATTTCCAAAAGCGGTCGAGAAGTAGCGGCGCCCGCAGTATTGCTTGAGAATATGAAAGGAAAGTTTACTGGTGGACGTTGGTTGTTTATTAACCAGAAAGTTACGGAGCGATTCTGGACCAAGGACGGTGGCAAAGCGCTCATGGAATTTGCCGAGTATACCGCAAATGGCGTCACCGAAATGTCCTTGAAAACAAACTATGCTACCTATGAAGAAGGGGAGCGTCCGAGCGTTACCTTTCAAATCCAAAACTTTAACGATAGCATTATTCCATGGACGTTAACCTATACTGTTACAAAAAGCGGGGAATCGATTTACGCGAAAACAGAGAAAGTAGAGACATCCCGACACTTCAGTACGAATTCCTTTCACATTCCGATCGATTTGGAGCCTGGATTCTATCAAATTACCTGTGAGGCCAAATCTAGTAACGGGGAAGTTCGTACCCTGCATCAAGGTTTCTGGGGGATGGATAGGAAGCTCTTAACTAGTGGAGAACCGCTAAGCTGTGACCGTGACTATTTTTATAAAGATGGTCGCCCCATGCCAATTGTGGGCATGACCTATATGACGTCAGATGTCGCGCGTTATTTTCTCTTCCTACCTAACCCTCATGTGTGGGACCGAGACATGGCGCAAATGAAACGGGCAGGGATTAATTATATTCGGACAGGGATTTGGACTGCCTGGCGAAATATGATGTTCGCTGATGGGCATATGGATGAAAATGTACTGCGCTCAATTGATGCCTTTATTTTATGTGCAAAAAAACATGATCTAGAAGTGACGTTTTGCTTCTTTTCTTTCACACCAGAAACCTGGGATGGAGAAAATCCATATCTTGATCCAAGAAGCGTGGAAGCACAGAAGCGGTTTATTACGGCAGTTGTCTCAAGGCATACCGAGACAACCAATATTAACTGGGATTTGATTAATGAGCCATCCATGTTTGATCCGGAACGTACATTTGCAGGACCGCGCTCGGCTCATGATAAGTACGATCGTCATGCATACAGGGAGTGGTTAAAGAATCGACATCACTCGATTGTTGACTTACAGGAAAAGTGGAATATGACCGCTCAGGAATTACCATCTTTTGATGCAATTGAAGCCCCTGAAGCTAGTGAAATTAATTTTGGGATAAAAGATATGTTATTTGGTAAGAAAGGCTTAAAGTGGCTGGATTATACGCTATATACAATGGCAATGCATAACCGCTGGGCTGAGGAGCTAACTAAAACGATTAAGGATCTTTCGCCAAAACAGCTTGTTACGGTTGGTCAGGACGAAGCACTTGGCTCACAGCGTCCTTCTCCATTATTCTATAGTGATGCGGTCGATTATACGACGAATCATACGTGGTGGTTGTTGGACCAATTGGTTTGGGATGGTATCTTTACGAAATCACCTACAAAACCAAACCTGGTTCAAGAGACTGGCTTGATGTATGTAGAGAATCCGAATAACCAGGCAAAGAGAAGTGAAGAAGAGTTACGCAATATTCTCGAAAGAAAGTATGCCTATTCTTTTTCTACAGGTGGGGCAGGAGCTGTTCAATGGCTCTGGAACACGAATTACTATATGAACAATGTTAATGAATCGAATATTGGTGCTATTCGGGCTGATGGAACAGAGAAGCCGGAAACAAATGTGTCCTATGACTTTGGAGCATTTGTTGAGCAAACACGAGATTTATTTGATGAGCGGGAGCTTGAAGACATTGCGGTCATCTTCCCTTATTCCAATGATTTCTCTAATCGCAAGCTAGCGCAAGGTGCCACAATGAAGCTAACGCGGACGTTGGCTTACGATATGAATATTCCATTCCGTGCGCTTAGTGAATACCATCTTGAGGCACTTGAACCAGCTCCTCCAAAGTTGGTCGTTATCCCAAGTGCTCATAATTTCAGCGGCAAAGCTTTAGATACCATACTGGAGGCTGTGAAAGAACAAGGTATCAGCCTGCTCTTTACAGGGCCAGTTAATCTTGATGAATATTGGCAGCATACAGGACGCCTAGAAAGTATCATCGGCAAAACCAAAGTTGGAAATATTACGCGTGAGGAGTTACTAGGTTTAAATGGACAACAGTATCCCGTCTCGTTTGGTGGAGAACGCATTGCCGAGGTAATGAAAGAAAAGGTTGTTGGCGACAGTCATCCTACAGAGGTGAAAGAATATTCTTACGGGAAAGGGAATTTGATCTGGTGTCCATTACCTCTCGAATTGAATGAACGCAATGAACCGATTACAGCATTATACGAGTACGTGATGCAAAAAGCTGGTGTGAAGGTAGAGCTAGAATGGCTTGAAGGAGATCTACCAGGTAACTATGGTAGGAAGCTACAATTCAAAAATGGGAACTTGTTTATCTTTGTATCAGAATGTGCGGAGGATACACAGGTTTCAGTCAAAGATGCCGTTACAGATAAGGATTACTCCTTCACACTCGAAGCAGAAAGAACCGTAATGTTCACAACAGATAAGGACGGAAAAATTACTGCCACATATCGACCAGAAGAAGTAGAGATTACAGAGTAGATAGCACTACAATGCTAAATAAGGAAGAGGTCGGGACATAACAAACGTTTTAGTTAAAAGACGGATGATTGCTAGAATAAGCGTAAGAAATATACGGAGACTCCTATGGGAGGAAGGCCTAGGTGAGACCCCGGAATGCGGAGCATCCGGAGGCTCATCAGCCGCCCATGGAAAGACCAGCTATGAGTTGTCAAGGAGAGAAAGACATTTTTTTATAGTAATGCTTATTTAAAAAATCTCATGCCGAAATACACCTCTCTTTCAAGGTGTTATGGGGAACCTAAGTTCGTGAACATTTTATTGCACATGAGGCTCATATGGCTTTTGATCTCGTAAAATGGCAAAAATGATGTGTGTTAACTTTCGTGCTACAGCTCCTACAGCGACTTGGTGGCTTTTCCCCCTACTTTTTAACCTTTTATAATGCTGAGATAATGCCGGGTCACATTGGCTCGCAGAGAAGGCGGCATACCAAATAGCTCGTCGTAAATAAGGGGAGCCTCTTTTGGAAATTTTCACGTAGGAAGCCTCAAAATTACCAGATTGTTTCACAGCCGGGTCTAACCCAACAAACGCTACTAACTGTTCAGGGCGTTCGAAACGTTTTATGGACCCTATTTCTCCTAAGATTACGGCTGCGGTTGGATAGCCAATACCGTTTATAGTTGTTAAATGTGTATTTTGGTTATCTACAAGTTTCATCAGCTTTTTATCAAGCTCATCTATTTGTTTGTCCAATAAAGATATCTGTTCTAGAAGCAGATGGATTTGCATCCTAAAGGCATCTGTTGCCATGTTGATACCGAAG
>NZ_JAIFZM010000030.1 GCF_022095695.1 Oceanobacillus jordanicus
TGATTAGATATTTGATTATCAAGGTTCAAATTTAGTAAAAAAGGCAACACGAAACTAGACCAGTAGTTTGTTGGTAATTACTGGAATTTATTCAAAGGATGTAGAAGCTAATTTTGCTTCATATATTCACGCTCCTTTTTGGCGTGTAGACTTGGTGATTGCGTAGTAGCGCATCCACCAAACGTACCAATTTTCTTGCGGTTAAGACGAGTGCTCTTTTATGTTGATGTTTTGGTACTTCCTTGTACTTCTTCGCGTAATAATCTTGATACTCCGGAACGTGCCTTCTTACCGAGTTGGCGGCTTCAACTAAGTAATACCTAAGGTATTGGTTCCCGTTACGCGAAAGAGATGTGTCATCAGCTGTAAAGCGCCCAGATTGGTGTTTTCGCCAATAGAGGCCTGCATATTTGGCGATTTTTGTTTCATCATCAAAACGCTCAATTTGGCCGATTTCAGCGATGATCCCAGCTGTGAAGACTGGTCCAATGCCAGGGATGGTTACGAGCGTTTGTGTCAGGCCAGCCATTAATCTTTCGATTGCTTTGTCAATCTCCTTGACCTGTTTGTGAAGTGTGCGAATGACTTCAATCGTCGTGCCAAGAATGATGTCGATAGAATCTTCTACAACTTTGTCTAAGCGATAAGAAGATCGGACAGCTTTTTGAATGGATTTCGCTACACATTCTGGGTCACCAAAGCGATTTTTCCCCTTTTCTTGGAGAAAAGCAGCCAGGTCCTCTATTGACATTTGTGCGAGTTCTTCTAGGCTAAATTTCTCAAAAAACAGCTCCATCATGGCATTCCCAAAGACGGAAGAGTCCACTTCCTCTTTGAAGGTATTACACTTAAAGCTTAAGTGTTGTAGGAAATGTTGCTTCTCCTTCGTCACTTGATGAATGAGCTGGTATCGAGAGCGTGTGAGCTGTTGGAGAGCGACATACTGGCTCTCTTTCACAACCGACATAGGCAATCGACCGAAGCGAAGATAGTCGGCAATGACAAACGCATCGATTTCATCGGTTTTGTCCATATCGCTATAGCTCTTTTTAAAATTCGCAATCTGTTTCGGATTCATGACAAATACTTCTGTCCCAAGTGACTTAAGTGAAGCGTCATTATGTAAGAACATAGAGGGATGAAAGCTATAGACAGAAGTTGATTCAAGACCGATTCTAAGCGTATAAATGTCTCGACCAGCTGCACATTCAATAATGGCATCTCGCAACTTCGTTGCACCTGGTAAATCGTTTGAAACGGTGAAGGACCTTAGCTTTTCCCCTTCACCATCTAAAAAACAAACCTTGATATCAAAAGAACTCACATCTAATCCAACAAATAATTTCATGGGGGATTTCCTCCTTTCAATTTGGAATCATCGGTACTATGTTCTTGGACGCCCTGAGATATCCCTAGTGTGAACGCCGATCAGCAACCTCGTGTATAAGTACTATCCTTGGTTCGAAAGCCGCCCTAGAGCTACTAACATCTAGGTTCGAATACCAAGATGCACAGCCTGCGAGTAGGAAGGTCCGCACGTACACTGGGAAACAGTCTATATAAAGTGGTCTAACCACAAGGGGGAAAAGAATTGTCCCAAATGATCCTAAGACCATTATCTAGAAATATCTCGCGACGTCCAAGACTTTTTTGACATATTTAGCAAGAAAGGGCATAAGAATTTGCCTTTGAAATAAG
>NZ_JAIFZM010000031.1 GCF_022095695.1 Oceanobacillus jordanicus
CCATAGCAGGTAAGAGCCCTGTAATCGAAAAGGAATTTCCTCCGGAGTGTATCCTGAGTACGGCGGAACACGAGAAATTCCGTCGGAATCCGGGAGGACCATCTCCCAAGGCTAAATACTCCCTAGTGACCGATAGTGAACCAGTACCGTGAGGGAAAGGTGAAAAGCACCCCGGAAGGGGAGTGAAAGAGAACCTGAAACCGTGTGCCTACAAGTAGTCGAAGCCCGTTAATGGGTGACGGCGTACCTTTTGTAGAATGGACCGGCGAGTTACGATCGTATGCAAGGTTAAGTGGAAGACACGGAGCCGCAGCGAAAGCGAGTCTGAATAGGGCGATTTTAGTATGCGGTCGTAGACCCGAAACCGTGTGATCTACCCATGTCCAGGGTGAAGGTCAGGTAACACTGACTGGAGGCCCGAACCCACGTATGTTGAAAAATGCGGGGATGAGGTGTGGGTAGGGGTGAAATGCCAATCGAACACGGAGATAGCTGGTTCTCTCCGAAATAGCTTTAGGGCTAGCCTCAAGGAACGAGTACTGGAGGTAGAGCACTGATTGGACTAGGGGCCCTCACCGGGTTACCGAATTCAGTCAAACTCCGAATGCCAGATACTTAGACTTGGGAGTCAGACTATGGGTGATAAGGTTCATAGTCGAAAGGGAAACAGCCCAGACCGCCAGCTAAGGTCCCAAAGTATACGTTAAGTGGAAAAGGATGTGGAGTTGCCCAGACAACCAGGATGTTGGCTTAGAAGCAGCCACCATTTAAAGAGTGCGTAATAGCTCACTGGTCGAGTGACTCTGCGCCGAAAATGTACCGGGGCTAAACGTATCACCGAAGCTGCGGATTGTTCTTCGAACAATGGTAGGAGAGCGTTCTACGGGCAGTGAAGTCAGACCGTGAGGACTGGTGGAGCGCGTAGAAGTGAGAATGCCGGTATGAGTAGCGAAAAAAGAGTGAGAATCTCTTTCACCGAATGCCTAAGGTTTCCTGAGGAAGGCTCGTCCTCTCAGGGTTAGTCGGGACCTAAGCCGAGGCCGAAAGGCGTAGGCGATGGACAACAGGTAGATATTCCTGTACCACCTCTTGAATGTTTGAGCAATGGGGGGACGCAGTAGGATATGGAATGCGCACCGATGGATGTGTGCGCCCAAGCAGTGAGAATGTTGGATAGGCAAATCCGTCCAACTGAGTTCAAGCTGTGATGGGGAGGGAAATTAAGTACCGAAGTTCCAGATTTCACACTGCCAAGAAAAGCCTCTAGTGAGTTCAAAGGTGCCCGTACCGCAAACCGACACAGGTAGGCGAGGAGAGAATCCTAAGGTGAGCGGGAGAACTCTCGTTAAGGAACTCGGCAAAATGACCCCGTAACTTCGGGAGAAGGGGTGCTCCTTTTTAGGAGGAGCCGCAGTGAATAGGCCCAAGCGACTGTTTAGCAAAAACACAGGTCTCTGCGAAGCCGAAAGGCGAAGTATAGGGGCTGACACCTGCCCGGTGCTGGAAGGTTA
>NZ_JAIFZM010000032.1 GCF_022095695.1 Oceanobacillus jordanicus
CTATGGTCCGTAATTTTGTTCAAGAAAAATTAGAGGTGATATTAAAAGAGGAATTTAAGAATTACTTTGAAGTAGAGCACCCAGAACTTAAAAATAGTAAAAATGGTTATTATGAGCGGGGTTTAGATACAAGATACGGACGAATTGAAGAACTTTCCATACCAAGAGATCGTGACGGGCATTTTCAAACAAACCTATTTGACCCTTACCAACGGAGAGAAAAATGGCTCGGGGAAAGCATTATAACGATGTACCAAAAGGGCTTTAGCACACGTGAAATTGGTACATTTATTGAGAGAATTCTAGGGGATTCGTATTCCGCAACTACCATTAGCAACATTACAGATGTGTTGGTAGAAGAAATTGATGAATGGCAGCAACGCCCTCTCGACAAAAGATATAGCGTTCTCTACTTAGATGGAACTTACCTGAAATTACGCCGGCAAGACGTGGATAGCGAAGTGGTTTACGTGATAGTAGGGATTACTGACGAAGGGCATAAAGAGATCGTAGGGTTTTATGTCGGGGGGAAAGAGAGTGCGCTTGGGTGGAAAGAAATCTTAACTAACCTTCATAATAGAGGCTTGGAAGAAGTATTATTGGGTGTATTTGATGGGCTTAGTGGTCTCGAAAAAGCTTTCAAGGAAGTATACCCCAAAGCCGACGTACAGCGTTGTGTAGTTCATAAAGTACGGAACGTACTTTCTTCCATTCGCCAGCGAGATAAAGAGGCTTTCACAAAGGACCTTAAAAAGGTCTACAAAGCAAGTTCCAAAGAGCAAGCTCTACAATGTTTTAGTGAGCTAAAAGAGGCCTGGAATAAGATCTACCCAAAGGTGATTTCTTCATGGGAAGAAGATCTTTCGGTCTTATTAACGTTTCTTGATTACCCAAGGATTATTCAACCTCAGATCTATACCACTAACACCATTGAGCGTACTATTAAAGAAGTAAAAAAACGTACGAAAAGCATGAATAGTCTCCCGAGCGAAAAGGCTGTAGAAAAAATTGTCTACCTTGTTTCGAAAGACTATAACGAAAGGTGGAGTAAAAGAGCAATAACTGAATTTGCGTCGGTAAAAGATGAACTCAAGTCCATGTTTGAATCAAGATATGGCTCTACAATCGAATAACTTAACTAGAGGAAGGACCTTCCTTTTTGTGGCGAACATACTAAATACGTTCGGTTTGACATGGAGCCTCTGCGGGCATGATTTTCACGCCAAGACCCAGCTATTTGGAAAACAGTTGGCTGGGCTAAATTAGGCTATCACACCCGCCTCTCCATATAAAACCTCACTTCCTGTTCTTTCGAAGTATGAGAGAAATA
>NZ_JAIFZM010000033.1 GCF_022095695.1 Oceanobacillus jordanicus
AAAAAAACCCTTGCATTTTTTCGAGAAAATGCATATAATATACCTTGTCCTTGTTTTTAGGAAGGTCTGGTAGCAATAGCGGAGAGGTCACACCTGTTCTCATGCCGAACACAGAAGTTAAGTTCTCCAGCGCCGATGGTAGTTGGGGCTTTGCCCCTGCAAGAGTAGGACGCCGCCAGGCGAATTGAATATTATAATTTGCGCATTTTATATGTGCATTGGAGGATTAGCTCAGCTGGGAGAGCACCTGCCTTACAAGCAGGGGGTCGCAGGTTCGAGCCCTGCATCCTCCACCATTTGCCGGCCTAGCTCAACTGGTAGAGCAACTGACTTGTAATCAGTAGGTTGGGGGTTCAAGTCCTCTGGCCGGCACCACTATTCATTTCAAGTGTGTACGAGCCATTAGCTCAGTTGGTAGAGCATCTGACTTTTAATCAGAGGGTCGAAGGTTCGAATCCTTCATGGCTCACCACTCAAACACTTTTGCGGGTGTGGCGGAATTGGCAGACGCGCTAGATTTAGGATCTAGTGTCTTCGGACGTGGGGGTTCAAGTCCCTTCACCCGCACCATTACTTAATTCAAATATTTACGCTGCGGAAGTAGTTCAGTGGTAGAACACCACCTTGCCAAGGTGGGGGTCGCGGGTTCGAATCCCGTCTTCCGCTCCATGCCCAAGCCGGGGTGGCGGAATTGGCAGACGCACAGGACTTAAAATCCTGCGGTAGGTTCTACCGTGCCGGTTCGAGTCCGGCCCTCGGCACTATAAGCGCCCGTAGCTCAATTGGATAGAGCGTTTGACTACGGATCAAGAGGTTAGGGGTTCGACTCCTCTCGGGCGCGCCATTCTTTCGGGAAGTAGCTCAGCTTGGTAGAGCACATGGTTTGGGACCATGGGGTCGCAGGTTCAAATCCTGTCTTCCCGACCATTTAAATATTGGGGCCTTAGCTCAGCTGGGAGAGCGCCTGCCTTGCACGCAGGAGGTCAGCGGTTCGATCCCGCTAGGCTCCACCAATTAAT
>NZ_JAIFZM010000034.1 GCF_022095695.1 Oceanobacillus jordanicus
CAGTAAACGGCGGCCGTAACTATAACGGTCCTAAGGTAGCGAAATTCCTTGTCGGGTAAGTTCCGACCCGCACGAAAGGTGCAACGACTTGGGCACTGTCTCAACGAGAGACCCGGTGAAATTATACTATGCGTGAAGATGCGCATTACCCGCGACAGGACGGAAAGACCCCGTGGAGCTTTACTGTAGCCTGATATTGAATGTTGGTACAGCTTGTACAGGATAGGTGGGAGCCTTCGAAGCGTGAGCGCTAGCTTACGTGGAGGCATCCGTGGGATACCACCCTGGCTGTACGAACCTTCTAACCCAGGACCGTAATCCGGTTCGGAGACAGTGTCAGGCGGGCAGTTTGACTGGGGCGGTCGCCTCCCAAAAGGTAACGGAGGCGCCCAAAGGTTCCCTCAGAATGGTTGGAAATCATTCGTAGAGTGTAAAGGCACAAGGGAGCTTGACTGCGAGACCTACAAGTCGAGCAGGGACGAAAGTCGGGCTTAGTGATCCGGTGGTTCCGCATGGAAGGGCCATCGCTCAACGGATAAAAGCTACCCCGGGGATAACAGGCTTATCTCCCCCAAGAGTTCACATCGACGGGGAGGTTTGGCACCTCGATGTCGGCTCATCGCATCCTGGGGCTGTAGTCGGTCCCAAGGGTTGGGCTGTTCGCCCATTAAAGCGGTACGCGAGCTGGGTTCAGAACGTCGTGAGACAGTTCGGTCCCTATCCGTCGTGGGCGTTGGAAGTTTGAGAGGAGCTGTCCTTAGTACGAGAGGACCGGGATGGACACACCGCTGGTGTACCAGTTGTTCCGCCAGGAGCATAGCTGGGTAGCTACGTGTGGCAGGGATAAGTGCTGAAAGCATCTAAGCATGAAGCCCCCCTCAAGATGAGACTTCCCATCACTTCGAGTGAGTAAGATCCCTCAGAGACGATGAGGTTGATAGGTCCGAGGTGGAAGCGTGGTGACACGTGGAGCTGACGGATACTA
>NZ_JAIFZM010000035.1 GCF_022095695.1 Oceanobacillus jordanicus
GTACAGAGAAAATTCAGCTAAATAAAACACGCAAACTCCGAATTTTGTTAGACTTGTTTTAACCACAAAACAATAACAAAAGGAGTTGCGTGTAAGTGAATTTTAACATTTCTTTCCCAGGTTTAGAAGAGTTTCGTATAAAAAAAACGATTGAAAATGGTGGGATTTTTCAGCTGCATGTGGAACTGGATGCCAAGCCCCATCGTTGTCCAGCGTGTAATACCCTAACACAAAAGGTGCACGATTACCGCACTCAAAAGATACAGCACTCAAAACTGTTTATGAGAGAGACGCTAATTTTTTACCGTAAACGTCGCTATAAATGTGAACACCCACAATGTAAAAGGCGTTTTTATGAAAATAATTCATTGGTGGAACGCTATCAACGGCAGTCCAAAGAACTAAAGCAAGCTATTGCGTTAGAGCTAATTCATGGAAAAAACTTTAAAGCAATTGCCTCTCGATTTAACACTTCCGCAACTACTGTAATGCGTAGGTTTGATGAAGTGGGATCTAACTTTTTGGAGGAAACACGGGAGTTACCTTCTGTAATCGCTATTGATGAATATAAGGGTGATTCCGACGGGGAAAAATACCAAACCATTATTGCCGATCCGGTGGATCGGAAGCCCCTCGAGATATTGCCGGATAGGAAAAAAGAAACGGTAAAGGCTTATCTAAGAGAGCATGGGCAGAAAGTAGAAAAAGTTGTAATGGACATGAGCCCTTCATTCAAAGCAGCCGTGGACCAAGCATTAGGGAAACCTATTGTAGTAGCTGACCGTTTTCATTTCTGTCGGCATATTTATTGGGCACTTGAGCGTGTAAGGAGAAAAGAACAAAAGCAATTTAACGACTACGATCGTAAAAAGTGTAAGCGGATGAAGCATGTGTTTAATAAGAAGCATGAAGCTTTAACGGAGAAACAACGCTGGTATCTGGAACGTTACTTGAA
>NZ_JAIFZM010000036.1 GCF_022095695.1 Oceanobacillus jordanicus
CACGTGTAGCGGTGAAATGCGTAGAGATGTGGAGGAACACCAGTGGCGAAGGCGACTCTCTGGTCTGTAACTGACGCTGAGGAGCGAAAGCGTGGGGAGCGAACAGGATTAGATACCCTGGTAGTCCACGCCGTAAACGATGAGTGCTAGGTGTTAGGGGGTTTCCGCCCCTTAGTGCTGAAGTTAACGCATTAAGCACTCCGCCTGGGGAGTACGGCCGCAAGGCTGAAACTCAAAAGAATTGACGGGGGCCCGCACAAGCGGTGGAGCATGTGGTTTAATTCGAAGCAACGCGAAGAACCTTACCAGGTCTTGACATCCTCTGCCATTCCTAGAGATAGGAAGTTCCCTTCGGGGACAGAGTGACAGGTGGTGCATGGTTGTCGTCAGCTCGTGTCGTGAGATGTTGGGTTAAGTCCCGCAACGAGCGCAACCCTTGATCTTAGTTGCCAGCATTTAGTTGGGCACTCTAAGGTGACTGCCGGTGACAAACCGGAGGAAGGTGGGGATGACGTCAAATCATCATGCCCCTTATGACCTGGGCTACACACGTGCTACAATGGA
>NZ_JAIFZM010000003.1 GCF_022095695.1 Oceanobacillus jordanicus
ATTATTCAGTCATTAATAGCTAAACATCTCCAAAATGCCGCATGACATTTGCCGTAGCCTTTATCCCCTTTATAAAATCATCTATATAAATATTCTCATTGGGCCCATGAAAGTTTGACCCTGTGTTTGCAACGCCAATCTGAGCAGCAGGTATCTCAGTATTAGCAAGTAATTTTTCCATTGGGCTAGATCCTGCCAGATTACGCATGATGATAGGTGGCTCTTCGTACACTTCTTTCATACTGTCAATAACCGTATCAACAAACGGATTCTCCGAGTCCGAATTAAATGGGAGTAGTCCAGCAAGCTGCTCAATTTCAATATCTCGAAAGCCGTGTTGATCCAAATGTTTGCGCAACAAATCTATCACCATTTTCGGAGTCTGCCCAGGTACTATTCGAAAGTCAATCTTCACTTTGGACCTGGATGGCAGTACTGTTTTGGCCCCTTGTCCAGTATCCCCTGCTTCCAACCCACAGATTGTGCAAGTCGGGGCGGCCGTCAAACGCTCCTTCAACTCTAATCCAGTTACACCAGTAAGAAAATTGTCTATTTGATAATGAGTTTTTGTATGCTCTTCATCATAATCCATCGTTTGAAAAAAAGCCTTTTCTTTTTCTGTTAGTTCTAAAATATTGTCATAGAACCCATCAATTAGTATTTTTTCATTCTCATTCTTTAATGTACTCAACGCCCATACTAGACGCCATGCAGGATTTTCAACTACAGCCCCTTCCGACGAATGAAGATCAAAAGCTGCGCCCCTAACTCGCAGCTCTACAAAGCATATCCCTTTCACTCCAAAGCTGATATGCGGACGTTTGTCATGAATATTACGCATGCCCCCTTCCCAAATCATGGCATCTGTTTTTAGCTTTTCCGGATTCTCTAATGCAAATTTTTTTAAGTTAGGACTACCAACCTCCTCTTCCCCTTCAATAATGAATTTCACATTAACCGGTAAATCGCCATGAACTTTCTGGTAGGCGTGTACTGCTGCTATTCGTGCTGCTATATTTCCTTTATTATCTGCTACCCCTCTTGCAAAGATCTGTCCATCTTCAACTCTCGCTTTAAACGGGTCAGACATCCATTCTGCTAATGGGTCTGGAGGCTGCACATCATAATGGTTGTAAAAAGTCAGAGTTCTTTTACTTCCATTATCGATCTGCCCATAAATGATTGGATATCCGGCAGTCACAACTTCTTCCACATCTGCTCCCAAATCCTCCAGAAGCTGTATCACCAACTCCTTCATCTCCTGCATCCCTATATTTTTTGCAGAAATACTTGGTTGATTACACATGGATAACAACCAATGTTGGTACAAGGATGCATGTTCTTCTATTTGTTGAAAAAGTTTTTCCACTCAATCCCTCCTTTTTCATTATATAAAATATAATATTATAACATTATAAAGTTATAATATTTTTGTATAGTTTCGTAAAATAATAATTTTTAGATATTTTTTTCAAAAAAATTACAAATCTATTTCTAAGTAAAAGTTTGATTGTTCTTGTTTTAGAATAAATCGTGAATACTCAATTATAGTTCCTTCTTCATCAACTGTATAACGCTCAAGTGAAAATAATTGTTCTCCGACTGGGAGTTGTAATAATTCTGCCTCATAGCTGTCAGCAAAAATAATCGAGAAATATACTTTTGCTTTTCCTAGCTTCTTATGATAAGTCTGGGTAAACAAATTGTAGAGTAGTTCTTTTTCCATATCATTTTCGAGTAGTCCGGGAAAGAGATGTACTGGTATATAGGAATATTCGATTGCTACCGGAATGTCTTCTCTTAACTTTATTCTATGAATTTTATACACTTCATCTTCCTGCATTTCAAGTTTTCTTTTAATATCAGAAGATGCTTTCTCAGCCTTAAGGTTCAATGTCCGGTGAGGATGATACTGGTTTTCCCAAGCTTCATTCCTTAAAGAAACAAGTCTTGTTAAATTAGTTTCATCCTTCGTTTTAACAAAAGTACCTTTACCACTTTGTCTGTAAAGCAATCCCTCATGGACTAGATCATGAATGGCTCGTTTGATCGTGATGTTACTAACATTAAATGTCTCTGCAAGCTTTTTTTCGGTCGGGAGTTGATACCCGACGCCCCATTCCTTACTTGTAATCTTAGCTTCCAATATATGTTTCACTTGATCATATAAAGGTGTAGATAAATCCTTGTCTACTTTCATGCTATACTCCCTATCAAAAGTTATAATATTATATTAAATATTTGTTTATTGTTGACAAGTATAATCTCATTTTTTTATGAAGTCAACTGTATATTTATAATTTATTTTAAAAATCTAATTATTATATAAAAATCAGAAAAGTAAAACCCTTACATTGTAAAATAATTGTAGTAGACTCCTGTTCTACCGATATTTACCAAAGATACAGAGGGTTGATTATACAGTTTTAAAACCACTAAGTTTGAAACAACAAATTGCTTTTTTGCTTGCGCTCTGTAACTACGTTATCTTCCCCTGCTTCCAAATTCTGACTAGAACACTTCCCATATTATTAAGTGAGAGTTGAAGAATTTTGTAATAGCTCCATAAAACAAAAACATCCCGAGAATTGCTTACCCGGGATGTCGTTTATATCCTTTTTTTAAAATCCAGGTCCTCCATTTGCAGCATACTTAGACCTGTTATAGGTCCTTTATTCAGGATCTGAAACTTTTACAAGCTGTTTGCCAATGTTTTTTCCTGAGAACAATCCAAGGAAAGCATCTGGAATCTTTTGAAAGCCTTCATAAATCGTTTCTTCATAGTACAGATTTCCCTTACTCACAGCATTTGCTAATTCTTCATATGCGTCAGCATAATGATCAGAGAAATCGCCAACAATAAAACCTTGCATGAGAACACGGGACTTAACAAGAAATTGCTGTACCCGTAAACCGATATCCTGTTCCCCTTCCTTTAAATTATAAGAGGAAATTGCGCCACAAACAGGTACACGCGCAAATGTATTTAGCATTGGCCAAATGTGATCAGAAATTTCACCTCCAACATTTTCGTAATATACATCAATGCCATCAGGACAGGCATCTTTTAACCGTTTTCCAAAATCTTCCTTTTTATATTCTACGGCTTTATCGTAGCCTAACTTGTCTTTTATATAGTTAGCTTTCTCTTCAGAACCGACAATACCAACAACCTTGGCTCCTGCCTGTTTAGCTAGCTGCCCTGCTACCTGTCCAACAGCTCCTGCTGCTCCAGATATCACAACTGTTTCTCCCCTTTTAGGCTTTCCAATGTGCATCAGACCAAAGTATGCTGTTAAACCGGGCATTCCAAGTACGCTGAGAGCAGCACTCGGATCTAATCCATTTGTTTGTACTTTACTAACCTGGTCTGATTTTTCTACAATGTACTCCTGAAATGGTAAATTCCCTCTAACAATATCACCTTTTTGCAGTTGATCGCTTTTTGTCTCTACCACTTGCGCAACCACTCCACCAGCTAATGGTTCCCCGACTTTAAATGGGTCAACATAAGAAGGCGCGTCTGACATCCTTCCCCTCATATATGGATCTACTGAGACATAAAGTGTTTTTAATAATACTTCTCCATCTTTTGGAGTGCCCTCCTCGACCTCTTTAAATTGAAAGGTACTATCATTAGGTAACCCATTAGGGCGTTCTTGAAGAATAAGTTGTTGTTGTGTCATTGAATTTACCTCCCCTAGTAATTTAAACTTTTAACCACTGTATTTGTTTTCCCCATTTATCAAAAGTTAAGCATGAGGATAGTGTCTCGTAATTTCTACCAGCTGCATTTTACATATACATCTAAAAAAAGAACAATACCTCAACTGGTACTGTTCTTCGCATTATTATCTTTCTTTTAATTGTTCCTGTAATTGGTTTAACGCTACGTTTAACTGCTCCATCATGACTTCCATGCCTTCTTTTTTAGACATGCCCTCTGGTAAATATATAGGTTCACCGTAAATAATATGGGGTTTTACCCGTTTAAACAAGTCAGTAAAATTATTTGGGCCTGCGTAAGCAACAGGAAGAATAGGAACTTTAGAATGCCCAGCAATAGTAACAGCTCCGCGTTTTAAAGGAACTTCTTCACTAGTTCTTGTCCCACTAGGAAAAATTCCAACCACTTTGCCCTCTGCAAGCAATCTTCGAGGTACCTTAATCGTACTCGGGCCTGGGTTTTCTCGGTCAACTGGAAATGCATTAAGGTGTTCCATAAGCCATTTCAGTCCTTTAGACTTAAATAACTCCTTCTTAGCCATATAATGTATTTTAGTTGGTAGCATGGAAACTCCTAGCCAGAGAATATCTACCCAACCAGTATGCGTACAAGCAATAACATATCCATCTTTCCCTTTTGGGATGTTTTCTTTTTGGTGGACCCTTAGTCTACCAAATAAAGTTAATATAAGTTTAACAAGATTAGCAGCAAATGTGTATATCATGCTCTCTCTCCTTACCTGCTTGTTTCTTTGTTTCATTTTAACACAAACTATTAGCACCTGGTACTATTTTCATAAAAAACGTTAAAGTTCCATAAGGATCCTATTAAATGCCCTTCTTATAATAATATGAAATCAAAATAAAAACCAGTACCTTTAATAAGATACTGGTTTTCATCATTAGGAAGCAGGCGTTTCAACTTGCTCATATTCTGTTTTAGGTGGTGTAACCCGTTTAATAAAGAAACCGAGAAGCAGTGCAACGACTGCAATCCATGTGGAAACGAAGAAGGTGAAATTAATTCCTTCTAGCATAGCCTCATTTGCAAGCTGCATTTTAAATGCTGCCATTCCGTCGGTGCTTTGCGGTACATTCCCAGATGCCATCGCTTGGTCTAGTAGATCATTTCCTGCTGTTTCACTTCGTTTGTTCATAACAGTAAGAAGTAAGGCAGAGCCAATTGCACCAGAAACCTGTTGGATAGTACTGTTCATTGCCGTACCGTGTGGGTTGTCTTTCATTGGTAACTGATTTAAACCGTTGGTCATAACCGGCATCATGACCATGGAAATACCAAACATCCGAATGGTATAGAGTAACATAATATAGTAATAACCCGATTCAAGATCTAAATTACTAAATAAATAAGTTGTAAGAACCGTAATAGATAAACCGATAATCGCAAGTATTCTTGCACCAAACTTGTCAAACAAGCGTCCCATAATAGGGGACATAATTCCCATAACAATTGCGCCTGGTAGCATAAGCAAACCGGAATGGAATGGCGAAATCCCGCGGATAGTCTGTACATACAATGGCGTTAATATCATTGCCGAGAACATTGACATAGAAAGGACAACCGAGATAGCTGATGATAATGCGAACATTGGATGCTTATATATTCTGAACTCCAGCATTGGTTCATCCATGTGTAATTGTCGCCAGATGAAACCGAAGAGTGCTATAGCTCCAACAGTAATAGTCCCATAGACTTCTAAAGCATCCCAGCCTTTATCACCAGCCATACTAAAGCCGTAAAGGATACCACCAAACCCTATACTAGATAAGATAAGAGAAGGTATATTTAAACGTACCTCACGATTTTCTGTTATATTACTTAATTTTATAAAAGCAAACACTAAAGTAAATAAGGCAAATGGTAAGACAATACCGAACAATACGCGCCAATCATAATGCTCGATTACCCAGCCGGACAGAGTAGGGCCAATGGCTGGAGCTGTAATCATCGCCAGACCGAAAATCCCCATGGCACTTCCTCTTTTTTCCACTGGGAAAGCTGTAAGCATTACGTTCATTAACAATGGCATCATCACAGCTGAACCTGATGCTTGTATCATCCGAGCTAGGACAAGTATTCCAAAGCTTGGCGCTAACATTGCCAACAATGTCCCTATAGAGAATAGCGTCATGGCAGTAAGAAACAGCCTTCTATTAGTGAATTTCTGAATAAAGAAAGCACTTGCTGGGATCAGAATTCCATTTACCAGCATATACCCTGTGGTAATCCATTGAACAATTGATGGTGATACATCAAATTCTGTCATAATGGTCGGTAGAGCTACATTCAATAATGTGTTATTTAATAAAGCTACGAAAGCCCCGATAAATAGAATGGCAATCATTCCATAAGGAGGTTTTTCATGCATTTGTTTTATATCCAACATTCATTCCCCCGTTCATACTCGTTGTATAAAATTTGTACTTGAAGTTCAACACTTGATTATTTTATACCCTTCGTTCATTTTTGGCAAGAGGAAATTTCCTTTTTAACATGGGAATTGATTAGATAGTTTTTTTAAGTTAAAATTAAATTATACTAACAGTCTAAAGGTGATTATATGAATGAGCGTAAGCGACAAGTTTTATTAACAGCACAACGTCTGTTTATTGAAAAAGGATTTAGCACAACATCCGTACAAGATATTTTGGAAGGGTCTAAAATCTCTAAAGGAACTTTCTATAATTATTTCACGTCAAAAAATGAATGCCTTGTGGCCATTTTGGAATATGTAAATGAAGAAACCTTTGTAAGAAGAAGAGAATTATTAATTGGTGAAAAGAAGTCCGACAAACACGTTCTTGCTAAGCAGATTGCAGTCCGGATGCAAATCAACCGTGAAGAAAATCTATTTATGTTGTTTGAAGCCATTTTTCATTCTGGTGATCAGGAGTTACGTGATTTTGTGAAAAAGAACCATTTAAAAGAGTTGTTTTGGCTTTCTGAAAGATTAATTGATATTTATGGAGAAAAAGCATCCCCTTATGCACTTGATGGAGCCGCATTATTACTCGGAATGATGCAGCAAATCTTTCATATTTGGGCTGCAGCAAGTAATAACTTGGGAGAAGTAGACACACTGGTCTTATATGTTTTACGTCGGATGGATGCTATCATACCAGGACTTGTTTCTAACCAGGACACCCTTCTAAATGAAGAAGTCGTAGTTTCACTAAAACGAAGTCTTAATAGCAAGAAATATTCGAGGGACCAAGTGGTGGAGCAGCTTACTGGTTTTACAGAAAAGCTATCTGATGAAGCAAATGTGGACGGAAAACAATGTATCCACTTTCTAATGGAAGAATTAACTGCAGACAGCCCTCGCATCTATCTTATTGAAACAGTAACTCGCGCCTTCACCAATGCATTCACAGGAACTACTGATGAATTAGAGGCAAGAGAAATTGCATCTAGACTTTGGAGCTATGTTGATACAGTGAATAATAGTTAAAAGAAGGAGAAGAATTTTCTCATCCGTTACCATCTAAAAGTCGTCTAAATACAGGCGGCTCTTTCTCACGAGTTATTTATCTGAAAATTAAACTATTGATTTATAAGCCTAAGAAAGAATGAATATCTTCTATCTTTGCCATTCTCATTGGTAACTTGGTGTAAGACAACGTTTTTCACCATTATGTTGAATCCCAACAGCACGCGGTCCCTTTTAAATGAATCGACCGCAATGACAACCTTCATTATTTGTCACCCTTCCTCCTACCTTAACGTGACCATTATTTCCGGGGAAATCATGAGGTCCTATGCTTTTTAAGAGACACCAATTGTTCCTATCGCAATACTCCCTTTTATCTCGAAGTCAAGATACTGTTTCCTTTATTGAAGGTAAACACTTCGACATATAAGTGTAACGAACTGTATAGAGAATGTTTTTGAATTAATACCATCAATCAGTACCACTAAGACAATATCTTATTAACAATAATGGGGCAAACTACAGTTACTCCAAGTCACATTAGCAACAAAACATCTCTTATTTATTAAGAAACCCCTATTCCTTTACGAATAGGGGTTCAAGTTAGATTATTTATCTTCTGCAACCCGGACGATATATTCCATGGCTGTTTGCACACTCTTGAATGTCTTCATATTTCTAAATTTATCTTGTATAGTGGCCGTCTGTACTGCCATGTCAGGCCGGATTCCCGCTACAAGTAGCTGTTTACCCATAAGGGAGATAAATTGGTGAATCTTTAAAAATCTAGCTACCGTATTTCTATCAACTTCATATAAGCCTGAAAGATCTATAATTAAATAATCTTGGTCAGAAAGCTCGAGGTAGTTTGATACGGATTTCATAATAGTATCCAACCGTTCTTCTCCCATCGTACCTATTAGGGGAAGCACCGAAGCATTATCATGGACTGGAACAATTGGGGTCGAGATTCGCTCGATTTCTAACAAATGCTGGGCAAGCAGTCTTTCATTCTCTTTATCTTGCGTGACGTCCTTTTGCACCCCAACAAAATAAGTCTTCTGATCTTCCTCTACCCACATAGGATCGATTGATAACTCATTCCAGAAGCCAGTTCCATCTTTTCTGTAATTGTAAAGTTGTACGGTAATTTGCTGTTCTTCCAAAATGGCATCTCGTAATGCCTGCAAGCTTGTCTCATCTGTTTCTTCTCCCTGTAAAAAACGACAATTGCTACCAATTACTTCACTTTCTGTATATCCGGTCAGTTTGTAAAAGCCTTGATTGGCATAAACAATCGGATTATCCTCGATCGTCGGGTCTGTAATAATTAAGCCAACTCCTGTATAATTAAGTGCTTGTTCTATAAGATATTGTCTACTTTGAATATTTTTAGTCACGCTTGGCTCCACCTCTATAATTATAGTACCCTCTTATCTATCATATTATCGAACAATTATTAAATTGTCTATGATTCTGTAGACTTATACGTAAGGGAACTATCTCTTCGTCTTGTAAAGATGATGATAGGGCTTTCCACTCAATACACCCTTTTCTTTGTCAAGCCCTTCTTTTGTCCCTCTCTTTTTATGTGCATGCTGATAAGCTTTTGAGCTTTGCCAATCTCGAAATGCTTCCACGGTTTCCCACTGGGTAAGAATTAGATACGTACTGTCTGTAATTGGTCGCAGGACGCGTATCGATATAAAACCAGCCTCTTTTTCGATTAGCTTAGGGCGACTAAGGAAACGCATTTCAAACCTTTCCTTTGCTTCATGATTAACAGGTACATAATTTAATACATGAACAGCGTTTTCTTTCAGCTCACCAGATTGGTCAATTATCTCGTATTCTTTTTCTCCTACCTCTATGCCCGTTGCCAATACCGATAGTGCAAGAGAATCTTCGTTTTCTATATGCTGTAGGCTTAGGTTCATTCTTAACTTCCTTCCAAAATCACTATTTTGTTTAGTATATATCTTTCTATGCTCTGATTAAACGATAGAGGATCCATTATATGAAAATTAGTGTTAGAACTTGCTAGAGATTTTAGTTCATAATAAACCTTTCCCTTACCGAAAGTGAGAGGCAACATTGTTACACTTCCATACTCCTCCTGAAAATTAACTAGCTTTTCTTTCGCACCATCTTCTGCCAACATGACCACCAGCCAAGGCATCCCACTTTTATCAGCAAGCCTTTTAGCCATTGCACAGAGAGCTTGTTTAGCCTCAAAGTGAGCCGATCCATGTGCTGCGAGGATGAACGGTTCTTTTATATCATAGCTTTGTTGTATAAATCTTATGAAGTGGTCTTCTTCTACTAAAGGTGGCAGGATGTTCACTGGTGAGTCAGCTTGGCTCGCTACATCTTTTAAGTCTCCTTCATAATGCTTACCTTTCAGAAAGAATAATGGAATGACTGTAACTTCGTAATCTTGAGGATATCCGGCCATCACATTCTCCAACAATGGAGAACCGAATTCCAAAAAGCATCCTAACACTGGATCTTGAGCCTTTGCCTGTAGCCGATTGACCATTTCAAGGAAGGATTTATTTTTTGTTTCATCACGCGAGCCATGATAGACAAGTAGCTTTATTTTTTTCAATAAGCTCTTCCTCTCTATTATCTGTATTCCTTAATTAATGTTTCACTAAACAGAACATACATTTTGTTGTACACTATAAGGTGGAATAATTTACATAAGAAGGGAAACACAACATGAATGGTACTGCACACGCTGCTGTTGGCGCAGCAACAGGATTTATCGTAGCAAACACTTATACGGCTCCACCAACCGAAACTGCTCTCCTTGTGGGTATAGGAGTAGTAGCAGGATTACTCCCGGACCTAGATATTGATGGAAAGCTACGTGGGAGAATTACGCTTTCTCATAAACTGTTTCAATCCGTGGGCCAGCTAATTGGTATTTTAATGATTTTTTACAGTATGTATGAAGGCAATGGTACAAACCAATACATTGGGTTGGGCATTGGTCTTTTACTTTTCGTATTTACCTCATTTATTAAACAAAGGCATATGTTGACATTGACTGGGATTGCTGTGATTGCGGTTGGCCTATCTTTACAGGAGACATGGTTATTTTTACTTGGTATCTTTATACTTATCGCTTCAGTCGTCTCGCACCGCAGCTATACGCATTCGTTGCTTGGAGTAGTTTTCGTTGGATACATTGCCTACCGATTAGAGATGTCAATAGGATTAATTGGGGTTCAAAACACTTGTCTGGCAGGGTATATAAGCCATCTAGTAACAGACAGTAAATTCCTCCCTTTTAATAAAAGAGGAGTCAAACTATTTTTACCACTTTCTTCAAAAGAATTTTAAAATTAACTTAAGAAAAAAAGGCTGGTCCATGGCGGATCAGCCCTTTTTATGCTGTAAGGCACTATGAAGCTGAAGTATTTCCTCAGAAAGTTTTGATATTCGTTCATTTACAATTGGGTTTATAATTTCATTGTCATCATTAAAATCATCATTATGAACGAAAACACTGTATGTCGGCACCATCCCTTTTAAGTAAGAAAGTATGGGTTTTAATTGATATTCGGATACAAGAAAGTGTTTTTCAACCCCTCCAGTCGTAACCATTGCCGTAACCTTTGCTTTAAATGCATCGACAGGTAAGTGATCAAATAAATTTTTGAGAACCCCAGAAATCGATGCTTGGTAAATTGGCGAACCGATCACAAGCGCGTCCGCTGTCATGATTTTGTTTACAACGTCCCAAGTATCTTGATTATATCCTGCTAATGGAAAACCTCGTACCATTTCTACATCGTATTCCTTTAAATCAATTAATTCCGTTTCAAGCGATGGGTCAAGCATCTTAGCCGTCATTAACACATCATGTACGGCCTGTGACGTTTTTTCTCCTACCACTGAACCGGATATTCCTGTAAGCTTCAACGTGTACCCCTCCTGTCGTCGTTTCTTGTAAAGCATATGTACAGAATAAGGTGCATGTTAACACCTTATTCTATTGTATGTTTATCCCGGTGCAACTGTTCGTAAGACTCTCACATCAAAATTTTGAAGTGAAACCGTTAATTTTTAGTGGGAGTACACGGACGCTAACACCCCAATTCGTTCAACTAACAATAAGTGAGGAAGAACGAAATTCCCCTGATTGAAGTTTCACTTTATTTTGTAGCTGCTTCAAACTTTGTAGCTACTGTTTGCCAGTCAATAATATTAAAGAAGTTCTCAATGTATTCAGGCCTTCTGTTTTGATATGTTAGATAATAAGCATGTTCCCATACATCAAGACCAAGAATTGGTGTTTTCCCTTCCATAACAGGGCTATCCTGGTTTGGTGTGCTCGTAATTTCCAGTTTATTATTTGAGTTTACAACAAGCCAAGCCCATCCTGAACCAAATCGTGTTGTTGCTGCATCTGCAAATTTTTGCTCGAAGCTGCTGATACTTCCGAAAGCATCGTTCATTGCCTCTGCAAGCTTTCCTTCTGGTGCGGACGCTTCTTTAGATGGTGCAATGACCTCCCAGAATAAAGAGTGGTTTAAATGACCTCCACCATTATTTCTAACCGCTGTGCGTATTTCTGCAGGCAGAGCATCAAGATCAGAAAGCAATGCTTCCAATGATTTTCCCTGAAGGTCTGGATGCCCTTCCAAGGCACCGTTTAGTTTGGTTACATATGTTTGATGATGTTTCCCGTGATGTATCTCCATTGTTTTTGCATCAATATAAGGTTCTAGTGCATCGTGTGCGTAAGGTAGTGCAGGTAATTCAAATTTAGCCATGTTACTTTCCTCCCTAATCGAAATAGTTTATACTTTTTATACTATAAAGTATAATAAGTTTAAATAAAGCGTACCCTAATAAAATTGGCATCGCAACTAAAATGCTTGATGAGAATATGAAGCCATAACAGAAATAAGTGTTACACAAGAGATTTAAGGAGGTGCACTATGCAACTAAAAACAACCAAAGATAGAATTCTTGATCTTTTAAAAAGAGAAGTTCGTATGACGGTCGGGGCCTTGTCGGAACGCCTTGAAATTACCGACATGGCTGTAAGGAAACATCTATTGGCCATGGAAAAAGATGGCCTTATTGTTACGGAAGAAATCAGGCAGCCAATGGGGAGACCTGTTCAGAGCTATACGTTGTCAGCGAAAGGAGAACTACTTTTTCCTAAAAGCTATGAAGGATTAAGTGTAGAATTTCTGCAAGACATACAAGCACTTTATGGTAGCAAATCTGTTGAACAGCTTTTTCAAAACAGAGAAAAACGTTTGACGAAGGAATATACTTTACGTATGCAGAAAAAATCACATCAAGAGAGAATGCAAGAACTTCAGACTATCCAAAATGAAAAAGGATACATGGCTGACATTACCAAGATAGATGATAATAGCTACGAGCTGATCGAGTACAATTGTCCGATAATGGCTGTCGCAAAAGAATACAAAGTAGCATGTAAATGTGAAACTTCCATGTTTAAAAATGTCTTACAAACAGAAAACGTCAATCGGACAAGCTGTAAAACGGAAGGGAATGACCATTGCAGGTTTCAAATCAGCTTTTAAGCTCCCCATCGGACATTCCCTTGTTTTATGCTTTTAATGTATCTGTTTCGATCCCTGCTTCTCTCAGCTTTTCATCTGCTTCCTCTTCAATTAGCTCCTTTAATTCCTTTAGAACTGGGTGAAAATCTGCATGTTTGCCAAGCATAAAGCTCATTTTATGTTCCACCGGAAGCCATGTGTCGATAGAGGCTTCGTTATGCTGTATTTGCGCTTCAAGCTTATCAAGTGCATTAGCAGTTTTAGCTTCAAGGGTCTTCTTATCTTCAAACTCCATCCACAATTGGTGTACTTCTAATCCTAATTCATGAGGAAGTATGTCTCGGAGATGATCAATTGCCTGTAACTCTCGAGCTTGCTTCAATGCTTTGACTTCCTCATTATCCAGTGTATCAAATGCCGGCACATCGGTTGCTTCTGCCTCAACGAGATCATGAATAATAACCATTTTTAATAACTTTGCTGTATCTAGCTTTTCTTCCATTAATGGCTCAATCAGCATTGCCATTAAGGATAGTCGCCATGTATGTTCCGCAACGCTCTCTCGTCTACCATTGCTAAGCCAACTGTGGCGGAGTTCATATTTAAGCTTCTCTGCAAGCTTAATTACTTGCATAACATCCCTTAATGTATCCTTCATCCTATTTCTCCCCTATTATTCATCTCTTGGCTAGGCAAGACCCTCTGGTTCTTTAATAATTTACAAAAGCCCTAACATTTGTAATCCTTTTAAAATCCCGTCCTCATCCACAGCTGCTGTTTCATATCTTGCTGCTTGTTTTGCACGAGAATGGCCGTTCCCCATTGCGACACTTTTCGGAATCTCAGTCAGCATCTCCAAATCATTTAATGAATCTCCAAACGCGACGTGATTTTCTGGTTTTATATCAAGCAGATCGGTAACTTTTCTTATCCCGACCGCTTTTGATCCTTCAGCAGGGACAACGTCCACTGATCTCGGGTGCCAACGTACAAAGTTAAAAGCACTATACTTTTCTTCGTAAAATTTCTCTTCGCCCTCTTCACAGAACAATAAGGATTGGTAGATATCTCTTCCTTTGTTGTATGTTGGATCATGTTCTAAGTTCATATCTACTTTTAAGGTGGCCAAGCCTTCGTTTATGGCCTCGTGATCTGGAACGTTGGCCTTCATTTCTTCTTCACCCATGAAAACAATCGGATTCTCTTTTGCCAGTGATACTTTTGCTAAGTCCTCTAATAATTCGCTATTCAAAGGATTTCGGTGAATCACCTCACCTTTATAAACTACATACTGACCGTTAAAACATACATATGTATCAATTTCTAACTCTTCACGCAAGTTTTGGAAAAAAAACGGCGCCCTTCCTGTAGCAATTGCAACCTCATGTCCTGCTTTCTTCAAAGCAGCGATGGCTTCTTTCGTACTTTTGGGAAGTTCTTTTTCTTCGTTAAGAAGTGTACCATCTATATCAAAAAATACGATGTGCTTATCTAGCATGCTAACCTCTCCACCTTTTCTATATACTATTTTTTATCACACTTAGCATAGACTATGGAAGGGTTTTCAAGTCAAGTAATTGCACCCAAATCGTAGTTATTTTCAATCTATTTAGTTGAATCGTTTTAATAGATAGTGATAGTCTAATAATAACAAATATGACCTTATTAAATCGGTTATGAGATTGGTCAACATTTTTGTAACATCTAATAATGAAAGGGAGCGAAGAATATGCACATACCTGAAATCACGCTTAATGATGGTTTAACTGTCCCCGAAATTGGATTTGGAACGTACAAACTAAATGGCAACGAAGGAGTAAACGCAATTACTAGTGCTATTAGTACTGGATACAGGCTAATTGATACAGCTTATAACTATGAAAACGAAGGCACAGTCGGGGAAGCTATTCGCCGTAGCTCTGTACCAAGAGAAGAATTACTTGTTACGTCAAAATTGCCAGGCCGCTACCAACCCTACGATAAAGCTGTTACAACGATTCAAGAGTCGCTTTACCGAGCTAAACTTGATTATTACGACCTTTATTTAATCCATTGGCCAAACCCTCAGCAAGGGTACTATGTTGAAGCTTGGCAAGCTCTGATTGATGCGAAGAAATGGGGACTTATTCGTTCCATCGGTGTATGTAATTTCCTACCAGAGCACCTTGAACGACTGAATAAAGAAACTGGTGTGCTACCAAGCATGAATCAGATTGAACTACATCCGTTTTTTAATCAAGAGGAGCAACGTAAATGGCATGAAGATAATAATGTGAAAACAGAGTCTTGGAGTCCTCTGGGAAGAGCGAGCGCCGTGCTGGAAAATGAGACAATTGGCAAGATAGCCGATAAGCATCAAAA
This sequence comes from Oceanobacillus jordanicus, assembly GCF_022095695.1. Lineage (GTDB taxonomy): Bacteria > Bacillota > Bacilli > Bacillales > Amphibacillaceae > Oceanobacillus_B > Oceanobacillus_B jordanicus. Next base: position 15,092 of record NZ_JAIFZM010000003.1, read on the forward strand.
GACTATTTCTCAGGTAATTTTACGGTGGCACCACCAACTTGGATCCATTCCAATTCCTAAGTCTGCTTCACCAAGCCGACAACTCGAAAATATTTCCATTTTTGATTTCACTCTAAGTGAATCGGAAATGACTACTATCTCACAGTTAACTCGCCCTGATGGTAGGTTAAAAGATCAAGATCCAGCAGTCTATGAAGAATTCTAATAGAAAAATAGTTGAGCGTCATTCATTAATGAATGACGCTTTTTTATGTATAGAATTCGTATATGAGTCGTCCCATATAATAGTTCTAGCCGAAATTTAAAAATTATTTTTAATTCAGGTTTATTCAATTCATAATTAGGGAAATGATACTAGGTCATAAGAATGAGATTAAAATATCAGGCTCGATGAAAATAGAATACGCTAAAAAATAAGGAGACTCCCCCTTTTGGACTGCTTTAAATTTAATTACCTTATTTTAAATGTATACAAATTTTTACAGTAGCCCGAATTAGGAGGATGTTTTCTATGATACATACTAAAGAAACGGAGCAAGTAACAGATATGCACGTAGTCAAAGCAATTGAGGAAAATTTAGCCATTATCCGGTTTGGGCTTGATTATCGTGTTGCTTATGTAAATGATGTATTTGCAAGGACGGTGGGATATACGACAGATGAAATGCTAGGAATGCATCACAAAGAACTTTGCTTTCCTGAATTCGCCAATAGTCCCGACTATAACCAATTCTGGAGTAACATCCTGAAAGGGAGAAGCTTTCAAGACAAAATTGAACGAAAAGGGAAAGATAATAAACGGATATGGCTTGAAGCAACGTATATGCCAATCTTTGACGAGACACAGACAAAAGTTATTGGCGTATCAAAAGTAGCTACTGATATTACAGACAGACACAAAGCCATCATGGGCGTTGGAGACCAACTAAATCTCATGTCTACTAATCTAAATTCTAAAGCTTCAGCCGGTATCGAGCGCTCCGAAGATCTCTTAGCATTAATAGGTAGTATTACAAAAGTATCTGGAAAAAATACGGAGAATTTAGCACAACTAGAGAAAGAGACACAATCGATTCAAGAAATTGTTAAAACTGTAAAAGCTATTGCTTCTCAAACGAATCTACTTGCTTTGAATGCTGCAATTGAAGCAGCAAGGGCTGGAGAACATGGTAGAGGGTTTAATGTAGTAGCACAGGAAGTCCGCAAGCTATCTAATAATGTAGAAAAATCCATTACTCAAATTCGTGGTAACATCGAACGAATCACATCCGAAATTAACACCATAAGTGCTGGAACAAAGGATGTTCAAGAACATATTATGGAAGGACAAGTAAAAGTCCAAACAACAGTAGAGGATTTTAAAGACCTAACCGAATCCTCCAAACAATTAGATGGACAAGCTCAACAATTTACTGAACTATTATAGCAACCTGCCTCCAAACTAAGGGGGCTTTTTTTATGCCTTCCTGCGCTTCAATTAATTAAAGAGTGATTTTAAAAAAAGAACTCCCTGATATGGCACTCACCATTCAGGGAAGTTCTCCTTTTTAACCATCAAACACAAACTGTCGATCTTTCTTATCCTCTATAATCTGAACATCAAGCTTCTGTACTCCAAAATGAATCGCTTCTTCCAAATCTTCTATATACACATCTAGACGACCTTCCTTAATTGCACTACCACGATCCTCACATGTGTATGTTTCATCCAGTTCTGGTATATACAACTTTGTCCCAAAATCGAGTGAAGCAGGGCAAGCTAATGTTTCATTTTCTTTTACTAGGTTGCCAGATGCCGTAATCCCATAAGCTGGGTGATTAGGTGACTTACCTGTTGACTCTTCCCCAGCAGTATAGGCAGTTATGATGAATGTTTCTGTATTCAGCTCTTTTTCCTTCTCCTCCTTATTATTTGTTGAATTCTTCAATGGGGTAAATACTGCACTTTCAATAAATGATTGGGACGCGACTAATGGCGACATCACCTCAGCATTTTCATTCTCCCCCATTAAATTTTCCACAAGAGGAAATGTGATGATATGTTGTTCATCGGCTTGTACTTGCTCTGAAAGCGCGAATGTTATTACCAATATAAGTGCGGCGCTTAATAATACCTTTCGAATGTGAAACCCTCCTACCTTTTTCCTGTTGATAAGGTAATTTGTCCTATACGACGAAAAACTGCCATACAAGTCATTGCTTACCCGGAATAGGTTTAAAATAAACTTTTAGGAGGTCTGTCAGCTAAAAAAGGAAGGCTATTCTCCTAAAATCTCCCTCGTTTTATCTAGAATCTCCTCATCCTTTAGTCGGAATTTGAACTCCACTCTACGGGAATCCTCTGCACTATAATCGCCATTTTCATCCGTTCTAGGATCAGAATAAGATTTGCTGTTTACTGTTAATTTCCCCCCGACATGTTGCTGAATGTTCTCATATGGAAAGTCTTCACTCATAATATAGTCAGCAACACTATAGGCACGCTCCTGGGAAAGCTGCAGATTGTATAAATAACTGCCATCCCGATCTGTATGTCCTTCTATAATAATTTCGGCAATGTACTCCTCATACCCACTCTGTAGCAAAACATCTAAATACTTTGGAACAAATTCATCCAAGAACTTAAAAGACTGAGGTTTTAATTCATCTTCTCCATAATCGAATAAAATTTCTGTATTAAATATAATTGCCCCCGTTTTTTCATCTACCTCAACACCCATTGCAGCGTCACTGAATTCTTCTTTTAGTTCACTTACAAGCTTGGCTCTAACACCCATAATCTGATCAAGGGTTTCCTTCATTTCTTCAATTTGCAGTGATTTAATAACCATCATGCAAATAAAAATCAGCATAAAACAGAGCAGAATGGTTGTTAGCAAATCAGTAAACGATGGCCAGAAGTGCCCTTCTTCTTGTTCATTTTTAAATAATCGTTGATATTTAGAAGTCATTTTGGTTCATTCCTATCCCATTGCTCCAGTTACCAGACTGCTGCTGCGGAGGAATGGTTCGATGTTGATTTATCGATTGAAGCTCCCTGCTAATCTCTTGAAGTGTTTGTTGAATAAATCTGCCATTACTTTGGTGTGTCGCTTCGGTAATACGTTGGACTTCTTTAAACTCGCTACGAATCGAGTCATTTGTCTGCTCAACGTACCGACCAAAACTTTGCAACAAACTATCCAATTTATTTCCAAGCGAGCCTTCGAGATTCCCGACATAGTTAGATAGCGTATCTTTCAATATCCCAACACTTGCCTCCATCTGATTCTCCCTTTGACGGAATCCATTGTTCATCTGGCTGACTGTAGCATTGATATCTTGAATGAGTTGATTGTTTTTCATCCCGATTTGTTCAAAAGTATTCGCCGCATCCTGCATGTGCTTTTCATATGTCATTGATTCACTCGAATGGTTTTTCAAGTGTTGACTAAAGGTCCGATTAAATTCCTTCAGTTCGGTAAAGCGATCTGAGAGAAGATGCTTATATTCTGCCTGCGTCTGGTTAATAACTTCCAATGCATCAGGAAGTTTCACAATCGATGAGCCCATCTTGTCAAATTCTCGAGATAGCTCTCCAAGATAGGTCATAACACCCGATAGTTTCGTAGATAGATCCTCTCCAAAAATTCTTTGGAAATTTTTATTTTGATGATCCATCACATTAACTAATTCACCACTTTTTTCCTGAATTCTTTCAAATGAAGTATGCATTGTTTCCTGTTCTCCCAGAAGTTTGGACGTAAATTGCTTGATCTCTCCCACAGACATTTCGAATTGTTGTAATGTCTTCATTTGTGAATCTGAAACTTCCTTCATTTTTTCAAACGTGTTTTCAAACACTTTTACCATTCGTTCGTTTTTGGTGTCCATCTTTTTAAAATAAGAAAACAGTGAATCGAAGTTTTTATTTAGGTTGGTTGTCCCTTCGGAAAAGCCATCTGTTACGTCTTTCATTTGTTGGAATAGTCCTTGAAATTCCTCAAGATTATCCGATAATCCATCATTAAAGGCAGCCAAATCCTTGGCAGATTGTTGTAATCCAGCAGTATATTCCTTAAATCCAGTGAATGAAGCTTCAATACCTTGTAAGGATTGTTGATTTGTCTTCTGCAGGCTGAGGATCGATTGATTGATTGCTTCTGAAACACCAATTAGTCGCCCCATGTTATTCTGCTCTGTCCCTTCCAGATTGGACTCTGTCATGAGCATGATATCCGTTAAGATAAATTCTGTGTTCATTATTTTAATGAGTAGCGTCATTATTAATGAGAAGCCCATCCCTGCAATACTCGTGTAAAAGGCCACATCAATGCCCGCCAATACTCCAGCAACTCCCTCGACCAGATCACTATCATTGATATTAATGCTACCAAGAGATGAGGTAAGCCCGATAAACGTCCCCAATACTCCAAGTAAGATAAAGACCGACACGGTCATTTGAATCATCTTAATTAAACTTACAACAGGCACTTGAAAAAAGCGCCACCCTGAAAACTTTTCCTGCACGAAGGTTTCCGCCTTCACACCTTCTCCCTGCTTGTTGTTAAATTGTTCCTGGAAACCTTGTAGTGGTTCAATATCTAATCGATTTGTGTCTTTCACGTAATTCCGTACTTTTTTCAGTTTCCCAAACAATGTAATATGAAGTAGCACCGCGATGATAAAAAGACCAAACAAAAGAACAAAAATGGCTTCTATCATTGAGTTAGCTAATATTGCTTCCGCCTTTTGCTCACTTGTAAACATCTCAAGAATGGCTTGCACCATTTTATTTTCCTCCTTGTAGCTCGCATTTTTTCTAGGTCATTCTCTTAGAATTCTCTTCTTCTATTGCTATTCAAGAGAAAGGCGAAACATGTGTACAAGTTAGATGAAAGAAAGAATTTCAACACTATTAATCAAGGTTTTTAAGAAACAAAAAAAGTCAGGATACCAATGTCATCCTGACGAAAAATACTACTATGATATTATAGAGACCTAAAACAAATAAGATACTAAACTACCTGACTTCCATTGCATATGTACTAAATTAACCTACTTAATCTTCATGAGAATACACTTCTATCTTATGCCAAATAGACTGCCAGTTTTTCTTTTTAATTCTCTCTTTATAAATGACCGTCCGATCGCTACTTTCGGCAAAATACGGGGTTGGCTTCACCTTTAAATCTACTACATCTTTAATTCCACAAGGAGCGGTCAAAATAATTTGTTCTTCATGGTTTAGCTTCACCCCAAGTGCTGTAGCTGTTTCTGGAAATTTAGATATAGCGTCTTCTGAAGATGTGTATGGCCTAAAGTGATTTACCATATGCATCCTTGCTTCGTTTTTTACCGACCAGGGAACTTCAGGGAACATTTCATGCAGCTTCGCTTCAAGTCTCTTTTCTTCTAATTCATCTATGTTGGTTTTATCAAAAAAGATAACATCTACGTCTGGGAGGGTCGTCTTCTTAAAACCGTGTAATGTGTCCCAGATTTTGGAACGTACAAAACCGGCACAGATCCACCAATCCGGCAAATCTAGCTTTTTAGCTATTTTCAGTATTCGCATCATTTCTTTGTCATCTTGTATAAGCTTTATAATATCTTGTTCGGTTTTCACCATGTGGAGACCCCCTATACGGATCGTTTGTTCTATTTCCATTTTAACATAGGAGGAGGTGTTTGTTTCTCAAATTTCGTCCTACCCAATAAATCCATTCATTTTCTGTACATCTAAATTCACTCCCTTGACCCAGTCTTTCAAATCTATCTCTAAGACCCCTTCGCTTTTAGCAATAGTCGTAAGGATTTTCGCTTTTTTATAAGAATATGAGAAGGTATGTAGGGTTCCAAACAAGTTTTTATAATTAGTGAAATACAGCGGTGAAGTTGGATCCTTAAAAAGGTTAAACATTGTCTCATAGGTCATTAGGTCCACTTCTAATCCATGTAAAAAAGCATCTCGTTGAACCGAACCCGTAATGATATCCCTGTTTTTCTTTCGCATTGTCTGCTCCTGAAAATGATTTACACAGGAGAGCATTTTCTCTCCACGTCTTACCATCACGCTGTCAGGGCTAATCTCCACTTCTGCAAAATCACCAAATCGATCACCGATGGAAATATTGTAGCAAGCAGCATGAGGTATCTCTTTTAATAATTGAGTAGCCTCATCAACTGTACTACAAGTATCCAAAACCATACGGACCCCTATCCAGGCTGAAATCCCTGTGGTATATAATTGATTGCTAACAAAATGTAGCCCTGCCACTAATCCTACTTGGTTGACACCATCGTGTCTCCCCAGTAGGAGAAGATTATATCCCGCTGTAGCAAACGCATCTTTTGGCTGACTAAGTGTGAACAGCCTATCATAGAATTCCGGTGAAAAATCATAATTTCTCACATAATATTCTTTTGTAAGAATTGCAGAGCATCCCATCGCCTTGGTTTTCGGAACATCATAACCACTGAACATAGCTGCAGCCTTCCTGAAGGATATATTCAAACCATCTGCTATTCCCGTCAACTCTTCCAGTAAGTGTGGTGCCAATGAGAAGTATAAAGACTTCATACTTTCCTCATCAATAGCTGATTTTGTTATTGAGTCATATGTATTCAATATTGGTCTGTCACGATAAAATCCCCCTAAATCCCTCCCTATTTGATAAGAACTATTCCTTAGCTGCAGAATATCCACAGTAAATGACCCCATCATTTTTCATCTCCTTGCTTCGATATTTAATTCCATTATACGAATAACAAGGCAAGAGTTCCTGTCTTTTTATGCTCCTTAAAGATAGGTATACTTTCAACTAATAACTACGTAGAAAAAAAACACAAGCATTAGTTAGCAGACCGCCATTATCTTGACCAAAAGCGGTCCCGTTTATGATATAGTTAGAAGACAATAGACTGGCTTCACATGAGGGAGTTGGTGCACTTCTCTTTTTAGGAAGATTCCTAAAAAGGAGGTGATGCCAATGGGGATTGAATCGGTGTTAACGTTAATGATATCCTTCGGGATGCTTATTGCGTTTATCATGTCTGACAAGAACCAAAAAAAATAACCCCTCATGTGCTTTAGCCAGGCGCTGAGGGATTACTTCTCTGAGTGTACCGCCCCCTTATGGGGTTGGTCTATTGGAACCGTTCCATGTGTCCAGCATGGAGCGGTTTTTTATACATTATGCTTATTCGTAAATAGTATACCACGAAATGGGAGTAAATACACTCTTTTACTGGCGATAGGAATAGCTTCGGAATGTCAGGATATATGTGCACATTAATGAATTATTTGCATAGCTGTCAAAAGGTTGAAAATATTCACTGCTGCTAAGACCCATTTTAAAGCACGTTGTCCTCTAAATGCATAATAAATACCAACTACAGGAAAAATTAATGTTCCCAAGATATATATCATCCCAATGACGCCGCTAATGTATTCACTTAGTAACATGCCACCAAACCAGACAGCAAAAAAGCCTAAAACACAAATGAACGATGCTTTCAGATTTCTGCTGCCAAGATCCTTAACCCAAGCTCTACCTACCTCTATGTAGAAATCTTCGTCCTCTCTCTTTTCGCGGACCGCAATAAATGCTGCTATTAACTCCTTGGAGCTCTTATTCTGAACAGGCTCTGGCCCTTCGGTAAAATCCTCATTCAACTGCTCATTATCTAAAAGAGTTTTATGCAAGGATTTCAAAACCTTGTTTACCTCTTTATAGTCCTTTTCCTTCCTGCCTCTTTTCTTCAAAACAGAATGGACAAAGAAACGAATTGCTTTAAGATAAATCATTGATATTAATCTGCCAAACATACTAATGTTCCCTTCTCGTTATAATTGTCCTGCAAATAGATCCTTTAACTATTATCAGTTTACCATAATATCACAAGAAGAATGAGGATGGTTGGTTATGGACTACAATGCTTCAATGCAATATGGTGTGGTGTGATTGTTAGATAAATAATTAAGGTGAAATTTAGGATTGCGCTTCATTCCGTCCCATGCTAAACTATTTAAAATCATTTAAAAAACGATGACGAGAAAAGTAAATGAAGTAAATATACAACAGAGAACTCCGGTCGCTGAAAAGGAGTGTGTATTTATTCATTGAAACAAGACTCTGAGTAGCACGCTGGATTGATACATGATAGCGTGACAGGCGCTCCTGTTACAGAGCTAAAGTATAAGCAAAGTAATCTTTGCCGTACTTGAAGAGGTTAATATGGTGACATATTAGCAAACTGGGGTGGCACCACGATTTAGAATTTTAAATCTCGTCCCTAAGACATTACGTCTTGGGGGTGAGATTTTTTTGTTTTGCATTTTTTAATTGAAAGGAGTAGAGGAAGAATGAAGGAAAAGTCTAATAGGAAGTATCCCACTCTATTTTTGTTCAAGGTTGGCATATCAAACATTGGAGAATGGGTTTATTTCATTTCACTGAATCTTATTGTCTTAAATATAACAGGCTCTGCTCTAGCCGTAACTGGACTCTACTTAATAAAACCATTAGCCGTCTTGCTCACGAATTTCTGGGCTGGCAGCCTTATCGATCGAATGAACAAACGGAGATTATTGATGGGACTAGATCTATTTAGAGGAATGGTCATTGGCTTTCTTCCTTTATTTGCAACATCTCTTCCGCTTATCTATGTGACAGTATTAATCGTAAATATGGCGGCCTCGATGTTTGAACCAGCTTCTATGGCCTACATGACAAAATTAATTCCACCTAAAAAACGTAAACAATTCAATTCTATTCACAGCTTTGTTACATCAGGAGCTTTTTTAGTTGGTCCTGCTGTTGCCGGCATTCTGTTTTTTATAGGATCGCCAATATTGGCTATCTACATCAATGGTTTTGCTTTAATTATCGCAGGATTAACCACATGGCTACTTCCTGATCTTGAAAAAGGGAAGATCGTTTCAGAGCAAGAGAAAGCCAATACTATAGGGGTTATAAGAAAAGATTGGCAAGCAGTCTTAACCTTCAGCCTTACGAATCGATATGTTTTTGTCATTTACTTTCTATTCAGCTCAGTTATGTTGGTTTTGGCAAGTGCAGTGGATTCATTGGAGGCTGCCTTTGCTAAACAAGTCCTCTTCTTATCAGATAGTGAATACGGATTTCTGGTTACGATTGCTGGGACTGGCATTATAATAGGAGCTAGTATTAATACACTAATTGTACAAAAACTAAAAACCTCCCTTTTAATAGGAGGTGGGGCTGTATTTGTTACAATTGGATATATTGTGTATGCCTTCTCCACTAACTTCCTAATAGCCGGGATAGGCTTCTTTATTCTTGCCTTTTTCATCTCTTTTGCTAACACTGGTTTCCTTACTTTCTACCAGCATCACATCCCATCTGATATGATGGGACGGATTGGAAGCTTCTATAATTTGCTGGAAGCAATCTTGATTATTGTTGCAACTGGCTTCATGGGTATAGCCACATTATTCATATCAATTCGGTTGACTGTCAGCCTGGGCGTTTTCCTTATGTTCGTGTTGTCGGTTGTCTTACTTGGTGCAAGTGTATTACCCTCCAGAAGGAGATTTTTCCAGTCTCCTATTGCAGACCAATGATGGCAATTCGAAGCTTTTGTAAAAAGGAACATGGCTGTACCCCCATGTTCCTTCCTGTTTTAATCCTTAAGAGAACAATTTCTTAATCCTTTGATACGAACGCTCTTTTTCTTTAAAATCATAGAGGTTGGTTAAAATTAACCAGTCCTCACACTTATAAATTTTTGATAACCTAAGGAGCTCTGATTTAACTTTTTCTGGACCACCAATTATCATTCGGCGTCTATTAAACTGTATTTTCTCTTCCTCTGACACACTTAATTGTTTTTCATTAGCTTCCTGCACACTAGGAACACGACTATCCAACCCCTTTTCTACCTGCAGGAGCCAGAGATCCTGGCTCCGCGCTAACTCCTCAGCATGTGCATCGTTTTCCCCACATACTACAAAGACCGCTGTTCTGCTTACAGAGGATTGGAAGAGACCAGGTTTAAACCTTTCACGGTATCGTTGATGACTCGCTTCTCCCCTTTCCGGTTTTATAAAGTGACCGAAAACATAGCCTATCCCTAATTCAGCTGCAAATTCTGCACTATTTTCTCCTAATCCGAGACTAAATAAGCTAGGAGCCACTTCCGTGCGTGGAGCCGCTCTAACTTTTCCTTCTCCCTGTATAAAACGCAGGAGATTTTGTAGTTTTTCTGGGTATTCAGCCATTTGGCTCGGCTTCCCGTCAGCCAATAACGACCGAATGGTTTCGTTGCCCCCAGGTGAACGCCCTACGCCAGCTTCAATTCTTCCAGGGTAAAGAGCTTGGAGCTGTAGTAGCTGAGCTGCAACCTTGTATGAACTGTATTGTGGCAACAAAATACCACCACTTCCCACAGCTATTTTCTTCGTTTGTCCTGCAAGGGCAGCCATCATGATTTCTGGAGAACTAGAAACAAGACCTTTTGTTCCGTGATGTTCTGCAAACCAATATCGCTCATAGCCCAAATCTTCTACATATCTAGCCAAATCTATTGTACAAACAGCCATTTCTTCTGCACTCATACCCTTTGGCTGTGCCATCTGATCTAAAACACCTAAACGCATCCGTAAAACCCCTTTTTCGTTCCATTTTCCCTTATTACGTAGCAGAAGGAAAGATTAACGCTCATACTACTATAATGCTTTATAACCTATCCAACTATTGGCATTCTACTCAATTTCTAATGACATTTACCCAATCCCTTACATACTATAAGAACAAAATGTGAAAGGATTGAAGTCTATGTATTATTATCCGTATCCCCATCCACATGTAATGGCTACACACTATAATGTTTTTCCACCTGAATACACTTATTATCCTGCCGTTCGTCATTATCCTGATTACTATGGAAATAACTGGCCACAAAGTGAACTTCCGAGAATTACACTAAAAGATTATGGCCACCAACCTTTTGTTACCAATATCGAAAGAGCAACCAAGCAGAACAATACCTTCCGTACTGCCTTATGGAGCGGAGACCATCTGCAAGTTACGTTAATGAGTATTCCAGTTGGAGAGGACATTGGACTAGAGCTACATCGAGATGTAGATCAATTTCTGCGCATTGAACAGGGTCGTGGCTTAACCGAAATGGGTAAAAAGAAAGATAACCTGTCGTTCAAACGCCGTGTATCTGATGATGATGCTATCTTTATTCCAGCAGGCTTTTGGCATAACATTACAAACACTGGTAACAAACCACTGAAATTGTATTCCATCTATGCTCCTCCAGAGCACCCATTTGGCACCGTTCATGAAACGAAAGCTCAAGCAATGGCATCCGAACCAGAGGGTTATCATCATTCCTAACCAAATAAAAACAGATCAAGGAACTCATCCCTGATCTGTTTTATTCACTTATGACTTACTTAATTGATCTACTGCCAGAAGAGCATCTGCTACATCTTCTGCAGTAATTGCAGGAGAAAGATTACCCATTGTATCTGCTTCACTTGTTGCTGCTTCGCCAACTTTAACTAGATCTTCATAGGATGCATTATCCAGATGCAAATCTTTTAACGATGTCGGAAGCCCAAGTGATTGATAAAAATCAATATACTTTCGAATCTCTACTTCAGGGTGTAATTCTAGGACAAGATGCGCAAGGGTTCCATATGCAACTTTCTCGCCATGTGTTAGATGATGAATATCTCCCTCTAATACTGTAAAACCGTTGTGAATGGAATGTGCTCCAGCTAATCCACCACTTTCAAATCCTAGACCAGACAGTAATGTATTTGCCTCCACAATAGCTTCCACATGCTGGGTTACAAGACCTTCTTTTACTGCTTTGTAAGCTGCTTGTCCATATGCAAAAAGTGTTTCTTCACATTTTTCTGCAATAGCTTTGGCAGCAATGCTTGTTTTGCCACCAGCCATGGTATCACTGTTACTTTTAATGGCGGCTCTTGCTTCCACCCAGGTTGCCATCGCATCCGCAATACCTGAAGCAAATAATCTTGGCGGCGCACCAGCAACTACTTTTGTATCTACTAGCACAAGATCTGGATTTTTCTTATAAAAATTATAGGATTCAAATACCCCTTTGTCCGAATAAATTACCGACAAAGCACTTGTTGGTGCATCGGTAGAAGCTGTTGTCGGAACAATAATAACGCCTGTATCCAATTGATCAGCAATCGCTTTTGCAGTATCAAGTGTTTTACCACCACCGACTCCGATTACTGCGTCTACTGATTCACTCTTTCCTTCATCTGTAATTCTGTTTATTTCATTCCAAGATGCTTCTCCATTAAATTCTACATAATGATAGGCCAAATCTTCTTCTTTAAAACTTCTTTCAATAGCTTCTCCTGTAATTCCCCATACCGTTTCATCAGAGAGGATTAAAGGTTTTCGTGTTGCAGTTTCCTTAACATGCTTTCCAATCTTCTCTAAAGCGTTTTTCCCTTGGATATACTTACTAGGTGAAACAAATACAATCTCAGACATCTAATCACTCCTTCATGTTATTTATGCTTATAGTATACCACTATTTACCACTGTTTGTTCATAACTTCACAAACTCTACATATTTTAAGTGTACACCAATATTTATGTTACCCTATGGCAGACTTTCGCAAACCAATCCGTCGTCATCATTTCCATCTAAGCGATGTGAATCTTTTTCTGGTCCGCCAGCTGCCTCAAAAAAATTTTGTGCTTCCTGCTGGGTATCAAAATCTCCACAATCCCTGTCAGGGCCATTCGGGTCGTAAGTTACTTTATTTGAAGCCTCGGGCTCTTTATCTCTATTGTTTGCAGATTTCTCTTCCTCGTCTTGATAATAAAACCCATTATCTGTCACATATCCGTCTGTGCTCCATATACCAAGCTCGTTTTTCTTTGCCCTATTCTGTGCTTTCATGTACGCCTCAAAATGTGTATAAGGCGGATCATATACATATGCAAGACGGGCCAGCCCATGTTCTAGCAGGGTTTGATTAAACATCTCACCATCTACCCAAATATAAGCAAGGAGTCGGTCATATTTATCCCTAGCAGGCCCGTCAAACTCAAGCTCTATATGTTTCCCTTCCAGCCTCTCTTTCGCAAAACTGCTCGCTTCAGGTCCTAAAGGCTGAACTGGCTTGGATGGGTGCTTTGTCTCTGGTGTATCTACTAACAGCAAGCGTACCGTTTCTTCCTTTCCATCATAGATCACTTTGACCGTGTCGCCATCTACCACTCTGCTCACTTTCGCCCCTTCCAAAGTCTCTTCTTGAGTGTCCGTCTCTTTATTATGGTTTTCGCTCTCAACCTCTTTTTCCTGTTGCACGGCTTCCTTTTCGTTCCTTTCTTCCACCATAGGCTTTTCAGTTTCTTCTAATGTTCCGTTTGCCCCCATGTTCTCGATTGTTCCACAACCCACTACAAAGATTAATAGAAATGTAGCAATCAGAACTTTTTTTATGTACATATGTAATTTCATGCTGTTCCTCCCTGTATGCTTTAGTTAATTCCAGATAATGTCTACAAAACTCTGCACACAAAATTAAGGTTGGTTTCTTTGAATACCTCTTGATTTTCTATATACGGATGATGGCTGCCTTTTATTAAACTGACTTGCTTATTTTTAAACTGAAATAATTGATGATGAGTTGGACCCACTGCGTGATCGTTTTCCCCAGCTATAATTAGTACTGGTTTAATAATAGCACTCGTTATCAACGAAAATCTCGAAAATAATCTTTTGATGAAAACACAAATTGCTGGAAATTCGGATCACTTTTCAATCCATCTTGGTCAATTAAGTCTACTTCCTTCTTCATTTCTAAATCGGAATATTGGAACGAAAAATAAACCTCATTTTCTAACAAACTAGTGAGTATTTCATAATAGGTTTTTATAAATGATTCTAAACTCAATGTATCTATTTCTGGTACATCCCTTTTTAATAATGAAGTTCCTCTTATAATCTGATGCTGAAAAGAAGCTAACATATGTAGGGTTACATTTGATAAAATCATCCCTTTCATCCTGTTGGGAAATTTGCTAGCATAATTTACTGCAAGAATGCCACCAAAGGAGTGACCTATGATCCACCATTCTTCTATCCCCAAATGAATGCGTAACGCTTCTATATCCTCAACTACTCTTTCTAAGGAATAGTCTTGTATAGGACTGTGCTCAGATCTACCACATCCCCGCTGGTCCAAGTAGATCATCTGCAAATTTTCTTCTAACAAATCCCTTGCAAAGTGCTGAAACGATTTACTCCAGTATCCCGGTCCCCCATGCAGAAATAGACAAGGAGCACCCTTTCAAACTAATAGCGAGCGTGCCGAATTGCTCAATATTCCCCCACGGGAAAAGTTCTTTTTCACCGTTTACTTTAATAGGAATCTTGTTCTGGCTCTTGCTCACTCTGTACTTGATTATCTTGTTGATTTGCGACATCAGGCTGTCTTTCTACTACTTCCTCAGAATTTTGCTGGTTTAAGGTTACAACAATCATCACTAGCAACATAAGACCAGACACAGTTAGGATGAAACATTTCACTGTAAAGACTCCATTTTCCTATAATAAGTTGCTTCTATTCCGAAATTGCTGCTCCAGACATTGTCTAATAGATATTAAATACGAGAAATATAATAGGGAATACGCTGAATGCTATGTTAACAATGAAATGGCAAACAATAAGGGGAAACAATCTCTTTTGTTTATAATAAATAAATCCACTACCGGCACCCCACACGAAAAAGGCAACAGCATAGATAAAAGCTCCTTGTACACTTGCAGCTAACATAATATGTTGCAATGCAAAACCGCTGGCTGGAATTAAAATAGCTACCCAAAGTTTACTATAATATTTTTTAAACATCGTTTGTGCATAACCACGGTACATTAACTCTTCAATTGGGGCATTAAGAAAAGGAAAGATCAGCGAGACAACAGCTGCAGACCACATCAACCACCTTGGTCGTGAAAACGCAGCTCCCTCTATATCACCTGCAAATACAGTTTGAAAATGGTTAACAAAGTCCACCCCATATAACAAAAACATGGTTGCTATAACTGCAATCACGAATGGTATGTATAAAACAAACAGCCATAAGAAACCGAACAAAATATCCTTTCCTAATAGCTCTCTACGAAAACCAATTAATTCATTAAACGAGCGTCCCTCTTTTTTTAACACTCGCTTCAAAAAGAAGTAACATAGCACATTTACAACAGTAAAATAAATGGTTGAAAGGTCAGGAAGAAATGGAAAAGGAAGTTCTAGTCCAAATAGCTTAAACAAGACAAAGAGAAGCAACAACACGCTAATAAGCAAGGGAATACGGATAAAAGAAACAATCCATGCATTCTTCAATAAATTGCACTTTCCTTCCATCATAAATTTGAATATATTGAATATTATATTCCTTGTTTCATATTTTCACTGTGTTCCAGAATTTTTAATCTTAAAAGTATCCTATTCTCTTCTTTATATTGCAGAACAAAAACACACTACAGTACATTTTAACACTTCCCTAAATTTGTGATATAAGAAAATATTATTTCTAACTTAGAAAAAATGCATTCGCGCAAAAAATGGGCTGGGACGTGATGTCCCAGCCCTTTCTCTTAATTATCTACTTTACTATATCTCTTCTTATCTTGTGGTTCGTCCTTCTTCCGCACATTGTGTATAAATGCTTTATCTTCATCAATCATTTTCTTCGCTGCAAAGATGGTCAGTAACTGAAGGACGATGATTGGAAGCCCCATCAGCCCCGAGACCACTTCTAGCGGAGGAAGACCTCCTACACGCATAAGAACAAGCGCTAACGCTGTAATAATTGCTGCAACAATAATGCGTAAGGTTCTTGGCGGTTCTGACTTACTCATATTTTGTGTGCCAGTATAAGCGGCAATCGTATACGTAGTTGAATCTAACGTTGTCGTTAAGAATATGGTTGCAATTACGATAAAGATAACCAATGCTACGTTTTCTAGTGGCAGTGAAGATAGAATTTCCGGTATAACTGCCATTTCACCTTTATCACTTACGATATTGAGTACATCTACATCGCCTGTTAGAAAACGTTGAATTCCTAGTCCACCTAATATACCTGTCGCTATCCAGGAAATTAAAGTTGGTGCCAACAAGTATGTTAAGATCATTTCTTTAATCGTACGCCCGCGTGAGATTTTTGCGGCAAACACACTGTGTAGCATCGCCCATGTTAAATTGTAAGCAAACCAGAAAACTGTATTACTCTCCACCCGAGTAGTACTTTCCATATTCAACGAGTTTGTATAAGTTGATAAGTCAACGTAATTGGATATAAGGGAACCCATTGTTTCTGTGAAGAAGTTTAGAATAAATATTCCAGGACCGAGAATCATAACAAATAACGCAAATCCCCCGGCCAAATACATGTTCAACGTACTTAGACGTTTAATACCACGCTCTATTCCTAAGTAGGCACTAAGAGAAAACAACAATACCCATATAACCGTAACAATTAAAGTAAGTGTAAAGGTAACCTCTATGTTAAGTAATTCAGACAGATTATTCGTAATAATTGGTGCGCCTAGTCCTAATGTCACAGCTGCGCCGGAAAGGATGCTGATTAGAAAAATAACATCAAGCACTTTTCCCCCGAAACCATCTGTAAATTTGTCGCCGAAAATAACACGACATGCCTCGGAAATCCGGAAGAGCGGCTTTCTCCTAACGTGCAAAATATACGCCATTGCTGGGGCTGCCATTACAAAGACAGCGAACGTTTGGAAGCTCCAAAGAAACATAGCGTATGTGTTTCCCCATAGTAGCGCTTCTGTAGATCCTGCCTCCACTCCGAATGGTGGGTCTATTGCAACGTTTGCCCACTCTACCATACCTGTGCGCATAATCGTTGAACCAAGGCCCATCGCTATCAAAATGGATGCATATTCAAATAAGGTGAACCTAGGTTTTTCCATCGGGTCGCCGAGAACGACCTTTCCATATTTAGAAAATGAAAAGAATAACCCCGCTGCTACTAAGATAATAGCATACCAAAGATAGCCCCAACGGAAATTATTTACTATACTATTAAAAATGCTATTCAGCACTTCTAGTGATCTCTGTTCATAAATGACTAACGGAATACAAATCGCAATAACAATTAATAAGGCTGGTGCAAATATCCGATAGTCTATTAAATGTGTTTTTTTCTTTTTCCCACTATTGTTCTCCATGTTATGCTACCTCCATTATTTCGATCACATTACTGCATACTACTTTTTTACCACACAGGTTGCTTGCTTAAACCAATAAGAATCTGTTTATTTTTTCCTTGCTCCCTATCCTTTTTCCATTAGGACCGCTATAATGGGAAATGGAATCTTTAGAAAGAAAAGGTGTTTTTACATGAGTTTACTATCAGTGAATAACTTAAGCCACGGGTTTGGTGACCGTGCGATATTTGAAGACGTTTCTTTTCGTTTGTTGCAAGGAGAGCATATTGGACTTCTAGGTGCAAATGGAGAAGGAAAGTCTACTTTTATGAATATTATCACAGGAAAATTAGAGCCCGACGCTGGAAAGGTAAGCTGGGCAAAACACGTACGCGTTGGTTATCTAGACCAGCATGCTGTGCTTAAAAAAGGCATGACCATACGTGATGCACTGCGGACGGCATTTCAATATCTATACGATATGGAGACAGAAATGAATGATCTTTATGCCAAAATGGGAGAAGTAGAGCCGGAAGAACTCGAGGAAATTCTTGAGGAAACTGGTCGTATACAAGACGCTTTAACCAACAACGATTTTTATATTATTGATGCAAAAGTCGACGAGGTAGCAAACGGACTAGGACTCGATGACTTCGGTTTGGAGCGAGATGTTCATGATCTAAGCGGCGGACAACGTACGAAGGTGCTACTTGCTAAATTGCTTCTTGAAAAACCCGATATTTTGCTTTTGGATGAACCGACAAACTATCTAGACGTAGAGCATATTGTCTGGTTAAAGGAATACCTATTGACATATGAACATGCTTTTATCCTTGTGTCACATGATATTCCTTTCATGAACAGTGTCGTCAATCTTATATATCACATGGAAAATCAACAGCTCACCCGATATCCTGGTGACTATGATGAATTCTTACGTGTATATGAAATGAAGAAGCAACAACAGACTGCTGCTTATAAAAAACAGCAAAAAGAAATTGCCAATCTGAAAGACTTTGTTGCACGAAATAAAGCGAACGCGGCAACAAGTAAAATGGCAATGTCCCGTCAGAAAAAGCTTGATAAGATGGAAGTAATTGAGCTAGATGCCGAGAAGCCAAAACCTCAATTCGAGTTTAAAATGGCACGTACACCAGGAAGATATTTGTTCGAAACAAGTGATCTCGTGATTGGCTATGAAGAGCCTCTGTCCCGTCCACTTAATTTAACAATGGAACGCGGACAAAAGCTTGCCCTATCAGGAGCGAATGGAATTGGAAAAACAACCTTGCTGCGAAGTATCCTTGGTGAAATCCCTGCTCTTTCTGGTAGTGTGGAGCTAGGTGAGCATCTGCACATTGGTTACTTTGAACAGGAAATGAAAGAGGTTAGTAAAAAGACGTGCATCGAGGAGATTTGGGATGAATTCCCTCACATGAATCAATACGAAGTGCGGGCCGCTCTAGCTCGTTGTGGCCTTACTACCAAACACATTGAAAGTAAGGTCCAAGTATTAAGCGGGGGAGAAAAAGCGAAGGTGCGCCTTTGCAAACTGTTAAATCAGGAATCCAATTTGCTTGTACTCGATGAGCCAACCAACCACCTTGATAAAGATGCTAAAGCAGAGTTAAAGCGTGCGCTTAAAGACTTTAAGGGAAGTGTTTTACTTATCTCCCACGAGCCAGATTTTTATGAAGACATTGTTACAGAGGTCTGGAATTGCGAAGACTGGACAACAAAAGCATTTTAGTGAAAACGCGAAGAGCGCCTGATTCAATACAGGCGCTCTTTTTATACGTTTGGAAAGCATAAAATTTTAACTAGGAAGCAATAACGACGTAGTTAAAATTTTGAAGTCCAAAGTATAAGAAAAACATATACATTTGCTAAAAGACAAGCGAATGCGAGTTATTCTAATAATTGCATTGTAATATAGATCATAAGCGTTAAGAAAAATAGCAATGCCTCTATGTTGTAAATGAACGGATTTGGCTTCAACTTTTCCAAGAATTTGATTCGCTTTATTGTGCTTTGGTTGACCAGGTTATTCACGTAATAAATGATCATAAGACTAAACAAACTCATTAATATGGCCATCCATGTTTCTCCATTTAACCAAAAAGATATAGCGAGAAATATAGACCAAATACTCTTGAAGACATTTGCTAACCCCTCAAAGGAACTTGAGAATGTGTCAAGCATCCACGCTGCACGCTCTTCCCATATTTCACTTTGTTCCTGTTTTACAATATGTACGATATGGCCCGCTTGAAAGCCCATTGTGATAACAAGCATAAGTAAATAAACGAACCCAAAAATACTTCCAGTTAAAAGAAGTTCTTGCTCTTGCTCAAAATATAGCGCGAATGGCAGTGGTAGCCACATAGCATACATAAATCCCATTACCACGTGGAGCAATCCTTGTTCCTTGTTTTTCATTAGCTTCATGAATGTAAGAAGGATTGTCACAAATACACCAATCCCTATCCATCCTAGAATAACCGTAGATAATAGCATTGTGTTGCTCCCCCTAACTACCTAAAAACATTACTAGGACAATGGATAAAAATGTACTCAAAAGAAAGGAAATTAGCCAATCCTTTTTCTTCGTAGTTTTAAGCATGATGTTTAAAAACGAACTAATTGCCATCATAACCAAAAAAGCAAACAAAATCATTATGAAAACTTCCATCGTAACCTCTCCTTTTAATAGTTGAACTGGATTACTCTTTAGCCATTTTCTTAGCCATAATGAAAATAAGGATAAATAAATCGATGATTGAGGCAATTAAAGCAGATGTACCTATATATCCCATCCCCATTCCCCCAAAGCCACCTTCAATGAAGCCACAAACTATTAGGATTATACTTAGTAAACTCGTAACAATAGGAATAAGTATACCCTTTTCTTTAAACAATGTACTTAATAAAAATATTGCAACGCCAATTATTAGTGTTACAACAATAAACTCAAGTAATCCACTCATTGCATAACCTCCTGCAGGTGCTTATGTTCTCGCTATATTATAGTAGTATAAAAAGAGGCCAATAAAGACTAATAGCACAAGTGCGAAATATTTTACCTTGTCCACCTCTTTTTGATAGTGGATGCAGACGCTTAACACAATTAAGTAAACTGGCAGGACAATTAAAGAGGGAATAAGCATCATTTTTAGTGACCATTTTATAGACTCCATTACATTTAAAATTGGACTCCCCCAGTCTAATAAAGTAATGATAAATACAGTACAGAGATAGATAGGAACAGTACATAGCAGTGTCGCAACAATGAAGTATACTAATGTAGTAAACAGAGACTTACTTATTCTCATTAATTACTCCTTTTAGTACTTTTATAATTCTGGCTTACAAATCCACAAACTGGTAACTAAATGATTGGCTATGATAACCTCTTCCTCTATTAATTCGATAATATCTGAAAATAATTTAAGTTACAAAAAGTATCGGTCGGCGGTTTGCTACTTTTTAAAAAACAGGTCACAAATTATGACCTGTTAGAACGCGCCGGATCCCCCGCCGCCACCGCCAACTCCTGCTCCTCCACCTGGTGTTCCACCACTAGAGGAATATGCAGCTGCTGCTGTTGTATGTGCCTCTTTAAAATCGTGATTAATTGCTGCGGCGATTACCATAATCATGACAAAATCAGTTTGAGTGCCACTGTTGAATTGGGGTGTCGTCTTCATCATCTTGTCACTTGCTTTATTAACATGTTTATTATTTGTACCGAGGCTATAGATAAAGGCACGCTTTTGTTCATCATCTTGTAATTCTTCCCATTCTTGCTCTTGTAAAGAAGGGTACTTTGCCGGGAAGCTTTTCCATTGTTTATAGACTCGCGCCCCTTTCACCGTGCGTGGTGAGTAAAGGCAAGCAAAACTGAGGAAAGTTCCGAAAAAGACAATCATAATAGCCAAGCTAAGGAATAATCCATATATACCAAATAAAATAATTAACGGTAACAATAAAAGCGAAGAGATACCAACTACAATACGTAATTTCCCCTTAATAGATTTTAAATTATTTCCTTTTATCTCTTCCAAAACAGCTTGCTTCCACTTATGGAAATCTTCACGATATGCTTTATGGTTTTTCTTGTCTTTCGTATATGTCTTTAAATGTTTAAGAGTGAATTCTCCATTTCTTCCTATCTTATCAAACAACCAACTCAATAATAGGGATTCATGTTTGTGATCGGTATTGCGTTCCATAACAGTAAAGTGTTCCTCGTTATCATGTTTCACAAAGCCTTTACGAACAAGATCTAGTAATGCAGCTGTCAGTGTCTTTTCGTTTACCAAGCGTGCATTCATGTACGCAATAGTAGCTGGGAGGCTCATTTCTTCTTTTGGCACAAAATAAGCGTTACCAAAACGACGTTCAACCTCTTGCCGGACGGCATTTCTTTTTCGAACTGTATAAATGATTAGTATTAACAAATAGATGGAAAAAGCACCAATAATAAAAGGAGAAATGGTAGTGAAGAAGTCTTTTCTTGCTTCATAAGCAGCCTGCTCCTCATCTAGTTCTTCTTTTTTAGCAAGAATTTCTCCTCGTATTGCTTTATCCTCTGTTAAAGTCGCGTTTGGAAAAAGGGAAGCATCAAAGGCTGTTCGAATGTCGCCATTTTCACCACTATCAACATGTCCCATGTTAAAGTGGACGACACCTTCCTCCTCTACGCTCTCTGAGCCTGCAGCTTCATCCTCACCATATGCGATGACTCCCTCTGTCGGTTTAGGTGGATTAACATATACATCCATCTGAGCGTAATCGGATTCGTTACTTTGATCGAAAAACGGCCAGTCAAATCGTGCAACGTCCGTATATTTTTCAATTCCATTTTCAATTGTATAGGATAGATCAACCGTGATTCTCTCATCCGATCCACTGCGATAAACACGATATTCATTGTCTTGCTGCTCCACATCTAACGCTTGATCTCCCTCTTTAGCAGAGACATCGACAATGGCAGTTTCCTTCTTTGGAATGAGTGACCGTGTAATGCCATTAAATTCTCCTTCGAACGCATAGGTATGCGTCTCAGTGACATGAACTTCTCCATTCTCCTGTAAATACGCATCAATTCGTGTTTTTTCTATGGAGTATTCAACGGCCAGTGCCTCGATAGGAAAAATGAATAAGACCGCTAATATGGTGAGGAATATAGTTATTTTTTTCACGTTCTCCCCCCCTCTAGTTATTATGTAATACGAATTAGCTAGAAAAAAGTTTCATAATGTTTCACAGCGGAGACCGTTAAGCACAAAAAAACCTCCCGAATGGAAGGTTATAATAAAGCTATTAACTTAAAATCCTTCAACCACTTCCCCACGAATAGGCTCCTCAACATTCAACTTAATGCGGAGCGAGGTAGCATTTTCCCATTCAGCACTGTCAACAACATGGAAATGAATATGTGGCTCACTTGAATTTCCAGAGTTCCCGGCTAAGCCAAGCAATTCTCCGGCCTTTACTTCCTGTCCTTCTTTGACTACAACACTATCTTTCTTGAAATGCGCTAGCACACTAAATTCATTATTCTCATGTTTGATGATTACATTATTCCCGGCGGGCTGATCAGTATTTGTATCTACACCAGGAGTGTTCTCTGAAATCCCATTTTCAACTGAAACTACCACACCTTCTAAAGGTGCTACTACATCCTTTCCGAATGCAAAGTAGCTTTCATTTGTCGTAGAATCACCTTCAAAGGTACTATCCCCCTCTTTCATCAGGAGGTCATAGGCATAGCGCTGAGGCTCATGTGCATAATGGTAGTTAACGAGCTCGTTTGTCCCACCCCAAAAGGTAAACCATGGTTCGTTAATTGGCATGTGGTAGGTGTTCTTTGTATATACTTCATCACTTTCTAAGTTTGCTGTAATGTTTAATACTTGTAAACCCTCAATTGTTAGGTCTTCACTGAAATAAGCCCTAATTCCCTTTTTGTCTTTCTCGCTAACCCATTGATATTCCACCACTTCTGGTAGACTCATTTCAGAAACTAAAGCATAGCTTTCCACTCCATCATTAAACTGCTCTCCGATTCCTATAAACTCCTCCAATGATACTTCATTTTTGAAAGACTCACTAAACTGGTTATAGATCCGCTCATAATTACCTGAAAGAAATTGCTTTGGGAAATCTCCTGCAGGTATGGCTTCTGTCATTGTCTCTTCCTTCTCCTCCACTTTATCCGAATCACCTTCCTTATTACTACAAGCTGCCAATCCAATCATAAATAACACTCCTATACTTATTTTTACAAATGCCCTCATATTCTCGCTCCCGCTCCTTTCAACCGTGCTTTACCAATAATACGAATAAGTGGGATGAAAGTTTCGCCCATGAACCGAACCCTAATAAATAAGGAAGACCCGGTATATAGATTTCCGGGTCTTCCTTTTTATTTCCAAGACTGTATGAGCTCTTTAAAAAACTCTGTGTTTAACGTCCATGTGAAATGGTCGAAATAACCTAGCCAGTCTGTTCCAGTAAAATGGCCACCAATAACGAAGGAACTAAAAAATAGTGTCATATATATTGCAATGGAGAGAAAGCAATCAACTGTCTCTCTCCAATATGGTTTGTCTGTTTGCTTCATCTATCGTTTCCTCTTCTCTTCTTATTTTCTGACAAGAAATAAGAAGAACTAGGAGAGGTAATTAGAATGGTATTTTTTAATATGGATATGCCACGTGTATCTTGGTCTATCAGGGAAAAGCAATTCTGTTGGTAAGAGCTTTACCCTAGGAACTGCTTTTGTTAAAAATAGTGGCAATGAAGGTGGTTGATCTGCTTTATCTACATCTGAAGAGACAACTCCATTTGTGATGTGGGCAATTTCTATCTGCTGCACATCTTTAAATGCTGTAACAGTCTCCTCTGAGGAAGCAGATTGCTGTAAATGTTGCACCAATATTGTCGCCTGGCTAATACCAAAGAAAACCAGTACTCCGATGAATAAGTAAACGCATTGCTTCCTCATCATGTCCCCCCTCTATTTTTATCATACCAAGATTATTGATAATTGGATAGATACACTATAAGAATCAACTCCATTATGATCGAAAAACACTCCTGTTAATGTTGTACTAGTGCAATCCTGCAAAGATAATAAAACTTTTGTTAAACAAAAAACAATAATAGGAGCCTTTTAAAAGAAAAAACCGCAACCCTCACAGGGTTACGGTTATAAAAGACAAGCCTAAACTTTGTTAATTCACATCTCCGGGTAAGTACTTTTTGCGGTAATAAGAAACCATCCAAATGCCGACTCCGCTTAAAAGAATGAGAGCCCCTAAAAGAAGATAATGGTACATTGTCGTAGCTGTTTTCGGCAGTGCAGATCCTCTACTTTCACCACCATGTTGCGTTGTATTCTCTATGATCGGATTATCATCTTGATCTTTTGGTTTATCTTTATCATCTTTCTTATCATCCTGATCGTTACCTGCAGAAGGATTTTCTACAATGGGATTTTCCTGATTACCAGGGTTCACTATTTCTCCAGGCTTCTCTTCGTCTTTTCCATTATCTCCCTCACTCGGTTCTTGTGGGTTTTGTGGAATATCCGGATCCTCTGGATTATTTGGTTCTACAATCTCACCATCTACTGTAAGGAAACGCCAAATATCCGAACGTTGCTTACCACCATATTGATCTGTTGCTTCGACATACCAGAAATATTCACTGTTTGGATTTAATTCATTCCATGTAACCGAAGCCGTTTCCCCACTCGGTACACCTGTTACTTCACCAATCAGTTCATCTGTATAAACATTTACTTCTACATAATCGGTAGCAACTTTTTTTGTTTGTGCTGTCATATCAAAATCTATTGAAAATGCATCTTTTCCTGGAAAATCTTTGGGGTCGTAATAATTATAATCGTCAAGGTGTGGAGAATAGGTTTCTACATCAATTTTATTTTCATCCATGTTAAAGTTTAATATCCTTAAATAACCTTGACCACCTTCAGGTCCACCCTGATAATCGGCTAACATCTGATACACCGAACGGTCTGGAGTTCCGTCGCCGTTATCATCAATTTCATCAATTAACGTTTGGGCATTGTGATAATGTCCGCATAAAACCGCGAATACATTTTCATTTGGTACGACAACCTTTTCAAACAATACATCACCTGTGGGACTTCTGTTGCCTGTAGCGAGTAAATATTCGTGTACATTTAGAATTGCTTTATGGTTTGGATGTGCCTCTAACACTTCATTTAACCATTCAATTCCTTCTTCCTCAATGCCCCAGCCAAGGTGCACCATAATGAAGTCTATTCCATTTACGGAGATTAAATCGTAATGTCCACGATTATCTTCAAAGGATCCACCGTAATATGAATTTCCTGCGAACCGCTCTTCTCCAAAGAACTGGGAGTAGTTCCTGTAGTCACGACTTTTATTATAGACGTCATGATTACCCGCTACAACACCATATGGAATACCAGCCTCGTCTAGTACACCCATGGATCGATCTGCTACTTCCCATTGGTCAAAATCATCATAGACATTAACTAAGTCACCTGAATGAAATACGTACTCTATGTTACGTTCCTGCTGGTTTTCTGCAATCCAATTGACTTGTTTTTCATAAATATAAGGGTAGCTCTCAGAGTAATACTGAGTATCTGCCATCCAGATAAAGCTAAAATCTTCCCCAATGTCTGCTATTTGGTCCTGTACTATCACACTTACTTTGTGATCTTGTAAGTACTTAGATCCGCTTACCGTGCCAATAAGTTCAAATGCTTCCTCACCAGCAATTGTCGAAGTTAATGCATCCCAACTATCCGCACCATAATTCCATGCATACATGGTTACTTTTCTACCAGGAAGAGAAGAGCCATCCCACACTATTTCTATCTCATCATTTTCATCAACCTTCTCATCAACTGTTACATCGAAACGATGATAAGGAAATTGTAAATCAGACTCTGTTGACAGTTCATTTCCATCCAATCTTTCTAATGCTTCACGCTGCTTATCGGTCAGACGTTCCTCTCCATCTGGCAGGTATCCATTTGGAGGCTCAGTGTCCACAGCGTTTTCTGAAATGACAAGATTAGCATCCTCAGCTGTATATTGATAAGACTCGTAGAAAGCGACATCCATCACATCGTTTGTAGGATCCGTTACTGTTACAGATAAATCAGCACTGGTCCCCTCAGTATCGTTGGATAGCCAGTCTGGTAAAAGCGGATTCTCTTCTACAACGTAAAAGCTAACCTTTTCTTCCGATGTATTTCCAGCCAAATCGGTGGCTCGGAAAATCGCCGTATGTTCGCCGGCTGACAACAGAGCAGATGATGTTTCATATGGAAGGGAAATATATTCTCCATTCAATTGAGCCGTAACATCTTCTACACCACTCTCCGCATCCGTTGCTTCAGCGTCGATGTTGAGAGGCCCTTTATAAGTCTCCCCTTCTACTATAGTAGGCTTCAGCACTGGTGCCGTATTGTCCGTTACTACTGTTGCTTCAACTTCTTCCTCGTCATAAACAGCTCTAACTTTATGTTCACCATCTGCTACAGAGCTTGTATCAAATAGATATGCTGTGGAGGTGAACTGCTCTTCCTCTAGCATAAAAGTAAAGTCATAGACCGGATCCTTCCCTGGACTATCTCCAATTGGATAGTTTCTGTTTGGATCAGCGTAATTTGGATCATAAATGGTTGTACCATCTGAAAGTACGAGCCTGATGTTTTTAATTGTGAAGTCGTCCCTGTTCTCTTGGGATGTTTCATCAAATGGCCCTACCTTGTTGCCCGCACGAATCGTAATGGTATTGTCCCCAACCTGCAGCCTTTCCGCAGAAACTGGAATTGTTAACGTTGTAAAACTATTATACGTGTCATCAAAGACTTCAAGTATTTCGTCACCCATCGTCACGCCATTTTTGAAGTAGATGTTTGTTTCTGTTACATCAAAAGCAAAATAGGCTTCCGTTTCCATGGCCATAAATGTATCAGTTACCTGCTTGCCATCAATATAAAGCTCTGTTGCGGTACTGTATTGATCTGTTGTTGCCTTCATAACTTTTTCTCCAGACAATAAGTCCGCGTCATGTACATTCAGACGTAATCCTTCTTGTAAGTGTTTATTTTCAACCGAAAGCTTTATCCGTTCGGATGTTGTTTGGTTTCTACCATCACTGGCAACAAAGTAATATTCCAGGTCATTTTTCCCAATCAATTCTGGCTCATAGACGATATGAGCGTACTTATCATCTCTCTGTCTTTCCAAACTAACCTTTCGAAAGTTATCTGCTTCATTTGTTCGATAGTATAGAAAGACTGATTTAACTCCAAGTTGATCAGACACTGTTGCAGATAAAGTAACAGGTTCTTGCACTGTAATAGGTTCTTCAATTGATGCAACCTCAATTACTGGCTTTATCGTATCTTCTGGGAACTGGACCTTCTCGGGTGGTACCTGTTCTGACACTATCTTTCCTGGTGTCGCGTCCCACTCTCCAGCACTAATTTTTCTAGAATGAAGACCGCCATCTGCTGGGTAACGATAAAAGATTCCTTTATCCGGTACAGTATCTTTCACACCAGCCTCTTCGTTATATGTTGCATAAGAAAGTTCTTCACCTGATTTCGTTGCAAGTATGAGAGTTCGCTCACTACCATTCGCCATTCCAGCGCTATATATCTTAAACAAGTTCTTTCCTTCGATTAAACTACTTTTAAAGTTAGCATTAAAATCATCTTGACTTTTATCAGTATTCCCTTGGTTCATGACCCAAAAAACTACTGTCTCACCTGATGGGATGATGACTTCTTGATCCTCTTCTGGTCCCCAGGTTAAATCTCCTTCAGCTCCTCTATTTGGGTACCGATAGCGTAATGTGTAATCACTAAAATCAATTGCTTCAGTTGAGTTATTATAAACTTCAATAAACTCATAAGCATCTGCACCATTTGCATTCACTGTATCAGGGACAAGTTCTGTGATAAGCAATGCAGGGACTTTCTGATAATCAACCGATTGAGTTGGTAATTTTATTTCTTTTTGCTCTGTTTTTGTCGCACCAGATTGGTTGGAAGCAGTAATAAAATACGTTACCTGGTCACTCCAAATTTGTTTACGTGGAATGGTAACCGTATAAACTGAAGCGTCTGCCTCAGAAGGAATCATCTGAAACGTTTGGAAGTCTATATCCTTACTTTGCTGAACGGAGAGAATTGCTCCAAGTATATCCTGATCAGACTTTATCTCCACTTCAACTGTAATGTTTTCCTCCGTTATAGAAAATTTCGGTTTCTCAATAACTGGCTTTTCAGGGGTTTCATCAATTGCAACTGGCTGTTGTGGCACTTGACCATCAACTACAGTTAGTGGCGTAACCGACTCGCCTATGCCTACTTTCATCATGGTATTTCCTTGTCTTGGATAGCTATATACGATTCCTTTATCAGGATAGACATCCTTACCATCATTATTATAAGTTGCAGAAACGATCTCGTTTGAAAATTTATCCGCAACAATTAACGTGCGTTCACTACCATTCGCCATTCCAGCGCTTTGAATTTCCGTAACATGACTTTCTGGAAGGTTGAATCCATAGTGATTGTTAAACTCCGCCAACTCTAGTTCCTGATTTCCACCATTTTTAATCCAGACGATGAAACTTTCTTGTGGCTGAATAACCTTATCGTCGGTAAGGTCCCAAACTTGGTCAGCTGTACTGGTTGGATAGCGGTACATAATCTGGTAATCTTGCATGTTAATAGGTTGGGTGGAATTATTATAGATTTCAACAAATTCATAGGCATCTGCACCATTAACATTTACCGTGCCCGGCGTTAACTCTGTAATAAGAATGCGTGGTACTTGTTGGAAGTCTGTCTCTCCTTCCATAACAACTGCCTCCACTTGACCTGCTTCCGGCAAACTAAATGTCTCCCCATCACCCATTATTGCTATAATCCGATAGCTAAAATGTGGTGACCATAATTCTTCCTTAGGGATAGTTACGGAATATAGATCAGAACTCTCCTTCTTTGTAAGGACAAGTTCCTTTTTTCCCATTCCTTTTCCTGTCTGGTACTCTAGAGTAACCTTTGAGGCTTCTTTAACAGTTGCCTCTATAGATAAGTCTGCATTCCCATCTATTTCCGTTATTTCTTTGTGATCAATTATCTGGTCCATTTTCGCTTCTGCTGTCTGAGATTCTATCGTATCCTGCTCTGGTTTTTCTTCCTTCGATGCAGGCTTATCTTCCTCTTCCAAAGCATCATTTTCTGTTTCCTTTGTTTTATCTGCATCTTCACTTGTCTCTGGGTCAAGAGTAAGGGCTTGTTCAGGGACTTGACCTGCTACCAATACTCCAGGAATAGCAATTTCTGTTGCTCCCCCATCCTTCATTTCCGCGTTGCTATAATAAAAAAGCTGACTTGTTGCATCATTACTAGTAGAATAATTCACTTGGCTCATAGTTTCAGTTGACTGATTATCCATAAGTTTTAACTGGACATCACCTGAAGTAATAGGTGTGTTAACAATAAATATATCCTTCTTCTCCAGGTTTGTTTCGTAATAGTTATTAAAAGTATTAATTTCAGCATCACTGTCGGAAAACCAGACAACTACTGTTTTCTGTGGAGATATGTTGGCTTCTTTAGGAAAAAGGACTTCCTCATTCCCTAAGAAAAGCTGGAAATCTTTAAGTGATAATGACTGGTCTGTATTATTGTAGATTTCTATAAATGGTTCCTCATCCAGATTAGCTTCTGTAATGAAAAGCTTTGACGCAAGGTTACCCTCTCTATTCACCTGCTTGTCTACTTTGGCAGTATAGACATCCGATTCGGCTTCGGTCTCAACGTTGGACGCTGTAAACCAATAAGCAACATCTTCAGACCAAAAAGCGTCTGCTGAAATGGAGGCTGTGAAAGTATCTCCCTCCGCCTTATTCATCTCTACTCGCACTGGCTGAGAATATTCAGTTGATTTGTAATATAATTGGGCATTTTCTGCGTTGGGAATACTGACTGTTATGTCATGATTTTTAGCTTCTGTAATACTAGGAGGTTGTTCATGTTGAAAAGTTATAGAGGTTGTATCTAGTGATGGTATGGTGGTATCTTCATTCTCAGCAGACTTTTCCGTGCTAGCTGCCTCTTCACTTTGTTCTAATTTCTTTCCATCTGGTTGTTCTACTGCCGCAAGTGCAATGGTGCTGGGTTGTAACAAGGTTGAACCGAATAAGAATGTAGCTGTAACTGCTGCAAAAAAACTATGTACCCTTTTTTTCTTCATTCTCTTCCCTCCATTTATAGTTGTCTACATAATTATAAATTTCAGATATTAAAGAAGAATGTATTTAATGTGAAATTATTGTAAAGGAAAAAACAGTAATAAAGAGCCCAGTATAGTCACATAGGCTCTCGCAATACTTTTATTCAGATTCTTGTTTCTTTCTATCCCACCCCAATTTTTCGAGTAGTTGATAATCCTTGGACTTTATAGAAGGAATATCATGCTTATCAAAAAGAACATCTAACTCTTCATATAGCTTTATAGGTTTAAAATCGATGAGCCGGATGTTAAAACCTTTATGCGTGTAGACAACAGCGCCCTTAGTTACCCAGCCATATCGTTTAAATTTTATATGGCTTATTTGATTCGGTGGCACTCGTTTTTTATAGAGGAGAAGCCCCATCCACATGATGTGATAGGTAATGGATTCCTCATTAATGTCGCAAGAATAACGAATAAAAGCAGTTGCAAATATAAAGGCTGTAAAAAGGATGATAGAATAAGAGAACCATCCAAAACTTTCCATATCTCTAACTGTGCTTACAAAGAAAATAATTGACAAGCAGACTAAAACTTCACGTCTTCCAACATACGAATACTGCATCCCCACACCACCTCTCCAGTATGTAAAAGCCTCTTACTAAAGCATACCATATATTGGATGAATGAAATGGGGAGTTTTAGTGTCCCATTTTTTCCATGTTAGACCGGACTGCCTGAATTATGGCATCCCGAAACCCGCTTCTTTCCAAGCTTGCTACAGATTGGATGGTGGTGCCATTAGGAGAACAAACCTCATCCTTCAATTTAGCTGGATGCTCGCCCGTTTCCAATACCATTTTTGCTGCGCCTAAGGCAGCTTGTGCTACAATATTGTACGCCTTCTCTCTTGGCATCCCATATAATACTCCGGCATCTGCTAACGCCTCTATGTACATATACATAAATGCAGGAGATGAGCCACCAACTGCACTAGCTGTATCCATTAACTTCTCCTCAATCACTTCGGCTTTTCCAATGCTGTTAAATAATTCTACAACGTTCTGCTTCTCTTCTTCACTTATAAAAGAATTAAAGCTAAGACTGGTCAGACCTTCTCCAACAAGCACTGGAGTATTTGGCATTGCTTTTACTAACTTCACTTTTCTTCCAAATCGCGCTTCATTCTCTGCAATGCCCTGTCTTCCAGCAATAAGAATGACCATTGTTTCATCCTGAATACTATCTCTAATCTCTTCTATCACGGCAGGATATTTATCTGGTGTAACAGAAAGAAAGACAATTTCACATAGAGTTGCAATATCTTGATTGCTTTCCACTGTTTGAATCCCGTACGTTTCTTCAAGTAGCTGCAGTTTATCCCAGCTCCGGTTTGAAGCAACAATTTGTTCAGGTAGATGACCTGCCTTCACCATTCCTCCAATAATCGCTTCCGCCATATTTCCACTGCCAATAAATCCGATCTTTTTCTTCATCTAAAAACCCTTTCCCTTTTCTCTACATACTTATATATTTTAGTATAGGGTCCGCTTTTGGGCAAATGGCTATTTAAGTTTTAGCTGAATGACAAAAAAGCCCTCACATTGATGTGAAGGCCTTGAAACTTAAGAATTAGTCACTTTTCGATGCATGGTGGAGCGGTGGTGGAACGAGCCATCCTTTTTCCTTTGTTAGCTTTAAAAACTTCCCACCTAATGCTGCTTTATTCATGTGAAATTGTCCAAACATCATCACGATGTCTTCACGAATCGAAGTACCCATTATCTGACTGCAGGCTACAAGTCCCGCTGCCACCTTTGCAGAAGCTGCTGCTGCCACATCAGGATCCTGAAAGCGTGCTCCAACTGGAATGTCTTCCAAATCTACACTTGGCGGCTCTGGAGCAGCTGGAGGAAGCCCCACACCGTTCTGCGTAAGTACTTCAGAAACTTGCTTTGCCTCTTGCTGAGCTTGTTCGACTGCGTCCTTTAGAAGCTTCTTTAAGTCTCCGTCTCCGACATGATTCATTAACATCTGATGATCTGCTATTGTCTTGTTCGAAACCATTAGATATTCCCATGCACTGAACACTTCACCATAATGCATCGGTTCTTCTTGTGGATTACCACTTAAAATACCCATCTTAACCCTCCTTACAAAGTTCGTTTAAGTGCACCCTTCTTTCTTGCACACCTATATTGTGGTATTATGTGGAACATATTATCCATTCATACAATAAAATGCGGATAATATCGTTTAGGTTTTTTCTGCTTTTAACAATTAAGTGTAGATATACCTTGTTTTAATGCTTAAACCATAATTCGTAATTAACATATTTAATAAGTCTCTTTACAAACTCTTCCAGTTATCGTCATCCTTTTAACTTCCTTAAAAAACTCTTCCTAACTTTTCATAACCATTGAAGAATTGCTTTAAATTGTAGAAAAAAGGGAATCATCAATTACAATGTACTTGCTTTTTAAAATATCAAATGACTTCTATTATGTTGCTCTTTTGTTCATACTGATGATACTTGATACATTTATTAAATTAGAATTTTTGCTCAGGATGTGAATATATATGCCTAAATTACGAAATATTATAGCCTTATTGCTCATAGCATGGGGATTTTGGCATTTTTACGGGGAAGATTTTCAGCATTCTGGCTTTACCGGTGTATATGAAGAAATCTCCACCGATATAAATAATATAAGACAAGATCCCACTGTCATTGCCACTATAGAATCGATTAATCAGGGTTTTCAAGATTTAGTTGGGAATATTAAGGGAGAACAAGAGTCGCCACAATCTGCTGATCCTGGAGCTGATAAACCCCATTTAGAAGCTCCAGAGGACCAATCATTTTCCATACACAATGTAGAAATAGGAGATGATCGATCCAAAGTTGAAGAGATTACCGAAGAACCACAGCGATCTACTGTGAATGAATATGGTGTCGAGTGGGTGACATATCATGAGAATTACCATAACTTTTTTATGGCGGCCTTCGATGAAGAGGGAAAAGTTGCCGGATTATATACGAATCAGGACTTACTTACCTCTGAAGACGGCATTGCTTTTGACAGTAACCGAGACGCTGTATTATCCGCACTTGGAGATCCACTTACCGCAATAAGAAAAGGTGCTGTTCGATATCAAATTCAAAGCGACGAGGAATATGACACTTTTCTAATTGACGAAAATTACGTAACCATCTTTTATGATAAGCATGAGAACAATACCGTCACTGCTGTACAAATTATTAGTGAAGAGCTGGAACAACAAAAGAACGCATATTATACAGCTCCAGATGGTGAATTAAAAGAAGGTCTCGAGTATCAACTATTTGATCTGACAAATGCCGTTAGAGTTGTTCACGGGCTCCCTGTATTGGAGTGGAACGAACCTTTACAAAAAACTGCAGAGCAACACAGCTCAGATATGGCAGAAAACAATTATTTTAGTCATACAAACCTAGATGGACAATCCCCGTTTGACCGAATGGCTGAGGATGACATTGCTTTTCGAACTGCAGGAGAGAATCTTGCTACCGGCCAACCTAGCAGCATCTTTGCCCATGAAGGCTTAATGAATTCAATGGGACATAGGGAAAATATATTACAGGCAAACTACGAAACCCTCGCTGTAGGCGTATCCTTTGGTGAGAATAATAGACCGTACTATACAGAGAACTTTGTTACAGAATAGGCAGGCTGTACAAATCCCCTAGTGACCAGCTTATACAATAAACTGGAGTCTCTACTCAATAATTCATAAAGGAAGGACCAAGTTAAAAGCCTTGATCCTTCCTTTTTTCATGGGCCTAATGTTTAATTTTCCAATCCTACTCTTAACCCCATTATTGCTGATTCACATACTCTTCACGTAATACACTCATCGTATATGCATCTTGGTAACTCCCATTAACAAAATAATGATTTTTTTGTTCCCCTTCAACCCAGAAACCTACTTTTTTGTAAATATGTATGGCTTTTTCATTAACCTTAATGACCTGTAAAGATAGTTTATGTAGATTTAATTGGTTAAAGCAATAGTCCGCCATTAATTTTGTGGCATCTGTTGCATACCCTTTACCTTGATGATCTGGATCGATCATAATAGCGAATTGCGCGAAACGATGACGGAAATTAATACCGTAGAGACCAAGATAACCGATTCTTTCGTTAGAATGGTAAAGAATAAACTGTCTAAATGCCTCATTATCTTGCTGCTGCTCATAGTTTTTCTTTAACTTTTCCAGTGTCGTATAAGGCTCCGAAAACCAGTAATCCATTACATCAGGATTAATTCTCATTTTATGGATGAATTCTAAGTCTTCTTTCTCTACTGGCCGAATATGTAGGTTGTCTCTCATTCCATGACCCCTCTCTTAATGTATTAATTAGGTTAAGGCAGAGAAAATTAATCAAAGGAGGCGTATTAGGAGAAACGCAAAATTTGGTATTATTTTTTCTATGTCCTTAGCTATTGTACTATGGTTTTCTTTTTTTAACGGTTCCCAATCTGTCCTCTCAACTTATAACTCTATTCTATCTTCACTCGGCCAAAATGAAAAATTAACTACCACAACTAATACAGATCCATCAGTTCTCATTTATCATACACACAACCAAGAATCTTTTACTCCATATATAAAAACAGACACATCCATAGAACCTTTTCACACAGAAATAAACATTACACTTGTTGGCGAAAAACTTGCAAACTTTTTAAATCAAAAGGGGGTTAATTCAATTCATGACAAAACTGATATAACTAAAGAGTTGGAAATTGAAGGCGCAGGCTATGGCGATGCTTACGATCCCTCTAGAAAAGTAGTAACAGATGCTTTAAACCAAAATAAAGATATCAAGTTAATACTGGATCTCCACAGGGATAATTTAGAAAGAAGAAATACGACAGTCGAACTAAATAGTATTGAAATACCCAGAATATCTTTTGTTGTTTCAGAAAATAGTTACTACTATGAAAAAAATTTAAAGGTAGCTACCTTATTACACGAAAAGCTAGAAAGCAAGTATCCAGGTGTTTCTAGAGGAATAATTACAAAAGGAGGAGATACTCCAGAATCCTACAATCAAGATTTACATGAACATTCACTTTTACTAAATATCGGTGGAGTTGAAAACACCTTAGAAGAGGAATATAAAAGCGCAGAAATTATTGCTGAAGTAATCGTTGAGGTTTTAGATGATTTAGAATAAAACCCTTTCCTAATATAACTATAAAACTACACAAAAAAGTCGGTTTCTAGAGTATTTAGAACCGACCCTTCATTTTTTAAAAAAACATTTCCAGTAAATCCTTAATCTATAACCAACATATTAGATTCATCAAATTCCCAGTCTTCTCCGTATGCTACTTCCCAGTAGTAACCATCCAGATCAGTAAAGTAACCACTATAACCGCCCCAATCTGTTTCTTTAGGTTCTTTAATAATTTTAGCACCAGCTAGCTCTGCCCTCTTAAAAACTTTATCGACTTCCCCCAGTGATTTGGCGTTATATGCCAGTGTTATACCTGGGAAACCCTCTGACAAAGCTGGCGGGTTTTCATTATTTATATCCTTAGCAAGTTCTTCAAGCGGATATAATGCAATCCTAGATCCTTCATTTCTAAAAAAGATGATAGCTGGATCAGATTCAGGACCCATAATTGAAGTCTCAAATCCTATTTCCTTGAAGAAATTATGGGATTTTACAATATCTCTCGTACCAAGCGTTACTAAATTTAATCTATTCATATTTTGACCCCCATCTAAGTTATCTTAATCTTTTTCCGACAGAAGACTCCCTCTTCAATCGTGTGCAAGGCGTAGCCCAACGATAAGGGGGAGATGAATGTCGGTTGCGTTAGCCAAAAACAGTTCATACTATGATATAATAAGAACGTACATTCCCGTTAAAAGAGAGGTGAAAATAATGTCAGTCAACAAAGCATACAAATTCCGTATCTATCCTACCAAACAACAGGAAATCTTAATTGCTAAAACAGTAGGATGTAGTCGTTTTGTATTTAATCGCTTTTTAGGGCAATGGAACGATACATACAAAGAAACTGGCAAAGGATTAACTTACAATTCTTGTTCTGCTGAATTAACACAACTAAAAAAGGAATTCGTATGGCTAAAAGAAGTTGATAGCACTGCCCTTCAATCCTCACTGAAAAACCTTTCTAATTCATACACACGGTTCTTTAAGAAACAAAATCAAGCGCCCCGCTTCAAGTCTAAAAAGAACCCTGTTCAGTCTTATACAACAAAGCATACGAATGGAAATATTGAGGTCGTTAACAACAAAATCAAGTTGCCTAAACTTGGTTTTGTTCGCTTTGCCAAAAGTCGTGAAGTAGAAGGTCGTATCCTTCATGCTACGATTAGACGAAATCCTACGGGTAAATACTTTGTATCCATTCTTGCAGAAACAGAAGTACAACCATTGGAGAAAACGGAATCCTCTATTGGCATAGACTTAGGCATCACTGCCTTTGCCATTCTTTCTGATGGTCAAATGATTGACAATAATAAATTCACACCAAAAATGGAAAAGAAACTAACACGTGAACAGCGGAAACTTTCAAAACGTGCGTTAAACGCTAAAAACAAGGGTATTAACCTTTTGGATGCAAAAAACTATCAAAAACAAAAATGTAAAGTTGCTAGAATACACGAAAAAGTAACAAACCAACGTGACGATTTTCTTAACAAGTTAAGTACAGAAATAATCAAAAACCACGATATTATCTGTATTGAAGACTTGAATACCAAAGGAATGTTACGCAATCATAAGCTGGCAAAATCAATATCTGATGTATCATGGTCTGCCTTTGTCACTAAATTAGAATACAAAGCGAAATGGTACAGTAAAACAATCGTAAAAATAAGCAGATGGTTTCCATCTAGTCAGATATGTTCCGACTGTGGACATCAAGATGGCAAGAAATCTCTTGAAATAAGGGATTGGACTTGTTCTGTTTGCCACGAACATCACGATAGAGATATAAATGCCAGCAAAAATATCCTAGCCGAAGGCTTAAAATCTTTAGTTTTGGCTTAAACAAAAATAGAGAACCGTAGGAACTACGGGGATAGCTTGGTCAATAAGAGAAACCTCTGTTGGTGAAGAAATACGCCAACAAGTACGCTTTGTTCCCAAGAATCTCCCACTTCAAACAACCAGCAAGGGTGTTAAGTGGTGAGTAGTTCAATTATTTCTACAATGCGGATCGATAACCTTTATTAAAAGAATAATTTAGAAATAAATAGATTATCCTCTTTGTACGTTGAAGATTATATTTGCTTATATACAACTTCCCGATACTTAACAAAGCCCTGCTTCTCATAAAAATCCTTTGCAGTTTTGTTATCCAACCAGTAGTCTAACTCGACTCTATCTATACCTTGTTCTCTTGCTAATTTATATATGTAGTTCATTAAGTTGGTGCCATACCCCTTTTTTCGTTGTGTGGAGAGTATACTGATTTGGTGTACATAAACAACTTTATAACTTTTTTTAAAGGCACTTTCCGGATATTCTTTCATTTCTATCCAAGCATAACCAACTGCTTGTTGATTATCTTCTACTAGCAAGAAAACAAATTGCTTCTTTTCTATTAGTTTCTTAAATTCTTCTTTTATTGCTTTATAGTTATATTCCTTAAAGTAACTCGGATAGAGTGAATAATGTAAATCATGGACGGGCTTGTTTAATTTGGCAACTAAGTTAGAATCCTTCGTTTGAGTTATTTCCATATAAGCCCTCCGTTAGAATTTGTTTTATTACTTAGAAGGGACTGTTTTCGTTCAATTCTCATCCTAAAATGATTCATTATTCTTATCTTATCTTCAGTTAGGTTTTCTAAATCCCAGTACATATGCATTAAGCTGTACTCAAACACTTCTTTTAATTTAATAAATAGGGGAAGATGTTCTAACATTCCTTGAGCTAACTCATTTTCTTCATGATAGCCATCTAATATTGCCTTTGTTATATTCTCTTCATAGTCAACTATGTTACCTCCACCGATAAACGAATACTCTAAGGCACTATATATTGGAACTGCTAAGTCATATAGATAGAAATGTTTTTCGCAATCTTGAAAGTCGATCATAGTCATTTTCAATCCATCATCAACCAGTATGTTTTCAAGCCACAAGTCCCCATGTAGTAAACCAAAATTCGAATCATTTTTTGGCAGCTCTTTTATAGTAGTTAAGACCTCTTCCGCAATCGCTCTGATCGAGTATTCTTCTTTAGGAATATATTTAAGAAAGGCGTACTCCTCATTTTCATGCCAAACTTTAATATATTTTGGTGAATATATTTCTTCAAATTGTTTCGAAAGACGATGTAATTTCCCTATTTGCCGACCTAATTCTTTTAAAACTTTCGCATTCCATTGTTTCCTTGGTAAATGTATTCCTGGAGCTGCTTTATAAAGGGCGACTAATACTTCCTTGTTTTGAAGTGTTACTTTTTCTACGAACTTATTATTTGAAGAAAGTATCCCAGGAGAAACCCCTAATCCTTCTTTAAACAGGAAGTTTGTATAATTAATTTCCTCTAACTGTTCCTCATAACTTTTATAATTGGTTACCCTTGCGAAGTAATCCCCATCATCTGTAGTACACCTAAACATTTCGTTTGTTACTGATTTAATATTCT
The DNA here is from genome assembly GCF_022095695.1 of Oceanobacillus jordanicus. GTDB lineage: Bacteria > Bacillota > Bacilli > Bacillales > Amphibacillaceae > Oceanobacillus_B > Oceanobacillus_B jordanicus. The sequence goes on from NZ_JAIFZM010000003.1 coordinate 54,279, forward strand.
TGAAATTTTCCTGATACGTTTCATTGAGAAAACGAAGTATCTTTTGCTCCATATTCTTAGTTTCCTTTCTCTTACTAAACTTTTGCTCTGATAAAAATAAGTGCTCTTGCTTTAAAAGAGTTTAACTATTGTCGTATTGTATTAAACTCTTGAGTAAACTTCCCGTCTTTCAAAAACTCCATAAAACTACCATTAGTAAATTCCTTAACCACTTTATGCCAAAATGCATGTGCAGACTTGTTATTTTCTATTTGAGTAATTTTCCAAAACCCGGGAAACATGTTGAATAGTTTTTTGGCAATTTCTTTCCCATAGCCTTTCCCACTATGTTTCGCCATTATAAAAAACTCTTTTATTGTATTCGGACTTGACACTTTTGAACCTTCTATCAGTACGAACCCTATCAGCTCATCCTCTAACTTTACAAAAAAAGCATGAAAATTATCATTATCCCAGTATTTTTTTAAGTTAAACGGATCGTATTGCCCATTTTCCCCCAAACTAATAGTAGGAATGTATTTACTAAATTCGTAAATATAAAACTGCATAATACTTTGTAGTACATCTTCTTCTACTGGTTGTACCTTTTGTAAGTTTAGCAATCTGGCAACCTCCTTCTACATGTTAATTTCTTTGCTGATCACAAAATAAAAGCGTCATTATTTATGGTATAGTTTAACACAAAAAATAAACTGTGTAGGAAGAGTTTTCCACCCTTCCTAACACAGTCTATATCTTCCCTATTCACCCAAATGCTGCTTTAACTTTTGAGAAGTTTCCTCAAGGACACTGTTATTTATCTTTTTGTAGTATATTCCGTTAATTATCTTCTCCTCTATCCCCTCTTCCATATCAATCACTTGAATGGATTCCAAATTATTATCAAATTGATTAAATATTTCAGTTGGGAAATTGGATTGACTTCCGTTAATTAGGTCTTTAAATTGTGAGATTGATAACTGTTCTTTAATTAGTTTTCCAACACGTTCCTCTTTCACAACTTCTTCTCTTTCCACACCCTCCCTAATCCCTAAAGTTTTCTTAATTTCTTCTGTTTGGATAACCGAATAATAATCAATAGTAAAATCGAATAGGTGCGATACAGTTGCCAAGACTGTTTCAGGTGATCGACTAAAAGCATAGGCATGCGTTAACTTATCTTTCTCTAGGCTATCTCCTTCTGCGTTAAGAATTTCAACATATGCATCACGAGGTATTGGAACTAGATTCACACTCTTGTCGCTATTGTTGTACGTCATTAAAATGTTAAATTCACTTCTATGACTTGCTGGATTCTCCCCAATTAGTAAAGCAGAAAATGACAAGTCATTTTGTTGGGATGCTTGTTGTTGATCTGCTCTTTCTTGACTATAGAGAGTTGGTATAAGTAAACCAATTGCTAAAATTATTACCACTACACTCCCCAATATAGGACCTATACGGTTTATTCTCCTAGATTGGCTGGTGTTATTTTGTTTTTCACGCTCTTTTTTATGAATTTTGTTTAACGTTTTGACCCGGTCTTCTTTAGTAAAGGTAAGATCTTCATCATCCAAATAGGAAAATAGCTGCTTTTTATCTTTATCCTTCATAGATAGTTGCCTCCTCCATTAAGTTTTTTAATTTTTGTCTCCCTCTACTGAGCCTCGTTTTAATAGTATTGATTTTAAGGTCCGTTATTTTTGATATTTCACCAAGTGAAAAAGACTTATAATAAAATAGAAAGATAACTTCCCGATATTTAGGTGGCAAAGAAAAAATTAATTTCTTCATTTCTTCTTGCTCTGACTCTTTGATTACTTCATCTTCTGTGGAAGGTAACAAGGAGGTAAAAGCACTTCCCACAAGACTTCTTGCATGTACCTTTCTATAATGCCAGCTTCTTAAATAGTCTTTGCACTGGTTAATCGTAATTCTATACAGCCACGTTTTCATTGCAGAATCTGAACGAAAATTATCTAGGTTTTCATAACACTTGATAAAGGTATTTTGCACCATGTCTTTGGCAGTTTCGTTCTCTTTCACATAGTTAAATGCCAATCGTACCAATTCACCCCCATGTTCTCTCATCACTTCTTCTAAAATCTCCTCTTTTGAACTTTCCATAGCTGCCCTCTTTTCCAACCTCTTTCTATAATTTGGCCTTTAGACGAGAACCATTGAGCAATGGTTTCATATTTTGTATATAGATTTGATTTTTTTAGTTATACAAAAAACTCCTTTCCACTGTAATTACTTGGAAAGGAATTTTAGTTCACCACATAAGTAAGTTTATTAATTAAAGATGCGTCATGGGTGTTAGGAATATAACAAGAACTCTTATTACTAATTTATTGCTTTTTAATTTAGTCATTTCCTACGTACTTAATGGTTTCCATATGTGTTCTTGCTAAGTTAATTACTTCATATATAAATTCTTCTTTTGTCTCTTGGAACCCTTGTTGGATCCAATTAATTAGAAGTCCATAAAAACCATAGGCTGTATAGCGTGTGAAATAATCCATGTTTACAGGAATATGATTGACTGTCTCAAAGGTGAATTTTTCCTGATAAATTTTTAAAATGGTCTGTGGGAATCTGGTATGTAATCCTGGTATCGTATCGTCAAATTTAATTAACTCAAAAAAATCCCTGTTTTCGTATATATAAGAAACAATGCTAAAAGACTCGGTATCAAGTTTCTTTGTCGATACCGTGCGACCCGTCACAAAAGGTTTGCCCACTGATTCTTCTAGCCCATCAAGCATGGTATCCATTAAGTCAGCTGTTAGCTCAAACTTATCTTGATAATGGACATAAAAAGTACTTCGGTTATAAGATGCATGATCCACGATGTCTTTTACGGACACTGCATGAAATCCTTTTTCTTTAATCAGTTCAATAAGGGACTGCTTAAGATGTTCCTTTGTTCGATTTTTCCGCTGAGATTTTATTTCAAGTTTTTCATCCATTTAAAAACCTCCAAAACAAAGACACTTTTATAAAAAATGTCTATTAATTCAACACTTATCAAAAAAATAATGATTGGTTAAGGAATAATAAGAGACTAGAATTAATTTGTAAACAATAAATTAATACGTTCTATAATTCTATTATACTGGAGGAATCTGTTATGGGTAAACTACAAGATAGAGTAGCAATAATTACTGGGGGTGCATCCGGGATAGGTGCATCAACAGCAAAATTATTTGTTTCAGAAGGTGCAAAGGTTGTACTTGTGGATTTAAATGAAGAAAAAGGAAAAGCATTCCAGGAAGAATTACAAGCGCAGGGTTCAGAAGCTCTTTTTGTGAAAGCTAATATTACAAGTGAGGAAGAAGTAGCAAACGTTTTTAAAGAAACTACTAACAAGTTCGGTAAAGTAGACATCGTATTCAACAATGCGGGAATTGATCGTGTACACTCGTCTCATGATTTAGATTACAGTGAATGGAGAAATACAGTAAACGTTGACTTGGACGGTGTATTTTTAGTAGCGCGTGAAGCAATCCGCGAAATGCTTGAAAGTGGTGGCGGTACCATTGTAAATACTGCTTCTATGTATGGCTGGGTCGGTTCACCAGGAAGTGCAGCATACAACGCTGCAAAAGCTGGGGTTATTAATCTAACACGCTCTCTAGCTCTTGAGTATGCAGAGAAGAATATTCGTATTAATGCCTTGTGCCCAGGCTTTATTGACACACCTATCATTCCAGAAGAAAGCAAAAAAGAACTGTCTGCGATCACACCGATGAAACGACTTGGAAAAGCAGAAGAAATGGCTAAAGCTGTGTTATTCTTGGCAAGTGATGATTCATCATATATGACAGGTAACAGCCTTACTGTTGATGGTGGGTATACAGCACAATAAGTAGGTCCTTATCCTAATAAATTGAAGTTGATAATCAGTGGGGCTCTCTCCGCTGATTTTTTTGTACCAATTAGGCGCATATTTACCCAGTATTTAATAAATAGAACACAAGCTAATAATACAAAAGGTAGTCAGGTTGCGTTTATTGGTAGTCTTGCTCTTGAGGATAACAATCGAAACCCTATTGATATCTCGGACGATAATCTTCTATTTTGACCAGCGACTATAGTAAACTAACTCTGCTCAGCAAAAGAGTGGAGTTTTTAATTAATAGAAATGGTTGACCATGTATGCATGGTTTTAAAACATAACACTTTTACGAAATCTTCACTCCAAATTTACAATAATTTAAAACTACAGAAAAATTTACATGATAAGATTAAGATTATACTGAACTTATTAGGGAGGAAGAAAAATGAAAAAATTATCAGCAGTATTTATAGCAGTATTTATGGTTCTTACTTCATTTAGTACAGTTTCAGCAGATACTAGCTATGAAGTAAAACATGGGGAGAATGAACAAAAATCAACAACCGAGAATATCGGAGTTTCAACCGAAGAACCAGTAAGTGAAGATCCCGAAGCCGGCGGTTTTTCGACATTTGGACTATATGAACCTGGTTCTTCTCACAATGTAGTGAGAAGCGGTAGAATGACTTTTGCTGGTAAGGCAGATGTTTCATATTTATATACCAATAAAAATTTTACTGGATCTAGTTCTTATAAGTTACAGATTAAAAACTTTCATGGTTCCAACCAATTGAAAGTTGACCTTTATAAAAAAGGAACTTTATGGAGTAGTAAAGTAATAACGTATTATGTTAATGCAGGATCAACGAGATACGCTTATCCTAGTGGCTTAGATCATGAAGAAGACTACTTTTTAAGATTCGATTCCCCTAGTAATTTTGAAGGTTATGTGCAAAGATAATAAACCACCCTTTATCTCTGAACAAGGTTAATAATATGATAAAAAAACGCCATCTTATATTGGCGTTTTATTTTATCATTCTATAAGGTATAAAGGAGACTTATAATGACCAATACCAAACTAAAAATTGTTGCACTTATTGCGATGCTTATCGACCATATCGGTTATTTTATCCCGGACACACCTGAATGGTTCCGATGGATAGGAAGAATTGCTGCTCCTGTTTTCATTTACTGTATAGTAATTGGTTACAAAAATACATCGAATAGGAAAAAATATTTTCTTCGATTATATGTTTTTACTGTTGGCATGGCTTTCCTCAACCTGGCAATAAATCAAAAATTATACTCCCTTTTTAAACTAGGTTCTATTCCAAACCATGATTATTACATTATGAATAATTTCTTTGCTCCATTATTTTTCATCGTATTTCTTATTTTTTTAATAGAAAATAGAAGGATAGGGTCTATCTTTTTACTATTTTTGTGGCAATTCTTTTCTACTTTTGCATTTTATTTTATTGTTGAAGAATACAAACTGTTCGTTCCAGCGGACGTAAATCCAACTTATCAATTTCTGGGTTCATTATTTGGAAATGTTTTGTTTATGGAAGGAAGTATACTCTTTATTATATTAGGAGTAATTTTTTACTTATCAGACGGTGATAGAGTAAAGAGTGCAGTTGGTTACACTATGTTCTGTCTAATTATTCTTATTGTTATCCAAAAAGTAAAAGTTGTAAGGATAACAATTCTTTCTGTATTAATCCCATTTGGGGATTACCAATGGATGATGATTTTTGCATTACCACTACTATTACTATATAACGGTAAAAAGGGCATGGGCCTAAAATACTTTTTTTATATTTTCTACCCCGTACATATTATTATACTTTACTTTATTGGACTATGGTTGAGGTAGAAAAAGGCAGGGTAAGTTATGGAAGATTCTTTAATTCTCTTCCATAACTTACTTCCATTAATCCAAGCCTAAAATAATTCATAATTTCTTTTCAAGCAATAGTACATCTTTCCATTCCCCATGTAACTGTGCAATTTCCTCTCTCCTGCCAACTACACGAAAACCAAACTTTTGATGCAGAGCCAAGCTTGCAATGTTTTCAGGGAAAATCCCTGCTTGCATTGTCCATACTCCCTCTTTTTGACAAATTTTTAGTAGAGATTCAATTAATGCAGAACCAATTCCTCTTCCTTGAAAGTCAGGATCTACGTATATACCTAATTCAACCACACCCTTATATACTTGACGTGAAGAGTAAGGGGTTAGTGCTACCCATCCTGCCACATTAGCCTCTATTTCAGCAACTAGCCTACCGTACGTTAATTTACTCTTGTTCCATTCTTCCCAGTTAGGAACCTTGGTTTCAAAGGTGGCTATTCCACCTTCAATCCCCATTTTGTAAATGTCCCTTACACGTCCCCAATCGCTTCTATGCATCTCGCGCACTTGAATGGATGACATAGCCTTATCACCCACAGCAATTTTGCTGCTTGTTAGGAATACTATTCGTCTTACAAACGCCTGTTTCCGGTAATTTTAATCTCACCTGTTTTGCTGCTTGAACATCTCCAGCAATGGAAGCGACGATGGATCTAACCTGTTCGTATCCTGTTGTCATTAAGAATGTTGGTGCCCTACCATAGGATTTTACGCCCGCTATATAGAAATTAGCTTCTGGGTGTCTTAACTGTTCTTCCCCATGAGGACGTACTGTTCCACAACTATGCAGGTTTGGATCAATTAAAGGTGCTAATGCCGGAGTACTTTCAACTACCGAATCAACCGCATATCTTATTTCACGAAGAAAACTAAAATCAGGTCGTGCACCTGAATTAACGATGAGTTCATCAACGGAGACCTCTTCTCCTTCTCTACTGGTAATTGTATAGCGAGAGCCACTATGATTAATTTCCTCTACATGAAAGGGAGCTAATACTTCCACAATTCCTTGTTGTACAAGCTTGCGTACGCTTGTCCCTAAAGCGCCGCGTGCTTCAAGCTTATCTTGAGTCTCTCCTCCAAATGCAGATATAGGAGATTCTCTTCTTAAAATCCAAGATATTTTTGTAGATGAATAAGTTTCTTTCAACTCCGCGAGATTCATTAGGGAGTTTAAAGCGGAATGGCCAGCACCGATTACGACCGTATGCTTATTTTTAAAAATTTCTGGTTCTTGCTGTACTGCTGGAATATTTGTATGGACTAATTCTCTTAGAGCAGAATCAAGCCATAGTCCATCAGCATATGGTGGATTAGGATTCTGCCAAGACCCACTAGCATCTATAATGGCTGATGCTTTTATTTTGTTTAAAGAAGCTCCATTTTTAAAATGAACGACAAAGGGCCTATCGTTTCGTCCATCAGATTTTAATTTATCAGCACCATCTTTTGTAATAGAAATAACTTCTGCATTGTATTGCGTATTATCTTTTATCACTTGTAATTCCGATAATGGTTGAAGATATTCCTCTACTAACTCTTTACCCGTTGGCAACTTATCTTTATTCGGATGTTGCCAGCCAGCTTTTTGCAATAACTGTATTGCTGCTTGATTCGTATTGTACTCCCAAGGAGAAAATAGTTTAACATATCCCCATTCTAGGATGTTACTGCCAACGGTTTCACCTTTTTCCAAAATCTTAAAAGGTATATTATATTCAACTAAGTGGGCAGCGGCTGCTAAACCGACAGGACCGGCACCAATAATTACTACTGGTAATTGTTTACTCATAATACGCACCCCTTTTTTTAATTTGAACAGCTATTTTCACTATTTTTTGCTGGCCCTCTGAATAAGCAACAAAGCTCCTCTGATAGTATATGGTTCAACATTGACGGGTTCAGCCCATAATAATTCCATGTCCCCTTCTTCTCTCTCGTGATCAACTCAGCATCTAGAAGAATTTTCAAATGGTAGGAAAGCTTCGACTGTGCCATATCGAAAGCATCGGTTAAGTCGCAAACACAACTGGATTCATCTGGTGATTCAGCCAGCAATTGAAGCAATTCTAACCGCTTCGTATCAGCTAAAGCTTTAAAGATCGCTTGATAATCCCTTAGCTTAAGATCTTTCGTTTCCATGTTCTCAACTCCTTACATCAAATTATTTTGATTTATATTCATATCATATATCAAAATAATTTGATTTAAAAGTGATATGCTTCCCTTTATAAAGATCGAAAAATGGCAAAAAAAGAAGCCTCCTTTAAGAGGCCAAGAAATTAATATTTTAGTAGTGTCTATTACAAAAACTATGATACTTTTTCTTTTGGCAAGAACAAATAGCTGTGCTGTGAAACCATGGATGATCATAATAACTATTTCTTAGAAAGTTGTCATCATTATTTCCTTGCTTTTTGTGACACCCACATTCATGACTCTGATGCTTTTGACAGGAACTGCAACTACTCATAATAAATCACCCTCCCTTCTTTCTAACACTATATGAAAATAGATAGAAAAAGATTGGACAGGTCTCATAGTTAATAATACATTTTGACACCTACTAAACCATTATTAATTGAAGCTTTAAAAACAAACTATTGTTTCACGGCAACAGCCATTCCAGACATATAAACTTCGAATACAATACCTTATAAATAGTAAGGGAGAGAAATTTATTATGTGGAGAAAAGTAGACAAACGAAGACTTATAAATCAGGATAAGCATGCTTCAAAAGCTAACAGGAATATTGATTCCGAAATTGAAAACTATGTAGAGAATGAAAATGACAACAAGTCAAAAGACAAAAAAGAAAATGATAAAAAATAGAACCCTCGTTAACAAACTTTAAGCCCACACATTCTCGAGTGAGGGCTTTTTATTTTTAATAAGCTATTATTGCACTGATAAACTATTTATTTGAAACTGTAAAAGTTCACCGTATTCAAGCGAGTCTAGATGCACGGAATATAGCCTCAGAAAAATTATGTAAAAGGGTGGGAATGAGAAAAGAAGCTCACTTTATAAAAGACTTTTGGAATAAAGATGAGTGGACCGATAGTATTGTATTTGGAGTGCTAAAATCTGACTATGTAAAACTCAATTCGAGTTATACATAGAGAGTGAGATAATTTATAAATCCTCACTCTCTGTTGTAACAATTATCTCTAAATCTTGCCCTATCACCTCAATCAACGTTGTAGCGATAAGGTTTAGATATTGACTCTTTATCCAATCCCGCTGAAATATATTTACACAGTAAATGGTGAGTGTTTTTTCTGAAAAGCTCGCTTTGGTGTGGGCAAACCAAACCTCAAAGGAATCAGAGGAGATATTACTAGATATCAATTCTAATATTTTTCCCCATCTATGAGCATCTTCCATTTTATTTTCTTCAGTATTGTCAGATGTAGGAGAAACTAAGATGGTAAGGCCTGCTTCACCATAATCCCACATTTTCACCCATGGATACGTCCCTTCAGGTAAAATAAAGGTTCTTTCTTCTAATGGATTTATTGGTTTATTATCAGCAGTAGTATGAGAAAAGGTAGTAGCATGTATTTTTACTAATCTATTCGTATCGTTAAAATACTTAAACTTCACTATCTATCTCCTCCTACTTCATTTGTTTAATATGTATTTTTATATAGAAAAAACGTTAATCTTGGATTAACGTTTTTTTCAAGTAGTGATTCCGATTGGGCTCGAACCAACGACCTCTACCCTGTCAAGGTAGCGCTCTCCCAGCTGAGCTACGGAATCGTGTATTTGCAGTAAATCTACTATATAAAATATCTTTCTATCTGTCAATACTAAGCATAGCGCAGCATGATAGTTTTCGTGCAACCCAATCTAGCCCAATATTTTATGCTTTTTCTAAATAAGAGTTCTGATACATAGAGGACTTCCCTGCCTTCACCCAGAATGGTAATAATATGCCAATTATAAAATGAAGGAGTACTATATATGTCAAATAACAAGAAAGAATCTTTTAAAGAAATAAATGTCGAACGATTAAATATTGTAGATCCTGCTGGCAAGGTCAAAATGTCGCTTTTCAACCAAGATAACATTCCACCAGTTCTTATGGATGGAGAAGATATTCTCCCCGGGCACAGACAAAAAGATCCTATCTCAGGCATAATGTTTTATAATCAAAATGAAGATGAGTGTGGTGGACTTATCTATGGAAATGGTAAGGATGAGAATGATAATGAAACGGTTTCTGCCTCTCTAACCTTTGATCAATTTAAACAAGATCAGGTAGTACAAATGAGGTATGTCGAAGAGAATGAAGAACGACATTATGGTTTTTCTATTTTTGACCGCTCTTCTACTCCACTCCCTGAACTAATTAAGGAATATGAAAATATTCAAACGGGGGATAACAATACAGATGATCAGCAAGAAAAGTTGGCGGAATTATTTAAGGGTAATGCTGAGCGGGCTTTTATGGGAAAAAATAAAAATGGAGATGTTACCGTACATTTAAATGACAAAAGTGGAAAGCAACGTATTCGTATGGTGATTGATGAACATGATGTGCCAAAGTTAGAATTCTTGGATGCACAAGGAGAGGTGACTTACAAACTCCCGCCTGAATAATGAAAAACAGGACAGCATCCCCTGCTGTCCCGCTCCCTTCCCTACTATTGTTGGGTGAGTTGGCTTTTGATTTGCTGTACGACTTGAGGATTTGCTGGTGCTGCTGGTTGGTAGTACCCTTTTTGACTTGCGTAATTATATAGATTGCGTTGGCGCTGCTCGTCCTGATTACGTAATTGAATTAGTGTTTGGCGCAATTGTTCATTGTCTGATTCACTAATATACCCTGCATAGCCTGTAAGACTAGCATTTAATCCTGCCAAATAATCATTTACGATATCTTTTTCTGAAAGCATGTAAAATTCCTCCCTATCCTAAAAATGTCATTAGCTTTTGCTGTGCTGCTTTTGCATCCTGTGCATCTTGTTGCAAGATGGAAACTAGCTGTGGGTCCGTACAATTTTGTGCATAAGCTTCAAGCTTATTTGCGATCATGCCATGCCCACCGATTATGTGACGCAGATTTTCCAATTCGAGTTCTGTTAATTGGTTATTCATTGTGATTGCCCCTTTCTTGGAAATACACATCTATCTTTCCCAGCGTTGAAAAGCCTATGCATAAAAAGTCCCTCTCTTGAGTTGTTCATTTTTATTTCGAAACACGAATTAAATGAGTGGATAAAAACATACTTTCCTATTATAATAGGAAGAATATTGGATTATTTAATGACAGGTGGAGAGTCAACATGAGAACAGTCTTTTCTTTTATTAAACCGTATAAGCTGGCAGCCGTTGCAGCGTTATTGCTAATGCTTATAGAATTGGCTGCTGAATTGCTGCTACCGCTATTTTTAGGAAAAATGATTAATGACGGGGTGGTTAACCAGGATATCGATAATATTGTGATGTGGGGCAGTATTATGATCGGTCTATCCTTAATCGGCTTTGTTAGCGGTATTATTAACTCCTTCTATTCCTCCCATGTCAGTTGGGGATTTGCCCATGACATAAGGGAAAGGTTATTTGCTAAAATACAGGAATTTTCTTTTGCTAATTTAAACAAGTACCCCACTTCTGGACTTGTCACCCGATTTACAAATGATGTGCGTCAGGTACAGAATACGGTGTTTATGATTTTACGCATTATTTCAAAAGCACCACTGATTGTCATTGGGGGTGTGACACTGGCATTTATCGTGGATGCCAAGTTATCCCTTGTTTTCCTTGTTACGGTTCCGCTACTAATTGGATTTATTTTATGGATACTGAAGATTGCGAGTGGTCTTTTCGATAAAGTACAGAAAAGCGTAGACAAAGTAAACCGGGTCATGCAAGAAAATTTAGCTGGCATGCGGTTAATCAAGGCATTTTTTCGGAGAAAACATGAAGAAGAACGTTTCACTACGGCAAACAAAGAACTTGCTGATCGTACTCGTTTTACTTTCCGATTTGTGGAGTCATCCATGCCGGTATTGTTATTTGTAATGAATTTAAGCCTCATATTCATTATTTGGTTTGGAAACGCTCAGGCCATTGCTGGAGATACTTCTGTCGGAAATGTCGTGGCAATTGTTAACTACGCACTCCGTGTTTCTATGGCCATTTCCATGTTTACCTTTATTATCATGGCATTTTCTAGGATGAAGGCATCTGCTGAACGTCTAAGTGAGGTATTAAATTTGGAAGTGGATTTAAAGGATTCCGATACGGTAAACCATGGTGTCCATGTAAGTAAAGGCTCTGTAGCATTTCAGGATGTCTCCTTTGCATACCCTGATACGGAAGAAACAGTTGTAAAACAAATGACATTTGAAGTTTCTGCAGGGGAGAAACTCGCTGTTATTGGTTCCACAGGATCAGGGAAAACCTCTTTATTCCAGCTCATCCCAAGGCTTTATGACCCAACAGGCGGGACCGTCCTTGTGGATGACAAGCAGCTTACCGATTATTCGCTTGATGAACTGCGCGGTAGCATTGGGTATGTGCCGCAAAGTCCACTTCTATTTACTGGTTCGGTGAAAGATAACATTGCTTGGGGAAAAGATCAGGCTACGACCGAAGAAATCGTGCAGGCAGCAAAGGATGCTCAAATTCATGACACTATCCTTGATCTGGATAATCAGTATGAGACCCGCGTTGGGCAAAAGGGTGTCAATCTTTCAGGTGGACAGAAGCAACGGATTTCCATTGCGCGTGCATTGATTCGCAAACCAAAAATTTTAATGCTTGATGACAGTACAAGTGCCCTAGATTTAGCAACAGAATCTCGTTTACTTGATGCAATCGATACGTACCAATGCACCATGCTAATCATTACCCAAAAGATTTCTACTGCTATGCGTGCTGATCGTATTTTGTTAATGGACGAAGGCAAGTTGCTTGCTACTGGAAAACATAAAGAACTGCTCGCAACCTCTGAACTATATCAAAAAATTGTGGAATCCCAGTTTGGAAAGGAGTACGCATATGCGAAATAATTCATTAAAGCAGCCTTTTCAATATGAAAAAATTCCTGTTGATACGATAAAGGAAGATAAAGCACGGAAAGCGAAGGATGCGCGCGGGACGCTTAAACGGATATGGTCTTACCTCGCCAGAGAAAAATTCAAGCTTTTCCTAGTGATATTAATGGTTGTGGCCAGTTCTGGCCTCAGCCTACTTGGCCCTTATATGATTGGAATGGCAGTTGACGACTTTATTGTCACAAAAGAAAGTGCAGGACTTGCCACTTTGCTAATCTGGCTCGTTGTTATATTCCTGTTCCACTCCTTATCCATTTTTCTACAAAACTTTTGGATGGTAGATATCGCACAGAACACCGTTTATTCGTTGCGTTCCGATTTATTTTATCAATTTCATCGCCTGCCAATTTCGTATTTTGATAAAAGGCAGCATGGCGAATTAATGAGTCGTGTTACCAATGATATTGATAATGTGAACAATACCCTGAACCAGTCGGTCATCCAGATTTTTTCCAGTGTATTGACCCTATTTGGAACCGTTGGCGTAATGCTTTATTTAAGCCCATTATTAACGTTCGTGACCATGTCGATTATCCCTGCCATGTTTTTCAGCATTCGCTGGATTACAAGAAGAACAGGGCCGCTCTATAAATTACAACAAAAAAATCTAGGTGAAGTGAATGGCTATGTGGAGGAAATCGTTTCGGGTCAGCATATTGTAAAAAGCTTCTCTCAAGAAGAACGCGTCATCAGAGAATTTGAAGAGCGCAATCAGAAACTAAATCATTCTGGATTTTGGGCATTAACCATTGCCGGCTTTATTCCAAAGGTAATGAATTCACTTAATGCCTTGAGCATGGCTCTTATTGCCCTTGTTGGAGGAATACTTGCAATCAATGGGCTTATAACCGTTGGGATCATCGTTATTTTCACAGAATATGCAAGGCAGTTTACCCGGCCTTTAAATGAACTATCCAATCAGTTTAATATTCTGCTATCCGCCATCGCTGGAGCAGAACGAGTATTTCAAGTTATAGACGAAAAACAAGAGGAAAGTGATGAAAAAAGTGCAATAAAGCTATCAGAGACGGAAGGAAAAATTGTGTTTGATCATGTTTCTTTCGGTTACGAAGACAGTAAAATTCTAAACGATATTAGCTTTGAAGCTGCACCTGGTGAAACAGTTGCCCTCGTTGGGCATACCGGCGCTGGTAAGACGACTATCGTCAATTTAATTTCCCGCTTCTATAATTATGATGAAGGTGAAATTCGGCTTGACGGAAATGCATTAAAAGATATTCAGCGCTCTAGTCTACGCCAGCATATGGGCTTTGTCTTACAAGATTCCTTCCTCTTCCATGCTACCATTAGGGAAAACATCCGCTATGGTCGCCTTGAAGCAACGGATGAGGAAGTAGTGCAAGCCGCAAAAGATGCGAATGCACATGAGTTCATTGAGAAATTGCCTGATGGCTATGATACGATGCTCGACCAGGTGGGTAGTGGAATTAGCCAAGGACAAAAACAATTACTCACCATCGCCCGAGCATTGCTGGCAGAACCATCCATTCTGATATTGGATGAAGCGACAAGTAATATCGACACCATTACAGAATTAAAGATACAAGAGGCCCTTAAACGATTGATGGAAGGCAGAACGAGCTTTGTTATTGCCCACCGCTTGAATACTATTCAGGAAGCAGATAAGATCATAATGCTGGAACACGGGGAAATTCTCGAACAAGGCAGCCATGAATCTTTACTTGAACTTGAAGGAAGTTATTACAATCTTTATAAAGGCCAGTTACTCGAGAAGGCAAACTGAACCTTTTATAATACGAACCCATTGGTTTACAATAAGAAATACTAGGGAATCAGAAACCGAAATGCTCGAGTATGACTTCCTTAAAGAGAAAAGTATCCGACTTTTAAATATTGGGGGGTTCAAATTGGGAAGAAAAGGCTCCATGACAGAAAAGCAAATCGAAAGTAGCTATTTAAATGAAACGATGATTTTAAAACTCTATCAGCCAGAATCATTCTCACCATTATACAAATATAATATCTGTATCATGCAGGATGGAAATGATTATTACCAAATGGGGCGGATTGCTACCCTTAGTGATCGTCTTCATGCTTCTCATGAAATAAGTAATACCATCTTTGTCGGAATCCATTACAAAGACAAATATGATCGCAGAGAAAAATATCATCCAAATGGAGAACAGAACAAGGCATATTTTAAATTTTTGGTACATGAAGTCGTTCCTCTGCTAGATGACTTGCTCCCGACTTACCATATGGGTCAATCACGAGCACTTATAGGAGATTCATTAGCAGGTACACTTGCCCTCATGACCGCATTAAAATATCCACATACATTTGGCAAAGTCGTTATGCAGTCACCCTATGTAGATGAAACGGTCTTGCAGGCAGTTGAGGAAGCCACATCCATTCATGGGATTGATGTCTATCATACGATTGGTACAGCGGAAACGGCAGTTGATACAACAGATGGGCAAACCCTTGACTTTATTGAACCGAATCGAAAGTTACATGAGCTATTAACTGCAAAAGGACTTAGCTATGTGTATCATGAGCTAGAAGATGGAGAGCATACTTGGAAATACTGGCAACAGGATATGAAACGTTTACTTACTACTATGTTCGCATAACCTTAAACGATTTTGCTGAAAAATATAAAAATAATTACCTTGTTCCTTTTAATTTTGTTATAATATAAGGTACACTAAGCTGGTTCTTAAAAAGATACAGTCGTCAAAATATAGAGGAGGTTTTCATAATGAAATATGGAATAGCTATTTTCCCATCAAAAGCTGTACAAGATGAAGCAAATTCATACAGAATGCGTTATGACCCACATTATGCATTAATTCCACCGCATATTACGCTAAAGGAAGCCTTTGATGCTGACGAACAAACTGTCCATGAGTTTGTGACAGAGTTGAAGCATATTGCAAATGATACGGAACCATTTACAGTAAACATTCGAAAAGTAAGTACTTTTGCGCCTGTGACAAATACGATTTATTTAAAAGTAGAACCAAAGCAGGAATTGATCGATTTGTTTGAGAAAATGAACCGCGGTAACCTTCCAGGTAATCAGGAATTTGCCTTTGTTCCCCATATTACGATTGCCCAGAAGCTATCCACTGAAGAATATTCCGATGTATACGGTAGCCTAAAGATGAAAAACTTTGACTTAGAGGATAAAGTAGATCGTTTCCAGCTTCTTTACCAACTGGATAATGGTTCATGGACTGTCCACGACTCCTTTGTATTCGGAAAGGAAAAAGTTTGAATATAAACGTTGTAGAAACAGACGAACAATTAAAAGAAGCTTATCATGTACGTATGACGGTTTTTGTAAAAGAACAAAAGGTGTCACCGGAGGAAGAACTGGATGAACATGATAAAACGGCAACACATCTTGTAGGCTATGAAAATGATCAAGCAATCGCCGCTAGTCGACTGCGCTTCGTAGAGGAATACGGAAAACTAGAACGAATTTGTATACTAAAGGAACACCGTGGTAAAGCATTTGGTTCGCAAATGATTGCTGCCATGGAAGACATCATCTTATCCAAGGGATGTAAAAAGGCTAAACTTAATGCGCAAACCCAAGCACTCCCCTTTTATGAGCGCCTAGGGTACAAAACGATTTCCGGAGAATTTATGGATGCCGGAATCCCACATGTAACAATGGTAAAAGACTTGTAAAACACCTCCCTGTGGGGTGTTTTTTTCTCTTTCTCTATAACCTTTATCTAACAGATTGCTATATGAATAAGACCCCCTTTTTCGGGTAGGCTAAGGCTTAAATGCCTATAAGGGGGCAGCACCTTTGAATGATTATCTCTCTATGTTATTTGAAACACTGTTCGGGTTTGCAGCATTATTTTTACTTACGAAGGTATTGGGTAAAACACAAATTAGCCAATTAACACCTTTTGACTTTATTTCAGCCCTGATCCTTGGCGAACTTGTTGGGAATGCATTGTTTGATAAAGAGGCCGGTATTCCAGAGATTGCGTTTGTTATCATCTTATGGGGCGTGCTGTTGTATCTGACAGAAATTATCACGCAAAAGTGGAAAAGGACCCGTGCTTTCATGGAAGGTAGTCCTGATATTATTATTTATAAGGGTAAGCTTATCCGGGATACAATGAAGAAAAGTAAGCTTGACCTAAATCAACTCCAACATTTGTTACGCGAGAAAGATGTGTTTTCTATACAGGATGTAGAATACGCTATATTAGAAACAAACGGCAAAGTCTCTGTATTAAAAAAGGCTGCCAATCAAACACCAACAAAACATGATTTGAAAGTAGCAACACACGATGTCCACCTTGCCACGACACTTATTAATGATGGTGAAATTATTTTTGATAACCTGAAGGAAAAAAATCTCACAGAGGAATGGTTAATCGAAGAATTGCATAAACAAGACTATTCAAGCCCGAAGGAAGTATTCTACGCAGAATACATAAAGGATAAGCAACTATTCCTACTTCCATTTACAAACCGAGGACATAAGCGATTTAAATGAGAATGCAATAAAAATGCTTTAGTTAAAGAAAAATCCGAACTAGGATGTTTTTTCATCTAGTTCGGATTTTTCTGATGCTTGAAGAAGTGGCATTCTAATTAGCGTAGGAAATATTCTTAATCATTTGCCTTTTGACTGATTACATGTGATATTTCCCGTTCCACGAGACTCTCTTCGTTGAATATATAAAAGATTAAACACCTGCACTAAAATTCTTACCTTTACCGGTAATTTGCTCAAAAAACTTATTAGCATGTATATCTTTTTTTGAAGGAGATTGCTGTACTTGGCCATTTAGACGTTCATATTCTTTTTCGATACGTTGATGCTGTTCTTCTAAAATTACTTTGAAAGGTCTTTCAATATAGTGTGGATTTGGTTTTGTTTCCGTAATCCGGTTTTGGTAATCATTGTATTGGTAATGAGAGATTGGAAGAATATAGCCCATATAAGCGCCTCCTTTATAGATAATAAATTTGAGAAGTAAGCTATCTTAGTGGTTAGTTATTTATATATACCCTTTTATCTAAGAAGTATTCCTACAATTTCTCCATTGTCTTCTCTAATTCTTTTGCAAATTTCTCTACATCACTGATTTTAGATAAATACCCTTTCTCCCAAGCTTCAGCTTCCTTACTAAATTGGTTAAATTTAGACTCTGGTTGCTTTAGCCATTTTTCATTTTTTTCGAGATGTTTTTCAATATCCCGAATGTGTTGAAGCCACCTGGGTTCAGGTCCTTTCATCAAGAGCCCTCCTTTGTCATTAGAAAAACTTGCATTCGCTCACTCATTAGCGAAGGTTTACGTTTTTCTTATACTTGGGACTTCAAAATTCCAACGACGTCGTCATTTCTTCCTAGATAGAATTTCATGCATTCCGAACATAAAATAAAAAGCAGCTACAAAATAGCTGCCAGTTTCATTTAGAACCAACCGAAAGGATCTCTTCTTTCTTCTTTCTTCTCATCTGTTTTATTCTCAACGTCTTCCCTATATTCATGGTGTACATCTTCAGCTGCTTCTTCTTGAGTTCGGCCACCAAAAAATGGGTTACGATGATGCTGTCTCGTTGGTTCTATATAAACGTTATCCGCCTTTATAACAAGGTCTTTCACATGAATGACTTGTTTTCTCTCAGACACTAGCTTCCACTCCTTTTTCATGTATGTTCGTTATTAGTCTATGTTACAAAATTAGGCTGGTGTAGACATTCGCCCGTTTATACGGATAAATATCTAGATTATTTAGGGTGGATGCCCACACCATCTATGCGAAAACACATACTCTAGTAAAGACAAATGAGTCAATTTCATTTTTGAAGGGAGTAATAATTCATGGGTTGTGGAAAAGATTTTGAAACAGGAAACTGTGTTTGCGATATTCTTAGTGAAATAGTTGAGGCACAGAATGACGTCATTGAAAATTGTTGTGACACGAGCTGCGAACAGTCCATCACGGACTTACTGGGGGAAACAGATAACGGCAATGGTTTAGATACAGTTCCGGTAATCCTTTACTGTAAAGGAGACTGCAAACCATTCCAAGGGTACGGTGCACATCCAAGCAATATCGGATACGTTGTAAGCACCTTCTACTTTAGAGTGAAGAAAATCACCGATGATTGCTGTGCGGTTCTTGAGCTGTTAAGAGATCCTGGTGATGAAAATCCTTGTCCGAAGAATCCAGTGGACCAAGAAACAAAACCACTACGCGCGACTGGTATTTGTATGACTGTAGACCTTAACTGCTTCTGTCACGTAACATGTCTTCCTGCAGTTAATGCACTTAACTAAGGAAACGAAAAAGGCTCGAGGATTATATCCTCGAGCTTTTTTTAAAATCCTAATAATTTTATATGTTTGATGTCATCTAGGTTGATCTTTGTACTTTGTTTCCTGTTGCCTACTCTTATATATACATAGTTGTCCTCAGACCCGGTAATGACACCCCGGTAGGATCTTTCTCCTGTTCTAATTTCACAACGCATTTGTGGAGCATAGCTGGGTGTTGACACGAAGTACGCCACCTTCTCATCAATTGTCATATCTTTAAACTTCGGGCGTTCACTTTTTTCTGTTTCTGTTTCTGTTTCTGTTTCTGTTTCAGGATTTTTAGATTCCTCAATTAGCTCAGGAATTTTTTCCTCATGTTTTTGTTCCACACTTTCGTTAACTTCTGACTCAACCTTTTTCCATTTTTCCTGATGTAGTGCCTGTTCTTCTAAAAAACTGCGACGTCTAGCATGCGTATTGATTGGCCCTACAACCTCTTTTTTCTTTTGCTCAACCGGTTCTGGCTCTGCTGCTAGATGCTCCTTCTTTTCTGCATTTGTATAAGAGGTATATTGCATGGGAGCTTTTGGGTTACTTTCTTTTGGTTGGTGAATGTAAAGCAAGGGGTCTTTCGCAAATCGTTTCTTTGCCATTCGTGATCACTCCTTCCTTTCTCATTATATGAACCCATTTTTATAAATGTGTGAAAGAATTTTAATGGAATAATTGCCTAAACATACAAAAAAGCACTCTGTAGAAGAGTACTTTTTGTCTTTTAAGTTAACAATCCCATAAAGGCTGTTGCCATTCCAAAATAAATGAGGATGGAGATGATATCATTAATTGTTGTAATAAATGGACCAGATGCTACGGCTGGATCAATATTAAAGCGATCCATAATAATCGGGACAAGTGAACCAGCTAGTGTTGCCACAATCAAGGTGGCAAGAATAGAAATCCCGACCAGCAATCCGAGGAAAATATCTCCCTTCCAGAGATAGATAACCAATGTGATGACAATTCCGCAGACTGCTCCAGTAATTAATCCCGTTACTGCCTCTCGCAATATCAACTTGGTCTTGCCCTGCTTGCCGTAATCGCCTGTTGCCAGACCACGTACTGCTACAGCCAATGCCTGTGTACCAGTATTTCCAGCCATCCCGGCAATTAACGGAATAAAGATTGCTAGAACAGCAACTTGTTCGAGCGTTTGCTCAAACCTTCCAATGAGACTGGCAGTAAACATCCCTAAGAAGAGCAGAATGACTAGCCAAGGAAGCCTTTTTCGGGCTGTGACAAGGGCACTGTCAGCATGTCTTGTGGCTTCCGTTACACCAGCAAGGCGAGAATAATCCTCACTAGCTTCCTCTTCCATAACGTCCAAGATATCATCGACCGTAATAATTCCTAGTAGGTGTTCTTGAAAATCTACAACCGGAACTGCAAGAAAATCATAGTCACGAATCATTTGAGCAACTTCTTCTTGGTCCTTTGCAACGGAAACAGCAACAATCTTTTCATTCATCATTTCTTCCACTAATGTTTCCTCAGACGCAACTATTAAGTCCCGAAGTGAAAGGACACCGACTAATCGCTTATCTTCATCAACCACATATAAATAATAGATCGTCTCCGCATCAGGGGCTTCTTCTTTCAATAGTTTCATGGTCTGATCAGCAGTATAATGCTTGTATGTGGAGACAAACTCTGTCGTCATAATACTACCAGCGGTTTTTTCTTCATAATGAAGCAACTGTTTGATTTCATCAGCTGCCTCTTTATCCATAATTGTCAGTAGGCTTGCAACCTGGTCTTTGTCCAGTTCATTTAATATATCAACCGCATTATCTGCCGACATTTCAGAAAGCATCATGGATGACATTCTTGGGTCCATTTCGGCCACGATAAAGGTGGTATCTTCTAGATCGACATTTTCCATAACTTCCCCAAGCTCTTCTGGAGACAAATAAGTATAAATTTGCATACGGCATGCTTTTTCCTGCTCCATAAAGAACTTCGCTTGATCATATGGATGCATATCCAGAAATTCATCTCGAAATTCTTCTATTTCTTCATGCTCTAATGCATGCTGTAACTTTTTCCAGTGTGCTTCATACTGTACTTCGTATTCTTCGTCATAGCGATTATTGGATTCCATTGAGAAACATTCCTTCCGCTTGAAAAAGCAAGCTAACCTTTTTCTAAAAGCTTACTTATTCTTGGCAATTCTACATTCAACACTGACTTTCTATTCTATTTTGTGATAATAAAAGTCTAATATTTATTTTCCCTGTAAAGTAGCATTAAAACAATTTGGTTTCTAACTAAATAATGGATATAATAAAGTGAAACTTCAATAGTGGGAGGTTTCATTCTTCCCCACTGATTGTTAGTTGAACGAATCAGGGTATTAGCGTCCGTTTACTCCCACTGTTTCACTTCATGTTTTGAAGTTGGGAGTCTTACGGACGGTTACACCGGTATAAATGACAATTTCATTTTAGATTAGTTAGCAGGGACGCGATTTATGATAATCCAATTTTTACAGGAAAGCAAGAAAAATTATAAGGATGGGTATAATGGAAAAAGTAGATATTATCGGAGACGTGCATGGCTGTTATGAAGAACTACATAACTTGTTTGAAGAGCTTGGCTATCAAAAAGAAAAGGAATATAGCCATCCCGATGAAAGGATTCCTATATTCCTAGGCGATATTACTGACCGTGGTCCTCAATCGTTAAAGGTCATCGAGCTTGTCTACCACCTTGTTATTATACAGAAAAAAGCTCGTTATGTACCAGGAAATCATTGCAATAAGCTCTATCGTTTTTTTCTCGGTAATAAAGTCCAGCAGCGTCATGGTTTGGAGACAACTGTAGAAGAATACAACCAGCTTTCTAGAAAAGAACAAGCAGAAGTTAGACAAAAATTTATGACATTATACGAAAACGCCCCATTATATCTGCAGCTTCCTAAGATGAAAGCTATCGTTGCTCACGCTGGCATAAAAGAGGAATATATTGGTCGCTCGGATAAAAAGGTCAAAACCTTCATACTTTACGGGGATATTACCGGTGACTTTACAGAGGATGGAAGGCCTGTAAGAAAAGACTGGGCAAAAGAATACGAGGGCGCAGACTGGATCGTTTATGGACACACACCTGTCATGTCACCAAGAATCGTCCACCGCACGATTAATATTGATACAGGTTGTGTATTTGGCAATGCATTAAGTGCCTTTCGACTACCTGAAAAAGAAGTTGTGAATGTTCCATCAAAACAGCCTTTAATGAAAGAGAAATTTACTTATTTTGATTAATTAATTTAGCATAGTTCCTCTTAAGTTAGCTTCTCTTTACAAAAGCTGTTTCAAGTCTTGTGGCAGTTCCTGTTGAAAATGTATGTCCTCATTCGTTATAGGATGTTTAAAGCTAAGTGCATAACAGTGCAAAGCCTGTCTCCCGATCCATTTGTCATCTCCCCCATATAAGGTGTCGCCTACTAACGGGTGACCAACATAACTGAAATGAACACGGATCTGATGTGTGCGTCCTGTTTCCAACTGAATTCTTACCAGTGAATAGTGGTCGAATTCCTTATCTATTTCATAGTGAGTAATGGCCTGTTTCCCATCCTCCCGTACTGTTCGTTCAATAATAGAGCCTTCTTTACGTTCAATTGGTGCATTAATTACACCCTTTTTGTCTGAAGGGATTCCTTCAATGACTGCCTGGTATTGCCGTTTCACTTTTCCATCCTTTTGGAAAGCTGATAACCGGGAGTGACTGTAACTATTTTTAGCCACTAGCATTAGCCCTGAGGTATCCCTGTCCAAACGTGTCACAATATGAACCGTGTTCGTGACGTCATGGTTTTTGTAATGGCCAAGTAATGCATTAGCTACTGTTCCTGTAGGCTGTTGTAATGACGGGATAGAGAGCATTCCAGCAGCTTTGTTCAAGACGAGCACAGCATCGTCTTCGTATACGATGGATAACGGTGTATCTTCGGGTTCCATATAAGCTCCAATTTTTTCTTGGGGAAATTCTACTACAAGCTTGTCTCCTTCTTTTAATTCATACCTTACATTCTGGTTTGTACCGTTAACGAGGATGTTTCCTCCATTAAATTTAATAGATTTAATCATTCGCCTCGAAAACCCGTGTTCTCGCTGTAAGTATGTTCGAATAAGTAATCCTTCATGTATTTTTCTAATAATCCATTCCATTTTAATGCTTCTCCTTCATTGCAAGAAATCTTTGTGTAAGATTGTACTTATTTACTTTATAGTTGCTATTAAATATCAAATTAAATCACTATTTATGCGTGAAAGCAAATGTTATGAGCCAAGGTTTCATGACCCTAGCTATTTTCTTCTGCTACAAAGGAGTCGCGTACTCTGTTCCAAAATGGAAATTGACGAAATCTTGCGAAGCGGATACGTTCTTCAGCTACCCGACACTGAATGGATTCTACATTAGTGTAATTTGTTGTAAAATGGTCGATTGCAATTAGAAAACTACGATCAACGGTTGGTCGTAGAATGCATGGATGGTGTTTCGGCAGGATTAACGGTGAACCAATCGTACGGAAAACACGGTTATTAATAGATGCCATTTCTGTTAACTGGATCGCATCGAGTGATGGGTGAATAATAGCACCACCAAGTGCTTTGTTATAAGCCGTACTTCCAGAAGGTGTAGAAATACAAAGGCCATCCCCTCGGAAGGTCTCAAACCGCTCTCCCTTTATTTCTACATCAAATACAACGGATCCGTCTGCTGTTTTAATCGTCGCCTCATTAAGTGCAAGAAAAGTATCTTTGCTTTCGCCTGTCTTCGAGCGTATCGTCACTTCTAATAATGGATATTCCACAATCTGAAAAGGAGTTTTAGCAATCTCGATAATCAATTTTTCCACTTCTTCAGGGACCCAATCTGCGTAAAACCCTAAGTGTCCTGTGTGTATTCCAATAAACGAAGTTTTACTCAATCGATGAATATACCGGTGGAATGCTTCAAGAAACGTGCCATCCCCTCCAATAGAGATAACCAACTCAGGTTCTTCCTTATCATATTCTAAATCAAAATCAGTCAAATACTGTTTCATCGTCGCCTTCAGTTTATTTGAACGATCATCGCCCTTTGATACGATAACAAACTTCATGTATTCATCCTCCTAATTGAAATCAGGCTTTATTATTTCCGGTGGAACATTCTCTGGGCTTCCTGCACTTCACTTTTAATTTTAGACATTTCTTCATCTAGCTTAAACGCCGCTTCTGCTGCACGTTGTAATCTTTCTTTTACCTCAGTTGGTATCCTGCCTTTATACTTATAATTTAGAGAATGCTCATTTGTTGCCCAGAAGTTCATGGCTAATGTTCTAATTTGAATTTCTGCCATAAGAATTTTCCTACCATCAATAGTTTCTACAGGATATTCGATTATTAGATGATAGGATCTGTATCCACTATTCTTTTTCTCTGAGACATAATCCTTCTCTTCTATAATCGAAAGGTCATCGCGGCTTCGGAGCATCTCTACAATGGTATATATGTCATCAACAAACTGACAGACTACTCGTAACCCTGCAATATCCTGTATTTTTTGTTCAATATCAGTCATTTTAATCTGTCTACTTTCAGCTTTTTCCAAGATACTTGGAACAGGTTTAACTCTACCTGTAATAAATTCTATTGGTGAATGCCTTGATTCATATTCAAACTGTTTTCGTATTCCTTTAAGTTTTACTTTTAATTCCTCTACTACCTGTATATAAGGTGCAAGCAACGCTCCCCAATTCACAATTAACACCACCTGATTTTCTTCTAAAACGCGCAATAAAGCCGTTTAGCTCTATGTACGAATCGTCAGGATATAATTCCCATCCTATTGTACCATAATCTAACACAATGGCTAATCTTTGCATATTTGCTTCGCATTAGCCATAATCAATACTAACCAATTTAAAATAATGGAGAGAATAATGTGACACAGGAAATTGAGATTGAATATAAAAATATACTAACAAAAAAAGAATTCGAGTTACTATTAAATATGCTTCCTTTTTCAATAGAAGGTAAAACACAAACAAATTACTATTTTGAAACAAAGGATTTTCGTTTAAAAGAGAATGGAGCAGCACTGCGAATTAGAGAGAAGCAAGGAGCTTACCAACTTACTTTAAAGGAACCAAATGAGAAGGGATTACTAGAGACGCATGACACCTTGTCCGAAGAGGAAGTGGATAAGTGGTTGAGTGGAAAGCCAATAGAAAAAGAGCATACGCAAAAACAGCTAGATAAATGGAATATTACACCATCTACGCTAACGTACTTTGGTGCCTTGACAACAGTTCGACGAGAAATTCCGTATCGAGATGTTTTACTCGTACTTGATTATAGTACGTATAACGGGCAGGCCGATTATGAACTAGAGCTTGAAGCACCGTCAGAGGAAGTTGGCAGATCCGTGTTTCAGTCGCTACTTAAACAATTTGCTATACCTGAGCGTAAAACACCTAATAAAATACAGAGATTCTTTCAATCCTTGGATACAAAAGAATAGCTTAAAGGCTTCATACAATCAGATTATTTGCCCGCAATCCCTTCCGTTGCTACAATATATACAAACTTTAAATCAAAAGCACTAACACATCTTTTATAGGGATGGTCTAGAAGCTTTTATAATAGCAAGGGGAATTTTCGATGAGAGAGACTGGAACAATGTTTGAGGCAATTGGTGGTTATGAGACCATTGAACGACTCGTCAATGCGTTTTATAAGCGTGTCGCCGTTAATACGGAACTTATCCCTATATTCCCGGAAGATCTGACAGAAACAGCAAGAAAACAAACATTATTTTTAACTCAGTTTTTTGGTGGGCCTTCATTATATTTGGAGGAACGTGGGCATCCTATGCTTAGAAGAAGGCACTTACCCTTTAAAATAACTCCCAAAAGACGTGATGCCTGGTTAGAATGCATGGCGCAAGCATTAGTCGAAGCTGAAATAGAGGAACCATATCGCACAGCTATATATGAAAAATTAACGATGACTGCTAACCACATGATGAACACACCAGAATAACAGAAAGGAGAATCGATGTGAGCTGGAATCAAACAGAGCTAAGCTCAACACATGCCAACACATCGGGAAATTACAGCTTTTTTGATGTTCTGCAAAAACCAATTGAGATGTATGTTTTCGTTGACCCTCTTTGTCCAGAATGCTGGGCGCTGGAGCCCTATATAAAAAAGCTTTCTATTGAATACGGTCGTTTTTTCACTGTTCGTCCTATCGTAAGTGGCCATATCAACACGTTAAATAGAGATCAATTTGATAAACCGAAACGACTAAGAGATATATGGGAAAAAACTGCGAAACGAACAGGAATGAGCTGTGACGGGGATTTATGGATCGATAACCCGGTCACATCGCCTTGGCTTGCTTCCATTGCTATTAAAGCAGCGG
The DNA here is from genome assembly GCF_022095695.1 of Oceanobacillus jordanicus. Taxonomy (GTDB): domain Bacteria; phylum Bacillota; class Bacilli; order Bacillales; family Amphibacillaceae; genus Oceanobacillus_B; species Oceanobacillus_B jordanicus. The sequence goes on from NZ_JAIFZM010000003.1 coordinate 80,850, forward strand.
AACTGCAAGGAAAAAAGGCTGGAAGACAATTTCTACGTAAAATCCAAGAAGAAGCATTTTTAAATAAACAGAACATTTCAGATGAATCGGTACTCCTGAAATGTGCAGAAAGAGCGAATTTAGATACAGCAGAATTCCAAAGTGACTTATACTCCTCTTCTGCAAAGAAAGCATTTCAATGTGACCTTAAGTTAACCCAAGAAATGGAAGTTGACTATATCCCAACGATCGTTTTCTTTAATCAAATGGTAGAAGAACAAGGTATTAAGGTTTCTGGGCTCTATCCTTATGAAATTTATGTACGTGTATTACAAGAAATTTTACGCATTCATCCTATTCCATCAGAGAAGCCATCACTTGAAGATTTTCTAGCACACTATAATATCGTTGGTAGCAAGGAAATCTCTGTTGTATATGACTGGAGTCAAGCACAAACAGAAAAAGAAATGAAAAAACTGCAGTTGAAACAAATTGTAGAAAGAATTCCTGTTAAGTACGGTTCTTTTTGGAAATATATTGGTAAACGATAAAGACTTAAGCCTTTTAGAAGGCTTATTTTTTTATGTATGATTAGATCCTCTCTCCTTCCCTTTTATACAGGATGGGGGGGCTTTATAAAAATAGAGGATATACGGGGCAGCGTATATCCTCTATATCTCTCTTTGTATAAATAAACAAAGGGGGATGGGAGAAAGTTTCATGATTCAAACAAAGGGGTTTTGTTTGTTCTCATCTTACAAACTAACTATACCAAGTTTGCTCTTATGTTTCAATAAGTATGTTCACATTTTCACAGAAGTGTCACACTTCTAAATTACGTCTAAAAAACATAAGCATTATCATATGCAAACAAAATAAAAATGTGATAGGAGGACCTTCTGTGCAAGGCTTATTTCCCTTTTTTTTCCTTGTCCTGACCGTGTTCGCGTTCTTTTTAAACATCCTCGGTTTAATGGACGTCATCCCACTTTACCTTACATTACCAATCTTATTTATTTGCATCTATTTAACCGTTTATTCATTCACAAATAAAAAGGTTTATCGCGGGATGAGATAGCAAAACAGGATGATCATTTGACCATCCTGTTTTTTGTTTGTTTAATTTTGTTGAGATAATAGTTCTTCCATTTCATTCAGCTTTTCTTCAAAGACATCTAGCGCATCTAAAATAGGTTGTTTAGATGTCATATCCACCCCTGCCTGTTTTAAGACTTCGATTGGGTAATCACTACTTCCAGCTTTCAAGAAGTTAAGATAGCGATCCACTGACCCGTCTTCTTTAGCAAGGATTTTGTTGGCAAGTGCTGTAGCTGCAGAATAGCCTGTAGCATATTGGTACACATAATAATTGTAGTAGAAATGCGGAATACGGGCCCACTCAAGTCCGATCTCCTCGTCAGATACAACTGCATCTCCAAAATATTTTCTATTTAGCTCATAATAAAGCTCTGTTAGTCTCTCAGCTGTCAACGCTTCCCCATTTTGCATCCGCACATGGATATCATGCTCAAATTCTGCAAACATTGTTTGACGGAAAACTGTTCCACGGAATCCTTCCAGAAAATGATTTAACAGGTATAGTTTTTCCTTTTCATCTTCTGTTGTTTTTAGTAAATGATCATTAAGTAATGCTTCATTACATGTAGAAGCAACTTCTGCAACAAAGATGGAATAATTACCGTAACGGTACGGTTGATTCTTTCTTGTATAATAACTATGCACAGAATGACCGAGTTCATGCGCAAGTGTAAACATATTGTTCACATTGTCCTGCCAGTTCAACAGAATATACGGATTTGTACCATAAGCTCCTGAAGAGTATGCACCGCTACGTTTACCTTTATTTTCTTCTACGTCAATCCAACGGTTCTCATAGCCTTCTTTAACAATGTTAAGGTATTCTTCTCCGAGTGGCTCTAATCCTTCTAAAACGACTTTCTGAGCCTTTTCGTATGGAATTTCCATGTCGACATCTTGCACAAGCGGTGTAAAGAGGTCATACATATGCAATTCATCCAATTTCATTACCTTTTTGCGAAGTGCAGCATAACGATGTAACAATGGTAGCTTTTCGTTTACAGCTTCCACAAGATTGTCATATACCTGCTCAGGAATATTGTTATTGTCCAATGCAGCTTCTCTTGCAGAGTTATAGTTGCGCACTTTTGCATAAAAGTTATCCTTTTTAACGTTACCATTTAATGTGGAGGCGAAAGTGTTTTTAAACTCACCATACTTTCCGTACATTGCTTTAAATGCTTCTTCACGGACGCGTTGATCTTTAGATTCAAGAAAACTAATATAGCGACCATGGGTTAGCTCGACTTCCTCCCCTGATTCATTTTTAATACGAGGGAATGTCAAATCAGCATTATTTAGCATACCAAATGTCTGAGAAGCACTAGACATCGGCTCTGAAGCCTCAGCTAGCAATGCCTCTTCCTTTTGACTTAGAACATGAGGACGTTGTCTTGTAATCTCATCAAGTGTTTTCTTATAAGCCTGCAAACCTTGATTTTCCTTGAGAAAAGCCTCGACCTTTCCTTCTTCCATAGCCAAAATTTCTGGTACAACAAAGCTCATCTCACTTGAAGCTTGTGTCAATACATTTTCCGCTTTTGCGTTTAAACCCTGATACCATGAGTTAGTTGTATCCTCATCGTAACGCATATGCGCATATGTATAAAGCTTACCAAGACGTTGAGATAATTTGTCCTGTAGCTGTAGCATGTTGTACAAACTGTCAGCAGAATCAGATAATTTACCCTGGAACTCTGCTATTTGTGGAATATCCTTTTGTAGTTGCGCCAATTCTTCGTCCCATGCCTGATCGGTTTCAAAAATGTCTTCCAGTTTCCAGGTCAAATATACAGGAAGTTCATTACGTTTTGGTAACTCTTTTGTCGATTTAGCCACTAATATTCCTCCTTTTTTCTCTTTAACTAGTTCTTACAATTCAATGTAGGAGCCCTGATTATAAACCCACTATAATTAGTATATCGAATTCAAGCGGAATAATGCTCGTATTTTGCTTAGGGTCCCGAAATTATTTCACCAAATTTTACTTAAGAATTGTAGAGTCAATTCATTATCCGCCTTGATAGCGTCTTCCACAGAGGAAAAATAGGATATGGGGCTGAGCTTCTGGTATTGGTTAGAAGTCATTTCGCAAAAGTATCCGAGCTGACAAAGGAGCTGCATATACTCTGCAATGGGATTTGAGAAGTGTTTTATGAGCGGAAAGATACCTCGAGGATGTTGGACCTGTCTTAGCACAGCATTGAGTCTATTAAGAGAAATTGTTCCACCGATCGGTAAAGGAGACAGTACCTCGATCACGAGCTTACTCTGCCATTTCCAAAGAGGCTGCCTCATAAAATGCTGAGAAGGCACTGGGATGTGGACGATAGTGGGTAGAAAATCACGATGTAGGCCTTTTTCATAGAGCCATTTATGCCATTTCGACTCTGAACCGAACTGCCTTATTGGACTTATCCTGAAACGCGCTTTCTCTTTTTTCCATAACCTCCACAGTGTTTGTCTCTCGAAGTTACGAAAATGAAATAGTTCAGGAAACTGTATGGCCTGAAGCATACGAATTTGAATTAATCCAAAAGCAAGGCCGTTACCTATACTATATATGTCCATTAAGTTGATAAGTTGAATTGTATGTGGACAAAAGAAGTAAATAATCGGTGGGGTTGCCGCGGTAAATTGGTGTATAAATAGCTGTAGGAAAGCATCCAGTTTAAAACCGTTTGTTGATTTTCGTTTTAGTAGCTGCTCCCCCATAATCCAAATTGGGGTAATTCCTGCTTGTTTATAGCCGTTATTACGTTTAATGATAACTTCTGGCGGAATTCGAGCACATTGAAATTCAATCGCAATCATTTTATTGCCGGCCGTCAATAAAATATCCGGACGTTGCTGAATTTCTGGTAAATAGGCTTCTAATTTCACTTGTAACTGTTGGGCCTTCAACCATTGATATAGCAGAAGTTTTCCTTGTTCATGATAGGCACTTTCTCCATTCTCTGAAGTAATACAGGCATCAGCATGATGGTGGGCAAAATGGGGTATTAATTTTTTACCGGCCTTTGCGATTACCCTGCTTCCACATACAGGACAAGTAAATGTCTGCTTCTCTAATTTAAGTTGCTTGAGCTCAGCCGATGTCAGGATGGCAAGTGTGATGAGCTCTCCCCCACTTGATTTAGCCTGAAGCATCCGATAAATCACCTCCTCACCATCCTTCATTCGACATTAACGGAGTAATTCCTTCTTTAAATAATAGAAATATTCACTACTGCCATAAGGATGCTAATGAAAGTACGTAACAAAAAAAGACACTCTAATTACAGAGTGTCTATGCTTTGGCTGGAAAATACTTACGTACTTGCTCAAACGTTTTTTCTTCAAATATTCTCTTACCGTATTCTTCAAGGAGATGGATTGTTAGTTCCGAATCTTTTCCAAATTCGAATACCTGACTGATAATATCCTCCTGTGCATTCTCATCTAATAAATCTTGTGAGAATTCAAGATAGAGATAGTAGTCATTATCAAAGTGATAAAGCGTTTCTTCAGCACTTCCTTCAAAGTTCTCAAAATAGTGACTTAGTTGTATAACATCTTCAAAGTCCTTGAATTTGACGATAATCCATAGGTTAGCTGCTTCTAGCTCTTCATTGCCTTCTTCTTCAGTTGTTTCGTCGTCTAGTTCATTCGTTTTACCAAACTTTTCTTCAAGCATGTTTTCAATGTTTTTATTTACTGAGAAACCGGAAGTATTGCCATCTTCTTCAGAAAGCTGAATGCTTTCCCCATTTTTAGATATATTCGCATTCGTTACAATAATTTCAAGGCCTTTTTCCAATGCTTGGACTTGAATCCATAATGGACCTTCCACATTGAAACCTTCTTTATAATTTACCTCATCCATCATCTGCCAAAAGAGCTGTTCACTGCGCTCACGGTTATACCAAATTTCTTCTCTTTCGAAACCACGGTCTTCAATGTCCATGTAAGAAATATAAAATTTCACCGTATTCTCATTAATTCTTTCTATTTCCATCGATAGTTCTCTCCCTTCTGGTCATAGTTTATAGGTGGAAGAGATAGCTTCACCTTAATCTATATAAATAAACCCTGTATTTCTATTACCCAAAATAGCCTGTCTCTAACCATTAGCTAATTAGCATATTCTCCTTATATGGAAGGATGATTTCCTACTCTCATTGTATGATACTACATAAGTATTTGGAAATTAATATGCCTATATATTATAAATAGTTAGTAACATATTCTAAACTATTTCCCCTAATTTGTCACGATGAATTTTTTGACAATATTATAACGTTTTCAAAATAGCACCAAAAAACCTGCACACCATGAAAAACGCGGATCATTTAAAATGAACCGCGTTTTTATTATTCATTTTTATTTTACGATTAGTTTACCATGCGTTGCGCTTCACGTAACTGGAATGTGCGCACTGTTCTTGGTAAGAATCTGCGAATCTCATCTTCGTTATACCCAACTTGCAGACGCTTTTCATCTAAGATTATTGGTCTTCTCAATAATCCAGGGTTTTTCTGGATCAAATTAAACAGATCCTTCATTGGTAATTGATCAATATTAACGTCCAATTTTTGAAAGACTTTTGACCGTGTTGATATGATCTCATCAGTTCCATCTTCCGTCATACGTAAAATTTCCTTGATTTCATCCAGTGATAATGGCTCGGAAAATATGTTACGTTCCGTAAACGGGATATCATGTTCTTCTAACCATGCTTTTGCTTTTCTGCAAGATGTACAACTTGGTGAGGTATAAAGTGTTACCATATAAAACTTCACTCCTCATTCTAAAGTGGGTTGAATTCATTTCATAACATTGAACAACTTATTAAATTAAAATAAGTTTAATTAACCCTTTATGTAAATTATACTACATTTGTCAAGCGAAAGGTAGAGGGTATACGAGAAAATAGGGTTTTTTTATAAAATGTTCATGAAATGTTTTTAATTCGTTACTTGTAAGGTACCCCAAAACATTTTCAAATAAACCACTTACATGAAAAAATTCTCAATTCGCTTATAAACCGTGTAAACGATTACTTTTAAATATTCAAAAAACTTATGGAAAAGTACTTGCATTTTGCCTTGTTTCCTTTTATGATAATTAACATAACTTGCTGTGTTAGGTTTCCTAACATCAATAAAAGAAAGGGTGTGTTAAGGATGAAAAAGATCGAAACAATTATCCGACCTGAAAAGTTCCAACCATTGCGTAATGCATTGTCGTCTATTGGAATTGGCGGATTGACCGTTACAGAAGCAGCTGGAACCGGAAAACAAAAAGGGCAAACTGGTGTGTTTAGAGGGACCACTTTCCAAATACAATTACTACCGAAAATCAAGGTAGAAATGATTGTAGAGGACAATCAGCTTGATGAAATTGTATCCATTATTCTCGAGACCTGCAGTACTGGTAATATCGGCGACGGGAAAATCTTTGTTTCTTCTGTCGAAGAAGTAATTCGAATTCGCACTGGAGAACGTGGCAACGAAGCTGTTATTTAGTTCCATATCTTAAAAAGGAGGACGAATCATGTTAAAGAAAAGTTTGTTATTATCACTATTCCTATTCTTAGTTGCATCACCTGTCTATGCCGCACCAACTACCGAATCCTTGCAAATTTCAGTTGACCTAGTGTGGGTTATGTTCGCAGCATTCTTAGTGTTTTTCATGCATGCTGGATTTGCAATGGTCGAGTCAGGGTTTACTCGTGCAAAAAATTCACTTAATATTCTGATGAAAAACTTTTTAACTATAAGTCTAGCATCCATATTATTCTTTGTGGTCGGCTATGGGCTTATGTTTGGAACAACTGCCGGTTCTATAATTGGTATTGATGGCTTTCTATTAAGCGGCGTGGAAGATATTGGATTCTTCGTATTCCAGGCTATGTTTGTTGCAACATGTGCAACAATAATTTCCGGGGCTGTTGCCGAACGTATGAAGCTAGGAAGTTACATTTTATTTGTCATAGCAATGACAAGCGCTATCTACCCGGTTGTTGGACATTGGATCTGGCAGGGTGATGGTTGGTTAACAAATCTAGGCTTCAGTGATTTTGCTGGCTCTACAGTAGTACATTTAACAGGGGCAGTCGGTGCGTTAACTGTCGTATTATTCCTTGGACCACGTATTGGAAAGTATACAGGCAAGAAAGTGAATGTCATACCAGGTCACAACATTCCATTAGGTGCACTGGGTGTGTTTATACTTTGGCTTGGGTGGTTTGGCTTTAATGGTGGGAGCACACTTGCCGCAGATCCAACGCTCGTTCCAATGGTAATCGGCACAACACTTCTTTCCACTTCTGCAGCTTTAGTATCCACTGCTGCTTATACAAAATTCCGTTTTAAACGTGTTGATGCTTCCCTATCATTAAATGGTGTACTCGCCGGGTTAGTTGGTATCACTGCAGGTACAGCAGAGATTTCCCTTGCAGGATCTATTCTGGTCGGATTAATTTCCGGGGTGGTACTTGTAGAAGGGATACGTTTCCTAGATACGAAGCTACGAATTGACGACCCAGTTGGCGCTATTACCGTTCATGGAATCTGTGGAGTTTGGGGTACACTTGCGGTCGGACTCTTCTCCACCTCTACAGGACTTTTTTATGGCAATGGTTTCTCCCAGTTAGGTATACAGTTAATCGGAGTGCTTGCGGTTATTGCCTGGACCATGTTAACTGTAGGAGCATTCACTTTCATCCTTACCCGCTTCTCTTCTATTCGTGTATCGGAAGAAGAAGAAATTGCAGGACTTGATTTTGCAGAACACGGTTCTAACGCATATGAATTAAAAGAAACATTACTAACAGACGAGGCTTTGCCATTAAAGAATGGACTTGGCTTAGCTGATCGGCTTAACAATCTATCAGTGGGGCGTACGGAAAAAAAATCATCATAAAAAAAAGATTAGATGAATTGTAGCTTACACGTAAAGTGGGCACTTAAAAAAAGTATTGAAAAAAGGGAATACAAAGGCCGAACAATCATTCGAATCTTTATGGAGAATCGAATGCTGTTCGGCCTTTGCTCATTTTATTTTATTTGGACCTAAACATATTTAGGCTTTATGCTTTTTCAGTTGTTCCTAGACCTTTTAAAATATCGTCCCGGGCATTGTCTTCATCATAGCTCAATACTTCATCCACCGGCTGATATGCACGGCCGTAGATTTCTTCATCTTTATACGTATGAATATCTTCATACATTTTCTTCATCTGTTCAAAAATAACTTCTTCTGTTTCATTGTTTGGAGACCAGAATAATATCTCCATTGGGGTTTCCTCATTTGTCGCTAATGAACGACGGTTATACCCTATTGATTGCGCATGAGTAAAGCCTTCCCTATGATAGAAATGCAGACGCTTTTCTGTATCTGTATCCTCATAATCTACAGGTTCAACTTCTAAGATAATCGGCTTGTTTTTCTTCTTTAGCTTATCAATTAACTTATGGCCAATTCCTTGACCACGCGTTGCTGCAGATACCCATAGATAATCGATAAAGAGAAACGAATCAAACTCTGCATACATTAAAACATGCTTGGGGCTTTCGTCTTTGTAGTAGACATCCCCCTTTTCTTTTAAAAGCATCTCCATATGCTTTTTTGATTTCATCTCTTCTACCGGAAAATACTTATTTAACTTTTCATACCAATTCATTGATCTACTCCTTATTTTTAGTAGTCCTCTCTAGTATAACGAATAATCTTGCTTTTGTTAAATCGTTACCAAAAAATGTACGTCTGCATATTTTGTCCGTTTGTTTTTAAGCCATACGAAAAGCAGCTCTCTGTCAGGGAGAGAGCTGCTTAACCTTATTCTTTATATCCTATTTTATAATCAACGTTTTCTGTATAACTGTTACCTGAATTCCAAAGCAAGAATTCATTAATGCCACTTTCATGTAATGCCTTTATTTGTGCCTCAACCTCTGCTTTGCCATATTGCTTCGTTGGACCGCTGTATAGCCATGGCGCTTCAAAATCTTGGATCCATGGTCGTGATACTGGTGGCTCTTCCAATGCACCTAGTACTTCATTCTCTACTTTGGCATACTCCTTCACAAGCTTATACGGTTCTTTATCTGGAACTTCAATACCAAAATAAGAAGTCCAATGGCTTGGATAAATCATAGAGGAGATGACATCCACGTTGTCAGAAATTTTGGAGAAGTTTTGCCCAATGCCTGGTGCTTCTTCAATCGTTGCAGCATAACCGAAAATATCAACAGCCACATCAACATCATAATTGGACATTTCTTCCTTTGCATAAGCAACAAAGTCTGTCACTGCTTGTACACGTTTCTTGATATTATTCATATCAGATTCCGCATAATCCCCCATGGAGTATTCTAATTCATCATCTCTACTTTCAAAGCCTTCCGGAAAACGAACATAGTCAAATTGGATTTCTTGGAAGCCCATCTCTGCAGCCATTTTCGCGATGCCTACATTATACTCCCATACTTCTTTTTGAAAAGGACTTACAAATGCTTCCCCTTTTCCGTTAACCCAGACCTTGCCGTTTTCCTTAAAGGAAAGTTCAGGTCTTTCTTTTGCTAGAACCGAATCTTTAAACACTACAACTCTCGCGATAGGGTATATCCCCTTCTCTTCTAGGGTTTTCATCATTGCTTCAGGATCATCAATGAAATTCTTCGCGATGTCTTCATATGGAGAACCTTCTTCTGGCTTGAACGTAAGATTTCCATTATCTTCTTTTACATCAATAACCATTGCATTAAGGTCTGTGCTTTCAATCATGTCCACTAAAGATTCAAAACGACTTCCGCCTGCTGAATTTCCTGTAACATAAAGACCGCGAACCGCATCAGGGTATTCAAATTCGTAACCTGAATCATATGTAAATCGCTTCATGTTATCAATTGCTAAGGGCTTAATGCTCGTTTGCCGTTCCTTATGAGAGCTTACCGTCTCTTCTGCAGCTACAGTGTCTATGGAGAGCACACTTGGCAGTAGAAGCGTCATCATCGTTGTCATTGTTAGTAGTTTTTTCCCCATCCTATCAATCTCCCATTTTTATATTTAAATCTAGTATAAAGGATTACCTGTTAAAATTGGAAGGATTATACTAGAATTTGTCGAAAAGTCGGTTGGTAACTATTACCCTTAATGGGAGATACAATAACCTGTTTAGGAATTTTTCTACTTGATAACGAGGAATAGTTTGACCCTTTTGTGAATAGCCAAATACTCAAACGGGTTCTGTATAATAGCCATCAATAAAACCAACCTCAGGAGAGATTGGTTTTATGTTAACTAACAATGTCTAGCCAAATTTTAATTGCAGTTCCAAAAATTAAGATTGCCAAAATCCATTGTAAAATTTTTGTATTCACTTTTTTCCCGAAATGCGCCCCTAAAGGTGAGGCGATTAAACTTGCAATAATCATGATCAAGGCAGGTATAAACATTACTTGTCCAGTCATTAGTTTACCGGTTGTCGCGCCTATCGAAGAAATAAACGTTATAGCCAAAGATGTTGCAATGGTCATTCTTGTAGGGATCTTTAAAACCAGAAGCATAATTGGCACTAAAATAAATGCTCCTGCTGCCCCTACAATCCCTGCCCCAATACCGACTAAAAAGGCTAGAAATGACGCCACCCATTTATTAAAGGTTACCTGTTCCAACGGAATATCGTCGATTCCCTTTTTCGGCATGAACATCATAATTGCAGCAATGGTCGCTAGCAATCCATAAACAAGATTTACTCCGACATTCGTCATAAACTGCGATCCGTATCCACCAATAAAACTTCCAAGTAAAATACTTATTCCCATATATATAATTAGTGTTTTGTTTAAATATCCTCCCTTACGGTATGCCCAAACACCACCTATTGTTGCAAATAAGACTTGAACTGCACTAATCCCAGCAACTTCATGTGCAGTGAAAGTCGTCAAACCAACCAGGGATGGGAGATATAATAGCATTGGATATTTAATAATTGATCCACCGATTCCTACCATTCCTGAAACAAAGGAACCGATAAAGCCAATCAGAAAGATAGTTACGATAAAAATAAAACTATATTCCATAATGCAGTCCCTCCTTATAGGAGGGGACCCATACTAATGAGTCTCCTTCTATCCTTTTTTAATCCAAAATTTTAATACATTATCTTCTTCAGTGTCTTTTAACAGTTCATGGCCACCAGATTTTGCCCATGCGGTGAGGTCACTTTTGGCCCCTTTATCAGTTGCATGAACCTCTAGTATTTCCCCTGAGTTAAGTTCTTCCATTGTTTTTTTCGTTTTTACAATCGGCATTGGACATGCTAATCCTTTTGCATCTAATACTTTCTTTACTTCCATTCTTTTCTCCTCCTTGTATTAACCTTCAACCGCACAACGGTTCGGTCCTATTTCCATTTCTTTTTGTTCTTCGTGTTCTGGAGTTATTTGACCCAGGTTTGTTTGACGAATATCCTGATAAGCATTCGGTTGTGGTGGAAGGTTTTCAGTTACCATTTTTCGGAATACTCCTTCATCCTCAACCTGTAAACCTGAATTTTTACTATATAGATCTCCTAAACGAGCAGACACTTTACCGCCTTCTCCTAATTCTTCTGCAAATGAATAGTGGGCTGGTAGCACAACTAAATCATCGGAAAGTTCCTTGTAGCGATTATAAAGTGTGTTACGAAGATCACCTACCCAGTCTTCTGCCAAACCAGCTAAGTCTGGACGACCAATTGATTTCACAAATAGAATATCACCTGTTAATAAATACGTATCATCAATAATAAATGACGTACTACCAATCGTATGACCTGGTGAGTATACTGGATGGACTTTTACTGCTGTATTTCCTACAATAATGTCATTTCCTTCTTCTAATGGCGTATAATCAAACGTCACCTCAGTAGCATCTTTGGGTGGCAGGTGATACTTTCCATCTACTTTACTTGCAAGGCTAAGGCCACCAGAAATATGGTCGGCGTGTAAGTGTGTATCTATCAAATGTTTAATTTGAATACCCTGTTTTTCTGCAAAATTTTCATATACATCTGTCATTCGTGCTGTATCGATGATAGCTGCTTCTCCGTTTGATTCAATGAAATAAGATAGACAGCCTTTTCCTAGACGTACAAATTGATACAACGAACCACCATCGGTTAAATCACCAATTTTCACTGGCTCCAGATGCTCACTCCATGCTTTCATACCACCTTCTAGGCTGTAAGCATTTATAAAACCAGCTTCTTCTAGTAAGTCTGCAACCATCTCTGAGGAGCCACCTTTTGCACAAACAACAATTATTTCCTTATCCTTCTCTAACCTACTCGAAACTGGTTCGACATCATCTAATAGATTGAAGTACGGCTCGTTAATGACCTCTACCTTACCACCTTCAATTTTCCAATTATCAAATTCATCTGTATTGCGTACATCTAAAATTAACGTTTTCTCATGATTAATTACTTTTTTCGCTAGAGTTTTAGTTGAAATTGTTTTAGCCATACATTTCCCTCCTAGTTATTTTTGTTTGTTGGACCTTCCCAGTTAGACATACCAGGTACAATGTTTTTCACATTTTTATAGCCGTTTGCTTTCAACTTTTGTGCAGCTAAATCACTTCGACTTCCTGTTCGGCAAATAATGTGTAGTTCTTCATTTTGGTCAATCTCTGAAAGTCTTTCTTCTAGTTCCCCGAGGGGTATATTTTTAGCACCAGGTATATGACCAAAGGCAAACTCTGCTGGTTCGCGGACATCCACAATAGCAAGCGACTCTCCAGCATCTATTTTATTACGAAGTATTCGCAAGTCCATGATAGCTTCGTGCTTAGTATCTTCTTTTGTTTCTTCCTCACTTGCTTTTCTTAAATAGTGCTTCAATACTTCTCCATCTATTACTGTTCCCAAATACTGGTGCCCTGTACTATCTGCCCACGCTTTTATATCAGCTGTAGAACCTTTATCAGTTGCTTGCACCTCAATTACCTGACCTGGTTCCAAATTAGTAATTGCTTTCTTCGTTCTAACAATCGGCATCGGACATGCCAAACCTTTTGCATTTAAAATTTCATTTGCAGTTATATTCATATAATCTCCTCCTCTTATTTCTCTACTCCGTCTTCCCAAGCAAGCATGCCACCTACCATATTGGTAACGTCATAACCTTGATCACTTAAGAATGCACATGCCTTCCCACTTCTTCCACCAGATCGACAAACAATAAAATGTTGTTTATCTTTATCTATTTCATTTACTCGCTCAGGTATTTGTCCTAAAGCTATATGAAGAGCGCCAGGAATTTTACCTTGAGCAACCTCATCTACTTCTCTCACATCGATTATGCTCAATGTTTCTTCTTCCTTTAACTTCTTTGCTAGTTCTTTTGCAGTGATTTCTTTCATTACTATTTATCCCTCCATTTTTCTCAGTTCTATACTTTCTTACAACTACTCTTTTATACCCTCGCATACACCCAGGGTATTATTGTTTACAAAAAAATTATATAAATAAATTTACATTGCCCTGTTCAGCATCACCAATATATGCTGCGACTCCAGCATAATCAATACCATCCAACAATTCTTCCTGTTGCAAACCAAGTAAATCCATTGTCATTGTACAAGCAATCATTTTCACATTTTGTTCCTGTGCCATTTCCACTAATTGAGGTAATGTCATAGCATTGTGTTTCTTCATTACGTGCTTAATCATTTTAGGGCCCATTCCTAAGTAGTTCATTTTAGAAAGCCCCATTTTATCAGCACCTCTCGGCATCATTTTACCGAACATCTTCTCCAAAAATCCTTTCTTTAATGGAATTTGGTTTTCTTTACGAAGTGCGTTCAGTCCCCAGAAAGTATGAAAAATAGTAACCTCATGATCATACGCAGCAGCGCCATTAGCAATTATATAAGCTGCCATTGCTTTATCATAATCACCACTAAATAATACGATTGTTGTTTTCTTTTTATCTGACATATCCTTCTCTCCTTTTGTTATATACATATACACGTAGGGGTATATGTATTGTTTAAAAAAAATAGAGTTATATAACCATAACCCTATTTTTAGGTTAAAGACTTAGAAATAATTTGTCAATCCTAACAAGTTATCGGCTTCTTACTAGTAAATTGACAGCCTCTTTGATCAGATCTTCTGAACTTTCTCCTTTATCCTTTTCCTCACGGATACATTGCTCAAGATTTGTGCTAACAATTAATGCAGCTGTACGGTCTAAAGCACTTCTTACTGCTGTCATTTGCGTCACAACATCACGACAGTCTTTTTCTTCTTCAATCATTTTTAATAGTCCTCTAACTTGTCCTTCAATACGCTTCATTCTGTTTTTAACTTTTGTATCATATTCCATTTGTTTTCACTCCTTCCTCTTTTGATTTCTATTAGACATTAAACCTGACATGTCTCTCTTTAATCATAAAGATAATTGTATGTCTTTATAAATAGTGATGTTTAGTAAAAGGTATCTTTAGCTTTCTTTGTGATATCCTGTCACCATATTATACCCGTGCAGGTATTTTGTCAACCATTTTTATTTTGAGTGATAACTTACACTGATAAGTGATTACTGCAATTAATATTTTGATTAAATAACTCACATATCCCTTTCAATGCCTAATAGTTTATTTTGTAAAAGCGGTATTAGACATCTATAAGATATTTTTGCTAATACTATACATTCATCTTAACTCTTAACCTCAACTGGAATAATCAAGAAAATGGTTCATATCTTTACTCTGTAGGAGGGATTTTATGACCAATGAGCGAAATCTAGACAAGAATAAGAAAAAGGACCAACTTGATGATTACAAGGTAACGGATCAAGGAAAAGCACTGACTACAAATCAAGGGTTAAAGATGTCTGAAGATGAATTTTCTTTAAAAGCAGGAGAACGCGGGCCAACCTTGATGGAAGATTTTCACTTTCGAGAAAAACTCACCCACTTTGACCATGAGCGCATTCCAGAAAGAGTTGTTCATGCACGGGGCTTTGCTGCGCATGGGGATTTTGAATTATATGAAAACATGAGCAAATATACAAGAGCAAAGTTTTTACAAAACACTTCGATTAAGACGCCTGTTTTTGTACGTTTTTCTACGGTAAATGGGTCAAGAGGATCTGCTGATACGGTTCGGGATGCAAGAGGGTTTGCCACCAAATTTTTCACCGAAGAAGGTAATTACGATCTGGTCGCCAATAATATTCCGGTGTTTTTCATTCAAGATGCCATTAAATTCCCTGATCTCGTCCATGCCTTCAAACCCGAGCCTGATAATGACATACCCCAAGCTTCCACTGCACACGATACTTTTTGGGATTTTGTTGCTAACAACCAGGAAAGTGCTCATATGATTATGTGGATTATGTCCGACCGTGCTATCCCAAGAAGTTTCCGTATGATGGAAGGATTCGGTGTACACACTTTCCGCCTTGTCAATGCGCAAGGGAAAGCCTACTTTGTTAAGTTTCATTGGAAGCCAAAGCTTGGAGTACACTCGTTGCTCTGGGACGAGTCTCATAAATTGACTGGAATTGATCCAGATTTCCATCGTAATGATTTATGGAATGCTATTAATAACGGTAAATATCCTGAATTTGAATTAGGTGTACAAATTATTAATGAAGAAGATGAACTTAATATGGAATTTGATATCTTGGATGCTACGAAGATTTGGCCAGAAGAAATTATTCCAGTAAAAATCATTGGAAAAATGACATTAAATAAAAATGTCGATAACTTCTTTGCAGAAACAGAACAGGTTGCCTTCCATCCAGGAAATGTAGTTCCTGGAATTGACTTTACGAACGATCCGCTCCTCCAGGGGAGATTATTTTCATATACTGATACACAGCTCATCCGACTCGGCGGTCCGAACTTTCATGAAATTCCGATTAACAGACCCGTTGTACCTTTTCATAATAACCAACGGGAAGGATACCATAGGCAAACTATTAATGTGGGAAAAGTTAGCTATCATAGAAATTCGCTTGCAGGAAATACACCTAGCCCAGTTAGCCCTTCAGAAGGGGGGTATGAACATTATCAAGAAAAAGTGGAAGGTCGAAAAATCCGAGCAAGAAGTAGTAGTTTTACTGACCATTTCTCACAGGCCACATTATTTTGGAATAGCATGACACCAGTAGAGAAAATGCATATTACCGACGCTTTTAGCTTTGAACTTGGGAAAGTGAAAAGTGAATCGGTGAAACAGCAGTCCGTCAATATGTTCGCAAATGTAAATCTAGAGCTTGCAGTCACAATCGCAAAAAGAATTGGAGTGAATCCTCCAACTTCGGAAGGATCTGACGTAACTGCTACCTCTCCGGCGTTAAGTCAGCAAAATACAATATTTAAGCCAGACACCAGAAAAGTTGCAGTCATACTGGCGAAGGGGTTTAATGGTCCTGAAGTAAAATATGTATTAAAACAATTAAAGGATGCAGACTTGACTGTGGAAATAATCAGCGAAAATCAAGGTAATGTGTTGGGAACAAACGACGTTATTTTAAAAGCTGACCACACTTTTCAAACAGCAAAGTCCGTCATGTATGATTCTGTATATATTGTAAATGGTAGTCAGACGAGCAAGAGATTTAATAAAGATGCTGTATACTTTATTGATGAAGCATTCTCACATTATAAACCAATCGGCGCTTCCCACGAAGGAATACAGTATTTAACAGTCAACCATTTTGACGGCAAACCTGGTGTTGTTGTAGCAGATGAAATTAGCAATTTCCCAGAAGCGTTTATATACGCTATTGGTCATCATCGTTTTTGGAACAGAAAGATTGTTTAGCTGTAATATCAAATCCCTATCTATCCAGTTAAAAAGGTATGGTTCTAAATGCTAACTGCGTGGGTGGGCTCGATTGGCAAGAACCAATGTAGGAAATAGTGAAAAGAACAAGTATCACAAGTTAAACAGCAGAACCCCTCAACAAATTTGAGGGGTTCAACTAACATGATATTAACTTTCAGAAATTAAAATTGCCCGGTTTTCATTGGATACGCTTTGGCTTACATATTTTTACTTTGCTGAAGAAGCTTTGATTCTCCTGTACGCTCCCATTCTTCTACCATTTCATATGCTCTTTCAGGAGAGTAACCTTTTCCAACAAGAACACCCATAAGAATAAATTCTTGAAGAATATGTGTAGCATTTATCCCTCTCTTGACGTCCTCTAATCCCTCTCTCACTAAAAACTCTGTGTGCTGTACCCATTCATCTGGTGTTCTACCAAAATAATTTGGACTGGCCGAATTATTTCCTTCTTCCGCGGCCATAGCATCAGCTTTCGTTTGATGAACCGTTCCAAATGGATGTTCTGGAGGCGCATAAATGGTATATAACTTTAATGGTTTACTTCCAGTGTTAGTCAAATTATGCCACGTACCAGCTGGAACCATAATAGCATAATCTTCAGAGACCCTTCTTTCAAAGTTCAAATTATTTTCAGAGTCCCCCATTTGAACAAGCCCCTGCCCCTCTTCAATACGTAGAAATTGATCAACATTTGGATGGACTTCTAGACCAATGCTCTCCCCAACATCTATACTCATTAATACGACTTGCAAATGATTTCCGGTCCATATTGCCGTGCGAAAGGTTCGGTTCCTTTCCGCTGCTTCCTCTATATTTATTACGAATGGCTGTTTCCCTTGATCTGTAAGCCTCATATTTTCCGCCCTGTCTTCTATTTGCATTGGCTGATAATAACCCTCCATATCAGTTGCTTGTGGGTAACCCCAGTAAACAGGTTGTTGGCGATTATATGGCATTGGAACATTTACATAGTAATTCGGGTACATGTAAGGTGAATAATACATATTTCTCACTCCTTAATTATTATCACAAGTATCATATGCATAATGCCTAAAAGAGGAACTTTCGCTTTAAAATTATGAAAGACAATTAATTTAAAATGTCTATAAAACTTCTTTATAAATGCGATTTCCGTTTATGGTCTACTAAAATAGATAGGAAAAATATCTTAAGAAATATTCTTTACATAGAATTGATGAAGAGCTTTTATGAAGTTCCCTTCTTGCATTCCAACACCAAACTATATATAATTAAGAAAACAATATCTATGGCTATGACAAAGGCGTAGTACAATTACCCACTGATTTTTAGAGAGCTTGTGGCTGGTGGAAACAAGCATCAAGGTGAATTGGAATTGGACTTTCGAGCTAACTAACAGTTAAAGTGATTCTGCATATGCAGAATAATAAGGGTGGCACCGCGGTTCATTCGTCCCTATTTCAGAGGGATTAATGGGCTTTTTTTAATGACTTTTTTCAAAGGAGATAGAACCATGAAAACTATTTTTTCCGGCATTCAGCCAAGTGGTACTTTAACATTAGGTAACTATCTAGGAGCGATTCAGCAGTTTGTTCAACTTCAAGAGGATCATCACTGTTATTTCTGTATTGTGGATGAGCATGCAATAACCGTACCTCAGGAACGCTTAACATTGCGGAATAATATCCGCTCCCTAGCAGCACTATATTTAGCTTCTGGGATTGATCACAATAAAGCTACACTGTTTGTTCAATCTGAGGTCCCTGCCCATACACAGCTGGGATGGATGCTACAATCTATCAGTTACATGGGAGAACTAGAGCGTATGACTCAATTTAAGGATAAGTCTACTGGAAAAGAAGCTGTCTCATCTGGACTACTCACCTATCCTTCCTTAATGGCAGCAGATATACTGCTGTACAACACAGATATCGTCCCTGTTGGCGATGACCAGAAACAACATTTAGAGTTGACTAGAAATCTGGCTCAACGTTTTAACAATCGTTTTAATGATATCTTTACTGTCCCAGAAGTTCGCATTCCAAAAGTTGGAGCAAGGATTATGTCACTACAAGAGCCGACGAAGAAAATGAGTAAATCCGACTCGAACGAAAAAGGTTTCATCTCTATGCTGGATACACCAAAGAAAATAGAGAAGAAAATCAAAAGTGCAGTAACGGATTCGGAAGGTATTGTGAAGTTTGATAAAGAAAACAAGCCAGGTGTGTCGAACTTGCTAACGATACATGCTATCTGCTCAGGTAAAAGCATTGCCGAATTGGAAGAAGCATATGCTGGAAAGGGATATGGAGATTTCAAACAAGGTGTCGCGGATGCAGTAATCGCTCTGTTGCAGCCTATTCAAGAACGGTACGAGGAATTGCTTCAATCCGAGGAGTTGGATACCATTTTAGATGAAGGTGCCGAAAAAGCATCTTTCCATGCTAATAAGATGGTTGCCAAAGCTAAAAAAGCAATGGGATTAGGCCGTGTGAATAAAAAGAAATAACAAAAACACAAAAGCCAATTGATAATAGGTTATCAATTGGCTTTTTACTATTTCTGCTTTGAAATATTCTCTGTTTGGCCGTTCTCCACTTCCCAAATTTTCTCAAGGAAAGGTTGGCCTTTAATCAACTTCCCACAGAGATCTTCATGGGCGTTACTCCACCCTTTTTTTACTCCTGTATACAATGCGCCCCACACTTCATCTTCATCCATAAAGCGAATGTATGGGTATTTCTTGGGATCCCATTCCGTTAGCCAATAACGCAATTCTTCTAAATTGTTTGTGGTGCGAAGCTGATCAAGCCCCATCATCAATAAATGCTTCAATTGCCGCTCTTTTCTCGTCAATCCAAAGACAAGGTCTGGGGACATCGAAAGCATATGGTATTCCTTTTGGTATGCCTTTGAATCAAACTTGTAGGATTGTGGCTTCGTGTTTTTGATCATATCGTAGACAAGCTGTTCCTGTCGTGGAATCAGTCTACTTTTACGAATCGGAATTTCATAGCCAATAGTATCAAAAACCAGGATGTCTGCTCCATCCGAAACAATACAGGCATAGTCCAATACATTACGCTCCTGCCCTTTACGCACATATGCTCTTTTGTAGATGGAATCCAGCAAAGGACGCGGCAAGTCGTGCATATCATTCTCAATATAATGAAACAGTTCTTTTGTTATGTAAAGTAATGGAACCTGATCAAGCAGCTCAATTCCGTCATTTTTCCGCCATTCATGAAAATAACACACATTATAGCCATTCTCTTCGCCTTCAAACCAATTTACCCAAACATCGTGCATATACAACATAAACAACCCTCACTTCTAAAACTGAACTTAGAATACATTATGACCATCATAAAGAAATTTATTCTAAGCCATTGCAAGATTTAAGGGGTGTTTGGGTAACGGTATACAACAAAAGCCATTAAGACTATTCCTAACGGTAGAAAGTAACACTCCATTCTGCCCGAAATAAAGATAAAGTACTCTAACCATGTGATGCCAGCAGGTAAAAAGTTTAAGTACGCTATAATCGTAACCCCACCACTTACCGCTAAACCAAATCCTATTAAAAAAACAAAAATATAGCCCATCTTATCCCCCACCAATACTTGTCCAAGCTTTTATATATGTATATGCTTGTCCATGGGAAACCATGATTTCTTATTATGCAATTGATTGGAGGCGCTGGGACACGAAAGATCGCTCTCTTGCGATGTTCACTCTTTCTTGGCTGATGTTAGTTCCCCCTAGGCCGATGTTCACTTCTTCTTGGCTGATGTTAGTACACTCTCCGACTATGCACTTCTTCTCGACAAAGATTCCTACTTCAGTACTTTACACCTTCCCTCAGAAACAAAAAAACTGACTGATAAGTTCAGTCAGTTTTTCGGATTATTGATATTTTTTAAATACAAGTGCTACGTTATGACCGCCGAATCCTAAAGAGTTACTCATAACTACATCCACATTTTGTTTCCTTGCTTCGTTGGGTACGTAATCCAGGTCACAGTCTGGATCAGGGGTCTCATAATTAATTGTTGCAGGTACGATGCTGTCCGTTATGGATTTGATTGAAATTAATGCTTCAATCCCACCAGCTGCACCTAGTAGGTGCCCAGTCATCGATTTTGTTGAAGAAACCGCAACATGCTTAGAATGATCCCCTAACACTGTTTTAATTGCTTCCGTTTCAAATTTATCATTTAATGCAGTACTTGTACCATGTGCATTAATATAATCTACCTGGTTTGGAGATAGCCCAGCATCGTCAAGAGCCATTTGCATCGCTCTTGCAGCTCCTTCGCCATGTTCGGCAGGTGCTGTAATATGGTAAGCATCTCCTGTTGCGCCATATCCAACAATTTCTCCATAGATGTGGGCACCACGTTCCAATGCTGTTTCAAGTGATTCCAGAATCATAATTCCAGAGCCTTCCCCCATTACAAAGCCATCACGTTCTTTGTCAAATGGACGGCTAGCTTTTTTCGGATCTTCGTTTAAGGACAATGCTTTTGCAGAAGAGAACCCAGCAAATGACATATTGGTGATCGGCGCTTCTGTGCCTCCAGCAATAATGTAATCAACGTCCCCACGCTGAACAGCCTTAAATGCGTCACCAATTGAATTGGCTCCTGAAGCACAAGCTGTAACACTACAAGAGTTAATTCCTTTCGCCCCAAGTTGAATGGATACTTGTCCTGCAGCCATATCTGGGATCATCATTGGCACGAAAAATGGACTTACACGTTTTGGTCCTTTTTCAATAAACTTGGAGTGCTGATCTTCCCATGTCGACATGCCACCAATACCAGAACCAATCCAAACCCCTACACGGTGTGCATTGTCTTCATTAATCTCCAATTTGGCATCTTCTACAGCCATCTTGGATGCAGCAACTGCGTACTGAGTGAATGGATCCATCTTTCGAGCATCCTTCTTATCCATGTATGCTGTTGGGTCAAAATCTTTTACCTCTGCTGCAACCTTTGCTTGAAAGTTATCTATATTTACTTTTGTAGCAAGACCAATGCCAGATTTTCCTGCAACGATATTTTCCCACATTGTATCAACAGTGTTTCCTAATGGTGAAATTGCACCAAGTCCAGTAATAACTACTCTTTTTTGTTCCATTGGATAAACCTCCTATACATAACGGTGTCAGTTTTTGTTAACACCTATTTATTTTCCCCAGCGTATAGCAACAGCGCCCCATGTTAATCCACCGCCGAAGCCTACTAAAACTACGATATCATTATCTTTAATTTTACCGTCTTTTGCAGCTTCTGATAAGGCCATTGGAATAGATGCAGCTGAATTATTTCCGTATTTTTTAATGGTCGTTGCCATTCTATCTTCCGAGATTTCTAAACGTTCGCGAGCAGCTTCCATAATACGGATGTTTGCTTGATGTGGAATGAGATAATCGACATCTTCTTTTTTTAGGCCTGCTTTATCAATTACATTCACTGTTGATTCAGGCATTTGACGTACGGCAAATTTATATACCTCTCTGCCGTTCATCACTAACATATCTTGTTCGTTTTGATAGAGCTCCTTGCCACCTGCTCCATTTGATCCCAATTCAAAGGAAAGTATCCCTTTACCTTCTGAAACTTCACCAATAACGGCAGCTCCTGCGCCGTCTCCGAGTAAAACACAAGTACTACGATCTTCCCAATTCGTAATTTTGGACAGTTTCTCTGCTCCAATTACTAGTATCTTTTTATAAGCGTTTGTTTCAATAAATTGCTTAGCAGTAATCATACCATACATGAATCCAGAACATGCAGCACTTACATCTAGAGCAGCAGCATTTTTCGCTCCTAGTCTTTCCTGGATCATACACGATACTGAAGGGAAAGGAGTATCAGGTGTTACTGTCGCTGTTAGAATAAGATCAATCTCATCCGCCGTTACATCAGCTTCTTCCAATGCTTGCTTTGCTGCATAATAAGCCATGTCAGAAGTATCAATATCATCTTCAGCAAATCGTCTTTCTTCTATCCCAGTTCTTGTTCTAATCCATTCGTCTGTAGTATCCACCAACTTCTCCATGTCTTTATTTGTTACAACTTTGGTTGGTAGATAATGACCTGTACCTAATACACCAACACCCATATATACAACTCCTTAAAATGTAGTTTTATTATCAATTCTTATGACTTGGTACTAATTTTAATGCATTTTTCTCCTTCTTGCAAGTTTACTGCAGCGAAAAAAAGATGAAATAAACGCCAAGAAGCTTCGTATGAAGCAATTTCCAAGCGAAGTTTCCAAGTAATAGAAAAAGTAAAGAAAGGGAATCTGAACGGTAAAAAAACAACCATAATTATTAGTCTGTTTATGTTTATTGTTCATTAGGTAGAAATTCAGTTTCTTTATATTCTCCCACTACCTCAGTTAAGTATTCTTGGTAGTCTTCCGGCACATTTGAACTAAATGGTCCTAGTGAAATCACGTCATCCTGAAAGTCATATGTTTGAATAGAACCTTCTAATTCGCCCTCTTCATATAAATCAGCTGCAAGCATATATAGCTTGTCCACATGCTGAATCGTACTGGTGAGAACGTGCTGACCTCCAATTTCTGATTGGTCTGTTACATAGCCAATGGCAAACAAGTCATCACGAGCTGCCTTCTCCACAATTTCTTTACTAAAAGCATCTCCTGTAGGATAAACTACATCGACACCAGTTTGAATCACCTGTTCATAAATTTCTTCTGCTGTCTCGGTGTCATTCCAATCGTTTACGAAATTCATATTAATTTCCGCTCGAGGGTTCTCATATTTCACACCTTCATAAAACCCTTCGATTTCCGGCTGCCATTCATGAGCAGCAATAATTCCCACATTGTCATTTGAGGTCATTTTGCCAGCCACCATGCCCCCAAAAAATCCCATCGCATGGGAATCAAAGTTTAGACTTGTAACATTATCACTAACATAACCACCATTGAAATAAACAAAATGTACATCTGGGTAGCTTTCCGCAATATCTACAAAGTACTTCCCGTAAATACTACTGTGGCCAAATATTAGATTTACTCCGTCTTGAACAAACTCCTCTACAGTATTTACTATCTGCTGTTCTGTTGTAATATCTTCTTTATAGAACACATCTACGTCATAAGTGTTTCCAATCTCCAACAGACCTGCGTATCCTTTGCTCCCCCATGCCTGATCATTAATCGAACCATCCAAGAGCATCCCGACATTTTGTATTTCTTGTTCGTTTGAACTGCATCCAGCTAGAGTGAAAACTAGCCCTATAAATAGCACAAGTCTGAATATAAGTCCTCTAGTCATGGGCGCACTCCTATCATAATTAAAGTCTTTACTCGTTTATATTACATGAATCTTTTTTAAAACGTCCATTTATTCTTCCAAAAATTTAAAGATTGCCATATAGATTATCATATTGAATTTTATTTTCTTGATAATGCTGTAACACTTTTTCTACTTTTTGCTCAATAGGTATATTGTCCCGAAGATAGATAGAATTTTCAAGTTTAAGCTTCGGATTTTCTTCAGAACGGAATGACCGAACATAGAGATCCTCCCGGCTTGCAATCCCTTTGGTATTCCAATCCACCAATTCCCCGATAAAATCTTTTATATAGATTGATTCCTTTTGAAATAAGATAGAATCAAAACGAACATAAGAGTTGTTCCAATACATTCCGTCTTTATCCATTTGCATCCACTCTCCAAATAATATTGGCACGTGAATACAGGTATGTCTTTTACCCTGGTTTTTCGAACTATCTTTGCATAATACATAGGTATGTACCGTGTTAGCAGTTAATTTATCGTTATAGTCGCCCAATATATATGCAATTTTATACTTCTTTTCCGGATTAAAAGGGCCATAGGAACTATTCCTTCCAAAAAATAAAGTAAGCTCATCTGAATCTTGTTCATTCTCTTGCCCGTGAACCTCAAAACCGAGTTCTAAAAGATGTTCTACCATGTGATAACCTAACCAATGATTGCTTGGAGACACTAAATACGTCACAAAAAAACCTCCTTAAGGAAAGCGAATGATAAAGAAATAGCTTTTCATTTAAGCCTCTATTTGATAAAATATATACAAAATGTACGAACTATGCATAAAAAATGAGGTGTTAACAATGCGTTACATATGGACAATCGTTTGGGCTTTACTAATTAGTGGAGTGCTATCCTATGTTCTATCCAGTATGGGTGGCGGACAATTTGATTTAACGAGCACCGTTGTATTTGCTGCTATTTTGTCAGTATTTGTATTTCTACTTGGCGAAGTTGCTTTAAAGGCAGATAAAAAATAATTAACAATATTGGAAAGAGTAACCCTTGCCTCATGCAGAATGGGCAAGGGTTTATTTATTTACATTTTAATACCATGGAAGAATACTTAATGCCGTTAGTGCTGCCAATGGCAGGACAAGCCTTCTAAAACGTGGTCTTCCGTATCCGTAACCCGGTCCATACCCATACCCAGGATATCCGCCATAGCCAAAACCATGCCCATAGCCAAATTGGCGGTAGTCATCTGATGATCCATGGTGTTGATAGGTAGGCATTTGTTGTTGTTCATTTGATTCCAGCGGTACAGCAAAGTATACATACTCGTCATCTAGACCAGTAATAATTCCATCTACATTTGTACCGTCAACCATTTCGGCAAGCACATAAGCATGCATATGTTTTTTACATAAGTCGTATATATGGTGTTGATTATGATTCATTTTAACAACCTCCTCACAATCTAGACTATTCAATAGCCCTTGGGTATGTGACTAGGTTAGAACAAAAGCGAAGAGCCCCGTATAAAAGCATAGCAACTGGGACGGAGCAACCGAGATAAAGGAATCAAGGTGAGCTTGCGAACCAATGATAACTTATTGCAGGGCGCTACGAGAAGTTGCCCAGCTTTTGGGGTGAGCTAGAAGAACAAAAGTGAAGAGCCCTTTGTTAGGTTAGCCAACTAAGAACTATTCGTGTTGCATCAAAATCGGCATGCCCCGGATCCTCCGGGCATACGTAGCAACTCGACTAATGCAACTGAGATAAGAACTTTAAAGTAAAAAGTATTTCCAAGGAGGAAATGAAAAACATGACTGAACTGTGGACATTAATAAAATATTTAATATTAGGGTTATTTCAAGGATTTACGGAGCCAATTCCCATTTCATCCAGTGGGCACATTGTTATTTTAAAAAATTTATTTGACCTAGAGATTAAAGGATTATCCTTTGAGATTCTCGTCAATTTCGGTTCGCTTATTGCTGTACTATTAATTTTTCGTCACGATATAATTCGACTTGTTAAGAATGGGGTTATCTACATAACCAAGCGTGATGAAAAGGCAAAAGGTGACTTTCAGTTCATCCTCTTCCTGATCATTGCAACGATTCCAACAGGTATCCTAGGACTACTTTTTGAAGATATCATTAGCGAAACGCTTAGTAAGCCAATTGTTGTAGGTTATACGTTACTACTTACTGGTGCTGCTTTATGGGTTATCCGTAATCTGCGAGGACGGAAAAATGATGGTGATATACGGGTCAAAGATGCGCTTATCGTAGGGTTTGCGCAGGCTGTTGCATTAGTTCCAGGGATTAGCCGCTCTGGCGCGACGATTGTAGCAGCAATGCTAGTAGGTATGAAGCAAGAAACAGCACTTCGCTTTTCTTTCTTGCTTTATATTCCTGTAAGCTTAGGTATTACGATGTTATCCTTCACAGATATCATCACTGACCCTAACTTTGATGCAATGGCAATACCATACCTAATTGCGTTTATGGCTTCTATCGTAGCTTCCTTTTACGCGCTAAAATGGTTTATTAACGTAATGGCTAAAGGTAATTTAAAATATTTTGCTTTTTATTGCTTTATTGTTGGTATCTTGGTCATTTTATTTATCTAAACAAAGAACCTGCACCTCCCCTTTCGGGAGAGATGCAGGTTTTTTTATCGATTTCTTTTATTTCTTTTCCCATTGAGGTTCAGAAATTCCGTATCTTCGGAGAACTCGACGTCTTTTCGATTTCGTTCAGGCTCTGTATCATACTTTAGGGCATTTCGCTGTCTACCCTTGTCTTTATTTTTATTTTTATTTTCTTCTGACATGCTATAACCTCCTAGAAGCGTTATGAGTTATAGTATGCCCATAGAGACTTCTATTATCAAACATAGAAATACCCCATATAAGTCACTAAGATAGCGGCCTTATTATGGGGTATATTACTTGAATAGGATCAATCAGGGATTCCCAATGCAATTTTAGCATAGCGGGACATTCTTTCTTTGCCCCAAGGTGGGTTCCATACAATATTGACATTAATGTCTTTCACTTCTGGAATGTCGGATAATGCCGCACGCACATCCTGCTCGATGTGTCCGGCAAGAGGACAACCCATTGCTGTAAGTGTCATTGTTACGGTAGCAAGTCCTTCTTCATTAAGCTCTACATCATATATTAAACCAAGGTTAACAATATCAATACCCAGCTCAGGGTCAATAACATTTTCCAAGGCACCCATCATATTTTCTTTTAATGCTTCGTCCATACCCTTACCTCCTTCTAAAGTTCTATCTATATTTAAACATACTTTTGTAAATTTTTAAATCATAAAGAAAAGCATATAATACCGTTACTAAGTGAAGCCGGCTCGACCAACCTACACTTTAAACTATATTCTCCGACCCGGACAGCACCATGTCTTTGCTATCTTACATTTAAACATGCTTATGTAGCCATTTCACTGCTTCCAAAGTAGCATAGCGGCTAACTTTATGGCCTCGATTTTCTTCTCTTACAAAGTGGATATCCTCTTGATTCACATACTGTTCCTTAACGTCCTGATAAAAATTGTAGGAATGACCAAAAGGCACTGCAGGATCGTTAACACCATGCCAAAAGAATAATGGACGTTGGTTTAATTTCTCTGGCTGTTTGGATAAGTCGTATTGCTCAAGCTGTTGATAAAGCTGGTTAATGGTTTCATCCGTAACAGGTAGATTACCTTTTTCCTTTAATCCTTCAATAAGGGTCCTGGCGAAAATACTTAGCTTGGGTGAACCCATTAATACAGCTGCCGTTTTGATCCAAGGATACTGGGTTAATGCAGCTGACGTGGTAATTCCCCCCATGCTTGTTCCAGCAATTCCAATTCGGCCATTTAAAATAAGATTCCTCTCATCCAAAACATCCTTGATCATACCTAATTCTTTAACATTTTTCATTACGATATCCCAAAAAGACACCATTCTTTGCATAGAATTAACACCTTGCTCACGACTACCATGGTACATACTCTCAGGCAAGATTACACGGTAACCTTTTTCTGCAAGCATATAGGCTATGGGAAGATTATGTTCCTTGGCGCTTGTGAATCCATGAAAAAAGACGACCGTTGGCAAGGCTTCCGTTTTTTTTGCTGTGTCTGCTATAATTAGGGAAGGTATTTCATTAAGCTTTTCTTCAATTATTCCGATCATCTTACCATGTCTCCTTAAGTTGTTTAATTATTATTTATTTTACGCCCACAAATACGACGATGCAACTAATGAACTCAGCTAACCCTTTACAGAAAAGAAAATCACTTATAAACTAATGACAGATGAGGTGAAATAATTGGAAAATAAAAGACATTTAATAGCATTGGATTTAGATGGAACCCTACTTACAGACAAAAAAGAAATTAGCTCTCAGACAAAACAAACCGTATTAACTGCGATGGAAGAAGGCCATATTGTGGTGATTTCCACTGGAAGACCACACCGTGCAAGTATTTCCTACTACCATGAACTAGGGCTTGATACCCCAATGGTTAATTTTAATGGAGCTTTGATTCACCATCCTACAGACTCAAAATGGGATGCTTTGCATAGCCCTATGCCTATCCGAACCGCACATAAAATTATCGAAGCCTGTTATGATCTGGATGTACATAATATATTGGCAGAGGTAAAAGACGATGTATATCTTGATAGCTATAACAAAGATATTATCGATATTTTCCAATCGTCAAAGAATGATTCCCCTTTTACAATTGGAAACCTTCAACAAAATTTAACAGAGGATCCTACCTCCTTGCTGATCCATCCTAAGGAAACTCATATCAAAGAACTTAGAAGTCATTTAGATGATTACCATGCAGAGTTAATTGAACACCGTAAATGGGGAGCTCCATGGAATATCATTGAGATTGTAAAAAAAGGTATGAATAAATCAGTTGGGCTACAAAAAATAGCGCATTATTATGATATTCCACAAGACAGAGTGATTGCTTTTGGGGATGAAGATAATGACCTGGAAATGATTGAATATGCTGGAGTAGGCGTCGCAATGGGTAATGCCATTGATGAACTTAAAAACATCGCCAACCATGTAACAACAACAAATGAAAACGAAGGAATCGGCGATTTCTTGCAGAACTATTTAAAGCTTGAGGTAAAACCGGTTTAAATTTCCTTCTATATTAATTGCCATAAGAACCATACTACTTAGTGAACGTTATATACAACGTTCACTTTTTTACTTCCTGAACAAGCTATGTATTACAATGTTTTTCTTAGGAGGAGTTACCATGGGAAAACGGAGTAAATCAAAGCGATTCAGCCATCAGAGCGCTGATTCTGTAAAAAAACATGCTGAACGATTTCCGTACCGATCTACTTTTTCCGATGCGGAAAGAAAGCAAGAAGAAGCAGACAATCACACTGTAGGAGGGTTTTAAATTGGAAAACAACCTATTTCAACAAGCTAAAGATGCTGTTGCCAATATGATGAACATGCAAGGTAATTCTACAACTGCTCAAGATCAACAGGCTGCACAAAATGCTATCCAAGCTGCATATAATGAAGCGAGTCCTGAGGAAAAGCAGCAACTTCAGCAATTGGAGAACCAATTAAAACAGCATAATCAATTACAGTAACCTCTGTTTTTTGTGAAGGTAATCCCCGATTCATTTGTTGATGAAAAGGATTTACTTTAAGCAAACTTCCCACCGGGACACGGGATACTTCACCTCACAGCATTAGGCAGACTGCCTTCCACTAGGGCAGTCTGCTTTCTTCTTTTTTATCTGGGCAGTTTCTGCTAAAATATAGCTAAGTATGATGATTAAGGAGGAATTTTGATGAGTATACGTGCAGAGGCAACACCCAATCCCAATGCATTAAAATTTACGACGGATAAATTAATTTTTGAAGGAACGAACAGTATTTCCGTAATGCCTGGTAATAAAAGTGAACATGCAATTCTTAACGACTTAATGGAGCTTGAAGGGGTCGACAATGTTTTCGGCTATCAAAACTTTATTACAGTAAACAAGAAGTTTGATGCAGAGTGGGACACCTTAACACCAGAAGTTACAAAAGTAATTGAAAAACATGGTTATTAATTATTAATATACATAAAGAGGCCAGTGTCCGCACTGACCTCTTTTTTACGTTTTAGTACCAACATACATCCTGTCTATTGAAACACTCAACAGATCTTTTTTACTTCGATTTCAGATCTATTGGTACATAATTCGGGTTAACTTCTTCCCCTGACTGGTCTTTCCCGTAAAATTTGACTATAGGGGCCTGATCACCTGATACTGCATCCTCTGGCACTTGCAAAAATAATTCAAAAGGACTCACCCCATGGGGGTTTGATTCTAATTCAACTTTTGCTTCACTAATCAGGACCATATCCCCTTGCTTCAACTGATAATATAAATCACTACCTGCAAGTGCGGCTTCTCCCGTTATCGTTGCTTGCAGCGCATCATCTACTTCCACCTCTACATTACGAATACTAACGGAAGCATCAGCACCCTGGCCTCCTTCGTTATTCTCGGCACTCTCATTCGTCGGCTGTTCATTACTGCAACCTACTAGTAGAAGGACTAGTGCAATTATGATACTTTTTTTCATCTCGATTACTCCTGTCTAATCTTTTCTGAAGAAACCAAAGATTCCTGTGGTTTGTACAATATTAGTAAACGCATTTGGATCTACTTCGTTAATAATCCGTTCAAGGTCATATAATTCATATCTAGTTACCACAAGATACATCATGCTTTTATCTGATTTCGTATAGGCGCCTTTTGCAGGTAGAATCGTAATTCCACGAACCATGGTTTTATGAATTTCCCTTTGCAATTCATCCGCCTTATGCGTAATGATCATAGCTGTTACTTTTTCGTGACGTGTATGGATTGCATCAATCACTCGTGTCGTAACATATAATGTTAAAAGCGTATAAAGCGCGTTTTCTGGTTCGTATAAAATACCTGCCAGTGCAATAATGACCGCATTAAGTGCTAGGAAGTATGTGCCAATAGGTCGATCCTTCATTCGGGAAAGAACCATTGCAACAATATCCATACCCCCAGTGGACGCACCAACTTTTAATGTCATCCCTACACCCGTACCAGCGATCACACCACCAAATACAGCATTTAAAATAATATCTTCAGAAAATCCGATAATCGGTATGAATTCTAGAAATACAGAGGTGAATAGTACGGATATCACGCTATAAACTGTAAAACCTTTCCCAACTTTAAACCAACCTAGTATGGCAACTGGTACGTTAAAGAGTAATAGCAGAATACCTGTACTTACACCAATATTAAGAAAATCATTAAACACACTGGAAACAAGCTGTGCAGCTCCAGTAAATCCGCTAGCATAAACATTTGCTCCAATTAAGAAGAAATTTAGGGAAATGGCATTTAACAAAGCCCCACAAATCACAATAATAATACGTCTTGCTTCAAAAATAAACATGCCTAACCTCCTTCAAGCTTATTACCTTCGTGGAAGGGATAACGTTTTCGTTGTAACTTTGTTTTGACTATCATGATGACTAGCTATAAACTAGAAGAAATAATGATAGAAATGCAGGTGATACAATGTTGGTAAAAATTCTTGCTGATTCAGCAACAGATTTGTCAATGAACCATTATAACGAATTTGACATTGAAATGGTACCATTAACTGTTCATTTGGATGAGAAAGAATACAAAGACAATGTTGAAATTCAGCCAAAAACTGTTTATGACGCCATGCGCCAAGGAAAAAGCCCAAAAACTTCTCAGGTTTCTCCAGAGACATTCCATAATTTATTTACGACCTATGCTGAGAAAAACGAGCCACTGGTATATTTGGCATTCTCCTCAGAGCTTTCAGGTACATATCAAACAGCCAAAATGATGCTACAAGAAGTAAAGGAAACCTATCCTGATGCCCCCATCGATGTGGTGGACACAAAATGCGCTTCTATTGGTTACGGCCTTGTAGTTCTCTATGCTGCCAAGGCTGCCAAAAATGGGGCCAGCGCAGAAGACATTATTCAATCTGCACAATACCATGCAACCCATATGGAACATATTTTTACTGTAGATGACCTGGAATATTTATACCGCGGCGGACGGGTTAGTAAAACTGCTGCATTTGTCGGTTCCCTATTAAAAATCAAACCAATCCTTCATGTTGAAAATGGAAAACTTGTACCATTAGAAAAAATCAGGGGATCGAAAAAGCTGTTTAACCGCATGCTCGATATTATGGAGGCACGCGGAACAGACTTTACGAATCAACTTATCGGCATAAGCCATGGTGATGACCTCGAAAGAGCTGAACAACTTTCCAGCCTAATTCAAGAAAGATTTGGAACAGTCAAAGAAGACATTGTGATCGAAATGGTTGGGTCCGTAATAGGCGCTCATTCAGGTCCAGGAACGATCGCACTATTCTTTTTAAATTCTTCTCCTAAATGATAATGAAGGTCTGATTCGGTCAGGCCTTTTTTATTTTCACCTTCTTCCCCTAGCTTCCTACTTCCATTTAGAAAAAATGTGGCTATCTATAATAACAACATAGCCTAAAATATTTATATAATACTTGCATAACAAACTTCTGCTTATTTACCGTAAAGCCAGTTCGTCAACATTTCCACATGAAAACCTCCTATTCCTCATATAGTGTAAAACAGAGTGGACAACAATACGGAGGAGTGACAAAATGCTGATGAATACATTGGTCGCTAGCTATAAAACTGATCGAAGCCATGCACCTGATTCCATTCATGCTTTGCTAGACTATTACCAGATGAAATATATTTCCCAAGAGATTGACCTTCTAGTTTATAAAGAAATCTATCGCTTTCTTAATAAAGAAGGCGCTGTGTCTTCTCATGATCAATTCCATAGGGTATAAGTAAACTAACGTATTCGAGCTATTGTGAATACGTCTTTTTTTCCATTCCTTTATTGCTTAGAGACTAAACAGTAACAAGCCAAGTTCTCCTTCCATGGTTTGTTTAAATACTTTCGGGGAAGATAGTTAATACCAAACATGGTTGAAGGAGGAATTATTGAAATGGGAATGGAAAAAAAGAATGGTAAGGAAACACCACCGGCGCAACACCAGACTAAACAGCCAGGAATTGAATCGAAAATGAACCCAGAACCAGAGTATATCCGTGAGAATTATCAGGGAAGCAATAAACTTAAGGATAAGGTAGCCCTTGTTACAGGTGGAGATAGTGGGATTGGACGAGCAGTAAGCCTACATTTTGCTAAAGAAGGCGCAGATGTTGCGATTATTTATTTAGATGAACATGAGGATGCAGAAGAAACAAAACGATTAGTAGAACAAGCAGGAAGAAAATGCTTGCTTATCAGTGGGGACATTGGCAATCAATCATTTTGTGAAGCTGCAGTAACGGAGACGATGGAGAAATTTAAGAAGATCGACATCTTAGTTAATAATGCAGCTGAACAACACCCCCAAGCGAGCTTTATGGACATCACAAGCGAACAACTGGAAAAGACATTTCGCACGAACATTTTCAGTATGTTCTATCTCACAAAGGCTGTATTACCTAACTTAAAAGAAGGTAGTTCTATTATAAATACTTCTTCTATTACAGCATATCAGGGAAGTAAAGACCTGATTGATTATTCTGCAACAAAAGGATCCATTACTTCCTTTACACGCTCCCTTTCTAGTGCACTTGCAGATCAAGGAGTTCGGGTCAATGGTGTAGCGCCAGGACCAATCTGGACACCACTTATCCCTTCTACCTTCACAGAAGAAAAAGTAGATAATTTTGGTGGCCAGACCCCTATGAAAAGGCCTGGACAGCCGCAGGAACTGGCACCTGCCTATGTTTATTTAGCCTCAGAGGATTCCAGTTATGTCAGTGGTCAAATGCTTCACGTCAACGGTGGTACCGTTCTGAATGGATAAAACATGTTAAATGAGAAACACCCTTTAAGTCAGACTTTTTATTAGACTGTGCTTAAAGGGTGTTTATTTAGACGCTTTTTCTTTTTTGCTTTCTGCTAAGTATTACTATTCCTACTATAAATACGATAAATACAGCTACGACAAAGCCGATAAACAACCAATTATAACCCGTATCCTCTTGGACGATATACACCTCAGCACTCTCTCTAGAAAGTCCTACCTTAAATCCGCCATCATCTCCTACACGCACTGTATCATCATGGAGATAACCTCTTAGCTGCTTGTCCTGATTAATGTCTGTTAATGTTATAGCCTCTGTCTCTTCCCCATTATTAATCGCAATATAAGCAGTTTGATTATCATAACTCCTTTTAAAAATACTCATTGCACCACTCGACCCAACCAACTCAAAGTCACCATGGGAAAATACAGGGAATTGCTTTTTCAGTGACGAGATACGGTTATGAAACTCCGTTAAGTCAGGATCCCCGCTATTAAACTTCACCATTTCCTGAACTTCTTCAGTACTTGACCCATACATAGGTAATTCAGATCCCTGAAATAGCGATGGTGTGCCTGGTGTCATATACATATATGTTAGAACAAGCGACCAAGTCGTTAAGGCATTTCGCCCATTTTCCGAAAATACCTGTGTAAAACGTTTTGTTGATTGATCATCTACGTAGACGAGTCCAATATCGCTTCCCTCTTGCTGTTCATATATATCATCTACTGCATTTCCAGGTTCAGAAAAAGTTGATACAATCGCAGCTCTTAACGAAGGATCATCCCATTTCTGTATACCTGTGCCTTGTGGCAGATCTGCGGTTGCTATATCGTTGTTTAGTACATCACCTAGTAAGTACATATTTTCATCAATTTCTTTCATTGCTTTCGTAAATTTTTCTAGGAAATTTTGGGATGCTTGATCAGCAGCGTGTAGCTTTAAGCCATCTATTCCTGTTTCATTAACCCAGAAACTTGCTGCATCAATAAGCATCTCCTCTACCTTAGGGTTTTCCTGATTAAGCGAGACAACATTATCCCCCCATGGTGTGTCAGGAGCCTGGTCGTCTTTTATCCAATCCTGTTTCTCAGGATCTTCTACAAGAGGATGGCTTGTTGCTACATAATTCGTGACATACTCCATTACAACCTTAATGTCTCTTTCATGTGCCTCTGATACGAGCTTCTGAATATCTTCCATCGTTCCAAATTGGGAATCCACAGCATAAAAATCCTCCACCCAATAGCCATGATATCCATCTGGTGCGTTTTCCATTAATGGAGATAATACAAGCGTTGTATAACCCAATTCTTCATATGTATCCAATTTATCGATTATCCCCTGTATGTCTCCTCCCTGATATGCATGAGGATCTTCTCGTCTAACCTGCTCATCATTATCGGCATCTCCGTTATTATAACGATCAACTAGAATCGAATATATAATGTCCCCATCCAACTCCCGATCCACCTTATCAGCTGATATCGAGATAGGGGAGCCGATCGATAGAACTACCATACCCAACAACAAACCTATAATTTTTTTCATATTATTACTTCCTCCAACATAGCTTTTCTCTTGTCCTATTATTCGCTATTTAAGCAAATAGTCAATGCTTGACTCCTGATTGTTAAAAATAATTCATGAATAAAGGATGGAAAGTGAACAGCGATTGTATAGGATTCGCCTATTCACAATTCACCCTTCTATATGATGAATGCAAAAAAAATCGCCTAAAACCTAAGCATTTTAAGGTTTAAAGACGATTCTATAATTTGAGTCGTGAAAAATGTTAACGGCCATCGTTTACTCACTCTGAAGCATTTGTTTTTCCTTCTTAACGAGTGTTCTCCCTTTCCCCGTGATCATTTTTGCTCCTGATGCGATAAGCATAATGATTCCGAGAATGAGTAAAAGTGTAAACAGGTCATGGTAAGCACCAAGTATGGCAGATTTTTTAAAGCCCACTTCCAACTGCCTGGACGAATCTTCCGCGTTTAAATTCCCTTTAATTTCTTGATAATGGATTGTGTTCTGTCTAAGCAAGAGCCAGCCAATAAATGGTGAAAGCGTCGCACCTATAAAATTGCGAATAGAGTGCAATGTAGCAGACCGATGGGATGCTTTATGGATATCGCCTGCTAAAGCCGTTCCCAAAGCCCCTGATACAAGAACCATACTTACTCCACATCCAAGACATGCGATTTGAAAATATAAGAATGGCAGAGAAATGTCTGTCCCAATCACTCGCCATTGGAAGCTCACATATATCACCACAAGAGATCCTAAAATTCCTAAAACCCCCGCCCCGAATTTATCAAAGAGCAACGTTTTAAGAATAGCACTTCCTATAATGCCAACAAGGAACCAAAAATAAAAATAAGTTAGATTCAAGTATGAAAGATCCATATTATTAAGCAGAAAACCATTGATACCAGCAATAGCAATGATTAGAGAAGAATGGGAAACGACAGCCATGATTGTTCCGGAGACAGGCTTTGCAGACTTTAATGATCGAAAAGGAACCAATGGTGTTTCTGCTTTTAGGTCGACATAAATAAACAGGCCTAGCAATAAGATTGCGATACTAAGAAATGGCCATACGTAAATGGATGAAAATCCGCTATGAGTCAAATTACACAATGGCACTGCGAGTGCCAGAATGGTGGAACAAAGCAGCACTACTGCTCTTTTATCCAATGGGCTTTGTTCCTGTACTTGCTCTTCTTGTCTCGGCAATCGGAAATAACCAATGATGAAGCATAGCAGGGATGCAATGACATTTAGTAAAAACAGCCATCTCCATGCATCTGTGTACAAAGATAACGAACCGCATAGTGCTCCGAGAGCGCTAGCACCGAATAATCCAGTGATAATCATAAATAGAAATAGGTTTCTTATTTTATTCGGAAACGATCGTAAACTAACTGGTAGGATTGTTAAAAATAAAATCCCTGATCCAATTCCCTGAATTACCCGACCTATACTCAACGTCACAATTCCTGTAGACATCATATCAATAACCGAACCACATAAGAATACTAGAGTGAACAGTAGATAATTTTTACGTAGCCCTAATTTTCTGGTAAGAGCAGGACCTAGTGGTACACCGAGTGCAAATGCCAGGTTTGACAAAATGGAGGGTAAAAGTAAATGATCTGAACTTATGTGTAGACCACTTTGAATTACTCCCTGATTTAAAACATAGGAAAGATTAGAAAAATACTGCGCTCCTATTGCGAATATCGTAAGGAAAGAGATAACCAAATATTGAGGTATCGCAGTTTTACCTTTCACTGATTTTACTGTATGAATCTGTTGACTCATCTATTTTCCTCCCATGAATTACAAGAAACATTGATTCCTAGTAAATTAATTTGTATTAAGCAAGTTGTATTATACAATAAATAAATCAAAAAAAATATAGCTTAACCAACTTTTCTTCATCCTACCCAACGAAAGGTATATTTGTCAGAATAATAAAGAAGCATGATTATTCGCTCTTGAACAATCATGCTCAAATATCTGTTAAAAAAAATTATTTCTTCCAACTTTTAAAAGACTGATTAAGGCGCTCCAAGTTCATTTCCAATTGTTCGAGTTCCTCTTTAGACCACCCTTTAAGAATCTCATCATAGCCGGTAGCACGCGCCTCCTGTACCTTACGTAATGCGGCTTTTCCTTCTTCAGTAATTTGCAAAAGGCTAATGCGTCGATTCTTAGGATCTGCATGTCTGGTAATATATGCTTTCGCTTCCAGATTACTGACCTGTCGACTAGCGGTGGAAATGCTTACCATTAATTGTTCAGCCAGTTCATTGATTCCTAAAGGCCCGCTTTTTTGCAATTCATACAATATAAGGTATTCAGAACGGTCCAGACTACCCAACTTCGGGCTATGAGCTGTTGTAAGACGGACTAATAAGGCAACTTGATATTCAATACTTTGGAGTGAGTCGTGTTTCAAAATATCCCCCCTCAGTTAATATTGGTTATTCTTTATATTAGAAATAGCCGTGGTTCAGTGCGGTTTTAATATTCTTATAAGGTAGTAATAATCGGGCCTTCCTTTGTTAAAATAATCGTATGTTCATATTGTGCCACAAAGCTTTCATCAGTTAGATAGGTCCAATCATCATCAGATTGGTAAACTTCCTCTTCCAATGTAGAGATAAAGGGCTCAAATGCAATTACCATACCCTCTTTTAAAATTTCGTCGTCCCAACGAGAGTAGTAATTGAAAATATGGTCTGGTGCTTCATGTATTGAACGCCCAATGCCGTGTCCAGTAAGATTTTTTATTACAGTTAAACCATGCTGTTTTGCTACATTGTGTGTAGCTTTTCCGAGCGCGCTTTTTTTCGATCCTGGCTTTGCCTTTTTAAGTCCAGCGTCGAAAGCTTCTTTTGCAACGTCACATATTTTCTGTAAAATCACCTCTCCATTCCCAACCACAAAGGAAATCCCGGTGTCGGCGAAATATCCATTTTTCGAACCAGAAACATCAACATTTACAAGGTCCCCTTCTTGAATGATCCGTTCCCCGGGGATACCGTGCGCCACTTCTGCATTTACGCTAATGCATGTATGTCCAGGAAAATCGTATTCTCCCTTTGGTGCAGAATTAGCTCCTGTTTTTTCGAACATTCTCTCAGCAATTGCATCAAGCTCTTTTGTCGTTACGCCTGGTTTGGTGCAACGGACTAACTCATCTCGAATTGCTCCACAAATCTTCCCTATTTCTTTTAATCCATTAAAATCCTCTTCAGTCTTTGCTATCATCGTGAGTCCTCACTTTTTTTACATTATTTTATGAATATCATTCCAATTAAATTCTAGCATAAACAGCATGGTATTTACTTCAAAATAGCTTATTTGTTTAACATAACAAAACGCAAGCGCCTGTTTAGAGACTTACGGACTACGTCTTGCCATGCCAGATGCCAGGTGGCTCCATGTTGGGACTGCGCCCTACCAAAATCCCTGCCACGCAAAGTGGCGATTTTAATGGAGCCTCCCTTTAAAGAAAAAAAGCTGTCCTTTGTCTTAAACAAAGAACAGCTTTAACTGCTTTTCTTATGGAAGAATTCCTAATGGCAAACGTCCAAAACCAAGAATTAAGGTAATAAGTAGGGCGATAACTAATTGAATCCATGCCCCTTTTGCCGGTTTTGCTTTGGAGGTTTTTACAAGAATTAACTCCATAGCAACGATTACCCAAAGGCCAGCTACTCCTTTTACAATCGCTTCGGGTAGCATGTCACCTCCACCAAAGTACGTTGCTAGTAGATCCCCACCTGTGTAAAGAATAAATAAGTAATCTAAGCGTAATATCATGTGAAGAATTTTTCCGGGTTTTGCCTTTCCTTGCTTGTACATAATTAATGTAACAATTAGTAAGATTAGCGCTAATGCCCATGCAGTTATATGCATATGCGTTGTCATGCAAACACTCCTTCCACTTTCATCCAACTTAAGTTTAGCTACCGCTATCATATCATGTAAGGGAGAAAGTTTCATTTAAAAAGGATTTACATCTCTCCTAACTGGGAACAGAGATTTTATAGAACATTTTAAACTGTAAGTAAAATACTGAAAAAACTGGTATACTTAGTTTGAATTGGACTTTTACAGGGAGGGCTAGAAAATGAAGAACAGTCAAGAAATAATTGATCAAACACAGGAGTATGGTGCGAAAAATTACCACCCGCTTCCTGTTGTTATTTCCCATGCTGAAGGTGTCTGGGTGGAAGATCCAGAAGGAAATCGTTATATGGACATGCTGAGCGCATACTCTGCCGTCAATCAAGGTCATCGTCACCCTAAAATTATTGAAGCGTTGAAACAGCAGGCTGACTCTGTTACGTTAACATCTCGCGCTTTTCATAATGATCAGCTTGGCCCGTGGTATGAGAAAATCTGTAAACTAACAAATAAAGAGGCAGCATTACCAATGAATACAGGCGCAGAAGCTGTAGAAACAGCAATCAAAACTGCTAGACGATGGGCCTACGATGTAAAAGGTGTATCAGAGGATAAAGCTGAGATTATTGCCTGTGAAGGAAATTTCCACGGCAGAACAATGACAGCGGTCTCACTATCATCTGAGGCAGAGTATAAACGTGGTTTTGGACCAATGCTTCCCGGTATAAAAATTATACCTTACGGAGACATTGAGGCGTTAAAGTCTGCAATCAATGAAAATACTGCTGGATTCTTGTTTGAGCCTATTCAGGGGGAAGCGGGTATTGTAATGCCTCCGGAAGGATTTTTAAAGGAAGCATTTGAGGTATGTAAGGAAAACAATGTCCTTTATATTGCCGATGAAATCCAAGCTGGTCTTGGAAGAAGTGGTAAACTATTTGCTTGTGACTGGGAAGATGTGACACCTGATATTTTAATCCTTGGAAAAGCACTTGGTGGCGGAGTATTTCCAATATCTTGTATTGTGGCCGATAAGGACATTCTTGGCGTATTTAATCCTGGATCCCATGGTTCTACATTTGGAGGAAATCCTTTAGCCTGTGCTGTGTCTATTGCCTCCCTGGAAGTATTGGAGGAAGAGAATTTGGCAGGACGTTCTCTTGAACTAGGTAATTATATGATGGATGAACTGAAGTCGATCCAAAATCCAATAATTAAAGAAGTACGTGGTAAAGGATTATTTATTGGGGTGGAACTGGCTGAATCAGCACGCCCTTACTGTGAACAGCTAAAAGAGAAAGGCTTATTATGTAAAGAAACACATGAGAATGTGATTCGTTTTGCCCCACCTCTTACCATTAAAAAGGAAGATTTAGACTGGGCAATTGGCCATATTAAAGAAGTACTGAAAGCATAATCAGTAGAGAAGAAACGGTCGAGTGTTAGAATATTGAGGGGCTGGGACATAAAATCTCAGCCCTCTTTAAATCGCAAAAGATAAATTAAGAAAAAAGACTGTTTAATCACCGCTACGGAAAACTCCGCTTTCCGTGGGCACGGCCTTAGTCTCCTCAGAAGCAAAAATCGCTTCTTGCGGGCCTTCGGACTCGCGCTGTTCCCACTGGACAAGTAAGGCTTCGGCAGCAATTCATCGCACGCAGAAAATGCGAATGCATTTTCAAGGAGTCTACGCTTTTTCCTTCGCTAAAGTGTGATCAAGATACAAAAGGATTAGGGAGTATCTGGAAGTATTCAATTTTTTCTACAATACTTTATTTGAACGTACGGTTTTTCTTGTTTAATATTATTATCCCCCCTCTTCTTTTTCATATAATTCTTCTCTCTGCCCCTCTTACACCTCTTGTTCTGTTCGACGTAACTTCTGGATTCTTTTATAGGTTATGCTGCGCCAAAGCCACTCAAGAGGACCGAATCGATAGTGTGTGAGCCACCTTCTACTAAAGGCCGCCTGCATACTATAAACGACCAGGACCATAAGCATTAATCCCACTGGGGTCATGGCTCCGTATAATCTGAAGAGATAGAATACAAGGAAGCAGACGAGGGACTGCGTTATGTAATTGGAAAGTGCCATACGTCCGACGTATCGAAAAGGCAAGAGAAGCTTTTTTGCCCCTTCCATTTGAGAAAGAAAGGTTATAGAAATAATGTAAAACAGGGCAGAAAACGCACCACCAATATTATCCTGTATCATGGAAAACCAAGCTGGATTACCAAATAAATATGGCCCCGCTTTTATGCCAGCGAACAGGAGAAGTGAAACAAACCATAGCCTACGCAATGTTGCTTGATGTTTTTTTGGTTCATGTAACCACCGTTGTTTGGCGATGTACATGCCAACTAAAAACAAAGGCAACAGTGTTCCTATTAATAATAGATAACTTATCCCCTCGTTTGCATAAAGCCAATCTACATAATTTTGTTCCCATACTTTAATGAGATTGCCACTTTGGTAGTTGGAAAGTGCCTGTTCTGCAGCAAAAAGATTAGGTTGTCCGATATATTCACGGAATTGGTATAAGGAAATGCTAAGCAGTCCAACTGTCATGCCCATTAGAAGGAATGCCCAACTCAGCATTGTCCTCCCCCTTACGTTTAAAAAAGCTAAAAGCAGCAAACCAATTAATCCATAGGTGAGCAAAATATCTCCATGCCATATTAGAAATGCGTGGACGAGACCAAAGCAAATAAGTGCTCCTAGCCTTCTACCTAGTATTGGAAATACCGATAATGATTTCATCTCAAGTCTTTCCTTCATGAGCTGAATTCCAAAGCCAAACAATAAAGAGAATAATGTATAAAAGCTTGCTTGAAAAAAGATATCTATTATAAGCCTTAATGTGTGATCAATTGAAGATGTCCATGCTGTCTCTTCTCCCCCATATAGAAAATAAGGAGCATTAAATGCGCCAATATTTACGACAAATATACCGAATATGGCGAACCCTCTTGCTTCATCAATCCATTGTAATCTACTTGTTTCCTTTAGAGGAGATGGATATTGTGCCATTTTTCTATCCCTTCTTTCCTTTGTGTACTTTTTATTATAGCGTGTGTTCAAAAGGAGGATATAAAGGACAACCTCTTATATAAGAATACTCCACTGGGGCCTTATATTCCTTCAACATTTTCAAGAAATAGGCATAACCTAAAGAGAAAGGAGGAGATCATATGCCAGCAAAGGTGGGTGCAGTGAAAGTCATTAACGTTTCTTCATCCGGTATTTTCAATATCGGTGATGTCTATTCAATGAATCCTGAGAGTAGTGCAAAAACCTATGCCGGCGGTGGCTCCTTCAATTCAGGCGACGGAATTCGAGTGAATCTAGCTAATTCAACTACCTACGTCTATGATCCAGACCAAGTAGACCAATCCATTACTTCTTAAATGGGGGAGCTATAATGAATATAACGGTACATCAATCGATTAGTATTTATATGATAAAAGTAGGTGTCGTGACGAATTCATCTGTCTTGCAAATTGGCAGTACCGGGAGCTTTCAGACCCACTCAGCCGTCTATAATACTGGTGGATTTACTAAAGTGGCCGAAGAAGCGGAAGCAATAGGTGCAGTGGAAGAATCGCAGCAATCCGGTCCAATCATCCCACTGTCTGATTAGCATGCACGACTCCCCCTTTCTTGCATAAACTGATTCTAGGCATTCGTCTATAACCAGGCTAAGGAGGGACGCCCTGTGAATGGCTCAGATTGGACTACGTATCTTAATAATCTTAGTGGTTATGTACAAGAGCAGGATAAAAAAATTCAGGAGCTCACCCAAAAGCTAGAGCAGTTGCAATCAAACCTGAACGAACAAAAGACAAATCGAATTGAAAAAATTGAATATAAATTTGATCAGTTAAAAATAGAAAACTTAAATGGGACGCTCCATATTGGCATGTCTCCACAGGATATGGAAGATTTCAGCATGCCTGATCAGTCGTTACCACAAGTCACACAACCTTTCAAACAACAGTTAGTTTCTGAACTGTCCAACTTTGTTGAACAGGAAGGGCCTGCACTCATTCGCAATCTTTCCGAAGAATATGATAGAAAAATAGATAAGCCCTATCAAGGTATTTTGCTAGAGGATATCATAAAGCAGCTCCCGAGTCGAATTGCCTTTTATGA
The DNA here is from genome assembly GCF_022095695.1 of Oceanobacillus jordanicus. Taxonomy (GTDB): domain Bacteria; phylum Bacillota; class Bacilli; order Bacillales; family Amphibacillaceae; genus Oceanobacillus_B; species Oceanobacillus_B jordanicus. The sequence continues at coordinate 124,574 of NZ_JAIFZM010000003.1, forward strand.
AAAGAAGGCTGCAGATGAAAAGATCGGAGCCAACGATTCCGCTTTGCGGGAATATATAAGTAGCCACATCAAAGAAGAAATTCACCACTCTCTAACTGTATACATGCAATCATCAGATTAAAGGAGGAAAAGACATGATATTTGAAGTGCATAATTGGGGGCTAAATGTCGGGAACATAGAATTAGAAAATGTTTCGGCTTCATCTGTTTTTTTGATTGGTGACAGTGAAGCAATGACAATGAATTCTTTCTTCGACACTCCTCCTGAGTCCTACACAGTTGGGAACATTGTACCGTTATCCGGGGTATAAAGTGAAACTTCATTTGGGGTGGTTTCCCTACTAACTGCACCAAATGGTAGCTAAACGAATCGGACCTTTCTTGGCAGTTGATCCCCCATTTTGGATTCTTGATTTCCCTTTCATTCTCGAAGTGGAGGTCTTACTGCCAGTTTAGGCGGGATAAAGGAGAAAAAATCATGAACAGGAGGATCGCTTCTGTCAATCAAATACAGGTGAATACCGTAAACTTCAGTGGAATTCTTTCGATTGGAGACACTGAAAACTCAAAGCAAATATCTAGAGGGATTGCTTTACAAAAGGAAGGTTCCTATTTTACTAAAAAGGATGAGCTATTCTTCGAAGATTTCCCTCTTTTTAAAATGGAACCTAAAATTGTATCAAATAATAACAACGTGCAAATGAGAACATACCAACATGACGAGAATATACATGTTCAACGTGTCAAAGTCGTTGGGGTAACTACTTCTTCTATTATGCAAATTGGCAGTTTACGCCACTTAGAAGCAGTTGCCTGGTTAAAGCACTTTCGTAAACTTATGGATTAGTTATTTTACAAAATTTCATTTAAACAGGTTGCATTTTTAACATGGTTGCATAGACTGTCTTAAGCAATTTTTTAAATAGTAGGTGTTGATATGCCATCAATTGTCGGACCACTAAAAATCAACAGTATCAGCGGCGGAGTTGTGAATTTTGGTGATGCATTTTACCTCTCTCCGAAAAGCACGTCAAAGACAAACTCCGGTTCTGGGTCACTAAATACAGGTGACTTTATTTGTACGAATAACGGTGTAAGTTCTACTAATCCATTTGACCCTGATGTTAACGACCAAAACGTCACTGCAAATGCATAAAAACAGGAGAACCTCTTTGAGATTCTCCTGTTCCTTCCTCATATTATGCTCTAGCCACTAAAAACTAGGCGTTTAGCTTTTTTCTTCTATAGGTACTTTTATCAATTGCTGTTTGGAAAAGAAATAGAGGTATGTTTCCTTTACAGGTTTTTTCCAAATCTTCTCTATGGCATGTCGATAAAGTTTTAATTGGGTGCTATACCGATTAATCAACTTTTGTTTCATCTTATCAGTCATCTCACCATGAATGGCATCTGATTTATAATCCAAAATAATCCAACCATCCTCAAATGGGACTAGACAGTCAATCACACCTTGCACTAAAACTCTCTCCTCTATAGGATTCTCCCAATTGGCATATACTTCACTTGTCGGGAGAGACAAGCTAAAGGGGACCTCTCTTCTTACCATAGGTGCTTCCATCATAAAGCGCGCAATATCCGTTTGGAGGAAATGTTCAATAGCAGTCTTGTCCACTATATACGCCTCATCACGTGTCAGCTTTTCTCTCTCAACCAATTCTTCAATAAATGATTCTATCTCCAAGCGGTTTAAGGCTTTTGTTAAAGGGATATGTTGCATTACAGTATGTAACACTGTCCCTTTTTCAGCTGCAGTGACGGTTTTCTCTTTTTGCATAAAAAGTGGCCGTTTTGCAATCGGTGCTTTAAATGGTGTAACAAGCTGGTCTGCGCTATATTCATCCTTCAGCTCCCGCTGTCTTTTTATTTCCGTGACGGACTGTTTTGCCCTTGATTTTGAAGCCTCTATATAAGGATATTGAAAGGATAGTCGCTCATCAACTGTAACAGCTAATTGCTCATCATCGACTTTTACAGGTTGCCATGCTTCCAGATTTTCACGCAATGAGAGCTCTGTTTCGTCATTCGTTTCATCGAGGTTGGCTAATTCACTACCATGTACTACATGTACATTCCAGCTGGAAGGATCAACACGTATTTCATCAAGTACGGCATCCTGTAGTTCTTCTTCTCGCAATATCTCTGTTGTTTGATGACGGATTAGTGCAGGCCCCACCCAGTCTAGATAGGTTTTGGATTCCATACGATAATGTGCGGGCAGCACCCATTCCGAATGGTCAAGCATCTTCTCCCACTTCTGTCGCTTTTTCTCGAAGGAAGCAACATTCCCTATCATGACAAGTTTTTCTTTCGCACGGGTTAGGGCAACATAGAGGACCCGCATTTCTTCTGCAAGCAACTCACGAAGTTTTTCCTGCTTTAAGGCCTGAAAAAACAATGTCGGATATGTGATACGTTTCACAGGATCAATATATTTACTAGCAAAACCAAGATCTTTATGCAGCAAGTACTTTTGGTTTAAATCCATTAAGTTAAATTGCTTGTCCATTGCACCAAGGATTACAACAGGAAATTCAAGCCCCTTACTCTTATGGATGGTCATAATTCGAACAACATCCTCCTGTTCACTTAATGCACGAGCTGCTCCAAGGTCATCTCCTCGCTCTTCCATACGCTCAATAAAACGTAAAAAGCGGAACAAACCACGAAAAGAGGTATTTTCATAGGACCTTGCCCTGTCATACAACGCTCTTAAATTAGCTTGACGTTGTCTTCCACCAGGCATCCCACCAACAAAGTCATAATAGCCAGTTTCCCGGAAAATATCCCAAATTAAATCGGATAACGCCCCTTGGCTTGCGGCCATACGGAAAGCATTTAATTTAATTAAAAACTGTTCTAACTTATCAGCAACAGGTCCTGTTTGTTCCTTTTTGAATTGCATTAAGGCTTCATAAAAACCCTTGTTTCGGCCAGCGAGCCGAATGGAGGCTAGATCATCTTCCGTTAAGCCAACAATTGGTGACCGAAGGACGGATGCAAGGGGAATATCCTGTCTTGGATTATCAATCACTTTTAATAAACTGATCATTATTTTCACTTCAATGGCCTCAAAATATCCAGTTGAGATTTCGGCATATACGGGGATCCCTTGCTTTTTTAACTCATCGGCAATCGTTGGAGCCCATGTCATGGATCGCATTAGTATTACGACATCACGATACTGCATATCCCGCTGTGTCTGGGTTGCCTTGTCAACTATTTGTAATGGATCCGCGTCCTTCTGCCCGATCCAGCCTTTTATTTTCTCAGCATAGGCTCTTGCTTCAATTTGGGCCTTTTCCAAATCACGATAATCCTCTGCTCCACTATCGTCCTCTTTTTCCTCTTCTGTTTCTCGATCGATGATAAGCAGTTCTGGTGCTGGTTCCGTGTGCGGCAACGTGTCATACATTTTATTCCCATAGATTAGTTCAGCGTTTTGGTCATAATCTACCTCTCCCACTGTTTCATCAAGGATCTGTCGGAAGATATAGTTTGCTCCAACCAAAACATCCTCTCTACTTCGGAAATTGCTTGCAAGGTCGATACGCTGTCCCTGCTCTTCATCCTTGGCAAAGCGTTTGTATTTTTCAATAAAGAGGGTCGGCTCTGCATGTCGGAAACGATAAATACTCTGTTTTACATCTCCTACCATAAACATATTCCCTGGTCCAGTTTGATCACTGAGCAGACGCAAGAGTGTTTCTTGTACTAAGTTTGTGTCTTGGTATTCGTCTACTAGTAGTTCACTAAACTTCTTCTGAAACTGTATGGCGACCTGGGAAGGTACTGGTTCTTCCTGGGTTGTTGGTTCTTCCATAAGCAATTGCAGACAAAAATGTTCCAGATCTGAAAAGTCTACAATAGCTTTTTCTCTTTTCTGTTTAGCGAATTCTTCTTTGAACGCTTTTACCAACTCTGTTAGCTTTCTGATCACAGGGGCAAGTTCCCTCATGTCCTCTACATGACTTTCGAGATTACGGCTAAACCACCCCTGCTTCATATCATTCCAACGTTTTTTGTAGCTATCGCGTAACGCTTTAACCTTCTTTTTCTTCGTTTCATTACAATCCATCTTCTTTGAGGAGAGTTTGGCAAAAGTGCTTTTCACCATATACTCTTGAAGCATATTCCAGTCCTCTAGATGAGCCTTCGCTTCTTGTAATCCTGTTAAATCTAACTCAATGGTTTCTGCATATTGGTATGGCCCATCACTTTCTTTTGTCATATCCATAGCCAGTTGCATTTCTTCTTCCATTGCAGTAAATTGGCTACGTACCTCCCGTTTCATAATGGTTAGCCAAGAAAGGGTATTTTCCTCCCAAGTTTCAGAGACAGCATAGGTGTCAGCAAGCTCGTCTAGCCACTTGTCAGGGTTTGGATTTTGCACGGCGAAGGTATACAGGTTTAAAATCAAATCCTCCACCTCTGCATCACTGCGGTCATTGGAAAATCGATCGACGACAGAAAAGAAAGCTGCTTGTTCACTTCCCTCCTCGCCGTACCATTGTTCAAATAAGTCATCCATTACTTCCTGCTTAATTAAATCTGCTTCCATATCGTTCGCAATTCGAAATGATGGATCGATATCAAGCAAGTACGCATACTGTCTCACCACATCTAAACAGAAAGAATGCAATGTGGAGATAGATGCTCGCTGTAGTAAGGAGACTTGTTTTTTTAAATGCTGAGAATGCGGCTCTTCGGCCAACGCCTTTTCTAAAGCCTCGCCAACTCGATTACGCATTTCTTGTGCTGCTGCATTGGTGAACGTCACAACAAGGAGAGAGTCAATGTCAACAGGATGCTGCTTATTTAATAACTTTTGGATAATCCGTTCTACGAGTACCGCTGTTTTCCCAGAACCGGCTGCTGCGGCAACAAGGACATCCTTCCCCCCTGTATAGATAGCCTCTTCCTGCTCTTTGGTCCATTTAACCATTCTACTTCCTCCTCCCTAAACGTGTGAGATCTTGCTGAATTTTCTCTAGTATTTCATCATCTTTCATATCTGATAATTTGCGATAATTATTTGTCTCTAATTGTGGATCAAACTGACAGACAGACTGAAAAGGACAGTACGTACACGCCACATTCTGTTTATGCTGGTATGGATTCAAGTGTACGCCACCTGCTGTCATATCGACTCCTGCCTGCATCATCAACTGGTGAATGTGCGACTGGAGACTGGAAAATGTTTCGTTATCAGCAATCTTTGAATAGTTATAAAAACCACCATTCTTTTTCATCCCAGCAGGTACAATTTGACTCGAACCAGAATCCAAGGACGTATCCATCATTTTAACAATTTCTTCATCCGACAAGAGTAAACCTTGCATTTTATATTTTTTAAAGAGTTCTTCTTGAATTGTTTCGTCGTGCAGTTTCTGATTCCCAGAAATCATTGGGTTATGAACATGGAAATAAAGCACCCCAGCAGGTGTTGCCTTTGACCCAAGCCATTGTTCCGAATGGGATAAAACCACATCTAGGTAAGCAAGCATTTGTAAGGCTAGGCCGTAATATACTTCAATTAGATTTAACCCTTTCGCACTGGATTTGTAATCGATAATTCGCAAGTATAGTTCTTGTTGATTTAATGCCTTGTCCACCCGGTCAATTCTTCCTCGGAGTTGTAACTCGTACCCATTCGGCAAGGGCAGATTAAGTGGCGGGAGTGTCTGGCCTGCACCAAATGCAAGTTCCAAACCTACTGGAGAAAAATTACTTTGTCTCGCTTGCTCACTTAACACAAAAGCTGCTCGTGCAATGACTTCCTGTAATTTTTGTTGAATATATTTATAACGATTGGAGCTATGCAATATTTGATGCTGTAAAATTGGCGCTAGATTAGTTACGGCCTTTTGTGCATAGGAATCGGTGTCCTGCTTAGACAACTGGGCAAAGTCTTTCCCTTCGGTCCGTATCCACTCCGTAATTGTTTTTAAAGCCTCATGGAAAAGCTGCCCAATATCAGGAGCATCCAGTTTATACGTTTTTCTTTCCACAAGCCCGAGACTATACTTGGCAAAATGCTGATAGGAACAGCGATAATAGGTTTCCAATCTAGACACACTTGCTTTTACCTGTTTCGGATAAAGCTCTTGCACTGTTTTAGAAGAAAGATCTAGTGGCCTATTCTCATAATATAAGCTTTGCAGTACATTATACGTTGTGCTGTATTTGTCATGATGGCTTACATACCAGTTCAACACATGCCACCACACAGGCTGTACCGGATAACCTTTGCGATTACGCGCAAGCTGGGCAGTTAATGCAGATCTTGTTTTCACAGGCGTTGTAATAAAGCGCTCTGCCTCCACAAGCTCCTCAGGATCCTGTAGTAACAGATGATCACAGCAAACTGGAAATAGATCCTCAATTCGTTTAATAAGCTGGGAGGGCATTTTTGACTTCCCTTCCCCATCACTAAGCGGATAACTTACATATAATTTGTCCTTTGCAGCTGTGAAGGCAATATACATATAAAACCAATCATCAAGTAATTGACGCTTACTTCCATCAGCGAGTTGTAGACCATGATTTGCAAGCAACTCCCTTTCCTGTTCACTAATCATGCCATCAGTTTGAGGCTTCATTGGCCAAACTCCCTCGTTCACGCCAAGTAAAAAGGTGCAGGAAATTCCGCTAATCCTCGAACGGTCTATCGTTCCCACGATGACATGATCAATCGTAGGGGGCACATGTGCAAAGGTTAGGGTCTCAAACCCTGCGTCCAGCGTTGCCCTGAATGTATCCAATGGCATGGTTTCATCTCCAGCCATTTCCACAATCTCATCTAGTAGCTGTAGTATCCCTGTCCAAACCTGATCTTGTTCGCGGCCCCTTTCAACATCTCCTTGCTCATCATATACATCTCGCATTTTCTCAAGTGTGGATGGGACCTTTATTTCCTCCAAGAAAGTGAAAAGGACTACCGCCCTCTCTCGTATGGTTGTTGCCTGTCTTATCGCTTCATCAAATGGCTGTAGAGCTTGTACCACCTGCTGGCGATATTTATTAACACGGGTTTGGACTGCCTTCTCTGTATCTGTCTGTGCTGTCTCATCAAATCCCCGGAAACGCTGGAACACCCACTCTTCCTTGCTCATCCAACGCTCTCTCGAACGAACGCCATATTCCAGTACATAGTTTTCAAGTTCATCAATTGCATCAGCTGTCAGAGGATATTCTGTATCGGTGGCAGGAATAAAGCCAGTCTTTAACACTCGGAAAATAGCATCGTATCGCCAATTTCCTTCTACCATATCTAAAACAGAGCGAATCAGTTCAATCAATGCATGATTTAACATCGTTCTTTTTTCATCAATAAATACAGGTATGTCATAATCACTAAATACCGTTTTAATCAAATCATGATATGTGTCTGTCTCACGCAGGAAAACAGCGAAGTCCTGATAGCGGTAGTTTTCTTCTCTTACAAGACGTATGATCTCCTGTGCTGCTCCCTCTACTTCAGCCCGTGGATGAACTGCTTCCCTAATTTTAATCGGAACGTCCCCATCGTAGCTGGGAGCTGGTCTAGTATCAAAATGACGTTCTAAATGGGCAAAATATGGCCGACTTTGAAATCTTCCATACTTCGGTTCTAACACAACCGTTTCTTCCTGAACAATTCCGTTCTCTTCTGCTATCTGCTTCACTACGTGATACGTTTCGGTCGTTTGATAGAACAAGCTTAGTTCTGAAATCTCCGTCTCCTCGGGATGGTCGACCGTTAGAGCAATGGTCACCCGTTTGCATTGCTTCATCAAAGCCTCAACGACCCTTAGTTCATTCGGAGTGAATTGGTGAAAGCCATCAATATAGATTTCCGCCTGCTTTAAAGAAGCCGCTTCATGAATTTTATCTGCTAGAAGCTGGAGCTGGTCTTCGCTGTCTATATAATTTTCTTGCAGTGCAGTAACTAATTTTTCATAAATATATTGAAGATCATCTAATTTGTTAACAAGTGCTTCTTCTCCGGGCTCTTTATGAACATATTGGTTGATGTCATCCATTTGCCGATGAAGGGATTCAGGGGTAATGTTATAACGCTTGAATTCCGTGATCATAACTTCCAGTTGTTTTAAAAAGCCCTGTTTTTCAATGGCCTTTTGAAAGACACGCCAATCCCCCTGTTTCTCCTCAATAATCTTACGCAGTATCATCTGAACTCCAACAGAACTAATAAATTGTCTAGTTCCGCCTCCCGTTTCTTGAAAAACACGCCAGGCTAGTCTAGAAAAGCTAGAAACCTGTGCGCGGATACTGCCAACCATCTCCTTATCATGAAATAACTCATATTCCTGCTGAAATGTCATTTGGTCTGGCACAATATAAAAAATAGGCGATCCCTGTGGGTCTTCCTGTAATTTCGCCTTTATCTCGTCTATCGTTCTACCACTTTTTCCTGTTCCCGCTCTTCCTGCTAAAAATCGGAGTCCCATAATTCTTCTCCCCCATTTTCTCTTTATTAGAAAAACCCGCTTTTAGCGAATGTGTCGTTTTTCTTATACTACTTGCAATTACAAAATTTTAACTATAGCGTCATTGCTTCCTAGCTATTTATGCCTTCCTATTGTGGAGTCAAAAACGTAAGACTCTCGTATTAAGAAAAGGGCTAGTCATAATGCACAGCCCTCTATATTTCATTTTCTAAAATAATCCGTCCAATTTAGCTAAAGGACAATTTAAAAAGCTTCCACCTTCTATTTTACCAAAGATGGAAGCTCCTAGCTATTTACCAAGACTTAAACTTGTTTTGTTCAATGGCCAATATTTAATATCTACTTTCCCAACAAGCTGTTCTTGTGAGATAAAACCAAACGCTCTACTATCAAGACTATCCTGCCTGTTATCTCCCATAACGAAAAGCTTTCCTTCCGGTACTTCTTGTTCACCCGTAACTTCGTCTAACGTGAAATCTGACGTATACGGTATTGTTTCACTTGCCTTTACATAGGCTTCGAGAAATGGCTCCTCTACGTATTTACCGTTAACGTAAAGTTTATCATTCTCATAGGAAATTTCATCACCGGGTAGGCCGACTACCCTTTTCACGTAATCGTCTTCCTCATTTGCATGAAATACAATGACATCAAAACGTTCGGCCTGTGTCAAATCATAAATTACTTTATTTACCATAAGCAGGTTTCCATCATAAAGGGTTGGTTGCATGGATTCACCATCCACTACATAGCTAGCGAATAGCAAAGAGCGTAATCCGATAACCAACACAGCTAAGATTAGTATTACGGGGATTAGTTTACGAAGTCTCCATTTTTTCATCGTAATTAAGCCTCCAGGGTTTTTCTTCTATCATATTCATACCCTGTTTGGCGGTGTTTTAATCGTTTTCAAGTTCCTTCGCTTCTTTTAGCATGGCCTTTTTTTCCAGACGCTTTTCGATAACTTTCCCCACAATCCAAAAAACGGCAATACAACTCCCTACAATAATAGTACGCATTGGATTTTTAGCAAATTCCGTTATACTTGAACCGATATAAGCTAGGGAAAAGATCATAACCGATTTCCCTAAAAGCACAGCAAGGACAAACTGTTGAACACTAATTTTCGATAGACCGGCAACCACATTTATTACAGCAGACGGGGAAAACGGAAAGCAGGTCAGCAAAAATAAAGGTCCAAAGCCATGCCTCTCCAACCATGTTGTAACTTTCTTCACTTGTTTATTCTTCCTGATTTTCGCAAATAATGGCCTTTTCCCAAGCTTTCGGATTATCAAAAAAACAAGAATAGCTCCGAGACTTGAACCAGCCCAGGATAATAAGAATCCTTCAAGCAATCCATAAGCAGCAGCATTTGCAAAGACAAATACAACGAGTGGTAAAAATGGAAGGAATGCTTCTATGAAAGGTAATAAAATACCTGGTAGTGGCCCAAGCTGTTCGTATTCTCCTAGCAGGTGCATGATATATTCATCTAACCTGTCTTCTTCAAACATCATTCTCCAATCAGTTAGTGCAGTGTTTATGGCGTCCATTTAGTGAAATCTCCTCAGTATGTATAAAGTAAAACTTCATTTGGTGGGGTTCTCTACCTCACCCACCAATGTTACTCGAAAGAACCTTTACTGGTAGTCGATCTCCTTGAATTCTCGAAGCGGAAAACTAACTGCCCAGTTTAGGTGGGAAAAATGTGTTTACCTGGTCCGTACAATTTCTTCTACTATTTCACTATTCCCATACAAATGGTTGCATAACCTCCATTTATATGCCTATTTCTACTTTTATTTTAATGGAAACGACGCAAAATGCATAGATATAAAAAGGAAAACAGCCACTTTCTTTCCTGCTTTAATAAATTTGGTTGTATTTTTTCTTCATTTTAACATATAATAGAGGAACAAATGTTCTATTCGGAGGGAGATCATGCGCTATCTTACAGAGGAAGAGCGGCACATAGCCTCACGATTTCTATTTCTTTCAATGGCAATCGTGGTGATACAACAGGATATACAGCATATTGAAAGAGGTGCGTTTAAAATTAAGGAACCCTATATGGAGCTTTTGGAGACCATGACGACAGTAGCAAGTGCCGAACGGCGGGAGCTACGCACGCAAATGAATAAAAGGAGAATTGAGGTGGTGACCTTACACAAAAATGATTCCTTCTCTTCCTTTCTCTTTATTTGCCAGGGCAGGGAGGAAAAACGGAATTATTTTAACCCAGCGATTCGCAAAAAAGTGCATGCTATTATACAAGAGCTTATGCAAAAGTCTCTGCCGCCTTTTCCGAAACCTGTTTCTGCAAAAACCTAATGCGATTATCTAGCAAATATCGGAATTGAGCTGTGCGCTGAACCTGGTTTAGCATGGAACCATAGGAAACAGATAAATTCACTTTTTTCCCATTTTTGAACATAATCTCTGTTCCCTTCCCTGCGGCGTCAAGAATATGATCAATATGAGAATGTGCAATCCAGGAACATTGTTTGCTTGATGGTGAAGTTGTAGGAAAGAAGTACATGCCACTGAGAGGATCTACGGAGATAGGAGCCTTATGTGTAATCCCACAAATATCGCGCGTGCCATCCTGTCTTCCTTTTAGACTGGAGCCAAAGAATTTACAGGCATGGTCCATAACTTTGCTTGCAGGTACTGACACCGTATAATCATTCAGTTCTTCCATTACATAGGTGACAAGGTTACCGGCTGCATCCTCTTCAGTTAGGAGAGCCATCGTGAGTGGGGTAATTTCAGGTGTAGGAGCGTAGATGTCTTCATTAAAAAACATACATATCATCCTTTCACTATACAGTGAAAGAAAGTGGCTTAATAATAAATCTACCAAACTATAACAAATAAATAAAGACATTAAGACCAATTTACAAGAAAAATTTAAATTTTCACCATAATAATAGTCTCTGCCGCTTATATTTGCCACAGAGACTGCTATTTATCATTATTCATTTTTAAAGTTATCGTTACAATTATCTTCTCAATTCTTTTGTCTGGCTTAACTATTCACGCTACTTTTGAGGCTTCTTCTTAGTATCTTTCCAGTTGTGTTTTTCGGAAGTTCTTCAAGAAATTCGATTCTTGTTGGGATTTTATAGTTAACAAGATGGCCTTTACAAAAATCTATTAAATCATTTTCGCTGATCTCTGCATCATCCACTACGACAAAGCAAGTCACAGACTCTCCACTCTCGGGGTGTGGCTCCCCTATTACCGCAACTTCTATGACGTTTGGATGTGTATAAAGGACTTCTTCTACCTCCCTTGGATACACATTGTATCCCCCAACAAGAATCATATCCTTTTTTCGATCGACAATATAAACATAACCGTCTTCATCAACCCGTGCCATATCGCCAGTATAAAGCCAGCCATCCTTCAAAGCTACCTCTGTTTCCTCAGGCATTTTATAATAGCCTTTCATGACATTAGGTCCACGCACAATGAGTTCACCCACCTCACCTGTTTCCACTTCCTCACCAAACAAATCGACCACTTTATTTTCCACATTCCAGATGCTCGTTCCAATGGAGCCAGCTTTCCTAGGACGATCAATTGGGTTAAAACAGGTAACGGGAGACGCCTCAGATAATCCATAGCCTTCTGATAATTGGATTTGAAATGTTTCTTCAAATGCCTCCAATAAAGATACCGGCATTGCGGCACCACCAGAAATACATAAACGAACCTTTCCGAATTTTGGTTTCTGCCCTTTAACAGCTTGTAAAAGATAATTATACATTGTCGGTACACCAGCAAAAACGGTGGCTTCCCTTTCATTGGCTATGCGCAGTACATCCGCCGGTGAAAATTTAGGGATAATTAGAATGGTGCCTCCATTCATCAAGGGAGCGTTTAGCGAAACAGTCAAACAGAAAACATGGAACATTGGGAGCGCTGCAATCATGCGGTCTTTCCCATTAATCCCTAGATAATCTGCTACGTCTTTGGCATTCGAATAAATATTTTCATGAGAGAGCACAGCACCTTTGGGCTTCCCTGTCGTACCAGAGGTGTACAGGATAATCGCTGTATCCTGATCATCTAATACCGGCCTCTCAAAATCTCCTTCGCCTTTTCCCACTAAATCAGAAAACGTTTTCATTTTTGGTTGTAATAAATTTCCCTGTACTGATATCCCAGCTCCTGAATCACAGGAAATATAATGTTTTACACTAGGTAAATCCTGATCAATAGAAGCGAGTTTCTCAAGCATTACATCCATGGTGATGATCGCTTTCACATCTCCATTATGTAGGATATAGGACAACTCATTGGCAGTGTACATGGGATTTACAGGAATAACAACAAGGCCAAGTCTTAAGGCACCATAAAGGCTAATTACATAATATGGTGAATTACCTACAATCAGGGCAATATGGTCTCCTTTTTTATAACCTAAAGCCTCCATACTGGAAGCAAACCGCTGTACAGCACCTTCCAAATCTAAGTAACTCGTTTTCGCTTCCTCGAAAATATATGCTATCTTTGCCGGGTTTTCCTTTGCTGTAATCGATAGTTGATCACTGATATTCACAAATAAACCTCCCTTTAATGGTGATGAATGAATAGTCATTCATTATGTTGCCAAAAAAATAGTTTTATATTTTATGCTTGTCTTTATTATAAAGTAGGCTTAATTTGTTTTCAAGCAATTTTGAAATTGTTGACAATTAAAAAGGATCTATCGAAAAGTGAGTGGTTTATTAACGGCATTTTTAGATTTGGTTAGGTAGCTCTCGATTCAGTTTGGTGCAATCCCGATTCAGTTAACCGCTTCTCGATTCACTTTGGCTGCTCCTCCACTTTTTCAAATATAAAAAGCTCACCGAGGTGAGCTTTCTCTTAATAGATTAAATTAATAAAGTCTTCTTTGGTAATTTTCCCAAGATAATGCGGCACATCGACACCTGCTAAGGCTTCTTCAATCGATTTTCTTTCATGGCGAACGCCTTTTAGTTTATCCTCAATTACTTCCACACTACCAACCCCAAAGAAGTCACCGTAGATTTTACAGTTTTCAATAATACCCTTTTTCACGTCAAGACGAACATCAACGAGGCCTGCATCAAACTTATGGGTCTCTTGAATATTAAAAGAAGGTGATTTACCATAGTTCCATTCCCAATTCTGATAACGTTCCTTGGAAATTTGTTCTACGTTATTCCAATCTTCCTCTGTTAACTCATATTGTGGGACATCTGCAATATCTTCCACATCAAAAACATGTTTTAAAATGGTTTCTTTAAACTCGTCCATTGTTAGAGACGCTTCAAGAAATTCGGAAATGTTAGCGACACGGCTCCGAATGGATTTAATTCCTTTTGATTCAATTTTTTCTTTACTCACTTTTAAAGCAGACACAACGTTCTCGATTTCTGAGTCGAACATTAATGTCCCATGGCTAAACATCCGTCCTTTGGTTGAGAACATAGCGTTGCCGGATATCTTCCGTCCATTAGCTGCCAAGTCATTTCTCCCTTGTAGCTCAGCTGGGACCCCAAGCTTATTTAAAGCCTCTACCATCGGCTGGGTGAACTTCGCAAAATTTTGGAAACTGTTTCCGTCATCCTTGGTAATAAAGCTGAAGTTCAAGTTCCCTTCATCATGGTACACGGCACCGCCGCCAGAAAGCCTGCGGACAACCTTAATACCATTTTCATCAACATAGCTTGTATTAATTTCTTCAATGGTATTCTGATTGCGCCCAATGATAATGGATGGCTTGTTAATGTAAAATAGCAAATATGTATCTTTCTCTCCAAAATTCTGTAGTACATATTCTTCCAATGCCAGATTAACCATTGGATCTGTAATTCCTTTATTGTCTATAAACTTCATACCAATTAACCTCCCAATAGGATATATCCACCATTAAGTTTAAGGCATCCATCTCGCTAAATCAAAAATAAGGTTTAAGCTTGCCAAATTAGTCCTTCTTTCGCAAGTAATACAGTTCCACTGTATTGCTCTTTTGCTTCTTCTACTAATTGCTTCGTGTCTCCATATTGAGGAAGATGGCTTAGCATTAATGTTTTCACTTTAGCATTTTGCGCAATCTCCCCACCTTCTTTACTCGTCATATGTCCAGCACTCTCTCCATTTTGCTCAGCATAAAAATTACAATCCGTTATCAGCAGGTCAGCCCCTTTTGAAAATGGGATCCACTCTTCTTTAAAACTGCTGTCCGCTGTATATACTACCGTATGCTCACCGTCTGTTATCCGCATTCCGAAACATGGAACCGGGTGAACGGTTTGCAGAAAACTTATTTGAAATGGCCCAATATCTACAGATTCATCAGGCTGATAAGCTTTTCCCTCTGTGTACTCGTGTGACAAGGTAGCAAATCCTTCTTTATCCAACACATGCCCATAGATTGGAAGAATGCCATCAGCACCGTTCACATAATAATTTACTAGCTTTGCGTACTGAAGAACACCAATATCTGCCACATGGTCCTCATGATAATGAGATAAAATAACGGCATTCAACTCTGTCACTGGTATATACTGTTGAAGCTTAGATAATGAGCCACTTCCTGCATCGATCAATAAAGAAAACCCGTCTTTTTCTAGCAGATAAGAAGACGTTGCACCACCAGGGGCAGGATATCCTCCCCAGAAACCTATTACAGTTAATTTCATAACGACACATCCTTTTTCGCATTTTGTTGTAACACAGTATTGACAATTTTCATACTGTTATAATACAATAACATTATCTTAGCAAAGGAGGATTCACATATGTTTAAAGTTATGGAGTTCTTTCGCAATCTGCCAAAGAAGAAATGCAGTCAATGTGGGCTTGACATGGTAGAACAAGCCGACTGTTATGGTAACCTATGTGACGAATGTGATCATCCCGCAAGATAAATAATTTCACTCTTTTTCACTGTACTATAACACTTACTAATCTATCTACTCTAAAGCAGCTATGGCTTCATAGCTGCTTTTTTTCTGGTACCTTTCATTCTTTCCTCTTTTTAATAAAGTGAACCTTTTTTAATACCTTCCCCTCCTTGCTATTCCATAATAACAAGTAATACGTTTTTCAAACTGAAAAGATCCTTAAATTAAGCGATAATTCTATCATTTCTGCCTACAATATATTATAATACTTAGAGTAACGAAATAAAGTGAAACTTCAATCTGTGGGAGTTTTCATTCTCCCCCACTGATTGTTAGTTGAACGAATCGGGGTATTAACGTCCGTTTACTCCCTCTAAAAACTTAACGGTTTCACTTCATGTTTTGAAGTGGGAGTCTTACGGACGGTTGCTCCGGGATAAATGAACATCTATCGCATACATACAACATGATATCAGAAAGGGGAAAATAAAAAATGACTACAGGAACAACAAATCGTTTAAAACGTTCAGAAGTACCTACAGAACAAACATGGGATTTAACTGACCTATTTACAACACATAAAAACTGGGAAACAGAACTAGGTGCTGTACAGCAAGAAGTTACAAACGTGACAGCCTATAAAGGGAAATTGGGGGATAACGCTGCAACACTGCTTTCTTGTTTAGAAACACTAGAAGCTTATCAACAACGTGTTATTCGTGTTGCTACATACGCTAGTCTTCGCGCAAGTGCGGATGGTTCTGATCCTGATAACCAACGTGATGCGGCAAAAGTTTCAGCTGCCATGGCTTCCATTGGCACTAAGCTATCCTTTATCCAGTCTGAACTCTTAACATTATCAGATGAAACAATCTCACAATTCTTACAGGACCAGCCTGCCTTAAAAACATATGAAAAAATGTTGCAGGATACCTTAGAAAGAAAGCCTTATACGCTAGCTCCTGAGCTCGAAGAAACACTTGCAGCATTAAGTGAAGTCCATGATGCACCATACATGGTCTATGGACGCACCAAATCATCTGATATGCAATTTGACTCTATTACAGATAAGGACGGTAAAGAACAACCAATGTCTGCTGCGTTGTATGAAGATCGGTACGAGTTATCCGCTGATACGGAAACACGCCGAGCTGCATACAAAGCTTTTACCAACACACTTAACCAATACAAAAATACGTTTGCAGCAACGTACGCTACTGAGGTAACCAAACAGGTAACCATGTCTAAATTGCGTTCATATGACTCCGTTACAGATATGCTACTGCAATCCCAGCAAGTTACCAAGGAAATGTATCATAATCAGTTGGACGTAATCCAGGATGAGTTGGCTCCGCATATGCAACGCTATGCAAAGCTAATGAAAGATAAACTAGGATTAGAGGAACTACAATACTGTGACCTCAAAGCACCACTTGACCCTGAGTTTACTCCCGTTACAACGTACGAAGAGGCGACGTCTACCATCTTAGAAGCATTGGAAGTCATGGGACCTGAATATACGGAGATTATGAAGAAAGGAATTCATGATCGTTGGGTTGATCTTGCGGACAATGTTGGAAAAGCGACAGGTGCTTTTTGCTCCAGTCCTTATGGTGTGCACCCGTATATTTTAGTTACGTGGACGGATACAATGCGCGGGGCTTTCGTACTTGCCCATGAGCTTGGACACGCTGGACATTTCTATTTAGCTGGGAAGAATCAATCCCTTCTTAATACTCGCCCTTCCACATATTTCGTAGAAGCACCGTCTACGATTAATGAGCTGCTACTGGCAAATCATTTAATGAACAAAACAGATGATAAACGGATGAAACGCTGGGTCATTACGCAATTACTAGGAACATATTATCATAACTTTGTTACGCACCTTCTTGAAGGAGAGTTTCAGCGTAGAGTGTATGATTTGGCAGAAGAAGGAACACCTCTTACAGCAAATGTGCTAACAGAGCAGAAAAGAGAGACACTTGAGAAATTCTGGGGAGATACCGTAACATTTGATGCAGGTGCAGGACTTACATGGATGCGACAACCACATTATTATATGGGACTATATCCATATACGTATTCTGCGGGACTAACGGTTTCTACTGCCATGGCAGAAAAAATCCAAACTGAAGGGCAGCCTGCTGTAGACAAATGGCTAGATGTCCTCCGCGCTGGCGGCACATTAAAACCACTTGATCTTATTAAACAAGCTGGGGTTGATATGTCTAAACCAGACGCCATTAAAAAAGCTGTTTCGTTTGTCGGATCCCTTGTCGATCAGTTAGAGGAAAGTTATAAATAAAGTGAAACTCGAATCAGTCGGGGTTTTCGTTCTTCGCCCACTGATTGTTAGTTGAACGAATCGGGGTGTTAGCGCCCGTTTACTCCCACTTAATCATCACTGTTTCACTTCATTTTTGAAGTGGGAGTCTTACGGACGGTTGCACCGGGATAAACGAGTTAATACAGAAAAAACGCTAGGATACCACATATTCTAGCGTTTTTACTATCTGCTCCTAGTTCGATCAAAACATCTTTAACTTTGATACAATCCGACTTAAAAAATCAGGAATAATACCATTGAAATGGTTAGGCCGATAGTAAAAGTCCAATCTTTCAGACCCATTTCCCGATTTCTCTTTTTGTCTATTATTGAAAGAGATTTCCCCATTAATACTAATACAAATGGTAGAACAACTATTGTTTTACTAAGGAAGGGGTTTTCAACCGTTATAGATAACAAGGGTAAGACTACCAGTAATAGCATTCCTATTAAGGCCAATAAGTATAGAAGGTACTTCGCTCGATACAAGTTCATAACTGCGCTCCTCATCATAATATGCTTTATTTCACAGCTCAAATTGTTAGAACTTTCGTGGAGTCACTATATTCACATTTTACTTAAAAAAGCATACCTATCAATTAGCTCAGCAATATTTGGTATATAATCTTTTCAAATTTTTTATAAAAGGCTCTGATAAAGAAATATTGTTGTTATTCAAACCCAACCAAGTCCTTGCTATAATTACACCAGACATAGATTCGGTAGTGTTCATGAGAGGAGAACTTTATTTATGGAGATTAGAAAACCAAACTATTTGGAATATAAAAAGGTTTTATCACTTTCACCAAAAGCATTATTCGATGGTACATTAGGTGAGGCAAAACCTACGGATGAAAAAGTCAAACAACTTATTGAACGATTATTGCAGAAAGGAAGTTATTATTTAATAGCAACAGAAGGCGATAATTTAATGGGTTGGATTCTTATAGGAACAAGTAAAGACCAATTTACGGAAAAGATATACGGATTTATTTATGAATTGTTTGTGTTAGAGGAATTTAGGGGCAATGGAATTTCAAAACAAATAATGAAAACTGGTATCGAACATCTTAAACA
Organism: Oceanobacillus jordanicus; assembly: GCF_022095695.1. Taxonomy (GTDB): domain Bacteria; phylum Bacillota; class Bacilli; order Bacillales; family Amphibacillaceae; genus Oceanobacillus_B; species Oceanobacillus_B jordanicus. The sequence goes on from NZ_JAIFZM010000003.1 coordinate 143,335, forward strand.
AGACGGATATTCAGAGGTTCGTTTAAGTGTATATGCAGGAAATCAAGCATTAAAACTATATGAAAAATTAGGGTTCAAAAATAGAATCATTACAATGAGTATGCAAATTTAAAATATACATCTTAATTGAATGTCTAAAAGGCTGGTTTATTGAGAATTGGGGAACCAAAAAAACGGTTCCCCAACATCTTAACAAAAAAATCAACATCAAACATTAACAGAGCCTTATAAAAAATTGCACAAAAAATATATTTTAAGTCAAAATAATTATGTTAAAAATTTCAATACGTCTTCTACTGCTTTTTCTCCCTGCTCAATACAATCCGGAATGCCAGCACCATCATACGAACACCCTGCCAAATAAACGCCAGGAATATGCTCTTGCGCTTTATTTCGTATCTCGGCAAGCCGCTCTAAATGTCCAACCGTATATTGTGGCCGTCCATCCTTCCACCTTGTAATTACACGGAATTCTGGTTTTGCTTTAATCTTCATTGTTTTCTTTAGATCTTTCAGTACAATGTCTGTTATTTCCTCATCTGATAAGTCCACGATTTCTTCATCACCTGGTTTTCCAACATAACAACGAAGCAGTATCTTCCCATCTGGTGCTGTACTTGGCCACTTCTTATGTGTCCATGTACATGCAGTGATCCGAAAATCACTATTTCGGGTAACTAGGAAGCCTGTCCCATCAATATCTCGCTTAATCGCAGACTGATCGAAGGCAAGCACAACATTTGCTGTCGAGACAGAAGGTACTTCCCGGAAAGGCTTAAAGAAATCATATTGGCTGAACATCTTCGGTACGGTAAAATGAGGTGTTGCCATAATGATAGCATCTGCTTGAAGCACGTCCCCATCACTTAATAGGATATGATAGCCATGCTCTTTCTTTTCAATATGGTCAACAGCCGTCTTTAGTTTTACTGTCCCCTCGTCTAACTTATCATGTAATACATGTACCATGGTTTCTAAACCATTCTTAAACGAAAAAAACGCACCAGATGCCTTAGTCTGATTGCTTTTAGCCGGCTTTGGCATGCTTTTTTTCAAGCCCTTCATTACACTTCCATACTTCTGCTCGAGTTCATAAAAGTTTGGGTAGGTTGCTTTAAGGCTCATTTGATTAATATCACCTGAATGAATTCCAGATAACAAGGATTCAATCTGGTTCACTAATAATTCATTCCCAAATCGGCGCCGGAAAAATTCTCCTAGGGATTGATCCCCCTCCTGCTTTCCTTTTGGGATAAATCTCTCCCCTACTGCACGAAACTTCCCCTTACCTGAAAGGAGATGAGAGTTAAGTAATGGGCCAATCTCTTTTGGGACACCCATAAAGGTTCCCTTTGGCATTTTATGTAGCTTGTTTTTTAAAAGAATATAGGATTGACCCGTTGCATTCCGAATCACTTGATCATGTAATCCTAATTCTTCCACAAGCTTAGCTGCAGGTGCCTTTCTCTCTAATAGTGAGTCGGGTCCTTGCTCAATTGTAAATCCATCACGTTTCATTGTTTTAATTTTGCCGCCCAGCCGGTCAGATGCTTCCACTAACTTGATGTTTAGAGAAAGTCCTTGCTCCTTCATGGTCTTCTGCAAATAATAGGCAGCGGATAATCCAGTTATCCCGCCACCTACAATTACAATGGATTTAGTTCGACCCATTACACTTCACTCTTCACTTTTTGCAAAACAACACCCGCGAGCGTAGTAATAAATTGCGGGTTAACGTTAGGCATTTCCGGGCGATAATAGTTTGCACCGAGTTCATCACATACCACTTTACATTCGTAATCATTGTCATAAAGAACTTCTAAATGGTCTGCAATAAATCCAACTGGCGCGTAAACAAAGGAGCGATAGCCTTTATTATGGTAGAGGTCACGAGTTAGATCCTGTACATCTGGTCCAAGCCAAGGATCAGGGGTATTCCCTTCACTTTGCCATCCTAGTTCTACATTTTTAATTCCTGTTTCTTCCTTAATTAACTCTGCTGTTTCGCGAAGCTGTTCCGGGTACGGATCACCGTTTTGCAAAATTTTCTCTGGAAGACTGTGAGCAGAAACAACTAAAACTGCTTTTTCTCGCTCTTCTGGTGTCATTTCAAAGAAAATAGCGCCAATTCGGTCTGACCAAAGTTTGATAAAGCCTGGAGCATTATACCAGCTTTCTACTGATTCAATGGTGATGCCATGCTTTGATGCTTCTTCACTGGCACGGGTATTGTATGACTGCACACTGAATGTGGAGTAATGTGGTGCAAGCACGATAGATACTGCTTCTTTAATTCCATCTTTGGCCATTTCATCTACCGCATCTTCGATAAACGGTGCAATATGTTTTAAGCCAATATATGCTTTAAATTCATACTCATCTTGAGCTTCATTTAAATTGGCTTCTAATGCTTTTGCCTGCTGTTCAGTTATTTTAGCTAGTGGAGAAATACCCCCAATTGCCTTATAACGATCCTTAAGATCTTGGAGCGCATCTTCTGCAGGCTTTCTTCCATGTCGTATATGTGTGTAGTACGGTTCAATATCCTCTTCCTTGTATGGTGTTCCATAAGCCATTACAAGTAAACCTAATTTTTGTTTTCCCATGTTAAGCACCTCTCTATTAAAATTGACAATTCTTTATAAAGTTAACCCTTCCACTAAGGAAAGTTGATACGAATAAGTGATGTATTTATCTATCTTTTGGAATATCTATGAATATATTCTGTTAGTTTTTTTAAGGTTTCCGGTTTGATATCTGGAGTTACCCCATGTCCAAGATTAAATACATGGTTTCCATCTGCTATTCCTTCATCGATTAATGCTTTTGCTCGATCTTCAATGGTTTCCCATTTAGTCAAAAGTAAGGTAGGATCTAAATTCCCCTGAAGTACTTTTGTTACACCAATCTCACGTGCTTCTGTTATAGATGTACGCCAGTCAAGACCAATCACATCTACCGGTAAGTCATTCCATTCCATCAGAAGATGTCTTGCTCCAACACCAAACGTTATGAGTGGTACACCATGCTGCCTTAATTCGGAAAAGATACGGGTCATTACCGGTTTTATAAACACACGGTAATCGGAAGCATTTAAGGCCCCAACCCAAGAATCAAAGATTTGAATAGCTTTAGCTCCTGCCTCGATTTGTGCCTCTACATACGTAATTACCATATCTGCAAGCTTTTCCATTAAAGCAAACCAAGCAGCAGAATCAGTGTACATAAATGCTTTTGTTTTATTATAATTTTTCGATGGCCCACCTTCTATCATATAGCTAGCCAACGTAAATGGCGCCCCGCTGAAGCCAATTAAAGGTACGTCAAGTTGCTCTTCTGTCAATAAACGAATCGTGTCCAACACATACGGGACATCTGCTTTTGGATTAATACTTCCTAATTTTTCTACATCCTGAAAATTTGTAATAGGATTGTGTATTACTGGACCAATCCCACTTTTAATTTCTACATCCACTCCTAATGCAGGGAGTGGAGACATAATATCTTTATACAAAATTGCCGCATCTACACCATAGTTTTCAACAGGTAAGCGTGTCACGTATGCACAAAGCTCTGGCTGGTGCGTTATTTCAAATAAAGAATATTTCTCCTTCAGCGCACGATATTCTGGCTGTGATCTCCCTGCCTGTCGCATATACCAAACTGGTGTATGGCTCGTCTCTTCACCCTTGTAAGCTTTAATTAACGTGTCATTCATTGTTTTGGCCATGTTATCCATCCTTTATCCACCATAAGAATAATTATCTTCCATAATCAAATCATATATTCCGATTGTAAGCAGAATAAAAACCGCTCTCATAATCCATTATTAACTATAGCGATTAATTTCCCGGCTGTATAGCAAAGCCATTTGATTGTCATGAATTTGTCTAAATTACCAGGATAACTCTACTATATTGGACCTCTTTCCCTCGAGCTTTGTAAGAGGGTCATACGCTGTAATATAGTACTGCTTTGATTGAAACAGGGCATTGCTTATCGTATATTCAGATTGGCCTTCTACCTCTGCAACCCGCTCATCGATACCATCTTCTACTCGATAAATTCGATAAACGACACGAGCATCATTAGAGCCTTTCCATGTGAGCTTCGCCTGCACGAGTGAGAATCCGCCAAATGTATACGATGCCTTTAGGTTTTCTATATCTGGTAACTCAATTGGCTTTTCAAGAGCTACCGCATTTTTCGGTTTTGTAAAGGCCTCCGTTAATGGTTCTATCTTATCCATCTCTGTCAATATTGCTTTTGTTAACTCTGTAGGATAAGCACTTCCTCCTGTTAAGTAGTGGTCCTCATCTGACTGATCATAGCCCATCCATGCTACCATCACATAATCCGGTGTATATCCTGCGAACCATGCATCCTTGGCTTGTCCTTCAACAAATGGATGCTGTGTGGTGCCTGTTTTCCCTGCAAGTTCTTTAGAAAAACTTCCTGCGGTCGCTGTGCCTGTCTCCACCGTCTCTAAAAGCATCTCGGTCATATCCCATGCTACCTGCTCGGTAAACACCTTTGTCTCTTCAGTTTCCGCTTGAAATAAAAGTTCATCATCTGAATTATAAATACGCTCAATTGTATGGGAGTCCACCATTTTGCCATTTCTTGAAAAAGCACTATAGCTATCCATCAGGTCTAATGGCGTAATGCCTTCTGCAAGCCCACCTAATGCGATGGCCAAACCATCATCTTCAATCGAAAGGTTTAGTTTCTGCAAATATTCCTTTGAATAAGAGACACCTAGTTGGTCAAGCAACCATACAGCTGGCGCGTTCTTGGAATATTTAAGTGCATTATAGATGGAGACGGATTCGTCATACTGTCCATCTGCATTTGTGGCAGTATACCCATTGTAATCTAAAGCCTGATCAGGTATGAGCGTATATGGTGTATAGTTATCTTGCATTAGTGCAGGGCCATATACAGCTATCGGTTTTATTGTTGAACCAGGCTGTCTCATGACCGAAGCTCGATTTAACTCTCCTAACTGATAGGATCTTCCACCAAGTGCTGACACAATTTTACCTGTGTCCTGTTCCATCATGACGAAAGCCCCCTCAGTTCCTTCTGTATTTCCTGGGAAATAAGCATCATTCTGGAACTGCTGGCAAGCAATACGCTGAGCCTCCGAGTCCATGTTTACGACTATTCGGTAGCCTCCGCGTTTTAGCTCCTTAATCGACAAACCATGTTTTTCCGCTGCTTCCTTCATTACTAGATCCACATAACTGTCTGAAGAGGTTTCTGTTTTTCTCTCATTTAATTGTAACCCTAAATCACGATTTTCAGCCTGCAGTCTCTTTTCAGTAGAAAGCAATCCGGCATTTTCCATTGAGTGCAATACAATATTTCGTCGTTCTAATGCTCTGTCAGGATGATCAATTGGCGAATAGCCATTCGGTGCTTTGGCAAGCCCTGCAAGCATAGCGCCTTCCTCCACCGTCAATTCATTTACCGGCTTTGAGAAGAAGAACTTTGCCGCTGTCTGAACACCATAGACCCCTTTGCCAAAGTAAATTTCATTTAAATATAGCTCTAATATTTGATCTTTGGTGAAGCGCTGTTCCATATATATGGCTGCCATTACTTCTTTCGTTTTCCTCATCAATGTTTTATCATGATGAAGAAATAAGTTCTTTGCTAGTTGTTGCGTGATAGTACTTGCACCTTCCACTTTTTCCATGGCTACAATATCACGGACAAGTGCACGCATTACAGACTGGATATCAACGCCTGCATGGTCATAAAAACGTCGATCCTCAATAGCAACGAATGCATTCTTGACATGATCCGGAATCTTGTCTATCGATACTAGATCACGATTTTCGTTATAAAGTCTCCCGATAATCGTCCCATCCTCCATCTCTATGGTGGAAGTGGAGTCAAGGAGAAATGCTTCTTCGTCCACTACTAAACCGCCACCATATAAAATAAGGACAAACCCGACCAAACTCAGGACTAAGACAGCAATAAAACTATAGAGAATTCCTTTAACATACTTGGAAGTTCTCCTTTTAATACCAGTACGTTCCTTTTTCATTTGTTCACCTCTACACATATCCCATTATACGACAGATTCCTACATTCTTAAAGTTTAATACTTCATATCACTTAATAATTATTTTAAATAATTTTTTTGACTAATTCTTGTATTCATAGGGTAATATAATAATAGTGATGGAAGAAAGGGTGAAAAACCATGAAAGCGTTTATGACGAACGGAACCATTGATTTTCTTTTAAAGCTAGATGAAAAGCATAAGGATATTCCGTTTCATTTTATGACTAGCAATAGTAATGGGTTAGCTTATTATGAAGGAAACAAGAAAAGTGTTTTTAGTGCTGGGCGGGAGTACGACATCCTTATTGAAAAAGGTGACATTTTAGATGATGGCTATGTTGTAATGAACAACATTCCCGTGATAGAGGATGGGCAGGCTTCCTTTGAAGCGCGCTTTAAGAAACGAGGAAACGACTTGGACATGATGCCAGGTTTTCAAGCATTTCGCTTTTTAAAACCACGAAAAGGGAACACGTATGTAGTATTTACACAGTGGCAGTCTGAACAGGACTTCGAGAACTGGAAAAACTCTGAGCAATTTAAGCAATCACACAAAGGTCAAGCAACAAAACCACCTGCTTATTATGCTGATAAACCTTTCATTACCACTTACCATATGTTTGATAAAGAGTAAAAAAGGGATAGGATTCAGCAGTTTGGTAACATAAAAGCCGGGCGAAGATTCGAAAACGTTTTGAGTAGTTTTCCAGCCTTCGTCCGGCCATTTTTCTCTTGATATTATCATATATAAATACTATCCAGCGAAGCATTCACCGTAGCGCGGATTAGGCTGGCATTTTACTTTATTACATATTGATCAAAAAATTGCTGGAATTCCCCTTCTGGCATTTGCCCCACAATTCTTCCTTGCTCTTCTCCATCCTCAAAATGAATAAGAGTTGGTGTGGACTCAATGCCATATACGTTCCATTGATTTTTGAACTCACGAAGGTTCAATTTCTTCATATCTACACCATTATCTTCAGCAAGCGGGACAAGATAAGGTGTAGTGTTTTGGCAGTGAACACATAGTGGGTCATAAAAATAAACGGTTACAGCCTCACCACTTTCTATTTTCTCACTAAGCTCATCAGGCATAATTTGGTTCCCATAATTCGGATCATCAAGCTGGTCAATTGTACCTTGCTCAAGTTTTTTATCTCCATAAGGATTATCATTGTTTTCCACTGTCTGGTTATTCTTATAATCTATAACAAAATATAAGCCTGCAAATAATAGAACAATTACTCCTACAAAAACGAGTATCTTTTTCTGCATTATTTATTCTCCTTTATTTCTTTGATTAATAGCAAATGTAATACAAAGATAACAATAAACGCGATCCCAGCAAGGAATGGAATGGTAATGAATCCGAAGTAATTAACATACGCCACATTACATGGAACTAAACCACAGCCATCACCGGCTTCCTGTAGGGCAGGTAGCTTTTGAACTAGATAATGATAAAGAGAAACAAACATACCTATCCCACTTAAAATTAAACCTGGAAGGGCAATAGATACCTGTTTTTTAAATGCAGCTACTCCGTATATGATGACCAACGGATACATAAGGATACGTTGAATCCAGCATAGCTCACATGGGACATATCCCATTACTTCCGAGAAGAACAAACTACCTGCAAGGGCTATAAAAGCCTGCGCCCAAATAAGTAATAACAGATTTTCCGCTTTCTTCGTTAGATTAGTCATTTTTTAAATCCTCTCATTTAATCGTTACATTGGTATTATACAAATGCGAAGAGAAAAAAACAAAGGGATTGTCTTATTTTCAAATTCTTTTTAGTCCTTACTTCTGTCTTTACTCCGTCCACTATTCTTCTATTCTTTCATTAATTGCTGTTTATGTACATACACTGCTGCCTGGGTTCGATCTTGTACTTCTAATTTGGAGAGAATGTTACTAACATGTGTCTTAACCGTCTTTATTCCAATATATAGCTTCTCGCTTATTTCCTGATTCGTCATTCCGTTCCCAATACAAAGCAGCACTTCTCTTTCTCTTTCCGTCAAAGCATCATGCAACTTTTTCTCTTCCGTACGAAAACTCGACAACATTTTTCCAGCAACTTTCGGTTCAATCACATTTTCTCCCATAGCTGCTTTTTTTATAGCTGCAAGAATCTCTGTCGCAGAGGAGGTTTTCAACAGATAACTAAATGCACCTGCCTCAATAGCAGGGAAAACCTGTTCATCATCATAATAGCTTGTTAGAATAATAATTTTAATCGAGGGATCTGATTTTAAAATGCGCTTGGTTGCATCAACACCCGTACCATTCTCCATCATTAAATCCATGAGGACAACATCTGGTTTTTCTTTTAAAATTAATTCAGCGCCATCATTACCACTTGAAGCTTCACCAATTACATCAATTTCTTCATCAGTTTGTAAATAAGCAATAATTCCTTTACGTACTACTTGATGATCATCCACTACAATTACACGTATCATGTTATTCTCTCCTTCTCCCATTTTTAGCATGGTATGCGAATGGTTATATGAGTCCCTTCGTCTTGATCAGATCGAAGGACAAATGTTCCACCAAGCTCCTCGGAACGTTCCTGCATTGTTTTTAACCCATAGGATGCCTTTTTTTCCACTCTATGATTTACATCAAATCCTTTTCCATTGTCACGGATATGAATAAACAATTCTTTAGCACGCGTTGAAATATCTAATCTAACTTCTGTGGCGTTCGCATGACGTAAAATATTGGAGAGCGCTTCCTGAATAATCCGAAACACGTGGTCTTCTATCGTCTCTGTAAGTGCTAGATCCTCTTCTATTGCCAGTTGAAAGCGTGTATTACTCTTTTGCTTCAGTTCCTCTACTAATTTGCTAACACCAGTAGATAATGAATCGCCCGAAAGATGAACGGGCCGCAAATGCAACAGAAGTGCACGCATCTCTGTCTGAGATTGTAGCGCAGATTTCGCGACTTCCTCCATTTGTTTTTTAGCTGTTATTGGATTTTTATCTAGTTGCTTTAATGCTGCTTCTGACATCATCGTTAAGGCAAAAAGCTGTTGACTTACAGCATCATGAAGGTCCCTGGCTAACCGTTGACGTTCTTCAATTACAGCAGCTTTATGTGCTGATTTTGCATAATCTGCTTTTTCATCGGCCATTCGCTGTAAGGATTTCACCTGGTTTTGCAACTTCTCACCAAGTTCGTTCATTTCATTACCAATTCGCGCCAGTTCATCTCCTTCGTTATAATAAACACGAGATTGATAGTTACCATTAGCAAACTGTGTAATGAGGACAGACAAATAGTCAAGTCGTTCTTTCATATCCCCACTAGATTTAAAACCAGTATATAGAGAAATAATGATGGCTAGTACAAAATATAAAGAAATGAAGAGAAAAATACTATGCGGCGTTAACCATTCTGGTTCAATTAAGACATAGATTGAGAGCAATATAGACAAAATAGTTACCGTTGTAAGAAATACACCGTATAAATGGGAGCGGATATAACTATATCGTATACTCGAAAAACGTTTATTCATGTTTAGCGCCCCCTTATACATAGTCGATTCTAATTGAACCGGCCTTTAAACGAATATGAAAGTCAATTTTCTGTACGGCGTGCTCGTAATCCTCTGTTTCATAGTCGAGAGAACGATTTATACCATCCACATTTTTCCCAACCACCTCAATATCCCCTGCTTTAACAGAAGCATGTACTTTAAATGGCACATCCTCCGGTATTAAAATAGTCACATCACCTGCCAGTGAGCTAATGGAGACGGGTGTTCTTTTTTCAGGAATGAAAGCCTTTGAAAAGTCAAAGTAGAAGTCACCTGCCATGTTATTCAAGTTCATAGGTTCAAGTTTCCAGTTAGGAGACGTGTACTCATAACTGCCGACAGAGAAGAAAGAAGAATTATGGGATTTCTGGGATTTATCTGTATAGAAATCTTCGTCTTTACTATTATATGTTACAAAGTATTTCTTTCTCCCAATTAAGAGAAAACCGACATAAATAATAAGAAGTGGCCACAATTTAAATATGTCTCCCAATGTAAACGAGATATATTCAAATCTATCAAGAAGCAGTAAGGAACCTGCAACAAGGAACAATGATCCAAAGATCCAGCTCCCTCCCCTTCTTTTCCAATAATCCAATAGCCATTTGCAACCAATCACCACAAAGAAGGTAGGATATATATATAGCCAGGCTGCGTTAAAATCAAATGCAATTAATCCAATGTTAGAGAGAACTAGCATGATGCCTAAAGCAATTAACAATACTGCTAGAAAATAACGTATAAAACTTTTCATATGCGATTCCCTCCTTCCTAATTATTTGTTTAAAAATATTGTTCTTACGACTCCACTACAAATTCCTTCAAGCGTTTATTCCTTATCGTGTTTAGCGCAATTCCTGTTATGACAAGCCCGCTTATGATTATAATGACTTGTATTTGGACACCTACTGCAATTAATAAAGACGTCACTGCATAGGAAACAGGAACCAATCCTGATGATACGGTCATCAGCAAGCTCATTATTCTGCCAAGCATGCGCTTCTCTGTTGTCTGCTGAAGCATTGTCATAATAGGTATGTTTACAATCTGCATGGCAAACGCCATGACAAAGACTAACGCTGCTGTCATCCCTAATATTGTAGACGTACCAATAAAAGTGTAAATAATACCAAGTCCGATTAATCCGCGAATTACCGCTATCCCTGGTTTTTTAAATGAGACAACTGCCAAAAATACAGCTCCCATTAATGCTCCAATACCCATCGACATTTGAACAGTTGCCAGACTGACAGCACTTCCATGAAAAATGTCCTTCACGATAATCGGTATTCCAATGGTAAACGGCCCTGTAAAGAAAAAATTAAGAAAGAATGATACGGAAACGATGGAAACGATCAGCTGATTCTTTTTTGCGTATACTAGCCCTTCCTTTAAATCAGCCCAAGGTGTTTGAATTGTTCTTTCCTCTGTATCTTCTTTTTTCAAACGTATAAACAATACGATAATTGAAGCAATAAATAACATGCACATGGCTACAGTAAATACACCTGTAAAACCAAGAACAGCGATTAAAGTTCCACCTAAAGCCGGGCCAGCTATCGGACTGATTTGCGCGGTCATTTGAATTAAAGAATTTCCCCTCTGTAGCTGATTCTTTTCCAAAACCATCGGGGTCAAGGAGTTTATAACAGGGTAGCTGAATGCATCCGATATACCGAATAACGCAGCAAGCGTGATAAGATGCCATGCCGTGACAGTGTCCGTTATTAAAATAAGGATTAGGATGAGAATTAAAACAGCCCTTGATAAATCTGATATAAACAAAATGAGTCGCTTATTAACTCGATCAGCAACTACCCCCCCAAAGGATAGCAACAACAACCTAGGGATAGAAGCTGCTAGAAAAAGCATACCGAAATAAAAACGGTTTTCACTAAGCGAGAGCATTAACCATTCCGCCCCAATTAAATAGACATAATAACCAGGTGAAGATAGAAATGCGCTTAAAAACAATAAAATAAAGTTACGATTTTTCATTAATGGTACGTGTAAGGCATCCTGCGTACGGACTGATACATCCATTGAACTACCTCCCTCAATTCATCTCTTACTTATCATACAAAAACAATTGAGTGAGGGGGACAGTCTTCGGATTGCTTTTAACTCCGTCTTAAGACTGAATCTTTTTCCGTCTATGTCTAAGTTTTTCGTAAAGGAAAATCATAACGAGCACCCAGAGATACCCAAGTATGAAACCTGCCATGACATCTGTTAGATAATGAACATTGATGATATACCTACTTGTCCCTATTAAGAGGATTAAAAAGGCAAGTCCGCCTTGGATTAACTTTTTCGCTTTAGGCTTCTTTACAAGCTGGACGATAAAATAAGCGAGTAAGCCATAACAAACCATCGATATCATTGCATGTCCGGATGGAAAACTGTATCCTTCAGCATTTGCCGCAACAAGAATGCTTGGTCTTTCACGCTGCACTACATGTTTTATCAACACATTAATTATGTGAGCGCCCCAAGTGCCACCAGCGAATATCAAAACAGGTAAAGTTGTTCGGTACTTCCAATATAGAATAACTGCCATTATAACAACAAGAGGGATTACGAAATGAGATGATCCTAATTCCGTTATCCAACGGAAAACAGTATAGAAATGGGAATCTACTGCAAGACCTTCTACAGGATCTCTTGTCCACTGGTCCATATATGGCAATGTTCCATTTAAAATTTTCGTTATCCACAAACCTATCATCACTACTACTGCAACAAGTAATACAAGTAATAGATAATTCTTCTTCGATCGCATTCATTTATCCCTCCTCTCTTTATGATACCTTAAATGTGGTTTCAAAAACACTGAGGAGGGAAAGATATAAACGGATAAAAAATATAAAAGGCGGGATTAAAATGGAAAAAGAATTACAGCAATTAATTGATGGATTAAACGTGGACTTAGCTAATGAATATGGTGCTGCTATTCAATATACGTACAGTGCTTCTGTAGTTACAGGACTTTATCGTTCTGCATTAAAACCATTTTTTGAAGCGGAGATTAATGATGAACTTGGCCATGCCCTTTATTTATCAGAGAAAATTAAATCACTTGGGGGCACCCCAACAACAAAGGCAGCTGAGATTCCACAGCCTACTGAAGTGAAGGATTTATTAAAAGCAGCTCTTCAATCTGAGTCTGACACAATCGAGCGTTACGAGGAACGAAAAAAACAAGCAGAAAATCTTGGGTTCACGGAACTTGTTGTAAAATTAGAAGATCTTATTTCTGATGAGACACATCACAAAGAAGAAATTGAACGTTTATTAGAAGATCCGCGTTTATCTCAGTAAACAGCTGCGCAGGTAGTTTTAAAACGTATAGATGTCTAGATGATCACTTGCCCCCATTGGCCGTATTAATTCGGTCGATGGGGCTTTAACCTTCTCTCCCCAAATTGTTTTAGTTTGGATTTTTATTAATTCTTACTTAACAAGCCGACTTAGGATTTACGTCCCCACTTTTGCTCCGAAATGTTATAATAGTTAGAAATTAAATTCATCGAGGGGGATTTAAATGCTACAAGACATCCATGCAGCCATAGACAAATTGTATGATGAGATGGTAGAAACCAGACGATACTTACATCAACATCCAGAATTATCTTTTAAGGAAACGAAAACAGCCAAGTATATAGCAGATTACTACGAAACGATTGGTATTCCTTACAAGTCAGGCGTGGGCGGCAATGGGGTCATTGCTACATTAAAAGGTGGGAAACCAGGTAAGACCATTGCACTACGAGCAGATTTTGATGCCTTACCGATACAAGACGAAAAAGATGTTCCTTATAAATCCAAAGTGGACGGTGTTATGCATGCATGTGGCCATGATGGACACACAGCTTCTTTGCTCGCTTTAGCTAAAGCAATGCAACAATACCAGGATGAACTACCAGGTACAATTGAATTTTTACATCAGCATGCAGAAGAATATGCACCCGGCGGAGCAAGGCCGATTGTGGAATCTGGGGCACTCGATCATGTGGATGCAGTATTTGGGACCCACTTATGGGCTACAACCCCTCTTGGTGTTTTACAGACATCTGAGGACGTTTTTATGGCAGGTGCCGATCGATTCACTATTACAATTCAAGGATTAGGTGGCCATGGCGCCTACCCCCATGAAACAAAGGATTCCATCGTGATTGCAGCTCAGCTCATTACCCAGCTTCAACAGATCGTTTCCCGTAGGCTTGATCCGCTAGACACAGCTGTCGTGACAGTAGGAATATTCGAGGCAGGGAAAGCCTTTAATGTAATTGCAGATAAAGCAACGCTGACTGGAACCGTCCGTTATCTAAATCCAGCAATACAAGAAAACCTTATTGCGGAAATGGAGAAAATTATTAAAGGGGTCTGTATTTCTAATGATGCGGACTACACGTTCGACTATACAAAAGGCTATCCTCCGTTAATCAATCATGCTGAAGAAGCCAAACTTGTCTTGGAATCAAGCAAGGCAATACACGATATTCATACTCGTGAAACGGTTGTACCTGTAATGGGAGGAGAAGATTTTGCTTACTACACCTTACACAAACCTGGTGCCTATTTCTTTACAGGAGCAAACCTAGAAGGAAATCCATATCCTCATCATCATCCTAAATTTGATATTGACGAACGCGCCTTACCAATCGCAGCAAAAACCTTAATTACAGCCTATATGGCGTATCAGGAACGCCCTTAAACAAAAATCCCGTCACCAGCAATAGCTGTGGACGGGATTTTTGACATTTTAAACGGTGCTCCGCTTTTATTTACACGAGCTTGGCTTTTACATAGCCATTAATAAATAGGAAGTTAAAAAGTATTCCGCCTAGCAATGTAATGGCAAACCCGATATAGGCTTGGGTAAATAAAAAGACTAGGGAAAAAATCACCGCTTGTCCAATAGATAGCTGATACAATAATTTCATGACAGCTTGCTGTTTTGGCTTAGTCTCAACCGGGTAAATATCGAGCCATATATTCGTACGATGATGCTGATAAATCGTCATCATTTGAAAACAGCTTATATAAAGAAATAATACTGCAAAAATAATCTTCATCCATACGTTCGGAATATAATAGATGAATAATCCCCCAATAACAATCAAGCGTAAATACATACCGAGGTAATCTCCACTACGTATAAAGGTAATTCGGTAGAGATAATCAAACGTATTCTTTTTATTCACCGAGAGATTGCTTACCAGAGAAACAAGCCATTGTCGTTTTTTCACACGATTTTTCAAATGAGGAACATCTGCAAACATATTTGCGATTCGATAGAAGGTCTGCATTCGATTCTGATCCTTTTCAACAAGGAGGTCCCAAACAATGCCAGCCTGTTTTCGAGATACATTCAAAACATACAGAAAAAGAAGCGCAAACATTACAGAGGTGATCCCTGCCATCAGCATATTACCACTAATTATAAAATAAAACACGACTACATTTAGTACAGTTCTCACCGCTAGATCAAGCCTTCTTGTACCTGGCTCGCGAACCTTCAACATCCACCAATTAGCAATTAAATTTCCTACTTTGAACACTAGCAAAATTGCAATGCTCAAAAGATACATTTGTCCACTTCTGTCAGGAAACGATGCAAAATAAAGTGGTCCAAACGCTGCTGCTACCAAGAGAACAAGATATAATTGGATAACAAAACTGTAAATAAGCGCATTTCGAAAATATGCATGCATTTTCGTTTCCGCGGCTATTAAGAAAACAAGGTCAGGCTCCTTAAGTAATGTACGAACAGGACTATAACTTACAAGCAGCCCAAGGGCCACCCCCATAATACCTGCTGTGGGGAAATCTTCTGGTAAACCTACAAGCCACTGTTGGTAGTAATAAGCAAGTGCCGAAATAAAAAACAACATGGCCACAGCAATATGACCATTGAAAATGTATTTCAAGTAACGACTTGTTTCTTTGATGTGAACAGAAAGTCGCTTTTTATAAAAATCGTGAGAATCAAACATGGCTATCTTCTTCTTTCGTGAGCTGTACATACAAATCGTCTAACGTTGCATGAGGCATATTGAAACTATTACGAAGCTCTTCCAATGTTCCCATTGCTCGGATTTCTCCTTCATGCAAAATAACAAAACGATCACAATAACGCTCAGCTGTAGCAAGAATATGGGTCGACATTAATACCCCAGACCCATTCTCCTTCATTTCATCCATTAACTGGAGATAGGATTGAATACCAAGTGGATCAAGCCCGACGAAAGGCTCGTCCACAATATAGAGTGGCGGTTCAATCAGAAAGGCGCACATGATCATCACTTTTTGCCTCATTCCTTTAGAAAAGTGAACGGGAAACCAATTTAGTCTTTTCTCCATTCGAAATTCTTTTAATAATGGTGGCAGTCGCTTTTCAAACAATTCTTCAGAAATATCATAGGCCATCGCCGTTAATTTCAGGTGCTCGTGTAACGTAAGCTCATCATACAATATGGGCATTTCCGGTATGTAGGCAAGTTGGTTGCGATAAGACGCTGGATTCTCTTGGAATGTTTTTCCGTTAACCGAGACAGACCCTTTTTTAGCCTGCATTAACCCTATGATATGTTTAATAGTCGTACTTTTTCCAGCACCATTAAGGCCGATTAATCCAACAATCTCCTTTGGATAAACATCAAATGAGATACCATGCAAAACATTTTTATGGGTGTATCCTCCATGTAAATTCTCGATATGTAATAATGATTCCACAACGGCTCCTCCTCTTCATCTTCTTTATTTTATCACTACCGGGAATGAATGCCAAAGTAAACTGTACCTTTAATTTTGACAAAAAACGTGCCTGTCCTGCATATTTTTTTAATCTGGTTGCAAACTAGTATTAGAAGGGCGGAGGTTTCCAATCCAATCATTTCACTTAAACCACAAATGAGGTGTTAGTGATCGAGTAGCGAAGAAGTTTCCACACTGACCGAGGTGTTCGTGATCGAAATCTAATGTAAAATTTGTGAATTTAGCAAATGAGGTGTTTGCGAAAGGTAACCAAATGTAATAAACACTTTTGCCAGCATATCTCAGAGAAATTCTGAGATATTGACAAAAAAGTTTACGTAACCAATCGTTCATGCACATGCATAAACTGTACCGTTTACGAAGTCCCCGCATTTTCGTTATACCCCTTCGCCCTTCTTAGCGCAGGCATCACTCTTTATGAGTGATGCCTGTTTCTTTGCAATAAATTCGTATCCTCTATACAATAAAGGATAATTAAACGAAGGGGTGAATTAGCAATGACTCATGATGATTGTATTTTCTGTAAAATAATTAACGGAGATATTCCTTCTGCCAAGGTGTATGAGGATGAGCATGTTTATGCTTTTTTGGACATTAGCCAGGTTACCAAAGGCCACACCCTTGTCATACCAAAACAACACACAAAAAATATTTACGAAACTTCACCGGAAGTAGCGAGTGAACTATTTGGCCGTGTTCCATTAATAGCCAATGCAATTAAGAAGGCCTATAATCCCATTGGAATGAACCTTTTGAATAACAATGAAAAACCAGCAGATCAGTCTGTCTTTCATTTGCACATTCATATACTGCCTAGATATGGGGATGGAGATGGCTATAAATCCAATTGGACTGTGCACTCAGACGAATACACATCAGAAGATTTAACAAAAATAGCCAATGAGATTGGAAATGAAATGTAACATTAATTATTTCCAAGTGAATTAAAAAGTAGTACTTTTTATTTGCCCATGTATTTGGTATAATTATAGTACATTTCTGCAGCTGACAATGAGTGTACAGTTGAGGAATGTAACATGATATTTCATGTAGCTGAGAAAGCAGAGAAGAGGAGAGGTAAAATGAATACGAAAGTTTTAGTTATTTTGTCACTATTGGTGGGTATTGGGACAGTGCTACATACTGTCATACCGGGAGTGTTTTTCGGAGTTAAGCCGGATATGCTATTATCCATGATGTTTCTAGGAATTATCTTATTTCCACAACCAAAGTATGTGGTACTACTTGCACTAGCGACAGGTGCTATTTCCGCCTTAACAACACAGGCGCCTGGTGGGCAGATCGCCAACTTGATTGATAAACCAATTACAGCAATGCTATTTTTGATTTTATTTTTATTTGTTAAGAACAAGGTTAATAATAAAATAAGTGCCCCTGTTTTGACCGCAATTGGGACAATGATTAGTGGCGCAATTTTCCTTAGCGTTGTACTATTCTTCCTTGGCGCAATGGAAGGTGGATTTATAGCAGGAATGCTTACAGTTGTACTCCCTGCTGCCGCTGTTAACACATTGATTATGATTGTGATTTATCCAGTCGTTGAGGGGATTTTGAAGAGGTCACAGCCCATAACATCATTGTAAGAAAATCCTCTGGCAGCTTCGTTTGTCAGAGGGTTTTTTAGAAATACATAAGTAAAATGTTTGATGAAACAGTAAAAAGAGGAAAACTATATGTAAGTGTTCAAAAAGGAGGATAAAAAGGACCGAGAAGTTTGAGGCGGCGTAGCTTTGAGTACCGGAACGTATGCAATTAATACGTGAGGAATGGAAAAGCAAGCCAACGAAGAAATTCGATGTGTCATTTTTACCGGATTTTTTGAACAACCTCTTTAAGTAAGTGTTGGGAAAGGAGCGTATTAAAATGGCAAATGTAAAATCATTATTATTAGGATTAATGGTTGGTGGTACAGTAAGTGCTGCTGCAACCCTACTTACCACCCCTTCTTCTGGTAGCGATGTCCGTAACCGTGTGAAAAATCAAGGTACGGAATTGAAAGACATGATTGCGAATTTAAAACAAGACGGCTTAAAATTGAGAAAACAATTGACGGAGACATCAAAAGAAGGTGCAGCTTTAGTCAAAGAATTAACACAGGAAATGAAGAAATCTGTAGAGGAATGGAAAGATACGGTAGAGCCTCACCAGGAAAATATTCATCAATACCTGGAACAAATTGAATTAAGCCTGAAGGACCTTGAAGAAAAAATGAAAACGAAAAATCCATAGTAAAAGTGCTGCTTATACAGCACCAAAAAACACGCTTGGTGAATATTTATAAATCCAAGCGTGTTTTTTGGTGCTTATTGTAATTAAATGGGATATGTCACAGTGCGTGAAACTATTTAGCTTCTAAATCTTCAATAGAATTGATATCTTCCATGTATTCTGGAACGACAAGTCCAATTTTAGCCCCATCAAGGTTTGCGCCAAGATCTACAAAGTCATCCTTAAAATCCTTATAGAAATCAGCGTGAGTCTGTGGCATCCAAGCTGCCATTGTCGCGTCTCCATCTCCGTTTGCTACTGCCTCAAACATAACGGCCACGTCTACAGGAGTTATCGTTACTTCAAACCCTTTTTGCCTCAACACTTCTGCTACAACGTTTGCTGATGCGCGTTCGGAATCCCACGGTGTGGAAACAAGCTCAACGGAAACTCCATCAACGTCTTCAACGCCTTCTGTCCATTCTGCTACCTTATCCGGATTGTCCTCAACCCATTGCTTAGCAACCGTCGCTATATCTTCTCCAGAGTCAGAGGATTCGTACATGATACCCTCCATATCTTCAACTGTCCAATTAAACTGATCGATCAGTTTATAGGCATTCGGCTTGTCCTCTTCTAAGCCTTTTCGCGCGAGCGATTTGATTTGCTCCACTTCTCCATAAACCCCTTGTGGATCTTCAAGATATTTTAGGTTATCAAATTTTGTGAACATCCAATGCGGATTCCATCCAGTTACAACAATTGGTTCTTCATTGTTTATCGCTTTCTCCAACTCTGTAACCATTGCTGCTGTTGAAGATTGCTCAACCTGCCATCCATCTAAGTTCTCATATTCTTCAATAGCTTTTTCTGTAGTAACTGAGATTCCAGCACCTGGTTCAATACCGGTAATTGTATAGTCTATCTCTTCCCCAATGTTCATAGAGCTATCAGAACTCTCTTCCACGTTTTCCTCACTATCGTTTCCCGATCCGCACGCAGCAAGAAATAAAACGAGTAAAATACCCGTTATCAATGTTAATTGTTTTTTCGGATTTTTCAACATAAAATTAAAGCCGTCCCTTCTGTGTTGTATTTCTGAATGCTAAGATAACTATTATTTAAAACAAAAAGGCTGGCACATGCATGATGTACCAGCCCTTTTGTTACCTAATCGCTAGGTTTATTCTACACCATTCAACCATTCATCTACTTTGTCTTGGTTGTCTTCTACCCATGTAGCAGCAGCTTCTTCAGGAGAAGCGCCATTATAGATATCAAGCATTACAGACTCCATATCATCTGTAGTCCAGTTGAACTGGTCAAGAATCTTGTACGCATTTGGAAGCTCTTCTTCTAAGCCTTCACGTACCATTGTGTCAATGGTCTCTGCCTCACCAAATGAACCTTCTGGGTCTTCAAGATATTTTAGATCATACGCTTGGAATTTCCAGTGTGGAGTCCATCCAGTTACAATAATATCTTCTTCCTTATCAATAGCATTCCCAAGCTCGGTAGCCATGGCACCACTAGATGACGTTTGAACTTCCCAGCCCTCGAGATTGTCATAATCTTCAAGAGCCTGTTCAGCAGCTCCTACAACACCTGCACCTGGTTCAATACCAGTAATTGTTTTATCAGCTTCTTGATCAAGGTCAGCAATAGAATTTACATCCATGTATTCTGGAACTACTAACCCAATTTTTGCGCCTTCAAGGTTTGTACCAAGCTCAACAACCTGGTCACCATATTCTTCAAATTGTCCTGCATGTGTTGCCGGTAACCATGCAGCTACCATTCCATCTGCTTCACCGTTTGCAACAGCTTCCCACATTACAGCATTATCAAGTGGTGTTAATGTTACATCATAGCCTTGGTCCTCCAATACCTTCCCGATAACATTTGTGGAAGCTACCTCAGAATCCCATTCTACGTATGCTAGTTCTACTTCTTTTCCATCACCTACAGATGCAGAACCTTCTTCTGATCCACCATCTGATGACTCATCATCTGAACCGCAACCAGCAGCAACCAATGATAATGAAAGACCTGTTACAAGGCCTAAACGTTTCCAGTTAAATTTAACCATAACTAAAATCTCCCCTTTTTTTATTAATGAAATATATATGGACTTTTCTTAAGAAAAGATACCAACAGTTTTAGTTGTTTATCCCGGAGCAACCGCCCGTAAGACTCCCACATCAAAACATGAAGTGAAACAGTGATGTTCAAGTGGTGGTAGACGGACGCTAACATCCCGATTCGTTCAACTAACAATCAGTAGTGGAAGAAACCTCCACTGATTGAAGTTTCACTTTATTTCTTTTTGTTTAAATTCTGTGTAACACGGTCAATAATTATTGCAAGGATAACGATCCCTACACCAGCAACAAAGCCGTTACCAACGTTTGAACGTTGTAGTGCGGAAAGCACTTCCCTTCCTAATCCTGGAGCACCGATCATGGATGCAATAACAACCATGGATAGTGCAAGCATTACAGTCTGGTTAATTCCAGCCATAATTGTAGCTTTTGCCATTGGAAGTTCCACTTTAAATAGTTTTTGGGAACCAGTGCTACCAAATGCCTCAGAAGCTTCCACTAACTCACTTGACACCTGACGAATACCTAGATTAGTAAATCTGACTGTTGGTGGCGTTGCGAAAATTAGTGATGCGAAGATCCCTGGTACCATTCCTATTCCAAAGAAGGCAACAGCTGGTATTAAATATACAAACGCAGGCATTGTCTGCATGAAATCCAAAATTGGTGTAATAATTGATTCTGCTGTTTTACTTTTTGACATGAGTATCCCAATCGGAACCCCAATTATGATAGATAATAGACTTGAAATCAGTACTAGTGTAAAAGTACTCATAAGGTGTTCCCATAAGCCCTGGTTATAAATGAACCACAGACCAACAATGGAGAATGCCGCAAGCCCAATCTTTTTGCCTGAAATAAAGAAAGCAAGTATTGCAACTAAAAGAATAATGATAACTGGTGGTACTGCTGTAAGTGACTCAGAAACAAAATCCATAAAGTTCCCAAAATGTTCTTTAATTGGCTCAAACAAGAACGAAAAAGTATCTGTTAAAATATCAGTAAACGTTTCTGTCCAATCCGCAACCGGAATTTCTGGAATGAAATCTAGCATATTATTTAACATCTTCTATGTTCACCTCGCCTTCCCCAGCAAGTGCAGCTATAACTGCGCCGCGCACAATGATTCCTACAAGTTTACCTTCCTCTACCACTGCGACTGGAATTGGAGAATCATGAATGATATCAAAGATTTCTTTTAGGGAAGTATCTCTATCTACTTTTGGTATATTATTTTTCAAGATTTCTTGCAGATTACCCACTTCTTTTTTACGAGCTTCTGAAGCGTCATCAGCAGTAATATACCCCTTTAGATTACGTTTGCTATCGGTTACGAACATACTTGATAATCCTTCTTCACGCATGCGCTCCAATGCAACCCTAGGGCCATGTTTATCAATGTTAACTGTTTCTGGACGTTTCATAATGTTATGCGCCGTTAATACTTTAGAGCGATCAACATCCTCAACAAATTTTTCAACATAGTCATTAGCAGGATTAACTAAGATTTCTTCTGGCGTACCTATTTGTACGATAGAGCCATCTTTCATCAAGGCAATACGATCGCCTAGACGGAGAGCTTCATCCAGATCATGTGTAATAAATAGGATCGTTTTCTTCATTGTAGTTTGCAGATCAAGCAACTCATCCTGCATTTCTTTACGAATAAGTGGATCTAGCGCTGAAAATGCTTCATCCATAAGTAATACTTCTGGATCGTTAGCTAAAGCGCGGGCTAACCCAACACGTTGCTGCATACCACCGGATAATTGATTTGGCTTTTGGTGCATATAACCACCAAGTCCAACCATTTCCAATGCCTCTGTCGCTTTTTTCTGTCTTTCTTCTTTTGGAACGTCTTGAATTTCTAAACCGTATTCCGCATTTTCCAGAATTGTACGAAATGGGAAAAGGGCAAATTTCTGGAATACCATACTCAGTTTTTCACGACGTACTCTCCGTAAGGATTTTTTATCCATCCCAGCAAGATTCTCACCGTCGATATAAAGGCTCCCCTCTGTTGGTTCAATTAAACGATTAACTAAACGAACCAAGGTAGACTTACCACTACCAGATAACCCCATAATGACGAATATCTCACCAGCTTCTACGGAAAAGGAAGCGCGGTTAACCCCTACTGTATTTCCGGTTTCTTTTAATATTTGCTCTTTGGAAGCACCTTTATCCAACAGTTTTAATGCTTGTTTTGGATTCTTACCAAATACTTTTGATAACTGCTTTGCTTCAATTACTGGCAAATTATTCACCTCACCTTTAATCTAACTATTATTATTGGACCACTACTTTGTAACTATTGTTTGTCCGTGTACAGGCATTAGAAACCAGCCAGAAACCCAATCTGTTGATTTCCATGAAGCCGTACCGCGTTGGTCTACTCTAAATACTATATAGGTTTTTTTATTACAATACAAACTTTGAATTTCGTTAGTTTTGTACATTTTTTACATACAGTTTAAACTGTACAGATTTAACAGTGCAATACCTTTAAATAACTTCCATTTACTTAAAAATGCTGGTAGATGTGCTGTTTTTAAATAAACTTTTTTTAGTGTACCCTTTATATATCATGACTTAGGAGGATTTTATGAAAGAACCTCAAAATGAAAATGTAACAAGTGAAATTATGATGGAATTCTCTAAAACACTCGAAATGTTTGATCTTACTCCATTAGAGGCGAGACTATTTGCCTATCTATATTTATATGAAGAACCATTTACATTAGATGAAATGAGCGAGGCGCTTGGAAAAAGCAAAACATCTATGAGCACTAATGTGAGAACGTTATCAGACTTAAACCTCGTAACAAGAGTCTGGAAAAAGGGAGTACGCAAAGATTTATATCAAGCAAACACCCAGTTGTTCAAATCGTTCATGAACTCCTATATAAATAAATGGATTGATGCTACGATTCACCAAAAGGATGCACTAGAGGAAACCAATAATTCTGTTGAAAGAGAATTAAGCAAAGGAGAGACACCAGAACTCCAGCAGATAAGTCAGAAGCTTCAGGACATCATTTTCTTCCATACACAGGTCGAGCTTCTGTTCAGGCAAATGAAACAGGATTAAAACCAACAATAGAAATAAAAAAATATAAACGAAGGATTAATAACTTCTCCCTCGTTTATATTTACGTTTGTCTTTTTCAATAATTTTTATAAATGCTGCCATTAAGGAAGGGTAATACCCTTCTTTTTTTAATGCATAAATTGTTGCGTCGGGATCAAGCTTTTCACTTAGCATTCCAGCAAATTCAATAAGAAGTGAACTGTAGTCAAGAAGGCCTTCCTCTTGTTGTACTTCATATTTTTCATTTAACCTGCTCAATAACTGGATTAATTCATTATACTCTGAATCTGTCACATTTTTCTCTAACACCATCTTTATCATAGGGAATTTATTAAGATCGATCACTTTAGAAAGCAATTGCAAATGAAAGGCAGCATTGTCGTTATATTCCGTTCTTCCCAACCTCTCGAACCCCCTTTTCCAACACCGTTAAAGCTCCGCTGTAAATCTTTTATAAAAATGCACAAAAAACTATTGATTTTTCTCTCCAATCGTACTATTATTCATGAAGGATTAAAAGTCTCATCAAGAAGATACTGGAGGGATCAAAAATGAATTGCTGGAAATCCATTAACCTTACGAAAGAACTTGGGAATAATCGAATATATCTTTTGTCATTTTTGATCGGCTTGTTATCCTTCATATTTCTTTATGTGCCTATTACAATTGCCCAAGGTACAAATAAAGTTGACGAAGCAGGTTTTTTACCTTTTATATTGGCATTATTGTTATTACCTGCATTGCATTCACTAATGCATATCCTACCATTGATTATACTAAATAAGCGATTAAAAATTATATTTAAATTAAAAAATAAAAGATTACCTGTTTTTAACTATTATACGAAATTTCATCTGACAAAAAAAGTCTCACTCATAGTAGCAATTGCACCAACTATTTTAATTAGCATCCCAGGAATTATTGCGAGCTATTTGTTCATTGATTATTCCGTTTACATCTTAATGTTTACATCTGTGCATATCGGCATGTCATACCTTGATTTTCTTTATGTGAATCATATTGGAAAAGCCCCTAAAAGTTGTTTCATCGATAGTCGGAAAGACGGCTTTGACATACTGATAAAGGAAAAGCACCTTTAAGATCTGGATATCCCAGGTCTTTTTTTGTAGATTCTTTTCTTGGCAAAAGGTTCTTTAATATATTAAAATGATACAATTCCATTCATAATCCTGTCTATAAGTTAGACAAGAACAATTCTTTATTAAAGGAAACACGGTAATATATCCCCATTTCTTTAGCAGCTAAGAGGATTGGTCTGTTCAGATTGATAATCTTTTGTTAAAGTTAAGAATAGGATAATTAGAAGAAAGTGTGTACTTTTACATTGTGAACTGGGAACGAGGAGGTCGATTATGCTTATCATGTATTTACTTTTCGCAGCTTTTGTCTTATTTATATTTAATTCTCTTACAGATAGATTCTGCAAGAAGATGGAAATGGAAATATTAAAACAAAGGAAGGTATTCCGGACAATTAACATTATGGTTCTTATCCTACTCGTATGCTCCTACCTTCGAGTGTTAAATGTCATGGCATAGCCTAACAATAGAACTATATTTTTTTTACATAAAATATGTTATATTAATCAATAGTAAAAACAAAACGCAAGAAAAAGATTAGGAGTGTTCATAATTGAAAAAATTAGCAATTGCTGCAACACTGACAGCAGGTATTTTGACTCTGTCTGCTTGTAACTCTGACGAAGCAGATTCAGAAGTGGTCGTAGAAACTGCTGCCGGGGATATTACAAAAGAAGATTTCTATCAAAAGCTTAAAGACACTTATGGCGAAGATGTACTTCGTGAGTTGGTTACTGTTGAAGTTTTGCAGGACAAGTATGATGTTACAGAAGAACAGGTAGACAGCGAAATCGAAAAAATGAAAGAAGAGTTAGGCGATCAATACGAAAACGCGGTTAAACAACAATTCGGAAGTGAAGATGCTTTCCGCGACGTAATTGAAATTAGCTTGTTACAAGAAGCTGCTGTATCAGAAGATATTAAAATAACTGATGAAGAGCTTCAAGAATTGTATGATCGTAAAAATACAGAAATTGATGCATCACACATCCTTGTCGCTGATGAGGAAACAGCAAATGAAGTAAAGGAAAAGTTAGACAATGGCGAAGATTTTGCTGATTTAGCAAAAGAATATTCTACTGATGAAGCATCAGCTGAAGAAGGCGGAGATCTCGGGTATTTCTCTGCAGGCGAGATGGTTGCTGAATTTGAAGATGCTGCATACAGCCTTGAAAAAGGAAAAATCAGTGATCCAGTTGCATCACAGCACGGATTCCATATTATCCGCGTAAATGACAAGCGCGAAAAAGAAGAAAGCATCGGTGAATTTGAAGATGTGAAAGATGATCTTCGTCGTGAACTTGTAACGCAAAAAATGGATCCAACCGCAGCACAAGAAAAAATCAATGGTTTGATTAAGGATGCGAAAGTAGATATTAAAGTTGATGGTTTGGAAGATATCTTTGAAGAGCCTGAACAAGAGGAAGCTCAAGGCTAAATTCAACGTTTCTATAAACAATATATCAAAAGAGGATGCTCATACGAATGGGCATCCTCTTTTGATTTCTATTTAATCTGATATGTGCTCTTTTTGCTGTTGTTTATTCACTCTTTCCGCTTCTAAACGGTCCATATATACCTTTCCCTCTTTTTCAATAAATTGTTGTTCCAGCCTTCTCTCTGCCAACATTGCGCGCATTGCCATATATCCACTCAAAAAGATTAGAATAACCAGCATAAAAACCCACCAAGGTACTCCTAGTATCATTATTCGGCCTCCTTGTCCATATTCTCTATCAGATATATATGTTCTAGAAGTTTAAATAATGACCGATATCTTTATTCTTCGAATGAGGGCTTGTAGAATGCTCGATTATCCATGGCAAACAACCGATCGGTAAATTCACCTGGTTTCACTTTATCCAACGCACGATTTAGCATATTCATCTTCGCATCCATTAAATCAATTAAGTGTAAAATCTCTGCCTCCCGTACTAAAGGCGGCTTTGGACTACCCCACTCTGCTTTACCATGGTGGGACAAAATTAAGTGTTGTAAGATGAGGATCTCTTCTTCTCCCTCAATTTGTAATTCTCTTGCCATTAGACCGATTTCTTCTACCATTATCGGTATATGCCCGAGCAATTTCCCTTCAATGGTGTACGATGTTGTAACCATTCCTGACAATTCTCTTAACTTCCCTAGATCATGTAGAATAATGCCTGCATACAGCAAATCTTTATTTACTTCTGGATATAATTGATGTATTTGTCTTGCTATCCCCAACATGCTGACAATATGATGGGCCAGGCCAGACACATATTCATGATGATTCTTTGTTGCAGCTGGATATAAAAGTAAATTTTCCTGATACTTTTTAATAAATGCTCTGGTAATTCGTTGTAACGTAGGATTCTTCATCTCAAAGATGGCCTCGGTCAATTTATCCATAAGTATATCTTTACTCACCGGTGCTTTTTCAACAAAGTCTGATACATGTACGTCATCTGTCGGCTGCGCCGGCCTCACCGCGAGAAT
Organism: Oceanobacillus jordanicus; assembly: GCF_022095695.1. GTDB lineage: Bacteria > Bacillota > Bacilli > Bacillales > Amphibacillaceae > Oceanobacillus_B > Oceanobacillus_B jordanicus. The sequence goes on from NZ_JAIFZM010000003.1 coordinate 170,749, forward strand.
TTTTAATTGCGGTTTCCCTCGGAACTGATTTACTTCACCTGATACCTTAATAATTTTTTCCGGGATAAATAATGCTTCATCTTCCTTTGTAGCGTCCCATAACTTTGCTTCAATCTCTCCTGTGGCGTCTCTTAGGATCAGTGTAAGGAACGGTTTTCCTCCACTAGTCAATCCCTTTGAAGCTTCCTTAATAAGCATAAAACTGTCGATCGCTTCCCCTACACTTGCATAACCTATACCTTTATTCATTCTCTTCCCCCCGTATTATAAGAATAGCGCTTAGTGAACTAGTTTCTCCCCTCTAAACATCTGCGCATTTTTTATATATCTTACATTAAAAAAGAAGACTGACTTAAAACAGGCCAAAAGCCTTCATTATGTCAATCTCCAGCTGTTACTTATTATTTTTAGGAATATAATCAAATATTTTCCCAGATTCAATGACCTGAATAAACTTCATCAACCATTCATAATAATTCTGCGCATAACGCAATCGTTCAATATCGTCTTGAATCTTCTCTTTCAATTCAGCATCTTCCGTGCTTTGAATGATTTCTTCTAGTTCAGCAATTGCTTCATCTGCCTCTTCTATATTTGTTTCCGTGTGCTGTCTCCAACGGTTCCCGAAAAGGGAAGTGAACGATTTATACCAATCTTCTTCTGATTTATATAAATCCTTTCGAATACCTTTTTTAAACGTGGACTCAACCATTTTCATGTCCGAGAGAGCCCGAACCCCTGTAGACATACTTGTCTTACTCATTTCAAGGGCATCGCGCATGTCATCCAAGGTCATTGGTTGATCAGCAAAGTAAAGCACACCGTATAAGCGGCCTACGGAAGATGTGATGCCATAAAGGTTCATATTTTTGGCAATCACCTGAATAAATTTCTCAATCGTTTCGTCATATTTATCCCAATCAGTTGTTATATTCTTCTCAGGCAATGGATGTCCCTCCACTTGCAATTATTAATCTGCAAATAGTTTATCATTATTTGTCAGTTTATGCGAACAGAATTTTTCAGTTGGATAATATTTTCTAATTCAAAATATTTTATAAAATCTTCATTACACGTAAAAAGTAAAATTTGTTGCTTGTTTGACAGAGCTTTAATAAGCTGAAACATTCGCTCTGTTCTTGTGGAATCAAAGTGCACAAACGCGTCATCTAAAATAAAGGGTAAGCGATGCTTTTCACTCATAATCTCACTAATCGCAAGTCGAAGGGAAATATATAGTTGGTCCTTTGTCCCTTGTGATAGTTCGTTAACTGTAAAACGAACATGGTCAGTTGTCTCAACCTGAAACACTTTCCCCTCCACGGGGGCATAAACGTTTTGATATTTTTCCCCTGTAAGCAATTGAAAATATTCATTCGTTTTTTCCATTACTCTGGCTAAATATTTATCCCTGTATTTTCGTTTTGTCTCTACAAGCATCTCTTTCGCTGTTTTAATGACTGCCCACTTTCGAACAGATTGTTGGAATTCTTCTTTCTCCATAGAAAAAACATGTAGAGCTTCTGAATACTCTCCAGAAGATTCTAATTGTGAGAGTTCTGCCTTTACATCAGCTATCAATTGACGCTGATTTTCTAAATCACTTTCTAGCATGGTAATACGCTGTTTTTCTCTATTAATATGTTCTACCATTTCTGTTTCATCTGAGGTAACAAGACTATTGTGTGTGTTTTCTTCATGTAAGAATGGTTGAAGCAATTGCTCTAGTCTAGATGAAGTCTCTTGCAATTGTTCTTTCTCAGCTAGGAGATTTGCGCGCTTATAAAATGCATTCTCTCCATCCACCTCTGCATACTGCAATAGTTCCATATGAGCTGCCTCATATATAGAAAGCTTTTTCTCTGCACTGTGAAGCTGCTCGGTTGTTTCTTTGTAAAGTTGCTGATAATGCAACTTTTGACTCTCATTCTTTTCGTTACCTTGTATCCACTCCTCGAGTAATGTTAACAGGTCTTCCTGTGTTTTATCTACTGTTCCCTTTATGAATGAACTTAAAAACACTTTTAGCTCTTGAAAGAATCTCTGCTGCTTACTCTCTAGTTGATTTAAGGTTTCTGTAAGACGATTTTCCTCCCGAGATTGTCGAATGAGATGTTTTAGATGATGGTAGACATCAGGCCAATAGATTACATTTATTCCTAACAGAAAAGAATATTGCTGCCTTTCGTTTTCTATTTTTTTATTCAGGAGAGTTTGTCTATTTTTTAGTTGTTCCCCTCTTTCTTGCCATCCGGCAAAGGTATGATCAAGAGACTTTAATTGTGCCTCTAATGTAGCAATTTCTGTAGAAACGTTTTCGTGCTTTAGTAGTTGCTGTTCAGCTTCTCTTTTTTCTACCATTGTTACTGAAGTATTTTCCTTAGCATTTGTAAATGCCTCGACTTCAGTTAGCGCATGCTTCCCTGACCACCACTGTAACACCCCAACAATGATAGAAACACCTGCAAACATGTAGTATGTGTAAGTTTCTACAATTGTGCCAATAACACCTAAGAGTATGGCTAATCCTAAGCTGTAAAAAAACACAGCCTGGTAGGTTTTCTTCTTCTTTTGCTTCCACTTTTCCCATGTATTCTGATCTGACCTTAATTCACTATCAGAGAACGTTCCTGTGTTATTAGAATTTAATTCATGAATTTTACTTTTTAGTTCTTTAACACGTTCCTCTGAAAGGAGGTTCTCTTCAAGACTCTCAGCTTGGGACAAAAGACGTGTTCGATCTTTTTTCAGCTGATGGCTTTCTTCCACATGCTTTGACTGTTCAATAGCTAACGTATCCTGTTCTGTTTTCAATTGACTCCACGTTTTTTCTGTATGAAAAGGAAGGTTTATTTCATGTAGCAGTTCCTTATTCAAATCAATATGTAACTGATCCAATTCTTGTTCCACTTGGTTTTCAATCTGTTCTTTCTGCTTTTGAATATTGATAATCTCTTTTTTTTCTGCAAGGTATTCTTCTGCCTGTTTTCTTAGTTTGTAGGCATATTGAAGCTTCTCCCCATCTACCTCTTTAAAGTTTTCATTCAGTGAAGAAAGCGTCTCACCATACTTTTTTTGATTTTCCTGTAACAAAGCGTGTTCACTTTTTATTGGCAACAGTTTATCCTTCACCTGTTGCATCCGTTCCATTCCATTTTCGGGGAAAGGAACTTTTTCTGGGAACTGTTCTAATTGTTTCAGTACCGACGCATAGTTTTTCAAATCTGGAAGAGCTTGGAGCTTTCGTTCATTTAAGGTTAGCGTAGCTTTATTCTTTTGCAGTCTTTGTTGCGTCTCTTCTATCGTATCGTAAAGTTTTAGGACCTTCTCCTTTTTCTCCCTATAGGTTGCCTCGTGTGCTTTTTCAGATTGCAAATGATTGGAACGGGCTTCAAGTTTGCTTAGCTGCTCGTTAATGAGTGGCTTTTTACCAGAAGGTTTATACAGTCTGTTAATTTGGCTCTCAAGGCTAGTCTCGAGCGAGTGGATAGCAGTAGAGCCCGTCAACCCAATTCCTAATAGAACTTCCCCCAGGTCTTCTTCTTTCATTTTTGGAAGGTTTGCTAGATCGCTTGCTGAGAAGGAAAAAATGGATCGATATGTTTGCTCTGTCATCCCCTTCAGTCTACTTCTTAACCAGGTTTCATCATATTCGGCCCCGTTTTCCGCATAACAAAGTGCTGCCCCATTACGCATTGTATCTAATCTTTCAATCGTGAACCTGCCTGTATCTGGATCGATCACCGTCAGCCTACCTCCCATTTTTCCGCTTGTTCTCGGTTTATAGAAGTTTCGCTGCTTTGGTGGGAGGCCAAAAAGCATAAATAGGATGAATGCTTGTAATGTTGACTTCCCAGATTCATTTTCACCGTATATAACGACAGGACCTAATTTAGGGAATTCAATGGTCTTATCCACCCATGTTCCAAATCCATATATGGTTGCCTTTTCGATATACATTCTTCTCACCTCATTCCTCCATTAGACCTTTTATCAAAATATGTTGAGCTTCATTTTTAATTTTTGCCACTTCTTCCTCTGAAAATGTTTCGACATATTTTCTTGCCTGTTTCTGTTTAAATAAATCCTTGAGTAAAGGCTCGATGGACGCCTCATCTATTTGTCTGACTAACTCGCCTATGAAGTGGTCCCCTTCATATAAGAAAGGGTCAATCGTACTATAGTCAACTTCCGGACGATAACGGAATATGTGACACCAATGCAACTCTGATTGCATGGAAGCATTAGAGATTTCAATCACTTCCTCTAACAAACCTTCTTGATCCCATGCTGCTAATTTCTTTTGGTCTCCGACAATAGAAAGATCAACCATTTGTGGATGGTCCCTTATTATTTGACGGCAGGCTTTCTGGATCTCTTGTTCCAGCTGATGAATTTCGGAACAGGCAATAGCATTAACTGATAGCTTGGTATACTGGATTGCCTGAAGTGGGATAAACTGTGTTTTGCACGAGGATGCTGATAACTCAACAATATAGCAGCCTTTCTCACCTGTTTCCTTACGGTGCCTCCCTTGTATATTACCAGGGTATATAACAGGAGGAGATTCCTTCAATACTTGCCGCTGATGTATGTGCCCCAGTGCCCAGTAATGGAAATCCTTTTCCACCAGTTCACTTAGTTGGAAAGGCGCATACATGTCATGGTCTGTATTCGACTGTATACTGCCATGCAACATCGCGATATGAAAAGGAATTGTAGTGTCCGATATAATGTATTCACTAGCCTTACCTTCTGTAACCGCCCTATTTTCATAACTAAATCCATATATTTTTGCAGCCGACTGACCTTCCTTATAATGAACAAAAGATCTCACCTGTTCATCTGGAAAGATACATACATTATCTGGATAAGTAATCGGATGAATATTTCCTTTTATGTAATCATGATTGCCATAAGATAAATAAACCATAATATTTTGCGAAGCGAGTAACTCGAAAGCCTTCTTTAAGCGAATTTGTGCTTTTAAACTCTGTTTTTCATTATCAAATAAATCTCCGGTAATTAACACAAAATCAACTTGTTTTTCAATAGCTGTTTGCACAAGGTTATCAAGTGCAAGGAATGTGCTTTCTCTAATTGAATCAAGAACTGACTTTGGCGCATGTGCCAAACCGATAAACGGACTGTCTAAGTGCAGATCTGCTGCGTGAAGAAACCTAATGCTTTTCATCTTTTCACCTCTTCTTCTATTTTAGCAAACCCCTAAACAGAATGCACGTTCTATTACCCATGCAAGAGGAGAGTATCCTTTAGAAATAAAGCTCTCGGGCGATAGATGGGCTCTCGCTCTCGGGGGATGTTCTCTCGTTCTCGGGCGGTGATGCTGACAAGATAAAGCTTCACATAAAAAAACGAGCGAATTCGAATTTCACTTTAAAATTCGAACCCACTCTCATATAACTTGAACGTGACTAGGTAGCTCTTACGTTGCTATTCTTTTTTTGATAAGGCCAGTGCCTTTTTAAAGTCTTTTAATGAACTTGATTTTCCATACATCAGAACGCCGCCTTTGTATACACGGGCTCCGATGATTGCTAGTAACGCGATCGTGCCTACAAGAATGCCAATAGATAGTGCGACTTCCCATATTGGAATATCGAGCATTCCCACTCTTAAGAACATGATCATTGGGGAGAAGAATGGGATAAACGACGTAATTTTGATTAATTCTGATTCAGGGGCATTTAGACCAAATATCGCAATAAAGAATGCAATCATGATTAAAAAGATCATTGGCATGATTAATTGGTGTACATCTTCTATTCGGCTAACAAGCGAACCGAGCATTGCTGCTAATGTTGCGTAAAGCAAATAGCCTAGAACAAAAAATACAATTGCATAAATGTACACAGAGATGGACACATCACCTAACCCAAAGACCGAGAAAAATCCGCCAGTCATATTATCCTGGTTAGCTTGGATCATCGCGTACCCGACTCCAAGGAATAGGATGACCTGTGTTAACCCTAGAAGCGCAATACCAATTATTTTGGCAAACATATGCGTTACTGGGGGAGCGCTAGACACAAGAATTTCCATGACGCGTGAAGATTTTTCTGTGGCGACATCTGTAGCGATCATATTTCCATAGGTGATGACAGCCATGTAAAGTAAAAATAACATAACATAAACTATCCCTCTTGCCTGACTCAGCTCTTCATCCGTTTTTGCCGACGTATCAAGCGCCTCGGTATTAAAGGTAACCGGTGCTGAAATTTCTGCGAGTGTCGACTGATCAACACCTTGTTGCTGTGTGGCATAAGCTACTTTTATTTGCTGCATTTGTTGCTGGATAAAGGTTTGATTACCCGAGTCAGAAATATTGTTTGCATAGTAATTCCCTTCAGGTAACCCGTTTTCATTTAAAGATAAAACGAGTAATGCTTGATACTCTTCATCCTGCACTGCATCTTTCGCAGCTTCCTCTGTTCCATCAAATAAAGATACATCTATTTCTTCATTTGCCGCCTGTATTCCCTGTTGCAGTGGTTCATAAAGTTCTCCTGACTCATCAATAACTGCAAACTGGTCATTCTCGCCGTCCGAAAATGCATCAATAATTGTTTGAAAGTTTGTAGCTGCTACAATGAATAAAAGTGTAATCAAGGTACTGATAATAAAAGATTTTGTTTTGATTCGACTCATATAGGTATGGGACATAATAATCCAGAATTTACTCATAAGAAGCACCAACCTTCTCAATAAATATATCATTCAGAGATGGCTCTTCTAATTCAAATTTGCGGATAAAGCCTTTTCCTTGAAGAGCAGAGAAGATTGTTTGAGAAACGTCTTCGTTTTCAATTTGAATTGTACAGCCATCCATGTATTTTTTGTAGCTGACAACACCAGGATGATCTTTTAGAAAAGCAAAATCCTCATCTCCACGGATTATGAGGTTTTTCCTACCAAAGGAGCGCTTAATATCCCTTAGAGAACCTTGAACAACTGGTTTCCCTTTATGTAAAATACATAGATGTTCACATAGTTCTTCCACATGTTCCATTCGATGTGATGAGAACACAATCGAGGTGCCTTTTTCTTTTAAATCAACTACAGCCTCTTTTAACATTTCAACATTGACTGGATCCAGTCCTGAAAAAGGCTCATCTAAGATTAATAATTTGGGCTTATGAATAATAGCAGAAATAAATTGGATTTTCTGTTGGTTTCCTTTGGAAAGCTCCTCTACTTTTTTATTCATGTACTCTGGAACCTTAAAACGTTCCAACCAGCTTTCCAGTTCTTTCACAACACCGCTTTTATTCATACCACGTAATTTCCCCAAATAAATAAGCTGTTCTTTAACTGTTAGCTTTGGATATAGCCCCCTTTCTTCGGGAAGATACCCAATAAGATGGCTTTTACCATAATTAATTCTTTCCCCATTCCAAGAGATTTCACCATCGGTCCGATCAAGCAAACCAAGGATCATTCGGAAGGTTGTTGTCTTACCTGCTCCATTTCCCCCTAAAAATCCAAACATTTCACTTTCCGGAATTTCTAAAGAAAGGTTATCCACAGCTTTATGACTGCCAAACTGTTTTGTTACATTTTTTAATACAAGTGTCACCTTTCATTCCCCCTCTACTAAGTAGTACGTATTTTCCACTGTTTTGTTTCAATGTTTTTTTTGCAATAATCATAATGACAAATACATCGCAACACGATATATCGTACATCGATATAATAGCATATACGGGTTACCTTGGCAACTGCTATTTTCATTTCCCCCTCTTTTAAAGAAACATTGATTTTATATGCTTAGTGAAAGATATGTATAGTCGTGCTAATAACCCTATTCCTATACTCTTTTCTTACGTCGTTCATTTATCGAGTTCAATACCTTTTGTTATCCTATGTGCAAAAAAGGATTTTTAGGGTATATACAGAATATAAGTAAAAGACGTTCAATACATAGGGAGGGACTTAAAAAATGCGTACTTATGCTTTAACTGTATTTGATGATTCCGGTGAGAAACTGTTAGATGAATCCTTTACCGCTCCAACTGACGATGAAGCAAAAACTGTTGGGCAGGCAAGATTAGAGGAAGCCGGCTTCCAGGGACACACCCACCGATGTGTCACACCAGAAGCAAAGCTAATTCTATTTCACCGATAAAGTTTCCACATTATTGTAATAAGACCAACGGTTCCAGACTGTTGGTCTTTATTTTCCTTTAAAAACAGGTTTTCTTTTCTCTAAGAAGGCTCGCACACCTTCTTGATGATCTTGTGTTTGCCTTAGTTCCCACTGTGCTTGTTGTTCATCAGATAAAAAGGAGGCAAGACTTTCTTTTTCACGTGAATGATATAGCTCTTTTGTCTTTAGCATAGCAATAAGCGGTGATTTTAGTAGTTTTTCCGCCAGACCTTTTGCTGTAACGATCGCTTCCTCATCTGACAACATATCAACTAAACCTATCTCCTTTGCTTGCTGTCCGTCAATTTGTTGCATCCCCCAAGTAAATTGTTTCGCTCTTTGAATTCCAATTCGTTGCTGTAAAAAGAAATGACCGCCTCCATCTGGCAGCAACCCTATACCGAGAAAGAGCATGCCTAATTTTGCATCTCGCTCTGCGATGACATAGTCAGCCGTTAGCGCAATACTAAGTCCTAAGCCAGCAGCAGCTCCATGTATAGCAGAAATAACGATCTTAGGCATCGTATATAACTCCATCACTAATTCTTTAATGGTTCCCATGACCCCATCAAAATACACCTTATCTGAAAAATCTTCCATCATACGAATATCTCCACCAGAACAGAAAGCGCTTCCTTTTCCAGATAAAACAACCACCTTCGCTTTACTATTCTTAGTATGCTTAACTGTTTCCACAAGCTCCTCCAACATCTCTTTATTTAAAGCGTTGTATTTTGCTGCACGGTCTAAGGAGATATGAGTAATATCGCCCTTTTCCTCCATTACTACATACTTCATCATTCCATCCCCTTTTAAAAGTCTTTCTATCTCCTTCGCCATGCAGAGGTGAACTTCCTGCCTCCCCCATTAGAAAAACTCACATTTACTATACTTTAGCTTCTATGTGCGTTTTTATTGCTTCGGCCTTAATGTTTTTCATTGCTTACTTGATAAAATTTTTACGTAAAAAAAGCCCACAAAATTGTGGGCTTGATACCAATATAAAATTATTGTTGCGTATCTTCAGGCGCGCCATATAATTCTTCTAATGGCTTCGTAATGATGCGACTTACATCATTAATTACCGTATTTAATCGTTGTTCTTCTTCCATTAATTTAGAGATGTCTTCATGCTGTTGGACAAGCTCAACAACCTGACGAGCTTTCTCAACTTCTTCCTCTGTAATTTCCTGACCTTGCATTTGTTTTTCTTGTAAAGCCATTTGAGTATCACGGAAATTATCGAACATTTGCTTTGCAGTTGCATCATTCATTACTGCATCATATGCAAGTTTTAAGCTCTTAAATTCTTCACTTTCACGTATCGCTTTTTCTAAGTCATACGCACTGTCATAAATGTTAGGCAAATTAAATCCTCCTCCGATTTTCTTACTCTACCTACTATAACAAACGATTAGTTTCATGTATAGCGATAGAAAGATGAGGCAAAAATCCAATAATTTATTTTTTAATCATGTTATCATTGCTATAATTATAACAAGGTCATGAGAAAGAGGTTTTCATATGTTAGAGCAGCTACAAAACATTTTTCCATCCATTATTTTTCACCAAAATTTAAACAAAAAAGAAGCTCATGAAGAAAACTACAGGTGGTTTCGGTTCGAACAAGATCAAGTGATTGGCATACTGAAGGAGGAGCTGTCAGGTAGGGACCTCACTCTTCTGTCGGCATTTCTCACACCATACCAAGCAAGTTTTCCCGCGCTTACAGAGGCCGAAAAAAAATGGAGAAATATAATTGAAACAGATGACGCATCTGGCAATGTCACGGCCTGCCCTTTTCGCTTTGTTTATTTCTCTATTAGAGAAGATCAAATAGATCCTCAATCATTTAAAGAATCGCTCTATGAATTTTTCTCTTCTCCTGTGCCGATACTTTGGGAGAACGAGCAGGAAGGAATTATCATTGAAGAGAAAGCTGTGAATGATGATGAAAGCATTTCATATGAACAGATTATTGATGTCCTCATGAGCGATTTGTATGTCAATATTCACTTTTTTGCTGGACCTTATACACAACAATTAACCAATACGGGAGAACATTATAGCTCGATACTTTCAAGTGCACGTACAGCTTTCACATACTCAGACAAGTCTGTGTTATCCTTCTCTGAATCCATCCCATTTTTATTGGTTGATCAAACAAACGAAAGCTTTCGTAAAGAGCTCTCGAATGCAATTCTACAAGAATTTTCAGATGATGAAGACATTCTCCAAACAATTGAAACCTTTATTCAGTGTAATCTAAATGTCTCTGTTGCTGCTAAAACGCTATATATGCACCGCAACAGCCTGCAGTATCGTTTGGATAAATTCATAGAAAAAACCGGCATTGATATTCGTGATTTTCGAGAAGCAATGGCTGTTTATATTGCATTACTGGCAAACATGCACAAAGGATAATTAGATCTTTGTGCATGTTTGCCATTTTCATTCGGACAGACTTTTTCTATAATAAAGATAATAAAGCGTTTTCAAAAAATGGAGGGGAAGAGAATGGCTGAATTAAAACTAGAACACATTCAAAAGTCATACGATAAAAAAGTGGTAGCAGTAGAGGATTTTAATCTACATATAAAAGACAAGGAATTTATCGTCTTTGTTGGACCATCAGGTTGCGGTAAGTCTACAACCCTTCGTATGATCGCTGGGCTTGAAGAAATAACAGATGGTTCTCTATTTATTAATGAAAAGAAAATGAATGATGTGGCTCCAAAAGACAGGGATATTGCAATGGTATTCCAGAACTATGCACTTTACCCACATATGAACGTATATGACAACATGGCTTTCGGCTTGAAACTTCGTAAATTTAAAAAAGATGAAATTGAAAAGCGTGTTAAAAACGCAGCAAAAATTCTAGGCTTAGAAGCATATCTCGATCGTAAGCCAAAAGCTCTATCAGGTGGTCAGCGCCAACGTGTGGCACTTGGTCGTGCAATTGTGCGTGATGCTAAAGTCTTCCTTATGGATGAGCCTTTATCAAACCTTGATGCTAAATTACGTGTACAAATGCGTGCTGAAATTCAAAAATTGCATCAGCGTCTGCAAACAACTACAATATATGTAACGCATGACCAAACAGAAGCAATGACGATGGCGACAAGACTTGTTGTAATGAAAGATGGTATTATCCAGCAAGTCGGGGCTCCAAAAGATGTTTATGACAATCCGGAAAATGTTTTCGTTGGTGGCTTTATTGGCTCACCTTCTATGAACTTCTTCTCAGGTAAACTAACTGAAACTGAGTTTCAAATGGGTGATGTAAAAATAAAAATACCTGAAGGAAAGTTGAAAGGTTTACGTGACCAAAAATACATTGGCAAGGATATTATCCTTGGTGTGCGTCCTGAAGATATTCATGATGAACCTATTTTCATCTCATCAACTCCCGGAAGCAAAATTAACGCGACTATCGATGTAGCCGAACTTATGGGTGCAGAATCCTACTTATACTCTAAAGTAGCTGATCAGGATTTCGTTGCCCGAGTTGACTCCCGTACAGACATACAAGGCGGTCAAGAGATGGAATTGGCATTTGATATGAACAGTGCTCATTTCTTTGATGCCGATAGTGAAGCAAGAATTAAATTATAATACGTAGGACAGGGTGCAGCAGGTCTGCTCCCTGTTTTTAGTACAAATTAAAGAGGGAAAAGCAGCGCTTTTCCCTCATACCATTCATATTAAAATTGTTGTCCATTCATTTGTTGTTGAGCAGTTTGTACAAGACGCTTGGTGATTTCTCCACCAACTGAACCGTTAGCACGTGAAGTTGTATCTGCACCTAAGTTAACGCCAAATTCTTGAGCAATCTCAGTTTTCATTTGATCTAGTGCTTGTTGTACACCAGGTACAAGCAATTGGTTTGAATTGTTGTTGTTAGCCATTGTTTATCACCTCCTGTAATTATAGTGTGAGCAGATTTGCCTAACTTATTACTTCTTTTAATTGGTAAATTGTAGTGTAGTTTCCACTTACGTTATGAATGCTATTTAAAAAACCCTAATGCCTCGGCATTAGGGTTTATCGTCTCTATTTAGCTTATCTTGGTCCAGTCATATCGGCTGGGTTTACATACTTATCAAATTCTTCTTCAGTCAGCAATCCGGAAGCAACTGCCGTTTCTTTTAACGTGGCATTATCTGCAAAAGCTTTTTTAGCAATTTTAGCAGCATTTTCATACCCAATATGCGGATTTAGTGCCGTAACTAGCATTAGTGAATCATTTAGATATTTTGCTATTTCCTCTTCATTTGCTTCAATTCCACTAGCACATCTCTCATCAAAAGAAAGAATACTGTCTGCTAAAAGCTGGCAGGATTGTAGAAAGTTATAGGCAATAACTGGCTTAAATACATTTAACTCAAAATTCCCCTGACTTGCTGCAAATCCTATTGTAGCATCATTCCCCATTACTTGTGCAGCAACCATTGTTACAGCTTCGCTTTGTGTAGGATTTACTTTACCAGGCATAATGGAGCTTCCTGGTTCGTTTGCAGGAATTGTAATCTCACCAATTCCACAGCGCGGTCCACTTGCAAGCCAGCGTACATCATTAGCGATTTTCATGATATCAGCCGCAAGTGCTTTTAGGGCACCGTGTGCATATACGGTTTCATCATGACTTGTAAGCGCATGAAACTTATTTGGCGCTGAAATAAAATCTTTCCCGGTGAATTGATTAATTTTTTCACAAACACGCTGAGAAAATTCAGGATGGGCATTCAGTCCCGTCCCGACAGCAGTTCCACCTATTGCAAGTTCCTTTAAATAGGTTGTACTTTCTTCAATCATTCGTTCCGATTTCTCAAGCATACGATGCCATCCACTAATTTCCTGACCAAGTGTTAATGGTGTTGCATCCTGAAGATGTGTGCGGCCAATTTTAACGATATCATGGAATCGTTCCATTTTTTCCTTCAGTGTCGATTTAAGCTGTTTTACAGCTGGTAACACAGTATCCTCCATTTTTAGGACAGATGCAATATGCATGGCTGTAGGATATGTATCATTCGAGCTTTGTGATTTATTTACATCATCGTTAGGATGCAAGACAAGGTCACTATTTTTTTCTTTTAACCATTTGTTCCCCACGAAGGCAATAACTTCATTGACGTTCATATTTGATTGCGTTCCACTTCCTGTCTGCCAAACTACAAGTGGAAAATGATCATTAAGATTGCCGTCTACTACTTCTTGTGCTGCATAAGCAATTGCCTCAGCTTTTTCCTTTTCCATTAAACCAAGGTCATGGTTGGCCTTAGCTGCACTCATTTTTAATATAGCAAACGCTTTAACGATTTCAGTTGGCATTTTCTCATTTCCAATAGGAAAGTTTTGCTTGCTTCGTTGTGTTTGAGCACCCCAGAACTTATCAGCTGGTACATTTATTTCGCCAATAGTATCTTTTTCTATACGATAATCCATGTTTATTCTTCCTCCCCTATGTATGCATCAATCAATTCATCTTTCCTCCATTGTACCAAATTTTCAGAAGAAAAAAAGCGTTAACAAATAGGTGAGACGCGAAAATATACTAAAACAGGTTCCCTTTTTCGTTCGTTTTCTTTTATACTGATTATAAAGACAATGATAAAACAAGCTAATTTATCCCGGTGAAACAGTGATATTTAAGTGGGAGTAAACGGAAGCTAACATCCCGATTCGTTCAACTAACAATCAGTGGGAAATGAAAACCCACTGATTGAAGTTTCACTTTATTGGAAGTATCTAAACTAAATCGGTAAAAAGGGAGTTTTTGTATGCCAAACAGTTGGACACATATTCTATTTTGCGAACAAGTTGTAGATGCCATCAAGGAGCCTCAAACTTTTCTAACACATAAGGAATATATGAAGTTGGGTGCACAGGGCCCTGATCCTTTTTTCTATTATAACTTCTGGCCATGGGTCAAAGAGGAGCCTGTCCATGAAGTAGGTATGGCATTACACACGAAAAATTGTGGGGCTTTTCTAATGGATCTTATTTCAGAAGCTAAACGAGGCAGCGAAGAGATGCGTGCCTATGTATTTGGCTTTGTAACACATCATATTCTTGATCGAAATACCCACCCGTATATCCATTACCGAGCAGGTTATGAAGGGAGCAAACATCAAAAGCTGGAGATACGAATCGATACTGCAATGATGGAAAAGTATCTTAATCAAAAGACATGGAAAATGCCTGTCTATAAAGAGATCAATGTTGGGAATTTTAAAAAGGAAATTAGCGAACTTCTAGACACTTTAATAAAAAAGCATTACCCAAAGGTTTCTGATCAGAAACCAGGATATATTGAAGCTTCCTATAAGGATATGCGCTTTGCTCTAAAATTGCTCTCTGATCCTTATGGATGGAAAAATAAATTATTTCATTCTCTAATATCTTCCTATTCACATCGGCCAATACGGGATAACATTGACTATTTAAACCTTCAAAATGCAACATGGTATCATCCTGCTACAAAAGAAGCAAGCAACAAAAGTTTTGTTACATTGTATAACGAAGGCTTAGAAGAAGGAATAGAAATTCTCTCAGAGGTGCTGCATTATTGGCAGCAAGAAGAACGTACTGCGATGGAATTATCGAAGAGGATTGCTAATATTTCCTATGACACAGGATTACCATTGGAACGACAGCTAGAAAATCAATACAGTGACCCAATTGTCTAATGTCATATTTTATTGTTACTAGCTACCCCATGTTTACCAAAAAACATAACTAGCCGAACGAATCCCCTTAACTTGGTAGGTTCGTCCGGCTAGTTTATTTAATAGTAGCGTCTCCCACGTTCAATCATTGAGAAATAATTAAAACCTCTATTCCCAAATAAATTGTTTAAACGCTTCACTGCTCTCCATAAACTTCTCTTTATTATCATCTGCTATTGCTTGGTTAATCGATGTTTCTATTATTTGTTTGTTATATTGAAAACAAATTTCATCAAGGATCATTCGGGATGTTAGCCTAAATTCAAATGGTATCTCTTTTCTCGCTGAAGATACTTTTCCTTCATATCGTTTATATTTATAGATTAGCTTTTCCTTTTTCATGGAATAGCCCCCTTGTTCCTTTTTTCTATTATCCTAAATTTTTAGAATAATTTCAACTATTATTTGAAAAAAACATAAATTTTCTGGTTTAGGTAACAGTAGTTAGAGGATCTTTATTTTTTGCTTTGGCAAACTTACTTCCCTGCTTGCAATACATATACCCCCATGCTTCAATGTTTCTCTAGACCCACCATAACGCGGTTTGTTAAACTATTTACTAGCGAAAGAACCATTAACGGAGGATTTTTCATGAACCATTCAGATAACTTAAAGCGCGGAGAAAAAGGGGCCTGGCTTAGTATTTTTGCCTACATTTTTCTAGCAGCACTTAAGCTCATAATTGGCTATGCAGGGGACTCAGATGCACTTCGTGCGGACGGGCTTAACAATTCAACAGATGTTGTTGCATCAGTTGCTGTATTAATCGGATTAAAGATATCTCGTAAACCACCTGATGAGAATCATCACTATGGCCACTTCCGCGCAGAAACGATTGCATCACTTTTTGCCGCGTTCGTCATGATGTTCGTAGGGATACAGGTCATTTTCAGTACCATTAAGAATGTATTGGAAGGTAATTCCCTAAAGCCAGATATAATTACAGCATGGACAGCCCTAGGTGCAGCATTCATTATGTTGCTTGTCTATCTTTACAATGTAAAACTGGCAAAAAAAATAAATAGCAGTTCACTCTATGCTGCGGCTCAAGACAACCGTTCAGATGCCTTAGTCAGTATCGGCGCTTTCGTAGGGATAATTGGAGCCCAATTTGGTCTATTTTGGCTTGACCCGCTTGCAGGATTACTGGTTGGATTGATAATTTGCAAAACGGCCTGGGATATCTTTAAAGATGCAACACACTCCCTAACAGATGGATTTGATACGGAACAAATAAAAAAAATCCGGTCCAGTGTAGAAATGGAGCCGGATGTTAAATCAGTTAAACATGTTAAAGGTAGGGTACTAGGAAATCAGCCATTCATCGATATAACGATTCTTGTTGATTCCCATTTAAATGTAAAAGAAAGCCATGACATCACAGTAAGAATTGAACAGCATCTCTATAATGAGCATAATATTAGGCATGCGCATATTCACATTGAGCCATTTCAATAAGTTTAATAAGATATTTACGCATGATTTAAAAGAAAATTAAAAAGTAAGCAAAAAGACTGTTGCTATCGCGCCAAAAACAACTAAAATGACATTTAATCCAATATAGGCTAAGCCAATTGCCACCAGTCCCCCGATCAGTCCAATATGTGGCTGATCGGGTTTTATTGTCATTATACCTGGAAATATTAATGCCCCGAGGGCAGCATATGGAATAGCGTTGAGCCAGCGATTTACCCAATCCCGAAACTGAAGCTTATCTACGATAAATGCAGGAATCATCCGGGGAATCATGGTTACAATTGCCATACCAAGTAAAATAAAAAGTATCATCGTTCTTCCTCCTTCATTAGAAAGATTCCACTCATTCCGCCAATAATTGTACCTAACACGATTGCCCAGCCTGAGCTCATGCCAAGTTCAACACAAAGGCCATTTATTAACATGGCTAAGATTGCGATGATTGCCACCTTCCATTCCTTTTTAACCGAAGGAACCAACAGGCCAATAAACATTGCATATAGGGCGATCCCCATGCTCTGGCTCAACTGATCTGGGATAACTTCCCCAAGTACCCCACCAAGGAAGGAACCGGCAATCCATGAAAAGTAAGCTGTTAAAATAAGTGCTAAATAAAACCAAGACCCCTTTTCCTCTTTAGCTTCGTCAGGATGGAGTGCAGATACAGCAAATGTTTCATCTGTCAGCCCTAGAGATAAAGGTAGTTTCCATCGCAGACCGATACCCCGCATTCGATTCATAAACGATAGACTCATGACAAAATGGCGAAAGTTTAAGACAAATGTAGCAATCATAATTTCTAAGGCTCCCGCTCCAACTGCAATCATATTCACTCCCATAAATTGACTTGCTCCAGCGAAAACCATCACACTCATTAGTGTTAGTTCTGTTAAGCTCATTCCTGCTTGTTTTGCAAGTACGCCATATGTAATAGCAATTGGTAAATATCCAAGCATGATCGGAAACCCCGCAGCTATCCCCTTATGTATCATTTGTTTTTTCGTATTCGTTGTTACACTGTCTACTGCATCTGTTGCCACATCTCCTGCCTCCTTTATGAATCATAATTCTAATTATTATATCGGATAATTTTCTTTTGAGAAAGGATTTCATTTTTTATTGACAAAAGATATTTACAGCATGTATAGTCATTGTAATCTACAAATGAAAAAAGAATAATTTATCCGGAATGCGAAGTAAATCTTTTTTAGGCAGCAAAAAGAGACGGGACGCTTGGTGTAAGTCCTGGCAGAAAAAGATTGAATTACACATTCATATAGAGCGGATAGTCAAGTTGAGAGGCTAGCACTTGTGTTGGCAATCAGGGTGGTAACGCGGAGTAAAGCTTCGTCCCTATTACAGGGGCGAGGCTTTTTTGTTCGTTTGGAATATTTTAGCTAGGAAGTAACGACGTACTGTTATTTACAAGGGAATGTACGACTGTCGTCTTCGTAACCATTACAAAAACAAAGGAGGATATACCATGTTTCCAATAAAACCAAAACATCAACCAGCTTTAATAGAATCTATACTTTTTTTCCTTGTTCTTATTTCACTTATTAGCTTCTTTATTATTAAATTGGAAAGCCCGCCTCATATTCCTATTCTACTTGGGATATTCTTACTTATCACATACGGTTTAATTAAGAGAATTAGCTTTGCTGATATTCAGGAGGGAATGGTGGAAGGATCCCGTACTGGTATGGGTGCAGTCTTCTTATTCTTGCTAATTGGTGTACTAATAAGCAGTTGGATTATAAGCGGTACAATACCTGTACTTATTAATACCGGGTTTCAATTTATAGGTGGAACTTGGTTCTACGCCATAGTATTTGCTGTTACTGCCATAGTTGGGGTGTCTCTAGGAAGCTCTTTAACAACAACTGCTACCATTGGGGTTGCCTTTATCGGGATGGCTAGCGCAATGGATACTTCTTTGGCCATTACAGCAGGAGCTATTGTTTCCGGAGCATTCTTCGGTGATAAAATGTCGCCTCTATCTGATACAACGAATCTCGCCTCTACAATTGTAGGCGTAGATTTATTTGAACACATTAAACATATTAGTTTAACGACAATCCCTGCGTTTATTATTGCATTTATTTTATTTGCCATTCTTTCACCAAATGAAGCTATCTCCTTACAAAGTGCTACAGATTATCAAAATGCACTACAAGGAACTGGCTTAATTCATTGGTTATCATGGCTACCACTTGTTGTCATTGTACTTTGTACTATTTTCAAAATACCTGCATTTCTCTCCTTAGGGATTAGTAGCATAACCGCTACCCTTATCGCAGGATTTGTCCATCATATTCCATGGGGATCTATCTGGGGGATTTGGTTCGGTGGCTATACTGCTTCCACCAATTTTGAACCTGTAAATGAACTATTGACAAAGGGTGGTATTAACAGCATGTTATTCACCATTTCTCTTGTTATTTTAGCTCTTGGCTTTGGTGGTTTATTGTTTGTAACAGGTATTATACCAAGCATACTATTAGCGCTGCAGGAAAGGCTCCAACGGGTAAGGTCGATTATTATTTCGACTGCTGCTACCGCAATTGGTGTTAATGTATTTGTCGGGGAGCAATATTTATCCGTTATGTTGACTGGGGAAACGTATAAAAGCCTTTATGAAAAGGTAGGATTGCCAAGGAAAGCATTGTCTCGAACTCTAGAGGATGCAGGAACTGTAATCAACCCATTAGTACCATGGAGTGTTTGTGGGGTCTTTATCGCAGATGTACTTGGCGTTCCAGTATTAAGTTACTTACCATTCGCCTTTTTCTGCTTAGCAAGCCCCATCATTACCATGATTTTCGGAGGTAAAAGAGTGAAGTAAAAACAAGGGCAAAAACGGGAATATAACCTCGTTTTTGCCCTTGTTTGATTTATCCCGGTGAAACCGTCCGTAAGACTCCCACTTCAAAACATGAAGTGAAACATGGGAGTAAACGGACGCTAACACCCCGATTCGTTCAACTAACAATCAGTGGGGGAAGAGCGAACCCCCCCACTGATTGAAGTTTCACTTTATAGAACTTCAACTAGTTTTCTCAAGCCTTCTAGTAAACGGGGTGATGGTCTACAATAGAGCGATTCTTCCAAAACGTGGATGTTTCTATTTTGTACTGCGCTCATCATGTCCCACCCAGGTCTTTGCATAACTAGTTCTGGTCTCATTTTTTCTTCTTTAATTCCTACCCATACCATACAAATGTGATCTGGATTTCTTGTCTTTACGTCCTCCCACTCCGTCTGGAAGCTTGCCACTTGTTCTGTAGCATAAATGTTCTGGGCACCTGCTAATTCACTAATCTCTGTTAGCCAATTAACAGCACCAGGTGTAAACACAGGCTTTGGCCACCATTCCCAATAAAGTTTGGGGCGGTCAGCATCTGCTTCTCCTTTATGCCGTAGCTGGTCTATTTCATCGAGAAAAGCTGCTTTCTTCTCCATTCCAAGCTGAGACTCGCCAATTGCATGACCTACAGTTTCAATATCTTCTGCAATATCATGTAATGAATTTGGATTAAGGATAAGATATGGTAACTGGTATTCCTCCAGCCCCTCCACATTCTTTTCCATTCCAGGAACACTTAAAGAAGCAAGCACAAGATCTGGCTCTAGTGCAGCAACTTTATCCATGTTAATTGATAAATCAGGCCCGACCTTAGGCAATTCGCTTACTGCGTGTGGCCAGTCAGAAAAATCATCAACTCCAACAAGTAAATCCGTTCTACCTAGATAATCAAGTATTTCTGTATTACTCGGACAAATGGACACAATACGCATTGTTATCCCACCAATCGTTATTATACGTTTCTTTCTTCCCCCTGATCTGTCAGTAGCACAGGTCCATCTTTGGTAATAACGATCGTATGTTCATATTGAGCTGAACGGCCCTGATCAACTGTTCGTGCTGTCCAGTTATTAGAATCCATTTGGCTGTGCCAGCTTCCTTCATTAATCATTGGTTCAATGGTGATAACCATGCCCTCTTTCAAACGTAACCCTTTATTCGGAAGGCCGAAGTGTGGGATATGTGGTTCTTCATGTAAGGTCGGTCCAATTCCATGTCCAGTGAAATCTCGAACAACGGAGAAACCTTCTGCTTCAGCATATGTTTGAATTGCATGGCCGATATCCCCAATGCGACTTCCCAACTGCGCCTGTTCGATTCCTTTATATAATGAAGTTTTTGTTACATCCATAAGTTGCTTGCCTTTTTCATCTACTTCCCCAACGGCGTACGTCCATGCTGAATCAGCCAAACCACCATCAAGGTTTACTACCATATCAATGGTGACAATATCACCGTCTTTAAGTTTTTCATCACGAGGAAAACCATGACAAATCTCATCATTAATTGATGCACAAGTAGCATAGGCATAGCCGTTGTACCCTTTTTGTTCAGGGACTGCGCCATGATCACGCATGAACTTCTCAGCAAACGTGTCAATTTCCATTGTACTGATTCCAGGCTTTATCATTTTCGCTATCTCTTTATGGCATTGCACTAAGATATCTCCAGCTGCTCGCATTTTCTCAATTTCACGCGCACTTTTTCTTGTAATCAACTCGCATCTTCCTCTCTTCTTTCCACAAACTTCTTTATTAAATATGTTAAACTATCCATAAAGTGAAACTTCAATTAGTGGGGGTTTTCATTCTTCCCCCACTGATTGTTAGTTGAACGAATCGGGGTGTTAGCGTCCGTTTACTCCTACTTAAACATCTCCGTTTTACTTTAAGTTTTGAAGTGGGAGTCTTGCGGACGGTTGCACCGGGATAAATGTTTTTTTATTAGCTACCATCATAAAGTGTACCATACAATATGATATTCATAAAAGCAATAGAAATGAGGGGAAAGTATGATCGAAATAAAGGAAGTAAGTAAGCATTTTTCTGGTCAGAGAAAAGTCATTAACCAATTAAACCTTTCCATACCAGATGGGAAAATAGTTGGCTTTCTCGGTCCGAATGGTGCTGGTAAATCCACCACTATCAAAATGATGACTGGAGTACTCCCTATCGATGAAGGAACCATCTCATTAGACGGGTTTGATATCGAAAAAAAACCACTGGAGGCCAAGAGTATTTTTGGCTATGTTCCTGACAGGCCAGATCTGTTCCTCAGGTTAAAAGGGTTAGAGTATTTAAATTTTATTGCTGATATTTATCAAGTCCCTAAAGTAGTAAGACAGGAACGCATAGAACGAATCACAAAGCAATTCTCTATTTATAATTCTTTGGATGATTACATTCAGTCCTATTCACACGGCATGCGGCAAAAAATCATCGTGACAGGCGTTCTGCTTCACGATCCTTCTATTTGGATATTGGATGAGCCATTAACCGGACTTGATCCTAAATCTGCCTACATATTAAAAGAAATGATGCGGGAACATGCAAACAAGGGGAAAACGGTCTTTTTCTCAAGTCATGGGTTGGAAGTCGTCGAACAACTATGTGATGAGGTCGCGATCATTAACGATGGGGAACTATTATTTTATGGCACTTTACAAGACATGAAAGAAACGTATGAATCTGATGATCAAAGCTTAGAACAGGTTTTTCTGGAGCTGACTAGCAATGAGTAAAACATGGAAGCTAATTAGAATTATGTTGAAAATGCAGTATTCCAGAGTAGGCAAAAAGAATTCCCAAACGATATTATGGATCGTTGCCTTATTGTTTCTTCTCCCGATGGCATTCGTTTATATTTCTATTGTTAGAAGTGCACTTACCGCTTTCTATAATGTGCTTGAACCATTAGGACAAGAGTCTCTTATTGTGGGTGTCTTGCTTCTTTCAGTACACATTGTGCTTTTACTTGTAAGCTTTATTACGATACTGAATGCTTTCTATTTTGCAGAAGATATTGATTCCTTTATCCCTTTTCCGGTGCAACCTTATCAGCTATTGCTGGCAAAGTCAGCTGGACCAATGATTTATTTATATGGAACTGCCGCCCTATTCTTTCTACCTGTATTCTTTATCTATGGTGCCGTAAGTGCTGCAACTATCCTATATTATATTGCGGGAATTATCACCTTTGTTTTGTTGCCAATCATCCCGTTTACTTTGGCCGGTATAATTCTCATGTTTATCATGCGTTTTGTTAATATCGCAAAAAACAAAGATCGTTCCAAAGTAATTGCTGGGATATCTTCATTGGTATTTATCGTTTTAATTAATGTTTTGATTCGTTTAAATACGGATGTAGATGCCATCATGCAAAACGCGGCAATGTTTATCCAGGAACAAGACGGGCTATTACGCTGGATTACTGCTTTCTACCCACCAGCTTATTTTGGAACCATGATGATGACTGCTTCCAGTTTATGGAGTGGCTTTTTATCCTTAATTGCAGGAGTGGTTCTTCATGCTTGTGCGTTGCTTATTTTTATCTGGGTCGGACAGCTGCTTTATATTAAGGGAGTACTTGGAATGGGTACTGCTAATAAATCAACTTTTTCGGGTGCAAAACTTTCTAGAAAGACATCCGTAACTCCTATCTGGCTCTCTTACATCAAAAAAGAGATGCGAATTATATTTCGGACACCTACTTTTCTAACACAATGTGTGATAACGAGCTTATTTGCTCCAATATTTCTTATTATTATATTATTTATGGATTCATCTAGTGGAAATATAGGTGGCTTCTTGGATGGGTTATCAGGAAAGCATGGCCTCCTCATTCTATTTTTAGGTTCTTTACTCATTGTCGGCTCAAACGCTACATCTATTTCCGGCATATCAAGGGAAGGGAAGTCATGGCATGCAAACTTATTCCTGCCACTTAATCCGAAACAGATCTTGCTAAGTAAAATCGCCACAGCCTGGTTTATTAATTTAATCGTTATCGGATTAGCCGTTATCCTGTTCATTTTTATTATAAAAATAGAGTGGACGCTTTTTCTCATTTGGCTGCCACTCGTATTGTTGGCTAGCTGGTTTAGTAGCGCGCTCGGAACGTTTCTTGACTTCTTACAGCCTAAACTAAATTGGACAGATGAGCAGGAAGTGTTTAAGTCACGGATGATTGGATTAATTGGAATTGTGGTGCAGCTAGGCATATTTGGTATTTTGGTACTGTTAATATGGAATTTAGATTTTGTAAACGGCATATATATGACAGCAGCTATCCTATTTGTACTAGTTGTTATCGCGATCGTCGTGATCCATAGCCTCATCCATCATAAAATTAAGCAGGGACAGCATCAAACCATATAAAGTGAAACTTCAATCAGTGGGGGTTTTCATTCTTCTCCCACTGATTGTTAGTTGAACGAATCGGGGTGTTAGCGTCCGTTTACTCCCACTGTTTCACCTAATGTTTTGAAGTGGGAGTCTTACGGACGGTTGCACCGGGATAAAAAAATGCAGAGGAGTATATCTCCTCTGCATTTTTTACTTATTAATAGAAACCGCCGCCGTAGCCGCCGCCATAGCCACCACCAGTATAAGCAGTTCCGATAATGATCAATAAAATAAACAATACAACTAACAGCGCAAAACCGCTGCCGTAGCCTTCACCTTTACTCATTGCTTTCCCTCCTCTTTTGCCGATTAATATACTTTATGCTGCTAGACGCTTTTTGGGAGGGAATTTGCAAAGAATGGGCGCATTTTATTATAAGAAATCTTTTACGTTATAAATCTTTCCATTTTCTATATTGGCTTCATTTGTAAGTATATCAACTAATACTCCGCCTACTGTATCTGTATCCTTTAACGCTTTATCTTCCTTGTAGGATTTAAATGTTTCAACATTGGTAAATTCTTCTGGTGAAGCAGCGCGAATCTTCTCTTGCATTCCTGTATCCATAATCCCAGGGCTAAATGCAAACACCTTATTTCCTGTTCCCCTCTCATCTTGCTCAATTGCAACTGTTTGGGTGTACATATTAATACTCGCTTTTGTACTGCAGTAAGCACTCCAGCCGGAAATTGGACGTTCTGCTGCTCCAGAGGTAACCGTAGCGCCGATAAAGGAGAATCCTTTAGATGATGCTTCCTTCAAGAATAAATTCGTCATAACCATTGGAGCGATCGTGTTAACTTGTACATGATATGCCAATTCACTGCTTTTCGTATTCATAGCCTGATCAACAGGGTCAATTACAGCAGCATTGTTAACAAGATAAAGGGCGCTAATTTCATGACTCCACTGATTTTTTATTTTACTGCAAGTCTCTTCAACTGTCTCTACATCACCTAAGTCACATTGGAATTGTTGAAAGGTCACATTATTTTCCTCAGCAAGTTTGTTAAGTCCGCTCGCTTCCGATCTAGAAATCCCCATGACATGGATTTCCTGTTCAAGTAGAAGCTTTGCGACAGAATACCCTAATCCTTTAGATACACCTGTTACAATGGCATACTTCATTAGATAACCCCCAATGTTTCATTATTTATCGTTTACTTCATTCCAATAGTACGCTAATGTTTCCATTCCTTTATGAAAACTATCTAATGGGAAGCTTTCATTTGGAGAATGTAGTCTATCATCAGGTGTTCCAAAGCCTAGTAAAACAATTGGCATTTGATATATTGCCTCCATCCATTCCACAACAGGTATAGAGCCCCCCATTCTAACATAAACGGTCTCTTTGCCAAATGCTTTCGTGTAGCTGGCTGCCGCTTTTTTAATTAAAGCATGATCTGGATCCACTTTATATGCTTTTGCAGACAACTTTTCCTTTTTCACTTCAACTTTTACACCTGCTGGAGCGACGTTTTTGACGTGTTCCTCAAGTAATTGCTGTACTCGCTCTGGATCTTGTCCAGGTACAAGCCTGCATGTAATTTTTGCTGTGGCAGAGGATGGAATAATCGTTTTGGTACCTTCTCCTTGATAGCCCCCATACATGCCATTTACTTCAAAAGTAGGGCGTGCCATGGTATGTTCCTTGGCTGAATAGCCTTTTTCCGAAACGGTTTCCGGAACACCTGTTGCTTGTACATAATCTTCTCCCTTAACTTGGTCAATCAAGTCCCTTTCTTCATCAGACAGAGGCTCCACACCATCGTAGAAACCTTCGACCGTAACAACTTCCTCTTCATTTTTCATGGAGGAAAGAATGTGACTTAGCGCCATCAGTGGATTGCGAACAGCACCCCCGTACATGCCTGAATGTAGGTCATGATCTGGTCCATTCACTGTAATTTCGATGCCAGTAAACCCTTTTAATCCGTAAAGTATAGTTGGCTGGTTTTTTTCTACCATCCCAGAGTCTGAAATTACGGCAAAGTCAGCTTGGAACTGCTCCTTCTTCTCATGAAGGATTTTATATAAGTTCTCACTACCGATCTCTTCTTCTCCCTCAATACATACCTTTACGTTTAATGGTAATTTACCTTCTGTTTTCATGTAAGCTTCAAAGACAGCCAAATGCATAAATACTTGCCCTTTATCATCACTAGATCCTCTAGCAAAAATTCGCTCATTCCTAATTTCTGGTTTAAACGGATCACTGTCCCATAATTCAAGTGGATCAGCAGGCTGTACGTCGTAGTGACCATAAAACAGTACGGTAGGTGCTTCAGAGCCTGCGCCGTTATATTCTGCATAAACAAGTGGGTGTCCACCCGTCTCCTGCTTTTCTATATTTTCAAATCCAATGTCGTGTAAGTATGTAGTAATGAAATCCGCTGCTTTGTGAATGTCCTGTTTATGTGCGCTATCTGTACTCACACTCGGGATAGCTAAAAATTCAAATAATTTATCTTGCAAACGTTGCTGATTATCCTGTAAATACTTCAAAACCTCTTGGCTCATCGTATTACTCCTCCTAAAATTTCATGTTGGTACTTATTTTAGCATATTTACTCAAATAACTTCCATTACACTGATTAAGGATGTTTGGCTCTCACCAATTCTTTTAAAAACGAGCAAAAAAAGTTGCAGAAACATACTCATTTTATCAGTAAATACTTGACGTGATATAGTTCTCTAATTATCCCGCCGGAGTTGTGTATATCTTACGCTGTATGCTACTTCTTCAAGAAAAAAAAATAAAAATCCAAACTAGATTGAATGAAAAAATCATAGTTCGGATCTTCTTTTCACTAAACACTTTCGTGCCAGCCTCTATATTTATCCTAAAGCTTGTTTTAAATCCTCTAGCAAGTCCTCTGCATCTTCAATCCCGACGGATAAGCGGATTAAGCCATCTGTGATCCCCAACTCATTTCGTCTATCACGCGGGATAGATGCATGCGTCATCTTGGCCGGAATCGAAATTAGGCTTTCCACAGCTCCAAGGCTTTCCGCCAAGGTGAAATATTGAACCCGGCTTAATAGCTTATCTGCCGCTGCCTCACTTCCTACATCAAATGAGACCATACCACCGTACCCTGTAGATTGATCTGCAGCTACGTTATGCCCTTCATGTTTTTCAAGGCCAGGATAGAAGACCTTTTCGACCTTAGGATGTTGCTCTAAAAACGCAACCAGCTTTTTTGTATTTGCTTCAATTGCTTCCATTCTTAGAGCAAGGGTTTTTATTCCGCGCATTAATAGCCAAGAATCCTGCGGCCCTAAAACAGCTCCTACTGAGTTTTGGATAAAGTGAATTTTCTCAGCAAGTTCCCTAGAGTTAACAGCCACAAGCCCTGCTACTACATCACTGTGCCCACCAATATACTTTGTTGCACTATGAAGCACGATATCTGCCCCCAGATCTAATGGCTGCTGCCAATACGGCGTTGCAAACGTATTATCGACAATCAGAAGCAAATTATGCTTCTTCGCAATAGCTGCCATTTGCTTAAGATCCGTAATTTTCAAGAGAGGATTAGTCGGTGTTTCAACATATAAGGCCTTTGTTTTCTCTGTAATGGCTTCTTCCACCGCTTTAGCATTGCTTGTATTTACAAATGAATGTTGAAGCTGATATCTGTTAAGCACATTTGTCATGAGACGATAAGACCCACCATACACATCGTCTGTTGAAAGAACATGATCTCCAGCATCAAATAGCATCATAACAGATGTGATTGCCGCCATACCTGAGCCAAAGGCAAATCCAGCTGTTCCATTCTCTAAATCTGCAATAACTGTTTCTAGCGCATGTCGAGTAGGGTTTCCTGTACGTGAATATTCAAACCCACTGTGATTACCTGCGCTTTCCTGTTTATAGGTACTTACTTGATAAATTGGCACGGATACAGCGCCAGTTTTCTCATCACCTGTTATCCCACCATGTATCATTTTTGTTTTTGGTCGCATCTCTATTCTCCTCACACGTTGTCATAGATATTTTTACTTATATAACGATCACTACCATCTGGGAAGACCGTCACAATAGTTGTACCAGGTCGCGCTTTCTTTGCTTCCTGTAATGCACCAAACATGGCGGAACCAGAGGAACTGCCAACAAGCAGCCCTTCCTTACGAGCCAGCTGACCCACCATGTCAAAGGCATCTTCATCAGTTACCGTATATACTTTATCAATGAAGGAACGATCAAAGTAACTAGGGAAAAATTCCATCCCAATTCCCTCAGTTCGATGTGATCCTGCCTTGCCACCCGCAATAATAGATCCCTCTGGTTCTACGATTACCGTATAGACGGCTGGATTTTTTTCTTTAAAAAAGCGACTGCTCCCCATAAAGGTCCCTGCTGAACCAGCACCTGCGATAAAAATGTCAACTTTCCCTTCAAGTTCACGCCAAATCTCTGGTGCTAATGTATGATAATAGGTTGCAGGATTAGCTGGATTCGAAAATTGTTGGGGACAAAAACTGCCGGGTATCTCATTACAGAGTTCCTCCGCCTTCTTAATTGCACCAACCATGCCTTTCTCCTGTGGAGTTTGTACAATACGTGCCCCTAATGCTTTCATAATGGTTTGTTTTTCTTCACTAAAATGTTCTGGAACACAGAAAATTGCGTGCAGATTATAGGTAATGGCAGCCATTGCTAAGCCAATGCCAGTATTCCCAGCAGTAGGTTCAATAATAGTACCGCCAGGCTGTAAAACACCTTTTTCAAGTGCATCCTGTATCAAAGAAACTCCAAGGCGATCTTTTACACTACCGCCAGGATTCATAAATTCCAACTTAGCATAGAGCTTTACATCTTTCGGCAAATCAAATTGTTTCAGTTCTAATAAAGGTGTGTTTCCAATTAATTCTTGTACAGAAGCATACACCGCCATGTATCTTCGCCTTCCTTTTTGTGGTCGGGCTTAGCCCTACCTTAAAATACTTCCTGCCATTCATTTCGATGTGCAAGCATTTCCTTGGCAATTTCCTTAGCACCTTCTAGGCTGTGATTGGCAGACCAGCCACATTGCACCTCGTTACATGCAGGCACTTCATTAGCCTCTATTACGTCATGTAGCGTTTTTTCCAATGTATCTAAAATCTCTTCATAGTTATCATGATTTATAACAGATAAATAAAAACCTGTTTGACATCCCATCGGACCAATATCCAAAACACTGTCCATATGATTACGAATGTTTTCTGCCATCAAGTGCTCGATTGAATGAAGCCCAGCCATCTCCATATGTTCTTTATTCGGCTGTTTAAACCGAATATCATATTTATATACCTTATCTCCGTTTGCACCCTCTGTCACACCTACTAAACGTACATATGGCGCTTTTACTTTCGTGTGATCCAGATTAAAGCTTTCCACGTTCATTTTTACTGCCATAATGATCTCTCCTCCAATTACTTCATTCGCTCAGCCTTTATCAGCCAAACAAAATCATTCATTTGTTTAAATGTTACATCAAATTTGTGTGTATTGAAAATAGTTTGAATTACAGGAATTGTTGTATAATATTCTCTCTCAAGGTCCTCAGCTAAATCTGCGAACCCCTTTTTCCTGGCATCATCGATCGCTTTTTGCTTATGTGCCTCCGACTGGAAGATTGTATCGCCAAATATGATCTTTCCTTCTGCCGGCAATAGAGCGGAGAACTGTTTAATTGCAACATCTTTCTCTTCATCTGTTAAATGATGGAAGGCATACGTACTTACAATCGTCTCCACATCGGAAGGAAGAGTTGGATAATCTAGAAAATCTCCTTCCTGCACAGTCAGCTCAGGTAATTTTGCTGCAGCAATACTGCGCATTTCATTGGAAGGCTCAACTCCTACCACTTCACTTCCTTTTTCCAGAAGTTTTGCAGCGAGGTTTCCTGTTCCCACGCCAAATTCCACTATCGTTCCAGAGGCGTGTCTAACCACCTCTGTTAATATATCATCATAATTGGCAAATACTGCAGCATACTGGGGATCATCCCCTGCTACACTGTCGTCATAGGTATCTGCCCAATCTGTAAAAATGTCAAGAAATTCCCGCCCCATAACCCCTACACTCCTTTAAAAATAATTAATCCATAGTATTACACTTGGTATAGTAAGAATTATATGTATTACAATATCATATGTTACCGTTTTTAAAAAGCATCTTTTCTCCAATATAAATTAATTTAATCATTGCAATGTTCAAATAAAAATACTTATAAAAAACGTAGCACCATACCATTTAACCATATAAAAACACCCCAAAACTCAAACTTTTGGGGTGGGTACCACGTGATGCTTCTTTTTATGTTTAGTTATTTTGCGGGAAGAGACGTTCTACCATATTACCAAATTGGTCAAAAAATCCTTCAATTGGCTCACCATTGTTCATATCATCAATATAACCATTGGTTAGATCTCTAAAATCTGGATTCGTTGATACGTAAACATTATCAATATCCTTGTCCACGGATTTTACAATCTTAGAAATCTTATCTTTTACTTCGTCTGATACTTCTTCACCGTTACCATTACCATTTCCTGCATTGGTATCATTATCGTAAGTATCCGTATTCTCTACACCGGTATTATCGTCATCATTTGCGCCAGTACCATTATTACCACCGTTATTAGTATCCGTATTGTTACCATTTCCGTTACCCTTTTGGTTTTTCACCTCTGCAGCAACGTACGCATTATTTTCTGTCGTTAATACATAAACTTGATCAATTTCATCTATTTCACTTTTAATCTTATCAGCGGCTTCTTCTGAAACCTCATATTCCTGTTGCCCATCTCCAGCATTTCGATTCTGATCGCGTTCCGAGTCCCTCGCCATTTCATAGCTACGGTCCCCACTCATTCCCTCACCTGTATTATTGAATCTTGTTTGTTCTACATTGTTATCACCAGTAGCGTCTTCTTGGTTTCCATTAGAATCCCCACAACCAGCAAGCGCCACAGTAAGTACTGTAACTGCACTAATTAGTTTCCATTTCATCTATTTACTACCTCCTTTTCATTTGGTGTTAGTATGTAACAGTTTCTCTTACTTATTCCCACGAATACCCCAAAACTTTTAAGCTTTTTTATAGAACCTTAATATGGCAACGACACCATTTTTGTTTCAGACAATATATATAAAATGCGGGGACAATAAATATAACCCTTACAATTAAGGAGGGGTATGAATGGATATTCCTGATTATGACAAAGCATTGTATTTCACACTGTGGGGCCAATGGGATGATTTGCTTGTTTTAATGGTACGTACCAAAGATGATATGCTTTCAAAGAAAATACAACTTTTTCTACACGCTTATCATTATTCCCTTGACCAAAGTAAAATCATGTCTTCCCACGATAATTTACTGTATTATGTAGACCATGCCATGAAATACGAACCAGTACCTATAATGGAAATATAACAAAAGGCTGCGATTCCTATTTAGCGGAATCGCAGCCCCTTTTTATTGGCTATTTATAAGACTTACCTAACCGGAACCTATTTCACCCTTCACTTTTCTTCTGAAAGACGGTTTTTTTCGAAATAAAAGGAATGAATAATAGCTTTCTGTTCGTCATTCAGATTCAAAGCACTTGTAGAGTTCTGAGAGGGCTCCGCCCGGTTAATCATTTCAGCCAATTTTTCATTTGTTGGTTTACCCGCTTTCTCAGCAGATTTTCGTACATAATGCGGCACGTGAAATGCCGTAATACGCCAGCTATCATCTCGTTTTCGGGAAAAGGCATTTAAATTACGCAAAAGCCTATTTTCTCCATGATATTTATTAGGATAACTAACGCCTATAAGCATATCTTTCTTCTCCCCAACAAGACCCGATTTTTCACTTTGTTCCATAATTTTTTCAATAACAGTTTCCATCTTTCTATCCCTATATTGGGATAATTTCATACCTACCTGTTCTGCATCTTCGTTAAGATAGCGTATAGATTGAACATGGAATTTGTTATCTACTTCGAGTTCAAAGCTTCGTTTTATATCAATGCTTAAATAGGCTAACGTTTTATTATTTGCCAGTGCGAAATAAATTGGCAATACAAATAAGAGCAGCGCACAGACCAATACAATCAGTCGACCAGGGATTTGCCAAACCTTACGTAACAAGAAAATATAGCCTCTTCTTTCTGCTCGATATATTTCAAAAGGAATCTCATTTCCAATGTCTACATGTTTCACTGGCATTGCTTTATGAAAGGTACCATCTTTATCCATTACGATGGTATATGTATGCCGGTGTTCCATGACAATACCTTTTCTCACTGACCCACCCCCTTAAGATAGTCCTTTAGATACAAGTAATCTTCCGTCAGTACGATAAATACAGCAAGTATAAATTTACGGTTCCTCTCCAATGTTTTTTTGCTGACATCTACCTTTCGCACCAGTTGTTTGATAGGAAGCTTTTTCTTACTAAAAACGAACGCACGCAGTTCAGGATCTTCATACAAAGTCCTGGCTGTCTTAACAGCTGATTCACGTGCATCCCTATGTTTAGGCGAGACTTCTGTCAATTCGGCAAATGTAAGCTTATAAGCAGCTAGTTTTTCTTTATAGTCTGCGATCTCTTCTTTTCTATGCCAAGTGTCCTGTTCTTCTTGGTATTTTTCTTTCACTGCCGCGATTTCCAAGGGGTTGTCCATTTGCTCTGCATCAAACGTCTCATCAAGGGAGATTGGTGTAGGACGTTTTTTTATATAGCGAATATAATCGATAACCTTCCGTTTTATAACCAATTTAGCAAAGGATAAAAAAGAACTTCCTTTATCAGAAGAATAAGACATCATCGCCTCATTAAATGCTGAAAGGCCAATGCTAAATTCGTCATCTCTTTTGGGGTCAATATATCGCTTGCAGACTTCGGAAACACACTTTGCAATGAATGGTTGATACGTCTTTAAAAGATAGTTTTGTGTATGCATATCTCCCCTTTGAACAGAGGAAATCATTTCTTCTAGAGGTTTGCCTTTTAACGACTGCTCTTTTATCAACCTAGAACACCCCCAGGCATTACAAAATTCGATTTTTTTTGTTTCTTTTTGGGTGTAACCATAAAGTATTTCGTATGCACAGAAACTGTATATTTATATATTTCATTTATTTGAGTTCGGTAAGTTGTCATTTTTATTGTCACCAGCTTATTTTATAATAGAATTAAAATGTCAGTCTGATTAATCTTACCGTACCGTATACACTGTTGCTATCTCAAAACAATTACAATTTGTTTAAAATATAATTACCACCACGACCGCCAATGAATATATACCCACACCTATATACCTAGTCGCTTCCAAAAATAAAAAAGACCCTCAGCAGTCGATGCTGAAAGGCCCGTGTGTTTACCTCTTTATAAACTTGTGAGTATCATATCCTTTGAATTATATTTGGTATCATTTTTTGTTTCGGCTAATGATCCCTTAATATAAATATCTCGCTCAAACCAATCAACAGACTCAATTTGATCTGTATGGTAGACAAAGTATTGCTCCTTCGTATACGTTTCACTATCTTGTACGACGAAATAACGCAACTTCCAATATTCTGAATCAAAGACCATATCTGCGACTGTACCTATTTTACCATCATCGGCATGCACTTTAAATTCTATCGTTTCGTCTTCACTACGCAGATTATAGTGACTCTGCGCTTCTAATTGCTGATCAAACACCTCTGGCTGTGGTTCTTCAACAGGAGGAAATTGTGCCAATGGTCGATCATTAGATCCCCAAAGCATATTTCCTGCCCAGTATCTGTTCCAGCCGTAGTATCCAATTAAACTATCCTCTACATCTTTTGATACTGCACTTTCTTCAGAGATGGAAGGACTGTTACGTACCTTCTCCTTATCATACTCTACCTCTAAGTGCTTATCATTTTCATTAAGTGTAATAAACGAAGATGGGGAGAGGAGTACACGGCGGCCCGGAAGCCATTTCCTCGTGTCTACAATTGCATAACGAATAGCCCATTTTTCATCGTCAAAATAAAGATCCTTTACTTTACCCATTACACCATCTGCTGCATGGATATTGTATGTTTTTAGTTCGGAAGTAAAAAATAACATGTAACTTCGCCTCCTTAAGACGTTTACAATATAAATACCCCCAAACAGTATGGATGAAACAAGAGGTTACATCTCATGATAATACGTAACAGGTATAAAGAGTCCTACCTTGCCTTCTGTCTCATGATCTAATGTCGCAAAAATTACCCCAATCACTTCGCCTTCTTCGTTAAAGACAGGACTACCACTGTTTCCCCGGTAAACAGGTGCCTTTATCATCACCACTTCACGTTCCCAGTCGCTTAGCCTGGTGTGACCCACAATAGATCCTTGATTAGCTATTCCATTAAATCGCAAAGGATTTCCAATAAATGTAATAGACGCATTTTCTTTAAAAATCGGGGCATTTGCTAGCTTAAGTGACGGAAGGTCCTCCGCCTCGACTTTTAATACCGCTAAGTCGATCGCAGGATTAGTTTCCACCACCTCTGCTTCAAACAATCCGTCATCCGGAAAAGCAACCGTTACGTGGTCTTCTCCTTCTACCACATGATGGTTTGTCAAAATCGTACCTTCTTGGTTTATTGCAAAGCCAGTACCCTTACTATTCTCTGTTTCTACAACGACCACCGCTTGTTTATAGTTTCGTATGTCCTGATCGGTTGAAAGCTTTGTAGATGTGATGAGAAAATCAATTGCCGGGATAGAAAAGGTCTGGGGAATTAACGCGAACACATTGAAGGCTAAAGCTAGCGCAATCACCCAAAATACCCACTTTGGAAAAGGACGTTTTGGTTTATCATCTTCTTTGGCCTTCGTTCTCTCTAAAGCTTTTCTGCGTTCTTCTTCCACAAGCTCATAAAGTTCTTCGTCATCAAATTCCTCATATAAATCTTCATCTATAATGTCCGCTTTTTCTTGCTCTTCCCTATCTCTATCCATACCTCACCCCGTGTTTTAAGCGGATTTCCTATCCTGCGGTTTCTTCAAGTATCCCTTGTTGCATTTGATACATTTGATAGTAGGCACCTTGTTGCTGTAGGAGACTATTATGGTTCCCCTGTTCCTTTATCGTACCGCGGTCTAATACAAATATAACATCTGCTTGCTGTATAGTCGAAAGTCTATGTGCGATAACAAGCGTTGTTCTTCCTTGCTTCAATACTTCCAAGGCTTGCTGAATGACGTTTTCTGTCTCCGTATCAATATTCGCAGTTGCTTCATCCAAAATTAAGATGGCCGGATCAAACGCCAATGCTCTAGCAAATGATAATAGTTGTCTTTCACCAAGCGAAAAGGTGCCTCCTCCTTCTGTGACCTTTTCATCATAACGGTTCGGCAGCTTTTCAATAAAGCGGTCGGCTCCCACTGCTTTTAAAGCATTTATGGCTGCTTCCCTGCTAATATGAGG
The DNA here is from genome assembly GCF_022095695.1 of Oceanobacillus jordanicus. Taxonomy (GTDB): domain Bacteria; phylum Bacillota; class Bacilli; order Bacillales; family Amphibacillaceae; genus Oceanobacillus_B; species Oceanobacillus_B jordanicus. The sequence goes on from NZ_JAIFZM010000003.1 coordinate 205,838, forward strand.
ATCATTCATCGTCACATTAGAAAGGATAGTGCCAGTAAATAAGAACGGGTCCTGTAATACAATTCCCATATGACTTCTCACCTGCTGCCTTGACCACTCCTGTGTCGACTTCCCGTCAATCGTAATGGAGCCCTTCTGTGGATCATAAAAACGGAAAAGCAAATTCATAATAGAGCTTTTACCAGACCCTGTATGGCCAACAAAGGCTGCTGTCTGACCAGCCTTCACTGAAAAGGAGATATCGTTCAAAACATAATCCTTCTCATTATAAGCAAATGATACGTGATCAAATAAAATATTTCCCCGATAGCGTGATACATTATCATCCTTCACGTTTTCACCAGGATGGTCTAGTAATTCAAAAACTCTTCCGCCAGCGACACGTGCCTGTTCGATAAGCGGTAGCTGATTCACTATATCGGTTACAGGTTCAAATAATCTTGTTAGATAATCAACAATCGCATAGAGCATCCCTATAGATATAATACTTGTCGGATCTAATGAAGCGGAACCAAAATACCAAATAAAAGCTACGAAAGCTAAATTTCGAAACACGGTAACAAGATTATAAGAGGTTAGCGCACTTAGCTTAACTAGCTTTCGTTGATAGGTAAAATGCCTATTGTTAAGCACCTCAAATTCTTCTTTTGTCTTCTTCTCTCTACTAAACGCTTGAATAATCGGCATTCCTTGAATCGCTTCACTTATGTTCCCATTAATTTCACTTATTGTGGAACGGATAACTTTATTATACTTGCTGCCAAAATGCTTATATAGCTTCATCCAACCAAATATAAGTGGGATAATGAACAGGCACATAAGAGCTAGCTTTGCATCAAGAATAAACAATGCGACAAATATTCCTGCCATATATATAATGCTTGTTAGTACAATAGACAGCACACGCTCATACAAGTCGCGAATAGCTTCTGTATCATTCGTGATCCTCGCCACTACTTTCCCAGCCGGTTGATCAACAAAATAGTTAACAGGTATACGTTGAGTGTGGGCGAATAGATCGTTTCGCATCTTCCGAACAATTTGATTGGACGATTTCTGTAAAAGAAAGGTTTGATAAAATTGAAAGAAACCAGCAATAAATAGTAATGCGACATATAATCCAAGCAGCCACATGATTGGTCCCTGCTCCGGTTTAAAAAACGGATACACTTCAGTTAGCGATAATTTTTCACCTGTAAAGGTATCTTCTCCAGAGCTTGTCGTGATTGTGATTGTCTCCCCATCGACAGTCCGTTTTCCTTCAAGTGGAATTTCTTCCGCAACAAAATAGTAAGTGGTACCAATTTGAAATATCGTTACGGGGTTTTCAATTGTCTGGTCAGAACCTTCCAACCTATCAACCCGTTTGTAATACTGGCCATTATAAGACGCTGTTTGCTTATCATTTTGCGATTCCACCTCCTGCCAGGTCCCTTCCACTCCAAGAATATGATCATCAATTACTCTCTTGGCTATTAAAGGACCAGCAAGTTCAAGCGATACGGCAATAATTAAGCAGATAAAGCCAATGATAATACCTTTTTTATATTGTAATGCGTATTGAAACAGTCGTTTCTCTGTACTTTGCTTCATTATTCTTTCACCCCTGCCTTTGCAAGCTGCTGTTGGACATACTGCTGCTTATACCAGCCATCTGTTAACATAAGTTCTGCATGGGACCCTTGTTCCACGATTTCGCCATTATCAAGTACAATAATGTGGTCGGCATGTGTTACAGCAGACATACGATGTGCAGCTATAAAGGTCGTTTTATTTTTTCTTTCTCTACGTAAATGTTCAATAATATTTGCTTCTGTTTTACCATCAACCGCGGACATGGAATCATCCAATATGAGGATTTCCGGATCTTTAATAAAGGCTCGCGCTAAAGCTACTCGTTGCTTTTGACCACCTGATAGCGTTACACCACTTTCTCCAACCTGTGTATCTAAACCATTTGGAAGTTGTTTCATGTCATTAAGGAAGTGTGCTAACTCCATCACACGGAAGATTTCGGTGTCCGTTGCGTCCGATTTACCGAATTGGATATTCTCTCGGATAGATTTAGAAAACATCATTTGGTCTTGTGGAACATAGCCGATCCAAGAACGAATTTGGGCAAGTGAAAGTTCCTCTAAATCTACGTCTGCAACTTTTATGTTTCCTTGCATGCCAGGGTATTGCCTTAGGAGTAATTTGAAAAGCGTCGTTTTCCCTGCACCAGTTTTTCCGACAATCCCAATGGTATCGCCACGTTTTACGTTTAATGAAAGATTGTTCAGTTGCTTTGTTTCTGTTCCTGGATAGGAAAACGTCACCCCTTCAAAAACAAGTGATTCCACTGCATCTACGGTTTTTGGTGTTATCGGATCTGAGACATCAGCCTTATAACCTGTTGTCTCATTCACTCTATCAAGCGATGCATTCCCCCGCTGTAGTATATTAATAAGCTCACCCACCGCAAACATCGGCCAAATTAACATTCCTAAATATACGTTAAAGGTCACGAGATCACCAAGCGTCATTTGATTATCAAAAACCAAAAAGGCACCATACCCAAGTCCAATTGTATAAGAAAGCCCTACAAGAATTTTCATGGTTGGCTCAAAAAGCGCATCAATCTTAGCAACCTCCATGTTTTTCACATAGACATCATCTGTCATGTTCTTAAATCGCTTTAAATCCTGTTTTTCCTGTACAAAAGCACGAATTACCCGTACCCCTCGAATTGACTCGAGAACATCATTATTCATTTCTCCAAACGCTTGCTGGGCTTTGGTAAACCGTGCATGGATGACAGCTCCATATTTATTCATAATCACTGCCATGATTGGCAACGGAAGCAATGCAGCAAGAGTGAGCTTCCAGCTAATCGTAAATCCCATCATGGCTACAAGCATTAGCATGAAAACCGATGAATCCACTAATGTTAAAACACCAAATCCCGCTGTAAGACTAATGGCTTTTAAATCATTGGTACTTCTAGCCATAAGGTCACCTGTGCGGTATTTCCCAAAAAACGTTGGCGTCATCTTAGTAAAATGATCCATTAAGTTGCTTCTACTCCAGCGTTCTAGGATAACTGCTCCGCTAAATAGTGTATAATCCCATAAAAATGAAATGGCATAATGGATGATAATTAAAAGTAAATATCCAATTATTAATGCGGTTAAAAGTTGGGTTGTCATCGAATCGAATTGAATCTGATCAATTGTATACCCAGCTAATTTAGGCGGTATAAGACCTATTGCACTTGCTACAATGAGCGCTAAAATTGCAAATAAATAGCGTTTCCAATAATGCTTAAAAAACCAGTCTAATTTTTTAAAGACCTGAAACATTCCATCACCTTCTAATCTCTCTTTAATTTCCAACAACTTTTTGATTTGTTCGTTACCGATGTAATCTTTTAAATAAAAGATCCTCTACTCGTATTCCTTACAACTCTTTGTAATGACAATTAGAAAAACTCGCATTCGCTTGTCTTTAGCGAATGTGTACGTTTCCCTTATACTTGGGACTTCAAAATTTTAACTATGTCGTCATTGCTTCCTAGCTAAAATTTTATACTTTTCTAACGTGCAAAAAAGCATGCGCCTATGACGACACATGCTTACGATGGGATACGCAGTAACATACCTATCCCAAAAACAAAAAGGCCACAGACAGTTGTGACCTTTGATATCTACAAAGAAGTATGTAAAAAGTTAGAATACTTTTCCGCAAAATACGGTAGAGGTCACATATTTAGTTGGATTAAGTTGCGTTGTTTGAATGATGTTTTTCATCATCATGACCTCCTTTGGTTTATTTGTTCTCAATAATTATAGTATTAGGAAAATTTAAAGTCAATTCTTTTTTAATTTTTGGGTCAATTTCTTTTTAAACTGGAAGTCCATTCTAGAAATCTCCTAAAAACACAGAGTTATAAATGGGTGCTCTCACGTTTGATACGAATTCCAAGATGGAGCATTTTTTCTAATTTAACGGAAGGAACCTTGGTCGAGCAAGATATCTCCTGCATCGAAGCTAGCGGGTGCTTTCTAATAAAACTCTGGACTCGATCACTCTCAGTAAGGCAGGCAGGGCACATCATAAATGGACTACTTTCCATTGGCTCTTTGCACAATCGACAATTACGGATTATTTCACTCAAATCCTCACCCCTCACTATTTCCTTAGCTTTTATGATACAGGAACCGACAAAAACAAACAACATTTAATTGGAATTTTCTAAAAAATGAGTCTTTAGCCTACTAAACATTTCATTCAAGTGAACTATAAGATATTGCACATAGATAGTAGTTTTTCCTCACATACTATCTTCATAAAGTGAAACTTCAATCAGTGGGGGTTCTCATTCTCCTCCCACTGATTGTTAGTTGAACGAATCGGGTTGTAAGCGTCCGTTTATTCCCACTCAAAACTAGTTTCACTTCATGTTTTGAAGTGGGAGTCTTACGGCCAGTTGCACCGGGATAAATTATTAGCACTGGACGATTACGGGAGGAATTATGAAAAAAGCTAAAAGAAAAGCCACCAATTCATTCTTTCCCATTAAGGCGGAAAAGTTAAAACAGACTCTAGAAGACCAGTTTGAGAATAGTACTGATCTAAGCTTTTCCATCTTTGAACACTCAGGCCAAAAGCTTGCTGTTTTTTATCTTTCCTACCAAGTGAATTCAGAGAGAATAGAAAATATGCTGCTCAAAACTCTTCTGGACTCCCAAAAAGAGTGGACCGTTGAAACAATATTGAATGAAGTACCCTTGAACACAGGCCAGAAGATGGACAAGTTGGAAGAATTGTTGACGAATCTAATCAATGGGCATGTATTTGTTTATGTTGAAGGAGAAAAACAAGTAGTCTCCTATTTAATGCTAAACATTGAACAGAGATCTCTAACCAAAGCCGAAACTGAGTCTGTTGTTATTGGTCCACAGGTTGCTTTCACTGAATCTTTGGTTACGAACTTAAATATATTACGTTGGCGAATGCGCTCTCCAGATCTCGTTTTTGAAAAGATTATGTTAGGAAAAAGGACACCAAAGGAAGCAAGGCTTATTTATTTAAAGTCCGTTGCAAACGAAACAGACGTTAACACAATGCGACAGCGTCTTCAGGACCTTGAGGTTGATGAGGTAGAGGATGCGAATGTACTCATGCAATATGTAGAGGACTCCTCTCTCACGATATTTCCACAGTTCTATTCAACAGAGCTACCGGATCGTGCTTCCTATGCAATTAATAAGGGACGTATTGGCGTAATTGTGGAAAACAGCCCCGCGGCAATATTAGCACCCACAACATTTTTCAGTTTTTTTGAATCTACTGAGGATTTATATATGCGTTGGAATGCCGGATCATTCCTAAGAATTTTGCGCTTTATTTCTATGTTTATATCTGTTATGCTCACGCCCATGTATGTTGCATCTGTAACGTTTCATTATGAACTTATTCCCACACAGCTCCTTATCTCAATTGGACAATCTAGGGCAAATGTCCCTTTTCCACCTATATTTGAGGCACTGCTTCTTGAGCTCTTAATAGAATTATTACGTGAAGCAGGTGCTAGGCTCCCAACGAAGGTGGGTCAAACCATTGGTATTGTGGGTGGTGTGGTCGTAGGAACTGCAGCCGTACAAGCAGGGATTACAAGTAATATTTTGATCATCTTTATTACGATTAGTGCGCTCGCTTCCTTTACCGCACCTAGTTATTTAATGGGGACTTCTATTCGGGTATTGCGATTCCCTATGATTATACTAGCCGGTATTTTAGGCATTATGGGAATTGTCTTTGGTATCAGCTTTCTAATCATTCATTTATTAAGACTGACTTCTCTCGGAAGACCTTATCTTACGCCAATTTATCCGTTCCGTATGGTGGATCTCAACAAAGTACTCATTCGATTTCCCCAACAATTTCAGGGTAAAAGATTTCTTTCTTTCCGACCTAAAGATAGGGTTCGATTTAATAAGAAAAAGGCACATGAGAAAAAAGATATTGACGAGTAGGTGATAGATTGGATATAAACGTGAAAGTAAAATCTAATATAAGTATTCGCGCATTTTACCTATTCTTCATTATCACTTCCTTACAGTTAGGTGTGGGGGTAATGGGGGTACCAAGGTTTATTTATCTAGAGGCTGGAGCAGACTCGTGGATATCTGTTCTTATCGCTACCTCTTATATTTTGGTTGTCCTTTTTGTCATGATCTTCATTTTAAAGCAGTATGACAATGCAGATATCTTTGGTATACATCGTGACCTGTTCGGTAAATGGCTCGGCAACCTAATAAGCAGTGTCTATATTATATACTTTATCGCTACCCTTTTTTCCGTACTCATTACGTATATAGAGGTTGTCAGGATTTTTATCTTTCCAACCCTCAGTCCTCTAGTAATGGGATTACTTATGATTATATTGGCTGTATATAGTACATTGGGCGGTTTACGTATCATGGTTGGGGTTTGCTTTTTATTTTTTATTCTTACCCATTGGTTATTGCTTTTATTGATTGAACCTGCTGTTCAAATAGATTGGGATCATTTTCTTCCAATGTTTCAAACCCCCATGCCCGATTTATTAAAAGGCGCTCGAGCCACGTCCTATACGTTTTTTGGTATTGAAATCCTGTTTTTAATTTACCCTTTTATTCAGAATAAAAAAGGAATGCATTTCCCTATATATATGGCAGCAATCTGGTCTGGTTTACTCGTTATGATTACAACCATCATAACGCTCGGATTTTTTAACGGAGAGCAAGTGGCTAGACGTGAGTGGACGCTTCTATCACTATTTAAGTTTCAGCAGTTTTCCTTTATTGAAAGATTGGATTTTGTGGTAGTAGCAGAATGGATGATGGTTATCATTCCGAATATTATACTACTTTTGTGGGGGGCAACTTATGGGATCAAACGAATTTACAAGCTACCTCAAAAAGTATCTATTTATGCACTTGCAATTCCTCTGCTAATTGGTTGTTGGTTACTAGATGAACATTTTCAAATTCAATGGATAATAGATAAGATAAATGAATTGGGATTTTGGCTAGTGTATGTATATCCATTTTTATTATTACCATTAGTGCTAATAAAGAAAAAATGGAAACAACGAAAAAGGGGTGAAAAGAATGAGGCTTAAAAGACTCTTCTTCCTTTGCATCACTCTTTGTCTGCTTACTTCCTGTGTTGATTCAACCCAGCTGGAAAAATTAGGGATTATCCACACGCGAGGCGTAGATATTTCAGAAGAGAAACCAAGCGAACTCGAAACCACCTTGATCATTTTTCAATTTAATGCTCAAACAGACATGGTCTCTAAGACATTATCAGGTACAGGACACACGATTAAAGAAGCTCGTGAGCAAGCAAACAACAAATCAAGCTTTGCTTTAACCCCGGGTCAAATCCGTCTAGAATTATACGGAAAAGAAATTGCACAAAAGGGAATAATAAACTATCTAAATACCCTAACACGAGATGCCAAAGTTTCAGATACTATGTTGCTTGCGATTAGTGATACGACGGCAAAAGAAATACTACAAGTAGGCCAGTCAGATACGACCATGGACATAGGACAATTCCTTCACGGGTTAATAAGACAGGAGGGTTTGGAAGACTCCATTCCCGAAGTAGCGTTGCATGATTTCACACATATATATTTTGATGTAGGACAGGACCCTTTTCTTCCTGTTATCACAATGGATGATGATGCTCCACAACTTGCCGCCTTGGGAATATTTCGTGGTGATAAATATGTCGGCGATATTACATTAGATGAAGCTCTTCTTCTAAATATGACACAAAAGCATGTCGGCTTTGCACCACTTGAATTAGAAATCCCCAGAGCTCCATTGGAAAAGTATCTAGGAGATACGGAACCGATAGATCCGGACAGCGAAAATATGTATGTACGAATTGGAATTAAAGGAGAAACAACAAGCAAATTAACCGACCCAGAACAACTCGGCTTTCGCTCGAAAGTAGATATTGATGTGGATTTACATGAAGCCTCTGAGGAGGTTGTTATCAAAGATGAAAAGGTGGCAAAGGTTATAGAAGAAGAATTGGGGAAAGCAATTAAGAAAAAATATGAGACACTATTTAAAAAGGTACAAGAACTCAATGCAGATCCTATTGGTTATGGGAGATTATACAGAATAAAAAATAATAACAAGCTGACTACGGAAGAGTGGAGAGAGAAATTCCCTGAAATAACTGTAGATTTTCAAGTCGATGTTAACCTAGTCCATTTTGGTACTATTCAATAAGTCGGGCCGATTCAAATATAATCTGTTAGAAAAAAAGCCAACGATTATTCGAATTTCATATCGAATTCCGTTGGCTCTTTCATACTTTACGACATTACATTATTATCTTTGCACTTCACCGATTATTTCAATGACTCGATCTCGTGCCTTTTCACTTTTATATTCCTTCATGGTATCTGTCATAATAGCGGAATATTCTTTTAATTGATTTAGTTCATGAGTTAGCGTTTCACTTGTCAGTTTCTCTTCTTCTAACACTCTTGCATAGCGCTTTTTAACAAAGGATTGGGCATTAATAATTTGGTCGCCCCTACTTGCCTCTTTAGATAATGGGATTAGCAACATGGGAATTCGTAATGCGAGGAATTCAAAGATAGCATTTGAGCCTGCACGGGAAAGAACGTAATCAGTTGCTGCGAAAACATCTTTCAGTTCTTCATTAACATATTCAAATTGAACGTATCCATTTCTTTTATAAGCAGGATCTACCTTATCTTTTCCACAGATATGAATAATGTGGAAGGTTTCAAGTAAGTGATCGAGCGAATTCCTAATAGTTTCATTTATTTTCTGTGAACCACCGCTACCACCCATGATAAGTAGAACAGGTTTATCCGATGAAAGACCTGCAAATGCCAGGCCAGCTTCCTTTTTCCCTTCAAATAATTCGTCACGAATGACTGCACCAACATACTCTGCCTTTTCTTTTGGTAAATATTCCATTGTCTCTGGAAAAGTTGCCAATACCTTACGTGCGAAAGGGATCGCGATTTTATTCGCAAGACCTGGTGTATAATCAGATTCGTGAATAACGACTGGGATTCTTCTCAGTTTTGCTGCTAAGACTACCGGTACGGAAACAAAACCACCTTTTGAAAAAATAACCGAAGGTTTTCGTTTTTTCATGATGCGCGCTGCCTGTGCAACACCTTTCAGTACTTTGAACGGGTCTTTTATGTTTTCTTTGGAAATGTATCTTCTAAGCTTACCTGTGGAAATCGGATGGTAACTGACCCCATCGAGCTGCGTTATTAGATTGCGTTCTATACCATTATTTGAGCCAATATAATCAATCTCATACCCTTCTCCCTGATAGTAAGGGATCAAGGCTAGGTTGACGATTACATGCCCTGCAGTGCCTCCACCAGTAAATAGGATTCGTTTGTTTTTCATGCTATGTTCTCCTCGTATAGTATATTTAGGCACTCATTTTTTGCCTATTTTCTCTTACATTTTTGAAGTGCAAAGACGGTTAAACGCCGTTACCTTTCACTACAGACGGACGCTTTCCGTGGGGCATGGCTTGAGCCTCGGGCCAACAGGAGGTTGGTCACGAAGGCGTTGCCACAGGAGGTGGCTGTTTTAGCCTTTGCTCCTTCATGCTGTGGGGTCTCAAGTCTCATGCTATTCCCACAGGAGTCGCCGTCTTTCGCTCTAGGTAACTTGGTTTTCGTTTTTCTTCCAAATGAATTCATATCAATCACTTGGATGCTCTGGGATGTTCCTAGGTAATGGTCTATGTACAATTTGGAAAAAATCTGATTCTCCTTGCAAGAACCAATACTTCTGATATTATCTGGTTAAAGTTGTGATATATTATCGCAGTTCTTTATATTCATAAAGCTTCTTAAGATTTTATACAGTCTCTACTATGGTATTAAAAACCGGGGCAAAATGAAAGTAAAAAAAGGCATCCATTTGAAATTAAATGGACGCCTGTCTTATTTTAGGATGCTTTTGCGCTTCATAAAATAATTTGCATACCGCTACAAAAATACATCTTATAGGAATAGCCCTACTACTGTTGCGGATAGGATGGATGCGAGTGTTGCTCCGATGAGTAGTTTCAATCCAAACCCTGATACGCTTACTGCCTTTTCACTGTCAATTCCTTTTACGGTACCTGCGATGATTCCGATGGAGGAGAAGTTAGCAAAGCTAGTTAGGAATACAGATACAATTCCGACTGTTTTCTCTGACATTTCAGCAATCATTGGTTGAAATTCAAGCATGGCAACAAATTCGTTTGTGACAATCTTTGTACCCATTACGGAACCTGCTCTGAGTACTTCATCCGGAGAAATTCCCATAAGTATCCCGATTGGATAAAGAACATAACCAAGTAGTTCCTGTAATGTTAAACCTGAAAAACTAATGATCCAGTTAACTAATTCAAGTGATGCAATGAATGCAATAAGCATTGCTGCTACGATAAGGGCAATTTTACCACCTTCTAGTGCACCATTCCCCATTGCTTCAAAGATACTTTTATCATTTGTCACATTTTTTACATCAACTTTGTCCTCTTCCTTTGGCACTTTTACAGGTGCAATAATGGATGCAAGCATAAGCGCACTAAACATATTAAGAGGAAGTGCGACTAAAACATACTCTGGTGGAAGCATTTGTAAGTATGCACCAACGATAGAGGCAGAAACAGAACCCATCGCTGATGCACTCACGATATAAAGTCGATTGGCAGTCAGGTGATGGAATTGTGAGCGGATAGCGATTAATGCCTCCGACTGACCGAAAAAGATACTATTTACGGCATTAAATGATTCAACACGGGGAAGACCTGTAATCTTGGAGATTAACCCGCCAAAGTATTTAATGATAGGTGGTAGAATTCGTAAATAAGTTAGCACAGATAAGATGGTCGCAAAGAAGATAATAAGTAAAAGGACGTTAAAGAAGAATACGCTTCCTCCTTCTTCGACCATTAAGCCACCTACGACGAAATTAACTCCCTCTGTACCAAATTCAATTAGTTTGTTAAATCCTGCGGCAATTCCATTGATAATGGCCTGTCCAATATTGGTACTAAACATAAACCAGGTTGTCAAAAGCTGCAGGAGCAACATTATTCCAATACCTTTATAATTAACATTTTTCTTATCGTTAGACATTAAAAATGCCAAACCAAGCACAACGATTATTGCTAAAACCCCTAAAATAATTCCCACGTTTTTTACCCTTCCTTTCTAAATGTAACTGTTTTCATTTCCCTTATTACAATGGATATTGTACCAAGACGTCAGACGTCAATCAACTGATTATATTTTCTGTTAATTTTGCTTAGCTTACTTAATCATTCCCTAAACGCCAGCGAATTAACAATTTTTCTTCTCTAATAGAGAGAACCTTATTTAAATCTTTCTACTATCACAAAAAACCCGCCAGCTAAGCTGACGGGTTTGCCTATTAAACAATTAACCTTCTAGTAATAGATCATATGGGTCTTCTAGTAATTCTTTCACACGTACCAGGAATTGAACAGCTTCTTTACCGTCCACAATTCTGTGATCGTAGGATAGAGCCAAGTACATCATTGGTCGAACTTCGATCGAATCATCAGGCATGACCATAGCTCGCTTTTGAATGTTATGCATACCAAGAATTCCCACCTGTGGTGCATTAAGAATTGGTGTAGAAAGCATGGAACCAAATGTTCCTCCATTTGTTATCGTGAAGGAACCACCTTGCAATTCTTCCATTGCAAGTTTTTTGTCGCGTGCTTTTTTACCAAGATTACCAATTTCTTTTTCTACTCCGGCAAAATCAAGACGGTCTGCATCACGTACAACCGGAACAACAAGTCCGTCATCTGTGGATACCGCAATACCAATATCGTAGAATTTCTTTAAGACTAATTCATTGCCTTGAATCTCAGCGTTTAATAACGGGAATTCTTTTAGTGCCCCTACTACTGCTTTTGTAAAGAAGGACATAAAGCCTAATTTCACGCCGTGTTTTTCAATGAATTTCTCTTTTCGATCACTGCGTAGCTTCATAACATTTGTTAGATCTACTTCATTGAAAGTTGTTAGCATCGCAGCTTCATGCTGTACCTCAACTAGACGCTTTGCAATGGTTTGACGACGACGTGACATCTTCACTCGTTCTACTGGTTTATCAAACTCGGTTTTTTGTGAGGTTGCTTCTTTCTTTTCTGTTTTCTTTTCTTCCTTCTTACTTGAACCTTTGGCAGCAGCCTCGACATCTTCAGGACGAACACGACCAAGCGGATCTCTAGGGCTGACCTCGCTTAAATCAATATTCAATTCACGAGCTCTTTTTCTAGCTGCTGGTGAAGCGATAACTTCGCCGTTTCTGCTCTTAGTGGACGATGAATCCTTTTCCTCGCTCTTAGAAGGTTCTTCTTTTTTTGAATCACTTTCCTTTTTCGAGTCACTTTCTTTATTAGGGGATTCCTTCTTTTCCTCTTTTGAAGCTTCTTCCGCTTTTGGTTCTTCCTCGTCTTGATCCCCGCCAGCTTCGCCGTTCTCATCCACTTTGGCAATAACATCCCCGACTTCTACATCATCGCCCTCTTCTCTAAGGATTTCCGTTATGACACCTGCATAATCTGCATTTACTTCCACATTTACTTTATCTGTTTCTAGTTCAACTACAGGGTCGCCTTTTTCAATCTTGTCACCTTTTTTTACTAACCATTCAGCGATTGTCCCTTCTGTAATTGATTCAGCAAGTTCTGGTATTTTAATTTCTTTCATTGGAATCTCCTCCTTTAGACGGGTTGATTGCTTTTTGTACAAGTTGTTTTTGTTCTGCTTTGTGGACGTTTGGTACCCCTACTGCAGGAGCAGCCCGATGCGGACGACCAATATAGCGTAATTCTTGCCCTTTTTTCAATAAATCTCTTAGATAGTCATCAACATAATCCCAGGCACCCATGTTCATCGGTTCTTCCTGAACCCATACGATTTCTTCAAGATTCGGTAATTCTGCTAGTTTCTTTTCCAATTCTTCTTTAGGGAATGGATAGATTTGCTCTAAACGAAGAACATTTAGCCAATCAAAGGATTCCTCTGTATTGTCCATTGCCTCTTCTATATCTACCATTATCTTCCCTGATCCGATTAATAGTCGCTTCACCTTTTTCTTACTAAGCGTAAGATTAGGTTGCTGTCGTAATGGCTCAAACTTACCATCTGTAAATTCCTTCGGCTCAGAAGAAACACGCTGATTACGTAGCAAACTTTTTGGCGTCATGAGTATTAAAGGTCTTGCTTCTTCACGACCGCGCATTGCTGCCTGTCTACGAAGCAAATGGAAAAATTGCGCCGACGATGTAACATTTGCCACAATCCAGTTATTCTCTCCTGCCATTTGCAAGAAACGTTCAAGCCTTGCACTGGAATGTTCTGGCCCCTGACCTTCATAACCATGTGGCAATAACATTACCATATTCGATTTTTCTCCCCATTTTGCTCGTGCAGCGGAAATAAATTGATCAAAAATAACTTGCGCAGCATTAGCAAAATCTCCAAACTGAGCTTCCCAGATTACCAGCGTATTTGGTGATTGAACACTATAACCATACTCAAAACCGAGTACACCAGCTTCTGACAATGGGCTATTACGAATGTCAAATGACGCATTAGCAACCTCAGTTCCATGCATTGGACTATACTTCTCATCTGTTTCTACATCATGGAGAACAACATGCCTATGCGCAAATGTTCCGCGTTCGGAGTCCTGACCAGTTAGCCTTATGGGGATTCCGTCACGAAGTATTGAGGCGTAAGTCAGAGCTTCACCTGTTCCCCAATCTGCTTTACCGCCTTCTTCCATAGCCTTACCACGACGGTCTAGAATTTTTTCGAGCTTCTTAAACCCATTAAAACCTTCTGGACGTTTCAATAACCCTTTATTCAAACTTTGTAGAACTTCAAGCTCTACCGCAGTTTCAAATGTTTCTAAAGTATTTTCCAACGCTTTTGGCATGCATTTTACTTCTGCCTTACCGGTTTTATTTTCTTTCATACCGTCGTAGATTTCTTTGAGATGCGCTTCTACATTCTCTAGCATACTCGTAAAGGTCTTTTCTTTTATTACACCTTTCTCCTTTAACACCTCTGCATACACATTCGCAGCTGTTGGGTGTTGGTCAATGTCCTGATACAGCCCTGGTTGGGTTGTTCTCGGTTCATCCATTTCATTATGGCCGTATCTGCGGTAGCCGACCAAATCAATGAGAAAGTCCTTATTGAATTTCTTTCGATATTCGTATGCAATTTTAATTGCAGAGACACATGCTATTGGGTCATCTGCATTCACATGAATGATCGGTATTTCAAACCCTTTAGCTAAGTCACTTGCATAACGTGTTGAACGTCCATCATCCTGATTTGTTGTATACCCAACTAAGTTATTAGCGATGATATGCAAGCTACCACCTGTGGCATAACCAGGAAGCCCACTAAGGTTCAAGGTTTCCGCAACTACGCCTTCCCCAATAAATGCAGCATCCCCATGAATTAATACTGGAATCGCTTTATTTAAATCTCTCTCCGGGTATCCTGCTTTAGAGCGATCATCCTGTGCAGCACGGGCAAAGCCTTCTACTACTGGATTAACAAATTCAAGATGGGACGGGTTATGCGCAAGCGTTATACGGGTTGCTGTTTCTTCACCCTTTTTTACTTCTTTCTTTGCACCAAAATGGTATTTAACATCACCTGTCCAGCCATAGTTAATTCCCATGGAGCCTTCAGAAGGAACTAATTCTTTGTCTGGTGAATGATGGAACTCAGAGAAAATTTTATCAAACGGTTTGCCTAGCACGTGAGCCAACACAGAAAGTCGACCCCTGTGAGCCATTCCCATCATAATATTTTCAACTTTATCTTCGGTTGCATATTTTACAATCTGATCAAGCATTGGCACCATTGCTTCCAATCCTTCGATAGAGAAGCGCTTTTGCCCAACAAACGTTTTTTGTAGGAAGCCTTCAAATCCTTCAACATCCACTAAGCGTCCAAGTAACTGTTTTTTGTCTTCATCAGAAAGATCAAGCCGTGCCTTACCTGTCTCAATTAGATCAAGTAACCACGCGCGCTCAGCTTCGTTATTAATATGATCATATTCAAATGTGATCGTACCAGAATAGTATTTTTTAAGTTCATGAAGGACATCAAGGCCGCTTTCAACGTGATTCGGTGCCTTTTCCCATAACCAGCTAGCTGGCATTTGTTTTAGATCATCTTCACTTAATCCATAAGTGTCAGGCTGTACTAAATTTGAATTACGATTTTTGTGTAAACCTACTGGATAAATATCCGCTTCTAGATGACCGAAACGGCGAATAGCCTCAACAAGTTTCATAGCTGAGGTTAGTTTTTTCACATCGTGCATGGAAGCTTGAGAACCTGTTGGCAGGTCTGTTGCTCCTGCATCGTTTGATATCCAATTTGGCTTTCCATACTGATCGAACATTTCCTTTATGGAATGATCGACTGCATCTGGATCTGTTTTATACAGATCATATTGTTCTTCTACATACCCCATATTTGGACCATGAAATTCTGCCCAGAATCTTTGATTAGATTCTTCCGTCTGTGCCACGTTTTTATACCCCCATTAGAAGTTAACATTACTCGTAATGTAAACGGTTTTCTAACACTCACTCTATTATAGAACTGTTAAATGACTTTCATCAACTAATATACCCTATTTTATATACTGAAACAATATAATGTTCCAACCTTTACTATTATTAAAATCTTCCGTCTATTCAAAGCTAGAAAAGTTATGTCTTTTCTAAAAATATGAAAGCAAATTGCTTGCATTAGTTCACATTATAAACATAATTCGTTATAATAGGGACATAATCAAAAAGACGCTCTTTTTTACCTACATAAGGAGGCATAACAATGAAGCTTGCACTTTTAATTGGCGTTATCTTAACATTTATGACATCAATGTTCACATCTGGATATGAATCAAAACCAGCCGTACCTAAAAAAGATCAATAAAAAACCGCCAATATGGCGGTTTTTTTATGTGAGGTCTGGAAAGCCTTGTTGACGCAAAGCCTCATAAACGATGATAGCTGCAGTATTGGATAAGTTTAATGAACGAACCTTGTCATTCATATGAATGCGTAGACATCTATCTTCTTTGCCTTCAAGCAATTCATGTGGAATGCCATTCGTTTCTCTTCCAAAAACAAAAAATAAATCATCTTTATCATTGCTGTAATCATAATCTGTGTAATGCTTTGTACCAAAGTTTTCTATATAGTAGTAGGAACCTTTAGGATGCTTTTCATATAGTTCCTCTATGCTAGCATGTTCTTGAACATCTACATCTTTCCAATAGTCCAGCCCCGCTCTTCGTAACATTTTATCCTCTGTACTAAAGCCTAGTGGGTGAATAAGATGCAATGTTGCTCCTGTTGCCAAGCAAGTTCTCGCTATGTTTCCAGTGTTTGCAGGAATCTCTGGCTGAAATAAAACGACATGTATACTCACTGATCTAATCTCCTTGTTCGATAATCAACTCCTCCTCGTATGGGAGTAGCCTATTTATTATAGCATTACTACGAACCAATGCGAAAAAATTTATACTGAATATTGGGCGTCCAGGCTGTGGAATCTTCGTAAGACCAGTACCGGTTTCGACTGTTATCTGTATGTGCGTTAACAAGCGGCATTCCTGCTGCGTCTTTTGTCACCACAATTGTATTATGGTCCCATCTGCCATTCCCCTGGAAGTCATAACAAATGATATCTCCTGGCGCCAATTCTTCTGCAGAGCTAACTTCTTTTCCCTGCAGGCCATCCGTCGATCCACTTAAGTACCATCTCATTGAATGAGCCACGGCCCAACTAAAACTCCAGCTATCCTGGTTATACCACCAGCCTCGTTCTCTGACTGGTGCTCCTCGCATGGGAGCTCCACCAGCTAACAGGCACTGTGATATATAATTTGTGCAATCCACATCAAATTTACGAAAGTTGGGATTATAACTATTCCACCAACGCTCAGCGTATTGAACCGCCGCCAGTCGATCATAGGTAAAACGCATTCGTTCTTGGTTTGACGCACGATTCGCGTTCGGAGCAATTGATAAAGGTGACTTTACCTTTGGTGTGCTACCCCTCTTATGCTCTACAATCGAGCCCTTTTCCATTTTAAAGGTATATGGAATTACCTCCTCTTCCAAATATAGCTTATCTTTCTGCTTCGTAAGATAAGAAAAGTGAAGTCTGTACTCATACATTGTTTCGCTATCGTACCGAAACTTTCGGAATAAATGCCCCTTCCCTTCCACTCGAACGATCTTTGCACCTCGTTTTTCACAGCACGCTTTCTTCTTATCCCACCAACTTTCTTCCCGACGTTCTTCCTGTAAAAAGTCCAACCAATATGCTTTTAATTTTTCCATGAAAAATCCCCTCCACCATTACTATATGGGGAGGGGACTTGTCAAAAACCATAATAATGAACAATTATGTCTTGGCTTGATACACCTCTTGAAATGCCATGCCTTTTTCCATTTCAACCTGCACTTGTTCATCTTGCTCTGATTCCATTGCTTCTCGTATTGCCATATATGCTTCTTCTGTTCCGATTTTACCTAGAGACCATGCAGCCGTTCCTCTGATCACAGGTCTAGGATCAGTGCGCATGACTTTAATGATGTCGTCCACAGCTGTTTTATCCTTGTAATGTCCTAGTGCTATCAATGCGTTACGTTGTATAGGCTTTTTACCACGCCAAGAACCAGAAATATGACCAAAGGTTTCTTTGAATTCTCGATTGGAGATACGTAGCATCGGTTTTAACACTGGTTTTGATACGTCATGTTCTGGCTCAAATTCAGGATGTATATGAAAGTCTATCTTTTGATTTTTAGGACAGACAACTTGACATGTATCACAACCATATACTCGATTACCAATTTTAGTACGGAACTCATCAGGCAGAAAATCCTTTGTTTGTGTTAAAAATGCAATACAACGCTGTGCGTTTAATTGGCCGCCCTGTACGATGGCACCAGTCGGGCAAGCATCAATACACTTGGTACACTCCCCACAACTGTCATCAACTGGATCATCGGGTACAAATGGAATATTGGTTATCATTTCACCCAAATAAACATATGAACCAAATTCAGGTGTAATAATTGAAGTGTTTTTTCCACTGAAGCCAATGCCGGCACGTTCTGCTACAGCGCGATCTGAAAGTTCCCCTGTATCAACCATTAACCGGTTAGCCACATCTGGAACCTGTTCTTTAATAAACGCTGCCAGCTTTTCTAAGCGGTCACGCATGACAACATGATAATCCGTTCCCCAAGAAGCTCTGGCAAAAAGGCCACGCCTCTCTTCCTTCGTACTCTTTGGAGCACCTTTCATACGAGAAGGATATGCAAGTGCTATCGAAATGATTGATTTTGCTTCAGGCAATAACCTTTCAGGTTCTGTTCGTTCCTCAACGGTTCCTTTTTCAAAGCCTGATTGGTAGGATAATTCCTGCTGTCTGCGCAATCTTTCTTTTAATTCTCCAAACACATCGGCAGAGGCAAAGCCAATTTTATCAATCCCTATTTTCTTACTGTAAGCAATAATATCTTTTTTAAGCTGCGCTGTATCCATTGGCTCCGCCTCCTTTCTAATTGTGTTTCACAGCCGCTGTGCGTAATCGGTTGATCACTGCTGCTATTTCATACTTTCTCGGTCTCGCAATATCACCTGGATGCTGATTTTTAAATGGACTGAATGCCGCGATCCCTTTTTGATTCAACTGGTCATCAATATATTGCACAACATCCTTCAACGACTTATTGCCCAATACATTTCTTTGGTCAAGATGCAAAATAATATCTGCGATCAGTCTCGTTTGGGATTGATCCACCAACTGTTCCGTGTCAGCAAATTGTATGTCATTATATCCCATCAATATAGTGGAGAGTCCTTTTGCTTGTACCTTTGCACGTTTCCCCTTTTGGGTCTGTAATGATTGAGGCATGAAATAGCGTTCCGTGACATTGCCAAAGTTCTCCGTAACATCCAAATCTCGCTCAAGCGGCGAATCATTCATTATTTGCTTCGCTTTTTCTGTTACATCTTCAGGCCGGTATGTTTCCAGCATAATCACCTTGTCGGCTACTGCAAAGTAATCACCTGATCCACCCATAACCAATATAGTAGATACGCCTAGTTGTTCATCCATTTGCTTAATTTTATCAATAAATGGCGTAATAGGTTCTTGATCTTTTTTAACTAACTTTTGCATGCGGTGATCCCGAATCATAAAATTAGTGGCACTCGTATCTTCATCGATTAGTAATGTCGTAGCACCAACTTCCAGTGCCTCCATCACGTTTGCAGCTTGAGAGGTACTTCCACTCGCATTTTCTGTGGAAAAGAACGTTGTTTGCTGTTTATGTGGCAAATTATTAATGAATGGGGAAATATTAACCCCTGTCACTTTCCTACCATCCTCTGCTCTAATTTTCACCGCATCCGGATCTGTCAGGACATATTCTCTTCCATCACCCTTTGAATGATAATATACACCACGCTCAATTGCTTGAAGCATTGTGCTCTTACCGTGATAGCCGCCACCCACAATTAATGTGATACCTTTTTCTATTGCCATCCCGCGGATTGGTTCTTCCCTATGTGGGATAGAAATCTCCACCTCAGATTGTGCGGGGCTTTGAAAAGGGACTGCTTGCTTCATAGGTCGATTGCTAATGCCACTCTCTCTTGGCAAAATCGAGCCATTTGCTAGGAAAGCAATCCAGTTATGCTGTCGCATTTGTTCACGAATTGCTTCCTGCTGGTCTGCAAGTTCTATAGCTTCAGTAATCATTTGATCGGTAATAGTAAAAACCGAATTTCGAACAAGCTCAGGAATAGCCTTCGTAAATAACTTTTCTGCCTCTCTCCCATTAATCCTTCTGCCATTTGCAGGAAGTCCGACCGAAAGGCAGATGGTGATTGTATCTGAAGTAAGTTGTACAGCACTTCTCTCCAACACTTCCTGACCAGGTCGGTCAAAGAAAATATTACCGCTTTTCCCTGAGCCTTTAATTGAAATCTCATTCTTACCTACCGCTTTTCCGACACTACGTGCAATTGCATCCTCTGCTGCTATTTTTCTAGGAGCTGTTTGCAGCCATTCTTGATTAATTCCCCGCTTCTGCTTTGGAATCATAATTCGCAGCCGAGAAGGAGATGCAAATGGGTCTCCTTGTACATAATCAAGAAACAGGTCAAAGTCAGGAAAACTATATTTCCCTTGTAAATCTTTGTATGCTTTATACCCTTTATTATCAATCCGTTTTAATTGTTGAATTAAATCCTTCATATATCAATCCCTCAATTTCTCAATAGTTGCCTTAAGGATACTATGGGGAAACCCCTGATTCAAGTGAGGGGATAAGTTTTAGACAAATGAAAAACGCAACACCCCGTAAGTTAGATTACGAAACACTGCGTTAAGACATATGTATGGAGCGGGTGAAGGGAATCGAACCCTCATCATCAGCTTGGAAGGCTGAGGTTTTACCACTAAACTACACCCGCATGGAATATAAGTTTGTTTAACAACAATTACGTTGTTTTTTTGAATGCATTATTGATTATAGCAAGGCTTTTAAGAGAATGCAAGAGAAAATTTTACTTTTTTCGACAGAATACTAGAAAATCCCTATTAAGAACGTAGTTAAAGCAACTCTCTAAAGCTATTTCACCCTTTTTCTTATGACTACATTTCCATAATAATTTTTTTGAGATTCCAATTTACATCTATTCGGAGAAGTTATAGAATAGGCATAAGATTTAGGGAGGGGAAATCGCATGGCTGTTTATCCAATTATTATGACACAATCAAGCTTCACTCACCGAGATAACTTGAAATATCCTTATGAAGAACGCGGGCTTCAATTTGGCGATGGCATTTATGAAGTGATTCGCATTTATAATGGAGAATACTATTTACTTAAAGAGCATGTGGATCGATTATTTCGTTCGGCAGCTGCGGTGAAAATTAATCTTGCCGCTACAAAGGAAGAAATGACTCAATTACTATTACAACTATTGGAAAGAAATAAGATGAATAAAGACGGCAAGGTTTACTTACAGGTTACACGGGGGTCGGCTCCGAGAGATCATGTTTTTCCTGAGGGGATCCCGGAAAATGTATATGCATATATACAGGATCTACCACGCAACACAGAAAAGATGGACGCTGGCGTTGCTACGATTACCCAGCGGGATGTTCGTTGGGAGAACTGCTATATAAAAAGCTTGAACCTCCTACCTAACGTACTTGCAAAACAAGAAGCAAAGGAAAATGGCTGCTACGAAGCAATCCTACATAAAAATGGATTGGTAACAGAGTGTAGCTCTTCCAATGTATACTTAGTAAAAGACGGAAAAATTTACACCCATCCAGCTACAAATAATATCTTGCACGGATGTGTCCGTATGCGTGTTGAAAAGTTTGCTAATGATTTGGGGATACCATTCATTGAAGAAAGCTTTACTGTGGAAGATATCGCGACAGCTGATGAAATACTGTTATCTAGCAGTACATCGGAAGTTATGCCCATTATTTCTGTAGACGATAAGCAGATTGCTGATGGCAAGCCAGGTAAGATAACGAAGCAACTTCAACAAGCTTACATTGCAGATGCCAATATAGTTGAACCTGACAAAGTAAGTAATTAATCTTAAAAGATCTAAAAATGCCGAGCGTATTTAAACTCGAGCCACCGACAAGGCTTCGATTAAACGCTCGGCATTTTACTTATAGCTTCTAAATTTCAAACTAAAAAACTTACAGTTTGCTCTGACTTAACCCTTCACTACTGGTGCGTTACTTAAACCAACCTTTTCTTTTAAACCAAAGAAACATAGTAAACGCAATGACGATCATTAATATAATGGAAAAAAAGTAGCCATACTTCCAAGTTAATTCAGGCATATTTTCAAAATTCATTCCGTATATTCCCGCTATCAATGTTAATGGAGCAAATATGGATGTAATAATCGTCAAGACTTTCATAACATTGTTCGTTTGATGTGAGTTAAGAGAAAGGTAACTATCTCTTATATCAGCAGTTACTTCCCGATTAGACATGACCATTTCTGCTAATTTCAAAAGATGATCATAAATATCAGAAAAGTATTCCCTCCTGTTTTTAATTTCAACTAAATGATGGGAATTTAACATCCTGTATAACAAATCGCGCATCGGATTAACAGAATGCCTTAAATTCAATAACATGTTTCGTATATCAAATAATTCACTCATTAAATCATTCATTGATCTGTCTTGTGTATTATTTTCAATTAAATCCAATTCATCTTCCAGTTTATAAATGAGTGGAAAGTAGTTGTCTACTATTTTGTCTAATATTTGATAAAACACATAGAAAGTATCCCAAATATCCGTATTCTTACCAGTATGAATCTTCTCCCAAACATGGTTAACCTCTTTAGCCTCAGTACGATGAAACGTTACGATAAAATTCTCGTTCACAAAAAAATTTAACTCGTCCCTTATAATTTCTCTTTCTTGTTCTCGTACAGAGTGGGCGACATAAAATGTGTGATCCTCGTAGTAATCCAGTTTTGGTCTTTGGAGTTTTTGAATACAATCTTCAATCGCTAATGGGTGAAATTCAAATGTATTGGATAGATGGTTTATCTCTTCATCTGTCGGTTTGTCAAAATCTACCCAGAACCATTTATATTTATTTTGGGTGACATCTCGTATAGTTATATCTTTTTCGATTGTATTTTCATCTGTTATGCCGACACACCGAATCAACTTGATTCCTCCTTTTGGAGTGAGTCTATTCACTATCTATTATTAGTTTATTGTACTTTGCGCCCTATCCTGGATTAATAGAATGGGAAACTCGTCGTCCTCAGCAGTACTCCAAAGAACCGACTCAATATGAACCTTATCATCTAACTGTGGTAAATCTACTAATAATTCCTCCGCTACTTTAAACATATTTTCCGTTCGCTCATCATCCATATAAGGATTACCATTCTCAAAAACCTCTTCTATCTCTTCCCCAAATTGTTCAGTATTAGGCATGATACGAACAATATACTCTGTTCTTCCTGTTTCTTCATTTTCCCAGGTATCTAAGCTATAGTGGGTATTTTCAATGGCATAATGCTCATTTAAGTACATTTCTACATTCAAGTCCGTGCCAAGAGACTCATTTTTAGTAGCTTCTTCATTTTGCCCAACCTCAGTATCTTCAGAAGCTGAACCACTATCTGTTTTAGTAGTATCAGTGGACTCATTTATTGAAGAGTCTTCTGAGTCAGTGGCATTTGTTTTTCCTACATTTTCTTGTTTGTTGTTGGAGGATTTTGAAACCACATTGTCTTCTTTAGACTCAACATCTTTATTTGACGAAGCGTCATCTTTTACACCTTGTTCACCCTCAGCCTTAGTACAAGCCCCCATTAATATTAATCCTGTTAACAGCAAAATAGTAAGCAATTTCTTCATGTTCTACACTTCTTTCTAGTAAAATTATTCCCTATCAATTGTAACAAAAGATAGTAGAGTGAAGTGGAAATGACCGTCTTACTCTTTCACTCTCAAGTCTTCTCCAATCTTTCTACAAAGTGATGAATAATTCTTGCCGTTAAGCCCCAAATAACTTTATCCCCAAAGACATAGAAGTGTTCTGCAAATTTACTTGTTCCCCATTCATAGTCTTTTCCACCAGGGATGAGCTCAAATGGAAATGACTCCTCTGGCTCCATTGCAACATTCACATAATGAATTTGTGGCGGATTATCCAGAAAAAATTGCAATGGCACGCTAAATACTTCATCCACTTCGGTGGGATTAGGAATCACATCTGAAGTACTGTCTATTATTCCTGTGTATGGATAGACAATCATGCCAAAGGATGAAACAAGGTAATCTAATGGAAGAACATGAGAAACCCGTTCCTTTTCTATCCCTAATTCTTCTTCGGTTTCTCTAAGAGCTGCATCTTGGGCACTTGCATCACTAGGGTCTATTTTCCCGCCAGGAAAGCAGATTTCTCCAGGTTGCCTTCTTAAGCTAGCTGCCCGTACTTCAAATAAAAGGTGGATCCCATCTTCTTTTTCCACTAACGGAAGAAGGATGGCATATTTATAGAGGTCTTCTGCTCCGAGGATTCCAGCGGTATGGTGTGTGAGTTTGTGGAGAATCTCTTCTTTCTTCATCACAACTTCTCCTTCCTTTTTAAATTATCCTTTACTATAACACGAGATCGAATGATTAATCTTAAACCCTGTTTTGTGAAATAAAAGGAATGTATTTTTAGAAAATTATGTTATAATAATTCTTCTTGCTTGTCCATATATTTAGGAAGGGAGTTATGTTATGAGGAAAGTTGCAATCATTGGAAGTGGGGGTGCTGGCAAATCTACATTAGCGAGAAAGCTTGGCGAAATACTAGATATTCCTGTTTACCATCTAGACGCAATTTTTTGGAAACCTAATTGGGAGCCGATCGGACGTGATGAACTAATTGAAAAAACGATGGAGATACAGGAGACTGATGATTGGATTATAGATGGAAACTATAATGCGACAATGGAATTCCGCTTACAACAGGCAGACACGGTTATCTTTTTGCATTACAAGACACTTCGTTGCCTTTATGGAATCGTCAAGAGACGCTTACAATATCATAATAAGACTCGTCCTGATATGGGGAAAGACTGTAAAGAAAGGCTTGATTGGGAGTTTTTCAACTGGGTACGTACGTATAATAAAAAGAAAGCCCCACTTGTCTATGAGCGTCTTTCAAAATTAGAAGACACAGCAATACATGTCTTTACTTCACCTAGTCAACTAGAGGCCTATTTAAGGGAATTGCAGAAAACAGCCTAACATAAACATTTGATTCGGTACTCGAAATAGTTTAAAATATAAAAATACAGAAATTTCGATATATAGGGAGGATATTTTATGACAAGCACAAAACGTGCATTAAAAACAGAAGATTTAACTAGATTAGAAGTTTACAGTGATCCTCAGATTTCACCTGACGGAAACTTCTATAGCTATGTTTCCACAACAGCAAATGATAATGATGATTACAACTCTCATTTGTTTGTACAATCCATTCAGGGCGAGACCCCTGTACAATGGACCTTTGGAGATGTCAAAAATAGCAACCTCCGTTATTCACCTGATGGAAAGAGAGCCGTCTTTCAATCTACTAGAAGTGGATTATCTCAGTTATGGATGTTGCCAACAGAAGGCGGGGAAGCAAGACAGCTAACTACGTTTAAAAATGGTGCATCAAGCCCAACATGGTCTAAAGATGGC
Source organism: Oceanobacillus jordanicus (assembly GCF_022095695.1). Taxonomy (GTDB): domain Bacteria; phylum Bacillota; class Bacilli; order Bacillales; family Amphibacillaceae; genus Oceanobacillus_B; species Oceanobacillus_B jordanicus. The sequence goes on from NZ_JAIFZM010000003.1 coordinate 231,241, forward strand.
AAGTATATCTTTTTCCATGCCTCACTCGATAAAGATGACGATCTACATAACCAAAAAGAACAATCTAAGGAAGAACGACAAAAGGAACAAGAAGCAAAGAAAAAGCAGCCACTTATCGTGAATAGTCTGAAATATAAGTCAGATTCCAGTGGGTTTCATGATAACAAACGAGTTCAGCTTATCGTATTAGATGTGGAAAACAACACATTTACTCAACTAACACGTGATGATGCTGATCATAGTTTCCAGGATATTTCACCAGATGGTAAACAGCTTTTATTTGCAGCTAATCTAAATGCTGATGCAGATTATGAGTTATCAAATGACTTATTTTTACTTGACCTACAATCAAAAGAACGTAAAAAGCTAACGGATGGAGAAGGTGGATACCATAGTGCCTCTTTCTCACCAAGTGGTGATAAAATCGTTAGCTTTGGCCATGGGTTTGAATATGCTGGAGCCACGCTAACAGAAATCTACGTATTTGATCCTGAGACAGGTGAGCGTACCTGCCTTAGTCAAAGTTGGGACATACAGCTTGGTGACCTGATGATCGGTGATACACGTCTAGGGCAATCAGAAGTAGGACCTGTCTGGACAAAAGATGAGAAAAGCTTGTTCTTCATCGCAACAGATCAAGGTTCTACTGGACTTTACGAAGTTTCCTTGGATAAAGAACTGACCACCCTCTATGAAAAGGATAACCATGTATTTGGTTTCTCCTATGATCAGAATAAGGAAGCCTTTGTTTTAGGTATTAGCTCTGCTACAAATCCATGTGATTTTTATTACTTGGAAAAAGACGGTACACTTACACAGTTAACAAAAAGCAATCGCGCTTTTCTTGAGGAAGTAGCCATTGCAGAGCCCGAAACGATTTCTGTTAAAGCAGATGATGGGAAGGAAATACAAGGATGGCTATTAAAACCTTATGGCTTTACAGAAGGTAAAAAATATCCTTTTGTGTTGGAAATCCATGGTGGTCCACATGCAATGTATGGCCAAACCTTCTTCTTTGAAATGCAGCTCTTAGCAGCAAGAGGATATGTCGTGCTTTACACAAACCCAAGAGGAAGCCACGGATACGGCCAGGAATTTGTGGATGCTTGTCGCTCTGACTATGGTGGTGGAGATTATACAGATCTTATGATAGCTGTAGACTATGTATTAGACAACTATAGCTATATTGACGAGGATCGACTTGGTGTAACTGGTGGAAGTTATGGTGGTTTCATGACGAACTGGATTGTTGGTCATACAAATCGCTTCAAAGCAGCTGTTACGCAACGTTCCATATCCAACTGGCTAAGCTTTTACGGTGTAAGTGATATTGGTTTCTTCTTTACAAAATGGGAGCATGGTCTTAACCTATTGGATGACCCGGAGAAGCTTTGGGAGATTTCTCCTTTAAAATATGCGGAAAATGTAGAAACTCCTCTATTGATTTTGCATGGGGAATTAGATTTCCGTTGTCCTGTTGAACAAGGCGAACAACTTTTCATTGCCTTGAAACATTTGCGTAAAGAGGTTGAATTCGTTCGTTTCCCTGGTGCTAACCATGAGCTTAGCAGAAGCGGAAAACCAGCAATGCGTCAAGAAAGACTAAATCATATTTGTCGCTGGTTTGAGCTGTATTTATAAAAAACATATATACAAAAACGGGGCTGGGACATAACGTCCCAGTCTTTTTAAAACGCGAACAATAATAAAAAACTGCCTACTTACCGCTCCGGAAAATACTCCACTTTCCGTGGGCACGTCCTTAGTCTCCTCAGAAGCAAAAATCGCTTCTTGCGGGGCCTTCGGACTCGTGCTGTTCCCACTGGAGTCTCCGTATTTTTCCTTCGCTAAAGTGTGGTTCAGATACCAAAAAATTAGGGGCTATCGGAATAGTTCGAACTTTCCCTGCAATAATTCGCTTTAACGTCCGTTTTTTTCTTGTTTAATTTCCTTTTGTCCCAATCTCGTTTTATTTTGTGTATTTTATTAAATCAGTACCTATTCATAATTAGAAAGGTAATTACCCTCTTCAAAAATTTCCTTACCATTTATCCCCAGCCACTCATCTGGCTCTAAATCCGGATACTGTTCAAGATAGTTCATTACAATTTTATAGCCTTCACTATACCCATAGTATGGAGGTAGCTCCCCTTCTCCATAAAGGACTTCTAAACTTCGCTCAGAGTCCCCCCGATTTAAGTCAGCTTCAATTAATTTCCAATGATTTTTATCATAAGTGGAATACACGGGAGTCGAATATGAATACATTTCAGGATAGACGAGTTCTTCGAAGACTACTGCTTTCCCTTCAAAAACCAAGTTCTCTAACACTGTAGAATAATCATTCTGATCATAGAATTTCTCTGTCCATACACTATGATGATATTCGTGCGCTGTAGTTATTTTATAATCCTCTTCATCTAAATAACTGCTATGGAAAAGCAAAATCTTTCCTGCCCCAACATTGAAGCCAACAGGGGACTCCTCACCTAAGGTTGGAAACACACACACGGTATTCTCTATCTCAGAAGGTAACAAATTAGAAGATTTTATTAATGCCTCTTTAATAGCCCCATTTATGCTCTCTGAATCAATACCCTCAATAAGTTTTTGAGTGTCTTTAAGATTAGATAAAGATTGGTCCCATACTAAATCCATCACCTGCTTATGCTCTCCATCAGCAATACATTGATCATAAATAGGATCCATAACCTTTGTTTCATACAATGCTTCTATATTTTCTTGCTGATCCTCTTTTAATGCCTTCTCTATAAACTCATCATACAGTTTATAAGCGTTTACAATCTGGAAAGTTTGATCCATCTTTGGATGCTTGAATTTAGTAACAATATCTTCCTCTTCCTCACAACCGACTAAAACTATGAGTAAAAGTATAATCCCCATAACTATGTACTTATCACATATAATTCTATTTTTCACCCCTCAACCTCCACCTTTGTCATATCAAATATTTGATGATGAATTTATATTCAAGCTAGGTTAACTCTTGAACCGTACTCTCAATAAAGTCTCTAATTCTTAAAAGTTCCTTTTTCTCAAAATCACACTTACTTTTAGTAGACTCGTAACACTTCAACACTTTTTGAATGGTATACCGTACATCCAAAGGTAGTGCTGATATCCCCCAGTTACCAGCTTCCTGTTTTGATGAGATGACGTCATCGTTAATATACCAAAGCACTCTAAGAAGGTTTAACGTACAATAGATAGGGTCCTCTTCAATGCCTTCTAAACAATCTTGAAAATCTCCCATTATGGATGATAGATAATCAGACCGAGGAACAGAGGGAAAGACTTCCATTATAGGGTTCCCTTCTATGCAGATTCCTCTGTGGTTCAATATCGTTATATGTGCAGCTAAATCGGGATCTGTCTTAATCTCGTCGTTTAAATAATGGGAGGTGCCTTTTGCTAAGTCCTTTTCATAACCAGCTCTCCACCACTCACTATAATGAAAATCAAATGGACAGGGATGCTTCCAATCTCTTAATTGTTTTATAGTTAAAACACTTAATTCTAACGGAAAAGGGTTACTTGAACTTGCAAGTAACAGCTTTGCTAAGTCCCTTTTTGTCTTTAAAGTTAGAGAGTTATTAGATACAACCAGAATATCAATATCGCTACTTTTTGGATTAAATCCCCCCATTGCTAAGGAACCGTGTAGATAGCAACCATTAAAGTCTTCCTTTATAACCTCTTTTATTTCACCTAGAAGATTAAAAACGAAACCTCTCACCTCTGGTGGTGAACAGGTTACCCAGTTATAAGGCATATTATAGACCCCCCAGTCCTGTTAACCATTCTTTTAGTTTAATTGCCTAATATTTTTCTGGTAATAAATCCATTACATTACACTTCACTAACGTATCATTATACGAGATGATTACGTCAGTATTACTACCATAATCACTAATTAACTCACGACACATCCCACAAGGTGCCACGACCCAGCATTTTTCTATATCTTCGTGCGGATGGGGATGAGCTACCGCTACTATTGTGTTAAATTCATGGTCCCCTTCTGATATGGACTTCCCCATAGCCATCGCTTCCCCACATACAGCTATTCTTCCCACATTTGCTTCTAAATGTACTGCAGCGTACACCTTTCCTGACTTAGCTCGAACTGCCGAACCAATGTGATGGCGTCCATATATATAATTCTTTTCAATGACTTTCTCTGCTTCTTTGATCAATTCATAGTCTTCCTCTTCTAATGCTTTCACGTTTAACACATTAATACCTCCTGTTCAAATCAGTCTCTATATAAATCAGTGAGCCTGCTGAGTCTCTGAAATGTGCTACCTTTATTCCCTACTCCTTTTGTTTAGTCGGCTTTGTAATGAACTCGATTTTTCTGTTTAGTTTATGGTAACCGCGAATAAGTTAGTTCCATAAAACCCCTCCTAAATTCAAATAAATATTATTCACCATAGACTTTAATGGCCTATTTAGAGAGAACTTATTAATGCACGATAAACTTACGGCTCTGCATTGAATTCAAACTACCGATGTCTATTCTTAGGATTGCTGCAACAGTATAGAACCTCTACCAAGTTTCATCTAATTTATCGGAATAGAAATGAATGGCTCTTTTATAGCTTATTATTTTCTCATCTGATGTTGTCTCAACTAAGCATCTTAATAACAATTTCATAGCTTTACTATGTTCCTTTAAATTATATAAGGTCATTGAATAAAATGTTTGAATTGCTTTATTATGCGGGAAAGCTTCAAGTCCTTTTTGTAAGGTTAATTTTGACTTTTCATATTCTCCTAGTGTCCTGTAAGTACTACCTAACCCCAATATGGCCTCTTGTAGTTCATTCTCTTCCAATCCAAGCTCAATCGCTTTTTCATAAAAGGGGACTGCTTTAGCTTCTTCTCCCAACAAATCAAAACTCCAAGCACATTGATAGTTTATGGACGCGTTTTTCGGATAGTCCTTGACCAATTCAATTAATAACTGGTTCGATTCTTTATGATTTTCTGTTTCTCTTAATTCAATCGCTTTGTGTAATACCTTTATCATTGATTTCATCTCCAATATAAAAATTACTCTTATACTTAAATTAACGTTTTACTATATTCATAAAATCTATTTCTATTAAATAGATTGCTTTACTTAGAGCATCATAAATAAATGGAACAAAGTCTAAATCTTTAAATAGGAAAACCTCTATTTGATTATCGTTGTTTCGGTACGCTTCAAATATCCTATGGTTCCCGTTAATACAGTACATTTTATTATCAGTTAAATATTTACTTTGAAGTATCATAACAGGGTTTTTATGATTTGGTTTTATTAATTTAGGGTCTTTGTTTATATTCCCCTGGTCCACAGCCTTAATTATTTTCTCTGGAGAAATTGTTTCTGGTAAAAACCCTTCCTCTTTTATTAATAAAGTCGCACCATCAATATCTAAGTTAAATTCAAAGATCCCAGTTGGGAACTTAATATAAAGGGAAAACGTCTCTTTTCCAATTGGATGCATTACTGGGTATGTTTTAGTTGTAAGTGATTGTGCAAAAACATCTCTCCACTTAGAGGCAACCTCAGCACCATAAGGTAATGCTTCCTCTATTTCTTTAATACGTGAAATTAAATGGATATAGGGATTAAATTTCTGAGATTCTTTTTCATATATTTCAATATTGCTTTCCAACTGCTACACCCTCGCTTTTATTTATAAACCTAAAAATAAAAGAATGCGCTATTAAAGTAAACGCTTCTCCAAAATAATTTTATGTAATCCATTTTCACCCGTACATGTAGCTACTACATCAAATCCACTTTTAATATTAAGAACTAACATTCCGCGCCACTTATTCATGGTCTTTGTTTGAACTACTTTATATCCTGTTTCTCTTAAATAGTGATGCTGCTTTTTCATTGAAGCGGAGGCTATAGGCTATACCTTGATTTCGGTATCGCGGATCCACTCCTCCTAACCAACTATAAAATGTCCTATTATCTAACGCATATCCAATTTCATACCCAATAACCCTTTCGCCATCCATCGCTGTTACGATTACTAACGGTGGCTTACCTGTCATTTTGCTACTAAGATCGTCTGACTCATCAAAGATGGTTTTATGTAATGCTTGCAGTCCATCTAAAATATTGGCGTCTAAAGTTGAATCGTTAATATGGTATGTAATTGTCATTTTGTTCCCCCTTTGTCATAGTTGGCTTTTATACAATTGTATTAACATTATATACCATTTGTTTTGAATATTCTTTCATATATATGATTTTCCACTTTGCAAATTCGTTTAATTTCCATAGAACTCGGGAATCTTGCAACAAGATACTAAGTAGAGGAGGATTTTTATGATTACCTTTTTGCCAAGTAAAAGCACCTCAAGTATTGCGGTAGAATTTACTGGAAGGGCAACGAAGGAAGATGCGGCATTACTAGATGAAAGAGTTGCCCAAAGCTTTAACGGGGATGTACATGATATCGATGGAATGACATGGAAAGGTATAATAGACGGGGTGCAATTCGACGCGAAACATTGGAGCCAATTTCAAAAGTTCGCTATTGTTAGTGATGAAAAGTGGATTGGTACTGCTGCTAATCTCGGTCATTATCTTCCAGGCATAAAAGCAAAGCAATTTAATTCTAATGAAGTGGAAGAAGCGTGGGAGTGGCTTGGCTAGTAGAACAAGCGAAACTTATAAGCAAATGTTATTTGGTACAAAATATAGCTGCTAGGGGGCGCATCAACTCCTAGCCGCTATATTTTATCCTCTCATTCTATTCTTCCATTTTCTTTAAGGATTTCACCGCAGGCCCTTCTATTACAGAGCCTGTATGTGAAAAGCGTGAGCCATGACATGGACAATCCCATGAGCGTTCTGCGTCATTCCACTCTACATCACAGCCCATATGAGTACACGTTGGTTTGATTACATGAATATTCCCAGCTATATCGCGATAAGCGCCTGCCTTTTTACCATTATGAACCACTATAGAGCCTTCATCACGCTCCAGTTCATCGACCGTTTTATCCTCCCGATGTGCTTTTCCTTTAACTAATTCTTTTGCTACATCTGTATTCTCTTTTATAAAAGAGCTAGCTCCTTTTTTTAACTCAGTTCTGGTTGGATCGAACAAAGCAGCATAGCGGTTTTCTTTTTCAAGAATAAGGTCTTTCAATAATAAAGCCGCCACTAGACCGTTACTCATGCCCCATTTGGCAAAACCTGTTGCTACCCACACATGCTTTTTGCCAGTTACCATTTGCCCGATGTATGGAACATGATCGAGTGATACTAAATCTTGGGCAGACCAGCGATATGGAATGGATGCGATCCCAAATTCTTCTTCTCCATAATTCTTTAACGCTTCATAATTAGCAAATGTAGAATCATCATTTTTCCCAGCAGTGTGCCCCTGTCCACCAATTAACAGCAATGGTTCTCCATTAGGATCAGTAGCTTGTCTTAATGACCTTGAAGGTGAATCGACAGCAAGGTACATTCCCTTTGGAGGGGTTTTGACTGGTTTCACAGCAATAGAATAGGAGCGCTGTGCATGCAACCGCGAAAAATAGGCACCTTGCTCATCATTAAAAGGAAAATGGGAACTTACTAGCACATCCTTGCACTTTATTTTATGACCATTTTCAGTCTTTACGGTTGGTTCATCACTTCCTTTTACACTTACAGCTCTTGTATGTTCGAAAATCCAACCACCATTATTTTTAATGGAGGGGAGCAATCCTTGAAGAAATTTCACAGGGTCAAATTGTGCCTGGTTACGCAGCACGAGAGCCTTCTTTACCGTATAAGGAAGGTCCACTTCCGCTGTTGCCTCACCCCCATTTATCCCCAAGGCGTTGTAAGCTTGTTCCTCTTTCTCTAATATCTCTAGGTTCTTATCATTTGTCGTATAAAGGTAGGCGTCTTCTGTAGTTAAATCACAGGCAATATTCTCCTCTTCCTGGAGTTTGCGAATATAATTTAACGCCTCCTCATTTGCCTCATAGTACAGTTTGGCTTTTTCTTTGCCGTGTATTTTCATTATCTCCTGGTAAATGGGCCCATGTTGCGAGGAAATTTTCGCAGTTGTATAACCAGTAGTACCTTCTAGCAGGCTGTCAGCTTCTAGTAATGCAATCTTTTTACCTTCCTTTGCCAAGAGATATGCAGAAACAAGACCAGTAATCCCACCCCCGACTATTACTACGTCTACTATCAAATCTTTATCTAAAGGTGGATAGGTAGCAATCCGTCTATCCTCTTGCCATAATGAACGTGCTTCGCTTGGAATTTGATTAATATCTCTCAAATGAAAAGCCTCCTAAAGTAGTTTTACTGAGTAATTTACCGTAAACACAGCAATCGAAACACGGAATGAACTAAACTTCTGAACTGCGTTTTGGAATAAAGCAAGTAAACGTAGCAGGTATAAAAAGAGCTGTCTCAGCATTTGAGACAGCTCCGAAACTTTGCTTCTTAATAGATAAATAATCTAGAGACTAAACCATTTGCTTCTCCATATACTCATTTAATGAACAAACCTCAATCTGACTAGGTTTTTCCGCCAGAAGAATTGCCTGAGCAGTATCGAGGCTCGTAAAACAGGTAACCCCATATCGAATTGCTAGCTCTCTTAAATAAAATCCTGTTCTGCGCCGTTCTCTTCCTTTTGTTGGTATGTTGAGTAATACATCTGGTTGTTGCTTCTTCCAGTGCGCTTCTATAGCGCTTTGATCATTCGATACCTCCACTACATTAAAGCCAGCAGTTGCAAGGTATTTTGCGGTGCCTGCTGTGGCTGACAAACTTACATTCTTACCCGCAAGCTGCTCAATAAGTGAAACGGCGTCTTTTTTATATCTATCTGTAATAGAAACAAAGATTTTTAAGTGTTCACTAGTTAGATCAGGACGGACCTTATTTATAGCTGTTTCTAGACTTTCTCCCATTCCAATAATTTCGCCCGTGGATTTCATTTCTGGTCCTAGCACATGGTCCACCCCTTTTAATTTCCCTGCTGAAAAGATAGGTGCTTTTACCGTATAATGAGCCGGCTCTTTCAAGACATTTAACTCACTAGATAACGTAGCTAAAGGCCTGCCCATTTGCACCTGCACTCCCCATTCCATAATTGGCATATCTGTTACTTTACTAATAATTGGAATGGTTCTAGAGGACCTTGGATTTACCTCGATGACAAATACTTCATCCTGGAAAACAATGAATTGAATATTCATTACGCCCACTATCGGTACCTTTCTGCAAATGCCTTGAATTATCTTTGTCATTTTATCCTTTATGCTTGGCGTTAAGCTTACAGAAGGAAAGATCATCATACTGTCCCCTGAATGGACGCCTGCCTTTTCCACATGCTCGTAAATACCTGGAATAATAACATCCTGCCCGTCACTGACCACATCCGCTTCACACTCTACTCCAGCTAAATACGAATCAAGCAATAATGGCCAGCATTGTCCGTTCGTATCTGCTTCGATGCGCTCTACATAGTGAAGAAGCTCCGATTCATTATAGCTTATAAACATCGATTGACCGCCAATTACATAGGATGGACGAATCAAAATAGGGAAGCCAATTTTTTTAGCACTTTGCTCTAATGCTTCGTAATGAGAAACGACCTCCCCTGCGATATGAGGAATCTCTAACTCATCCAACACTTGATAGAATGCATCTCTATCTTCCATCTTATCAATTGCTTTCGCAGTTGTACCTAGTATCGGCACACCTTCCTCCACTAAATCATGTACTAGATTAATTGCTGTTTGACCACCAAATTGTACAAGCACACCATCAATGTTCTCTTTTTGAATAACGGCCAGCACATCTTCTAAAGCCAGTGGCTCAAAATAGAGACGATCTGCAAGGGAATAGTCTGTGCTTACAGTTTCAGGGTTGTTATTCATGACGATTGCGTCACAGCCTATTTTCTTCAAAGCAATAGTTGCTTGAACAGCACAGTAATCAAATTCAACGCCTTGCCCAATACGGATGGGACCAGAGCCTAATACAAGGATCTTTTTCTTCGAATCTAGTGATTTCACTTCATCGTAACCATGCCATGTAGAGTAATAATATGGTGTAACGGCATCAAATTCCCCTGCGCATGTGTCAACCAGCTTGTACGCTGGCTGGAGTGAAATTTCCTTATATCTTTTTCTAAGTTTCTTAGGGGATGCACCTGTCAGTTCAGCAATCCATTCATCGCTACAATTGAAGCGTTTAGCCTGTTTTAACACTTCAGGGGGGATGTCAGGCCATTGGTAGGAAGCCATTGTCTCCTCCATGTCAATGATGCGTTGTAGTTTTATAATAAACCAGTAGTCCATTTCCGTCAGCCGCATGATTTCAGCTATGTCGATCTTACGATGTAGTGCTTCCCCAATGGCGAAAAGCCGGAGGTCATTCGGTACATGAAGTAGATTAGCTAATTCCGCCTTCGTCTTCTTCTCCATCCCTGGCCAATGCAGGCTGTATACTCCCAACTCTAGCGAACGGATTGCTTTATTCAGCGCACCTTCAAATGTCCGATCAATTGCCATTACTTCCCCAGTTGCCTTCATTTGGGTGCCTAAGGTTCGATCTGCTTCGGTAAATTTATCAAACGGAAAGCGTGGTAGTTTTACTACAATATAATCCAAAGCCGGCTCAAACGAAGCATATGTATTTCCGGTGATTGGGTTCAAAATTTCATCGAGATAAAAACCAACCGCACATTTGGCTGCGATCCGCGCAATTGGATACCCTGATGCCTTTGAGGCTAATGCAGAAGAACGGCTAACCCGTGGGTTCACTTCGATGATCCGATAGTCATTGGATTCTGGATGGAGGGCAAACTGAATATTGCACCCTCCTATAACGCCGAGCTCACGGATTACTTTTAAAGAAGCTGTTCGTAATAGTTGGTATTGCACATCTGTTAAAGTTTGGGAGGGCGCGACAACAATAGAGTCACCAGTATGAACCCCAACTGGGTCCATATTCTCCATGTTGCACACAATGATACACGTATCATTTGCATCACGCATTACCTCATATTCAACTTCCTTCCATCCCTTGATGCTTTTTTCAACCAGTACCTGGTTAATCGGACTAAGCGATAGTGCCTTTACAAGTAACTCAGCAAATTCAGCTTTGTTATGTGCAAATCCCCCTCCTTCCCCACCAAGCGTATAGGCTGGACGGAGAATTACAGGAAAACCGATTGTTCGGATGAAAGAAAGCCCTTGTTCAAGATTTTCAATAATCTTTGACTCAGGGATTGGCTCCTTTATATCTAACATAAGATTTCGAAATAATTGGCGATCCTCCCCATTTTGTATGGCTGTGACTGGCGTACCAAGCACCTCTACGCCATACTGTTCAAGGATTCCTTTTTCATATAATTGTACCGTTAAATTTAAACCCGTTTGCCCTCCTAGTGTTCCAATTATCCCATCAGGTCTTTCCTTAGCAATGATTTTTTCAAGTATCTCTATAGTTAAGGGTTCCATATACACCTGATCAGCAATGGATTTATCTGTCATAATCGTTGCTGGATTGTTGTTAACGAGTATGACTTCTATTCCTTCTTCTTTTAAAGCAAGGCAAGCCTGTGTTCCTGCATAATCAAATTCAGCTGCCTGCCCAATCACAATCGGGCCAGAACCGATAACGAGAACTTTCTTTAGCTGTGTACGCTTTGGCATGCCTGTTCCCTCCTTGTTTTAACCTGTTGTAAAAAATCCTGAAAAATATATGCTGCATCACTTGGCCCTGGATGGGCTTCTGGATGGAACTGAACAGACTGAATAGGAAGTCTACGATGTTGGATTCCTTCCACCGAATTGTCGTTGACATTACGGAAAGTAAGTTCAAAGGCCTCCCTATCAATCGATTCTTCAACGACTTCGTAGCCATGGTTTTGTGAAGTAATGGTTACTTTTCCTGTTATCAGCTCTTTGACAGGATGGTTGCCGCCCCTATGTCCATAAGGCATTTTTTTCGTTTTGCCACCATAGGCCAGTGCTAGTAGTTGGTGCCCTAAACAAATACCTAGGGTTGGGTACCTTTCCGATAATTGTTTAACTGACGAAAAATAAGCCTCCAATTCTATGGGATCCCCAGGGCCATTGCTAATTAATATTCCATCAGGAGACAGAAGGGCGATCTCTTCAACTGATGTAGTAAAAGGGACAATTGTTACCTTGCATTGGGCTGCTAGCAATTCATCTACAATTGATTTTTTATAGCCGAAGTCTAGAAGAACAATGTGAATGTCCCCCATTCCGACCACTTCATATTCCGGGACTGTCACGGTTCTTACAAGTTCAATTGTACTTTCCTGCTTCCAGGAAGACATCGAGGTAGTGGAGGATTGTTGCGACACAATTCTTGCGCGAACCGTTTGATGTTTACGGATAATTGCAACTAACGCCCGCGTATCAATATTCGTCAATCCAGACACCCCAGCCTGTGCCAGTTTTTCCGACATTGTGGCGACAGATTGATAATGACTCGGATCTTCACAGACATCACTCATAATCACAGCAGATACCGCAATGTCACTACTTTCCAGATCATGCAGATTAATACCGTAATTACCAATCATCGGATAGCAAAAGGTTAATATTTGGCCGGTATAGGATGGGTCTGTCATCATCTCCTGATATCCAGTCATACTGGTGTTAAAAACAAGTTCTCCAGTGGTATCTTGCTTGGCACCAATCCAGTCACCAGAGAATACTTCCCCTGTCTGAAGCATAAGATAGCCTTTTGTCATTTTGTGTTATTCTCTCCCTCTACGAAAATTCTGTTAAAGGTATGGATGAATTCTTCAAGTTCTTCCCAAGTGACGGTTAGTGGTGGAAGGATTCGTAATACATGCTGTCCAGCTGTCAAAACAAGGATCCCTTTTCCCCTGAAGATAGAAACCAAATCTCCTGCATTGCCGCTTACTTCTACACCGATTAAAAAGCCTCGTCCTCGAACATCTATTATATTGCCGAAGCTTTCTTTTAAATTAAGTAAAGCCTTTAATAACCAGCTACTTTTCTCTAACACATCTTCGCGAAATCCTTCCTCAAGCATAACGTCTAATGTCGCTGTCCCTGCAGTCATTGCTAGCGGATTTCCACCAAACGTACTGCCATGAGTGCCTGGTTTAAAAGAATCGGCAACCTGCTGTCGTGCCAGCATGGCACCAACCGGAAAACCTGAACCGAGTCCTTTCGCAAGTGTGATTACATCTGGCGTTATACCAAATTGTTCATAGGCAAATAGTGTTCCTGTTCTTCCTATTCCTGTTTGGATTTCATCAACCATCAATAGAATATCGGAGTTACGGCATTGTTCCTGAAGTTCTATAATCCATTTCTGTTCAACAGGGCGGACGCCACCTTCCCCCTGAATAAGTTCGACTAACACGGCTGTGGTTTTCCCGTTATCAATTCGTGATAATGCGTCTTGGGAATTTAGCGGGAAATAGCGAAATCCAGTAGCAATTGGTTCAAATCCCTGATGAATCTTTTCCTGTGCAGTAGCAGCCATCGTGGTGCCAGTCCGCCCGTGAAAGGATTGATGGAACGTGACTATTTCCGTTCTTTCCAGATTCCCTTGATCCTTTGCGTATTTCTTCGCTAGTTTAATCGCTGCTTCATTTGCCTCAGCACCACTATTACAAAAAAACACCTGATCACAAGAAGAGTTGTTGGTTAATCGCTTTGCTAGCTCCTCCTGCTGAGGTATGGTAAATAAATTAGAGCAATGCCATAACGAGGAGAGCTGCTCAGAAAGTTTCTTATGAACAAAATCAGGCACATGTCCGAGATTGCACGTCGCAATTCCAGAAGTAAAATCAAGGTATCTTTTCCCATCGGTATCCCAGACATAGCTTCCTTTTCCCTTTGCAAGCTTGATTGGAAAGCGGTTATAGACACTCATTACAGCAGGCAGCTCATTTACTGGTATGGACTGGCTCATCGTATTTCTCCTTCCTTAATAGAATGCTAGTTCCTCTCGGTTCGCCATGAATAAATGCTTCTAAGTCTTCTGGTTTCAACCCATTAACAATTGCTGTTCTTTTTACACCATTTGCTAATCCTTTTAAAGCGGCCTTCACTTTGGGAATCATCCCACCATAAATATTGCCACACGCTATTTTGTCGTAAATTTCTTGTTCATCCAGTGTTGAAAGTAATGTTTTTTGTCCATTGATCTCTTCCATGACCCCATCGATATCACTAACAAAAATGAGGTCCGCTCCAAGTGCCTGAGCGATTGCCGTGGCGGCAGTATCTCCGTTAATGTTGTAATGTTGGCCATAACTATCTGTGCCGATTGGAGAAATGATAGGCAGGATACCTGCTTCGAGAAAAGTAGTAAGAAATGTTGTATTCACTTTTTCAACCTCTCCGACATAGCCTAATTTACCTGTTCTATCAGCAGGTACAGTCTGCAATAAATTGCCATCCACACCACATAAACCACACGCGTTGACTCCTGCTAGCTGAAATTCTGATACAATTTGTTTGCTAATCTGACCACACATTACCATTTCGGCTATTTCCAAAACACTTTGCGAAGTAACCCGTAATCCATCAACTTTTTCATTTGGTATTTGCAAGCTCTCTAACATTTGATTAATGGCTGGCCCTCCGCCATGTACGATAATGGGAAGGCACTGTTTTTTATGAAGAAGATCACCAACTGTTCGATAAAATTGAGTTGGAAGTTTTTCCAATATGCTACCACCAAGTTTCAGAACAAGTAATTGCATCTCGACACCTCACGTTCGATAGGAAGCATTAATTTTGACGTAATCGTACGTTAAGTCACAGCCCCATGCTGTCGCTTTATATGGTCCATCCTGCAAATTCACATGTAATGTTATATTGTCTTGTTGTAGGTACTGCTTTCCATCCAGTTCATCAAACGCTACTGGTATGCCTTCTTTCACTACAGGTATTTCTCCAATCTCAATACAGACCTTATCTGGATTCACTGGCTGCTCACTATAGCCAACTGCACAAATAATCCTTCCCCAATTTGGGTCTGCGCCATAAACAGCAGTCTTAACGAGGTTAGAAGAAATCACAGCTTTTGCAACGTGAGAGGCAGCATCCTGCGTCGGAGCACCCGTTACCTTCACCTCTATTAATTTGCTAGCACCTTCCCCATCCCGAGCAATCATTTTGGCGAGCTCTTCACTCACCATTCTTAGAGCATCGACGAATAAAGACCATTGTGGATGTGATTGGTTAAGTGGATGATTTTCCTGTTGTCCATTTGCCATGACCAGAACCATGTCATTCGTACTGCAATCACCATCGACCGTGATCATATTAAATGTCGTATCCGTTGTTTGTTTTAGTGCCAGCTGGAGACTTTCGGCTTCTATCGCTGCATCGGTTGTAATAAAACCAAGCATGGTAGCCATATTCGGGTGAATCATTCCAGATCCTTTTGCAGCCCCACCAATGGTAATTGTTTTCCCATCAACCTCCAGCTGTACTGCAACATGCTTTGTTACTGTATCCGTGGTTAAGATGGCATCTTCAAAATGCTGTGGATTTGCTTCTTTATCAATAGTTATTCCGTGGATCGCTTTGTTTATTTTTTCCATTGGGAGTGGGCTGCCAATAAGTCCAGTCGATGCAATTGCCACATGGTTTGCTGGAATGTTTAGCTTTGCTGCAGCTTTTTTCTGTATCTCCTCTGCATCCAAGTCACCTTGTTTACCTGTACAAGCATTCGCAATACCAGAATTCACAATAATAGCTTGTAAGTGACTCGTTTCATTGATTGCTTGCCTCGTTACCTTTAATGGTGCTGCCTGGAATACATTCATTGTATATACACCTGCCGCCACAGCAGGTGTAACAGAGTGAATCCAACCAAAGTCACGTCTTTTTTTGCGAATGCCACAATGTAGCCCACCTGCCGTAAAGCCTTTCGGAGTTGTTACATGTCCCTCTTTCAACACTTTAATTGCCTCACTCTGTATCGTTACCATGCTTTCACCCTTTCTATGGATACATGGGGATGTGATTTAAACCTTTACGCTCATCCCATCCATTCATGATATTTACATTTTGAATCGCCTGCCCTGCTGCTCCCTTCATTAAATTATCAATAGCTGAAATGATAATCAGCTGATTCGTTCTAGTGTCTACATGTAATCCAATATCACAAAAATTGCTTCCATATACGCCTTTTGTGCTTGGAAATTCCCTTTCATTGAGCACCCTGACGAACCGGTCTTTCTCATAAAAATGTTGATATTCTTCTATTAATCTTTCAGTGGCTTGCTGATCGGTAAGCCTGCCGTACATCGTACAAACAATACCTCTCGTCATCGGAACCAAATGTGTAGTCAGGGTAGCATGTACAGCCACGTTGGAGTGTTCGCTAAGATATTGGTCAATCTCGGGAATATGCTGATGCTCGCCAATTTTATATGGTGTAAGATTGTCATTGGTCTCTGGAAAATGTGTTCGTACAGAAGGTGTCTTTCCCGCTCCAGAAACGCCTGTTTTTCCATCAATAATAATTCCTTCTGTATGTATGTGTTCATGCTGTAAAGCAGGAATTAATCCAAGTAATGCTGCTGTTGGAAAACAACCCGGATTAGATAGGATCTTCGCCTCCTTTATCTGGCTTCGATTAATCTCAGAAAGTCCGTATACCGCTGTATCCAATAAACCTTCATTCGCTGCTTCTGCTTTGTACCATGCTTTGTATTGCTCCTGTGAGGATAATCGCAAATCCCCAGACAAATCGATACATTGAATCTCGCTATCTGCTAATTCAGGTATAATATTTTTTGCAATGCCCGCAGGAGTAGCAAAAAATATAATGTCTATACCTTGGAGAAGCGCAGGAATTTCTAATATTTCCAGGGCAATATCCTCCATGCTCTTCAAATGTGGGTAAACAGAAGAAATTGCCATGCCATCCTGTGAATGGGAAATAACTTTCACTAGCTTTATTTCTGTATGCGTATGTAGTAGCCTGATGAGTTCTAAAGCTCCATAACCGGTTCCGCCAACAATTGCCGCATTTTTCAAACCATCACCCTTTCACGCACAGCTGAATTTTTTAATTATTTATTAGTATAAATATCTTCTAACAATATTTCAAGTATATTTATTAATTATTTCTTATATTTATGCAGAATTATGCAAAATAAGTGTATTTTGTTGTATATTTAATGAATAAAAAAGCCCCCACTTGAAGTGAAGGCTTCCCTTTCTTTATTCCTTAATATGCTTTTCCAAAAACTCATTGAGCTTTGATACATACCGATCTTCTTGGGTTACAAATGCCTCTCCATGTCCTGCCCCGTCAAAGGTAATCATCTCTGCCTCACTCTTTGTATTTTCCAATAGCTCTTCCGTCATTTTAGTTGGTACAAAGGTGTCGGCATTCCCATGAATATAAAGTATAGGTACTTCAGCTTTTTTCACTTGATCGAGGGCGGATGCTTCTGATAAAGAATAACCAGCCTTCATTTTCGTCACTACACTAGTACTAGGTAGTATAGGGAAAGCAGGTAGATGAAACATTCGTTCCAACTGATAGTCAAACATATCGTAAACACTTGTATATGGACTATCTGCTACAACAGCTTTTACATTTGGTTGAAGATCCTTTTCTCCACTTGCCATTAACACCGTAGCAGCGCCCATCGAAACGCCATGCATTACAATTTCTGTATCATCACCTGTTTTTTCTATTATCTTATCCATCCAATCTAGATAATCCAACCGATCATGCCAGCCGAATCCAATATAATCTCCACCACTGTTACCATGTCCTCTCATATCAGCTGTGAAAATATTGTAGCCCAATTCTTCGTAATAATATTGGCCGTATAGTCCCATATCTCTCGCGTTCCCTAAGTAACCATGCGCTAATACAACTGTCTTGTTTGTAGGTTCCTTTGCTGGGAGATAGTATCCTTTTAACTCCAACCCATCATAGGAAGTCATTTCCCAATGTTCGAAGTCTTGGTTATCGACCCATTCTCGCCAATCACCCTCTATAAATACATCCATTGCCTCAGCTGAAACTTCAAGGTCTGCATTCCCCTGCAAGAAGTCTTTTACATTTCGCTCAATAGCTAAATTATAAAAATAATAGCTTGCTATAATATCTATTACTAGCAGGATAGAAAGAATTCCAATACCTATACCAATAATACGTTTTTTCTTCACGATGTCTTCCCCTCTCTGCTCTACTCCTATTATTCTATTATACTAGAAAATAGCGTAGAATGAACCCTGTCTCAACTGGTACATGTTTACAGAAGAGCTTTCTAATGTACAAGAAAAGGACAGTTCCCTGCCCTTTTTACTAAATTTATTTAGTTAAAGCGTTTCTATTATCTCTTTAATTTGGTCAATATGCCTTTGCTCATGGTATCCGACAAAGGGGATCCATTGGAACAAATTCATTTCACCGAATACTGGGTGCACGGCCGTTTTTTCTACTAATCGTTTTTCATCAACAGTAGTATAAATCCCCCGCAATGCCTCATGGGACGTCTGCAATTTCTGTTGCAAATCTTTAAGCGTCATAGTAGATTCACTTGGTTGAACAAATTCCGGAGCCTCTACTTTTCTGGACCTGTTCACTGTGAGTTCAATAGGTTTAGAACTAACTTCCTTAATCGAACTGTTTTCGATCGCATTCTGGATATTATAAACGACTGCGCGTTCCATTAAGTATAAGTGTTCCATAACCTGCGCGATTGACCAGCCACCAGTGCTTGGGCGTTTATTTAATTCCTCATCCCCTAGCCCCGTAACCTCATCCAACAGTGTTGCTCTTGCTTCATCATTTATTTTCAAAAGTATCCTCTCCCTTTTTAATATTTATATAGTAAAAAGTGCCGCGAAACCAGTTAAGGTAGCAGGACCACATGATCCGAGGCAGCTATCCTTGAAAGGGGCGCATCACACCACCGTACTGACGCAGCAATCCTCGAAAGTGACGCATCTCATCACTGATATGACGCAACCAACCTCGTAAGTGGCGCATCACACCACTGATCTGACGCAACCAACCTCGTAAGTGACGCATCACACCACTGATCTGACGCAACCAACCCAGAAAGTGGCGCACACCCCTTGATATATTCCGATTTAGTGAAACAGTCCTGATTCTTTTGATTTTTGTTTAATCTTTTTAGATTGTCTATTAATTGGCTGTTTTAAAAATGCTCCTAGTATAATGGCTGCGATTCCGAAAATGCCGAGGAACAAAATATCATGTAGGACTCGGTCCCAAACAATTCCGCCTACAGCTTCCCGCATAAGATCAATTGCATAGCTAAACGGCAAGAATGGATGGATAACTTGGAAGAATTCTGGTAAAAGGACTACAGGATACGTACCGCCCGAACCAGCAATTTGCAGAACCAGCAATACTATGACCATCGCCTTTCCAATATCTCCAAAGACAGATACGAGTGTGTAGATAATGATCATAAACACGAGGCTAATCAGTAATCCAAATAACACAAACCAACCAGGACTTGCCATGGAAACATTTAATAGGAAAATGTCTCCCAGTGACACAATGGTCGATTGCAGAAGACCTATCGTCATAAAGGTGAATAACTTACCAAAATAAACCTGTCTCGATGAATAGCTCTCCATATTTGTTGTATCTGTAGAAAGTAACGAAATAAGTAGTAAGCCACCTACCCAGATCGCAAGCACCGTATAGAAAGGAGTCATTCCTGAACCATAATTTTCTATAGGGAAAAGTTTATTTTCATTAAGCTGAACTGGTTCGGCAAAAAATCCTTGTTCGGCCTCTGGATCATTTTGTAGCAGTTCAATCATCTCACCAATATCGGTTTCCCCTTGTATTTCCCGTATACGATCCGCTAGTTCATTCACCTTATCGTTTACATATGGAAACTCATTCTGGACCTTCTCTAGCATGCCTTTTCCTTCGCCAAGATCAGCCTCAGTACTTCCAAGAATTCTTTCCACCTCAGGAATAGCAGTCTGAATATCCACCAAGATACCACGTGCTTCGGCAAGCGTTGTTTTCGCACTGTCCACTTCAGCTAAAACTGTTGGTTCGATGTTTTCATTGTACTCTGTTACAAACGCATCAATATTTGCGGAGGTATTTTCAACCAAGCCTTGCAGATCATTGAAAACCCCTTCCACTTCTGATTGCTTTTCTTGAATAAAGGTATGGACATCATTACTACGCTCCTGAGCTGTCTCAAGACCTGCACGGATAGTCGCCAACTCTTGCAGTGCCTGCTCAATTTGTTGACTTCCCTGTCCCTGGTTACCTTCTCCTGCCCCTTGATCAGGGGTATCTGCATTTTCGCCTTCTTCCACATTCTCATTTTGTTGTTGCTGTACTTGTCTTAACGTCTCTTCAATAGATGAAATAGCCTCAATTTGCTGTGTTACTTGTTCATCCAATTGATTAGTCAAATCAGTACCACTTCCGAAATCGATTCCAGCAGATTGAACCTCCTTAAGAAATGTGTTCGTTTCATCCGCTACCTGCTGAACACGTTCTAAGTCTGCTTGAATCTGTGGTGCGACTTCATTAAGCCGGTCCTCAGCTTTATTTAAAAATGCAGTCGTATTATCGATGGTATTCAGCCCATCGTTGGTAACTTGCTCCGCCTCAGGGACAAGCGCCTGGGCTTGGTTAATCATTTCATCTGCGCTACTAGCATCTGATAATGATTGATCGACAAGCTGTTTAATCTCAGGTAGATTTTCTTCCAAATTGAATATATAATTCTCGAATCGTTCGATGTCTGGTAAATCCTGTTCTAGCTCGATTCCAATATTATTAAACATGTCAAAAATGACACCATTTACTGTAGATATGAAATTACTACTAATCTCATCAGTAATGGCGGAAGCACCTTTATCCGTGATTTTTGGGGCAATGGCATTGATTTTCTCGTTAACGTAATATTCCATCTCCGCTTTCTCCGGCTTGTCGTTAACAACTGTACTTAGTTTACTGGAGAAGTTTTCCGGGATGACAATAACAGCAAAATAATCTCCGTTTTCTAAGTTATCCATTGCCTCATCTCTATCCTCGAAGTGCCAATCCATTGATCGATTTTCCTTCAAGTTATCAACAAGCTCCTGCCCAACATCAATATCTTCATCTCTTACTGTTGCACCTGTATCCTCGTTGACTACACCTATTGGAATTTGATCTGTCTGCCCATATGGGTCCCAGGAAGCTTTAATATTAAACCACGCATAAAGTGATGGTAATATAATTAGTCCACCTATCAGTATTAACGCTACCCAGTTTGTTCCCGTGTTCTTTACGTCTTTTGAAAATATTCTAAAGATGTTTTTCATTTTTGTATTCCTTCTTTTCCAAATGAATGGTGATTCATTTTAATGTAAAATTAAGCTATAAGGAAGATTATAGCAAGTTTCTCATGTGAATTCTACTCTTCACGATGGGACGTTAAAAAAAGAGCTGGTCGGTAACCAGCTCTTTAAACATGTCTTCTCTCCATCAGATGGATGCCAAGCCCTGTCATCACTACTCCCATTAACACTAAAATACTGATAGGGAATAATAAGTCCTCAAGGGTATACCCATATAGTACCACACCGTTCAATATTTCCATTCCATATGTTAATGGGTTAATCTTAGAAATTGTAATTAGAATCTTAGATTCCACAATTTCGAGCGGCCAGTACGCCCCACCAATCATCGCCATACTTACTGCGATAATGGGGATAATCGCATTAAACTGTTGGACATTCTTCACTATCGCGGTAAACAATATAGATAGTGCCACTATGGAAAATATATAAGGTGTTATCAACAGCAACGCTTCTAAGAATTTCCCATGGAAATCAACACCTATCCAAAATCGGAAAATACAGAAGATAATTACAATCTGAACATAGCCTTCTATAAAGCTATAAACCAAGTTGGCCACATAAACTTCCCATTTTCTTACTGGGGATAAGATCATACGATCCCAAATCCCATCACGCTTTTCTACTAGAATTGGTTGTAGCTTATAGGCAATCGTATAGATCACAAAAAATAGAGTAAAGCCAAACAATGTTTGAAAAGTATTATCATAAATAACGGCATCCTCGCTACGGAAACTTGTTGTCTCCATTTCAAAGGCAGGTATATTCATCGATTTATCAAACGCTTCAAGAACCGACACACGTTCTTCCTCGGCATTCGTAGCGGAAACCTCTAATAGTGCCGTTTCAAGGTTATGTGCCCGATAAGCTCGCTGGATGGCTTGCTCAATCATTGTAGCATTTGGGGAGTCCACTCCAACTATGAGTTGATAGGAAGTATCACGAAGAATTACGCCAACTTCCGCTTTCCCATTCTCAATTTGCTCAAGCATCTCCTCTTCTTCTTTCAACCAATTAAATCGAAATGCTTCATCCTCTTTTAGTACTTTCTCAAGTGTTGAACCTTTAACTGAATTATCCTCAGCATAAATTGGTACAGAGATGGTTGTAGCAGCGCCATTACCGCCTATGATGAGAGCAAAGCCAATCGACATAACAGTAAAGATAATAAATGTCCAAGGGTTGCGAATAAACATGCGTATTTTTGTGAGAAGTATACCAATCATAATGCAGCCCCCCTCTTTGGAAAACTCCAAGCTGCAATAACAATGGAAACAAACCCGAACAATAGCAGAAATGCTACGTGATCGGTAACATCACTTAATTCATTGCCACGCAACAATGTAATATAGGCCGACATTCCCGCACCATTTGGTGTTAAATTTCCTAATGTTGCAATAAATGCAGATGAATCTCCAAGTGGGAAGAAACTTCCACCTAGTAAAGCCATCAAGGATACAAGAATATTGGAGAAAAAGTTAGTAATTACCTCAGAGTGGAGGCGATAGCTTAAGGCTGTTAGTAATACAGCAATCCCACCAACCGCTACAGCATACGCCGTTGTAACAAAGGTGAATCCAAGCAAGTTAGGCCACGTGACGCCAAAGACAATCCATGAAAATCCAAAGATGATAACCAAGTGTAAAAATGCAAATAACATACCAGATAGAAGAATACCGACAAAGTAAACCCACCTTGAGACGTTTGCCAATATAATTCGGTCAAAAACAAAAATATTTTTCTCAAGAAATGCAATCGATCCAATTGCCGAGGCAATGAACAGTACGTTCATCACAGCCATTCCAACAGTATAATAGTCCTTTGAGCTTATTGGAACTTGTTGGTCCAACGTCAAAACATCTGCTGTAACATTTTGCAGATTTTCTTCAAGGTTTTCTGGATTAATCGCTTCCTCCTGTAAAAATGTTTGCAATGTAAGCTGTTCCTGGAATTGCTTGAGAATACCATCTACAATGCTTACACCAAGCTGATGTTCCGTATTGGTAAACAGTTGTAGAGAAGGCTGGTTTTCCTCACCTAACAAGGAGTACTCCAATATTTCATATGTGAAATTATCAGGAACCTCTATTAGGGCAGTATAGGTGTTGTCGTCCAATACCTTTTCCTTGTCCAAGGGTGATATTTCCTCTAACGTAATATACTTTGCAGCTTCATCACTACCAAAAACATCTTCTTTCAACCGTTGTATCGGTAAGATATCATCTAGTTGGTTTAATACAGCCGGCGGAAGCTCGCCCTTCTTATCCTCACTAAACCTCTCTAACTGAGCGTCCTCTTGCTCCTGCTCTACAATTCCTAGTTTGACTTGAATAGTTGGGCTCTCTCCGTTCATAAAACTACTTAGTGCCACGCCTAGTATTAAAATGAGGATGATTGGTAATCCGACGAGTAATAATAATTGCACGGGATTACGAATGAGTACTAAGGCTTGCTTTTTTATAATTTGTCCTATCATTCCTACACCCCTAATCCCTTAAAGCGCGACCTGTGAGGTGTAAGAATACATCCTCCAGAGTAGGCGTTTTATTATGAACAGACGTTAATTCAATGCCTGCAGTCTCAGCAAGTTTCGTTAAGTCACCAAACATACTCACTTCTTTTGCTACCATAAGCGTGATCTCTTTATCTGTGCTCATAACGCGATTAACAAGCGGGTGCTCTTGCAACATGGCAATAAATTGCTCGTTGAGTTGATCACTTTTTATGGAAATGGTTTTTTCTGAAGATAAAATACGTTTAATCTCTTCGTTTGTACCAGAAGCTATAAGGTTTCCCTGGTCCATAATATAAATGCGATCACATAGAAACTCTACCTCTTCCATGTAATGACTCGTGTATATTACCGTCATAGCCCTTTCTTTATTTAGTCGCTTTACGGTTTCCAGAATATAATTTCGTGATTGCGGATCTATTCCCACTGTCGGTTCATCCATAATAAGCAGCTCTGGGTCATGTAATAATGCAACGCCAATATTAAGTCGGCGCTTCATTCCACCTGAAAAAGTCTGTACCACATCCTTCTTTCTATCTGCTAACCCAACCAAATCAAGAATTTCCTGTATTCTCTTTTTTAAAATGGAGCCTTTGAGTCGATACATTCTACCGAAAAACTGCAAATTTTCTTCTGCTGTAAGGTCCGTATATAAGGCAATCTCCTGGGGAACCATTCCTACGATTTTACGGAATTCACCTGGTTTTTTTAAAATACTTTTATTATTATAACGGACATCCCCAGCAGTGGGTTCTGCTAAGGAGGAAATCATCGAAATAGCTGTAGATTTACCAGCACCATTTGGACCTAGTAAACCAATGATTTCTCCGCGTTCAACAAACATATTTAAACTCTTTACTGCATAAAACTGTTTAAATTTTTTTGAAAGACCATCTAATTCCAACATGTTTTCTCGCCTCCTTCCATTTAATCTTAAGATAAAACATAGCTGAAGCATACTGTCTGTAGTCATGTAATGCTTCTTCTCATTATGACTTAAGTCACTTCTTTAATATGCCTTTTATTGTCGTAATCTTAAAAATTCTACCTATGAAAAATTTACTAGCGTGCAAAAAAAAGCTCACCCGATGGAGAGCTTTTAAACGTTAATCAGATATGTCATGCTTTATAGCATAAATGGCAAGCTGCGTGCGGTCACGCTGCCCTGTTTTTTGCAAAATATGGGTTAGATGATTCTTAACCGTTCCAACAGACAAGAATAGTGCAGAGGCAATTTCTTTATTCGTTTTCCCCTCACCCACGAGCTTTGTAATGGCCATTTCTCTATCAGATAGAGTGACTTCAGGTCGTGGCGTCTCGGTTGAACGCTCTAATAATTTCGGCATCACTTTTGCTGCCACTTCTTCGTGTAACGTTAGACCACCGTTCATACAGCTATGTACTGCAGCAATTAATTTTGCTGACTCTGAGGTCTTAAGTAAAAAGCCATTTGCACCTTGCCTTAGTGCTTCCACTGCATATGCATCATCGTTAAAGGTAGTTAAAATGAGTATCTTAACATGGGGCCACTTTTGTTTAATTACGCTTGTGGCTTCTATCCCATTCATCACAGGCATCCGTACATCCATCATCACAAAGTCAATAAGATGCTTTTCCAATATGTGAATGGCTTCCTGTCCATTTGCCGCTTCATGAGCTACTGTTATCTTCTCATCCTGCTCCAAAATAACCTTAAGACCTTGTCTTACTATGACTTGATCTTCTACAAGTAAAACCTGCATTCTCATCCCCCCTAACCCTCACTGGGAATCATCCCCGAAACCACAAATTTGTTGTTCGTCTGTATCACTTCCAAGCTTCCACCTAGCTCACCAACACGCTTTCTCATCATCGATATGCCAAAGCCTTCTTTAAAAGAAGTTGCTTTATGTAATGAATTTTCGATTTCAAATGCAATAGCTCCTGTAGCTGATTTGCCAAGTGTTACACGCACTTCCCTTGTTTGAGCATGACGCATGGCATTCGTCAGCGCTTCTTGAATAACTCTGTATAATGCAACGCTCTTATCATTAGAAAGTGAAGCAGAGAGAACACCTTGTTTCACGGTGAATTGCACCATAATATGACTTTCTGCTTCAAGTTTACGAATTAGATGTACAACAGTGGCAATTCCTTCGTTCTCCTCAATATTCAGGGCTCGGACCGCTTGCCTTGTTTCCTCAAGGCTCTCTGTCGCCATCCGCTTTAACTCTGTATAATCCTCTGTTTTTCGCTGGATGGAGAGCATTTCCAGTTTCATAATTAATGCTGTAAGCCGGTGCCCCACCGAATCATGAATATCTCGCGCTATTTTGGTGCGCTCTTCTAATCTTGCATCCCGCTCTGCTGCTAAATTCAGCCTTTTAACACTGCGATATTCCCCACGTAGTTGGTCATATAGCTGACGCATTTCCTCTCTTTGTGTAACGATCATGGAAATCCTTGCTGCCAAAATATATAGAACAAGAAGGACCAAGATTCCTTTTACAGTCAATTGATCGTGTAAAGTAAGAGAAAGTAACGAAAGAAGTAAACCAACAGTTAATACAATCCAGGATCTTGGCTTAAGAATACGATAAATCCCGTCTAAAGAATAAAAGTAGAAGAGAGTCATTGTCCAAAATACATCATCTTGTCCAGCTACCAAGAAATGCACCATCCCAATCCCAAAAAGGAAAATGTTTAGAGTGATAGGGAATTTTCCCATAGTCAGGAAAAAATATACCGCAAGTGAAGCAGCAAAAAACAGGATACTTACTGAAAGAAGGTTACTTCCCAATGTAATCATACATATCCATAGTATGCTAAGAACACTAAATCGAAGCCAAAATATCCTCACGTTTACATTCCCCGTTGTTGGATCTTTTCTAAAAATGATTTAAGAACGTGAACCGTTTGAATACAGTCACTTAACTCAGACCATTCATCAGGATGGTGGCTCACCCCATGAATACTTTTCGTGAATAGCATTGCAACAGGTATTTTTTCCCCCACAACCATTGCATCATGCCCTGCCCCACTTGGTAACCGAAATGGAGTTACATCCTTGGATCGGATCGCTTCTTCCAAAAGGTCCTGCGTTTTCTCATTAATTGGTACTGGCGATACACGCATTGTTTCATGGTATGTAATCTGTGTGTTGTGAGCGGAGGCAATCTCCTCACCAGTTTGCCTTACCACCTCAATTAGTTTATTTCGAGTCTCTTTGTGAATATCTCGAATATCCACATATAGAGTTACTTTTCCGGGGATTACGTTCACACCATTTGGTTCCACGTGGAGTTTTCCAACTGTCGCGACCGCACTATCACTAACAGTGGCTGGTAAGCTGGCTACCTTTGTAATAAACGCAGAGGCTGCTACTAGTGCATCCTTTCTGTCATGCATTGGTGTATTTCCTGCATGTCCTGCTTCCCCAGTAAATGTCACTTCAAGCCAACAAGGACCTGCAATCCCTGTTACAATGCCACAGGGCAGGTTTTCTTTTTCCAAGCGCTTTCCTTGTTCAATATGGACTTCCACGAACATTTCAATCGTTTCTTCAGCCCGTTTCGCTTTAGGATAGTCTCCTGCAGATAGGCCTACATCTTGCAGTACCTCTGAAAAGTTCTTCCCGTCACTATCCTTTAACTTTTTCTTAGCTTCCAAATTGCCAAAACCCATTAGGCCTTCACTACCGTTAAAGCCACCATTGAAACGAGCCCCTTCTTCGTCACTAAAGATGACAACTTCATATGGCTTTTCCGGCTGGTATCCCGTTTCCTTCCAGGCTTCTGCTACTTCTAGTGCAGCAAGAACCCCTAAGGGCCCATCAAACTGACCGCCGTTTGGCACACTGTCTACATGAGAGCCACTTAAAATGGCGGGTAAATGATCTTGTTTACCAGCAAGTCGACCGAACACATTACCAGCCTCGTCACGATGGACGGCAAGACCAGCCTCCGACATCCAAACTGCAACCATATCCTTTGCTTGCTTCTCTTCCTGAGAATAACCAGGGCGGTTTGAACCTTTATCTGCGGTGAGGCCAATTTCGGACAGCGCCGCAAATCTTGCTGCCATTCTTTTTCCTGAGATACCATCATAATTCAGCGTATCTTTATAAGAATCCATTAATTTATCGTAAAACGTATCCTTCCAGCTCATACGAAAACCTCCGTTTCTTTTCATTAAACATATCAAAAATATCAGACATTGAAAATATGAAGTGCGTGAAACATCGTAATCTTAAAAAGTCTTTTAGCTAATGCTAGATACTATGTAACACCCTTCTAATGGTAAAAGGCGAATGCGAAATACATGCATTCACCTTTAGTAAAACGGGTTATAGAAGCGACTGCCATCATAAAACGTTATGACCAATGACAGAATCAGTAAAACCACACCCGTAACGATTGTAATATAATCTGCCCGTCGAAAAGCTGTGGCATTGTACCACGTACGCTTTTTCTTTTTCCCAAATCCCCGGAGCTCCATCGCATTACTAATTACTTCGATTCTTTCTAAACTGGAGAATATTAATGGCATCACAATTACTGCTGCATTTTTTATTCTTTTTGTCAGTTTTTCATTTTTAGACAGGTCTGCTCCTCTAGCCTGTTGTGCTTGGGCAATGGTTCTGAATTCACGTTGGATATCCGGGATATAACGTAAAGTCAAGGATACCGAATAAGCGATTTTATAAGGTACGCCAATACGATTAAGAGAAGAGGCAAACTCGCTTGGATGAGTTGTAACAATAAATAATAGGGCTGCAGGTATAACAACAAAATATTTTAACGTGATATTAAAGTGATAAAACAACTGCTCTAATGTAACATTATACCTGCCTGCTATTTCCCAAAGGACATGGCTCGTTCCATAAATTTTGACTCCCTCTTGAGGAGAGAAAAGGTATATTGCAATATTATTCAATAATAGAAAAAACAAAATAAACATTAAAACGAAACGGATCTCACTTATTTTTACTTTAGATAATCTAAAGATAACAAAGCTAATGACAAGTAAAGCCAAAAGGATCCACGTATCATAGGTGAGCATGGCAGCTGTCGACCAGCAAAGAAAAATAATCAACTTTGTTGCACCAGAAAGTTCGTGGACTCGAGACTGCTTCTTTATGTAGGCGAGCATTTCTACTGCCATGTTCTCACCTCTCTATCATAGGCAATAAAACGGGCTACAAACTCTCCTGGATCCGCAATCTCGGCCCGGACAGCCAGTTCGAATAAGGAGGTGACCTTCAAGTTAGTAGCATGAATAACTGCTTGATTCGTTAAGACATTTACTGCTGTGTCATCTGCTATCTTCTTTCCTTGGGCAATCGCAATGGCACGGGGTGTGTATTCAAGCATAAGGTGCATGTCATGGGTAATCATGATAATTGTTATGCCCCGTCGATTGAGATCCTCTAGAAATTCCATTATCTCTGTATAATGGCGGAAATCTTGCCCTGCGGTTGGTTCATCAAGGATGAGTACCTCTGGCTCTAACACTAGAATAGATGCTATGGTAACTCGCTTTTTTTGTCCAAAGCTAAGTGCGCTTATCGGCCAGTTTCGGAAAGGGTAAAGTCCGCAAATGCGTAGTATTTTTTCTACTCGCTCCTTGATAAGATTATCTGCTATTCCCCGTTTAACCAGTCCTAACGCAACCTCATCATAGATTAAATGCTTGGAAATCATCTGGTTCGGATTTTGCATAACCATTCCAATTCGCTCAGAGCGTTGGTGGATACTATCTGACGTAATATCTTCCCCCTTATAAAGAATTCTGCCACGTTGTACCTTTTCAAAACCGACGATTAACTTTGATACCGTTGATTTTCCTGCCCCATTTTGGCCAACTATGCTGACCATTTCCCCTTGATGAATGGTAAAGGACATATCTTGGATAGCGGTCTTTCCAGTATCGTAAGCAAAGGTTACATTATCAACTTCAAGGATGGGAGAACTGCTTTCATTCAGTTCTTTATGAGGGCGATCCTCATACCAATCCTGTAACTTTCCTTTATTTATTTCTATGGTATCAGGATGTGCTGGTTTCATTGCTTCTGTAATCGTACAACCAGCATATTTCATTGCCCTAATGTATAGTGGTTCTCGAATATTATTCTCCAACAATACTGTTGATGATAGTAATTCATCAGGGGTGGAATCTGACACGATTTCCCCATCATTTACAACAATGATACGATCCACATCACGATATAATACATCCTCGAGACGGTGTTCAATCATGATAATCGTTTTATTACTTTCCTTGTGGATTTGGTCAATGAGCGCAATGGAATACTTCCCTGTTGCTGGATCAAGATTTGCAAGTGGCTCATCAAATAAGAGTACATCCACATCATCAACCATGACACCACCAAGCGAAACCCGCTGTTTTTGCCCTCCAGATAGTTGGTGGAGTGAGGACTCTAAATAATTTTCCATATTTACTAGCTGTGCTACTTGCTCCACCCTCTCTTTCATTTGCTCGTTTGCTACAGCGTCGTTTTCTAGTGCAAAGGCAATATCCTCACCAACGGTTAGTCCAATAAACTGTCCATCTGGGTCTTGCATAACGGTCCCAACCACTTTGGATAACGTAAACAGGTCTAGCTCTTTTGTTTCCATGCCTTTAATCGTAAGGCTTCCTGCTATATCTCCTTTATAAGCGAAAGGAACAAGACCATTTATACAATGTGCTAACGTACTTTTCCCAGAACCAGATGGGCCAACAATTAATACTTTCTCACCTTCGTATATGGTTAAATTAATATTTGTTAGTGACGGCTCTGTTTGACTTCGGTATTTAAATGTAAAATCTTTAAATGAAACAATTGGCTTTTTCATTATTTACTCCTAGGGCTATCTTTAATTTCTGCGACGTCCAATGTGTTAGACGCCTTATTCCTTAGAAAGACTGTTGCCTTGACTGCGTGTTTTTGCATAGACAACAAGTAACAATGTACCCAGGATTCCAACCATTGCAATATTCGATATTGCTGCGATAACACCTTGAGTAAATACTTTATTGGCAGGCTCTGCATAGATCAGAATATCAAGGATAGGAGCTACTAAAATCCAGCCGACTGCTTGGACAGAAGCCTGTATCACATTAAATAAAAGAATTTGTTTGGAAGCAAACACACCTGCTTCGATATTGATTCGTTTGGCAATAAGTCCAATAAAAAATCCAACAAACAATGAAACCAATACCCAGCTCCACCAAACAGAGCCATATGAAATGGCATCCTTTAAAGCGTGCCCGATAAATCCGATAAGCGCTCCTGCTATCGGACCAAAGATAACGGCCATCAATGCGAGAAATGGATAGGTTGTTTCCACATACGTATTTGGTGCAATGGGTATGGAGGCAAACCTTCCTAAAATAACATAGATTGCTGCTCCAATCCCGATCGCTACAATTGTTTTAACTGATAACCCTTTATTCATTTGTCGTTTCCCCTTTTTATTTATTTTTTAATTATAATGGATACTCGAAGTTTTGCGAATACTTATTTTCCAATCGGCCCCTGTTTTAATGTGATATGCCTTAGCAAAGGAGCCTTGGTTAAGTGCCACTCCCAACTTATCCAATGAATTCACATAGATTAGCGGCTCACCAAGTCTACTGTCAGCAAAAGAACGGCCAAATGTCATAATGTTTTTATATACTTGTTGTTGATTGTTGGTGATCGTAACTTCTAAGGAATCGCCATATTGAATGGTTGCCTCTTTAAATAATCCCCGATTAATATTGGTCCACAGATTTCCGAAACGAATATCAAGTATATCGATATTTCCGATAATTACTTCCTTTTCTATTCGTGCATCTGGTTTTGGTAACTCCACAATGTCCTCCACATTTATAATTGGTCCCACCTGCTCGTAGGTAATAATATTCGAAGCAAGCCTAGCCCCCGTGTAT
This sequence comes from Oceanobacillus jordanicus, assembly GCF_022095695.1. Taxonomy (GTDB): domain Bacteria; phylum Bacillota; class Bacilli; order Bacillales; family Amphibacillaceae; genus Oceanobacillus_B; species Oceanobacillus_B jordanicus. The sequence continues at coordinate 263,072 of NZ_JAIFZM010000003.1, forward strand.
GCATAGACATCCCGGCCATGGAAGGTATAAGACTCTCCTGATCGTGGCAAACGATTTATCTTCTCATCAATAATTCTAGCTTCCTTAATGCCAATATGATGCTTAATATGTGTCAGTGTCCCATTATCAGGCGTTACGATATATTGATTATCTGCTGTCTTCACAACAATGCTTAAGCGATCTGTCCCTACACCCGGGTCAACCACTGATACGAAGACTGTCTCTTCAGGCCAGTAGGTAACCGTTTGGTATAATCTGTAAGAAGCCTCCCATATGTTGTATTCCGGGATGTCATGGGTAAGGTCAAATATTCTTAAAGCCGGGTTAACCGAAATGGCTACTCCATACATCGCACTTACTGCCCCATCACTAATTCCAAAGTCTGTTTGTAATACTAATTTACTCATTGTGTACACCCTCCATTTATGTTTACTAATATAAAAAAACCACGCCATTACCGAATAAACGATAAGGACGTGGTTGGTTTAACGTGGTACCACCTTACTTCACCGTCTGCTCACACAGACAGTCTCATCAAGTACGACAGGTAACATCCCCCTGTATATACTGTGGTATTGATAACGAGTACCAAATCTCGTCGGAACCTACTAGTATAAGACATACGTTCAGCACGAAACTCGTGAGGCCATTGTTCAGATTCGTATTTATGCTTCTTTTCAGCGACTGAAGCTCTCTGTGAAAAATAACTAAATCTTACTTTTCCCCGTCAACGTTTTAATTAATTAAATTAAGATTAAAGTTATTATAAGCAGAAACTCCCACAAAAGCAAGTGTATTTTTTAAATATAAGTTATTTTCTAAAAACACCTCTTCAATGCGCTCACATTTCATCATTAATTGACTATGTGGGGTCAGAAAATATGTAACAAAAAAATTTATCTTTTTCACATCCACAAAACCCAATAGAGTCCCGCGAAAAAAGGACTAGGAACAGCCGCTAAATCGCTAAATCCCAACTACATTATAAAGGGTAATTTTACCCAATATAAAGAATCCTGTGAATATTGTACCATTTTTTGTAAATTTCAGGCTATTTTCGGTTTATTTGTTGTATACTATAGGGGACAGTCTATGCAGGGTGAGCTTCGGTCAAAGCTGTAGAAGTACTTCTTTTACTTGGCGACAAAAATCTGGTGAAAGGGGTTGAACAAATTGATTCCAATTGACACAACTCTTGAGTTGATGTTTTTGTTTGCCACACTCGTATTGTTAATCGTTAACAGCCGAGAAAAAAAGTAAGCTACCCTGCCGACGGACGGGAACATTACTTTTTCGTTTAAGAAGTCGCCTCACCCCCCAGAGGATAGCTGTCCGATCCGCAAGTTGCCGCTTGCGGATCGCTTTCTGAGGGTTCAACTAAATGAGATCAAATAAAATCGCCATTTAAATAGTATTGCCTCTTCTTAAAAATTATTCATCTGATTTTTTTTGGACGAATGTGACAAACTCTTCCGCTATGCTTAATTAAATCCTATCATAACAAGCCTCCGGCTGCTACTTGAAAATAAAGCTGTAACACATATTTAACATCTCTATTCCCTCATTACCTCAAAGTGTAAACAAGCTTTCCTTAAAGATACTCTACAATTCTTCTCCATTCCTCTACTTTTCCTTCAAAGGTCTTTGTATATCGACCTGGAATAGGACTGGTTGAGGGAAGCTTTATGACATCAACGCCAGTTAATTGTTCCATCGGGAAATTACGCTTAAACGTGTCATATGCTTTTCCACCATTACAGGCAATAAGTTTAATAGAGGGAAATTGCTCTGTTAGTTCAATAATATTGTTTGGTTCCTCGTCCATAATATTTGCATCTAAACTTCCTCTTCGATAACATTTCCCTATCGTGTCCCAAAGGGCAATACCTTTTTCTTTTACAAAGTCCAATTTTGCTTCATAATCTTGTAATGGAGTTTGATGGAATAAAACGAAAAGAATGTTCCAGAAGTGATTTCTTGGATTCCCATAATATTCTTGTTTCTCAAGAGACTGCCCGCCAGGCATTGAACCAAGGATAAGTACTCTCGGTTTCTCAGGCAAAACCGGCGTGAATGATGATAATTTTTCCTGCATATGTCCAACCTCCATGCCTAAAATGATTGTTTTTCGGGAAATATTGATTGTAACACTATTATAAAGAAAGAAGGGTGCTAGATGAAAGCAATTGTTATTAATGAATACGGATCCGCGGATAAACTAAAGGAAGAGACCCTTCCTATCCCCACACTAGAAGATAATCAAGTCTTAATGGAATTACATGCCACTTCCATTAACCCCATCGATTGGAAATTAAGAGAAGGGGCATTAAAAGAGGGGCTTCCCTTTGAATTCCCTATCATTCTCGGATGGGATGCAGCTGGAGTTGTAGCAAAAACAGGCAAAAACGTGAGCAATTTTAAAGAAGGTGATCGAGTATTTGCTCGACCAGCAACAACAAGAAATGGAACGTACGCTGAATTTACTGCTGTGGAAGAAGACCTTCTTGCCAAAATCCCAGACAATATTCCGTTCGAAGAGGCTGCTGCTGTTCCTTTGGCTGGATTAACCGCATGGCAGTGTTTGGTAGACTTTGGTGGAATAAAAAAGGGAGATAAAGTGCTTATACATGCAGGATCAGGCGGAGTCGGTAGCTATGCCATTCAATTTGCCAAACATTTTGGGGCATATGTAGCTACTACAGCAAGTGGTAAAAATGAATCCTTTGTAAAAGAGCTTGGTGCAGATCAATTTATTAATTACAAAGACACCGATTTCACCGAAGTACTAGAGGATTTTGATATTGTTGTGGACACAATTGGTGGAGAAGTACAGGAAAAAAGCTTTCAGGTTCTTAAAGAAGGTGGAAAACTCGTATCAATTGTGCAACAACCAAATGAAAAACTTGCGAAAGAAAAAAATATTAAAGCGGAATCTATATGGTTAAGAGAGAATGGAGAACAACTTGAAGAAATTGCCCAACTGCTTGAATCAGGAGAAGTCGTTTCCAAGGTAGGTCAAACCTTCCCTCTTACAGAAGAAGGGGTAAAAGAAGCCCATAAACTCAGTGAAACCCATCATGCAAGGGGAAAGATCGTTATTAATATAAGATGAAACTAACAATCAGTGGGGGTTTTCCTTCTTCCCCACTGATTGTTAGTTGATCGAATCGGGGTGTTAACGTCTGTTTACTCCCACTTAAAACTTCATGTTTTGAAGTGGGAGTCTTACGGACGGTTGCACCCTGAAATTTTTATGTAACTATACAAATAAACCTACAACTACGACCGCTACAAGAATAATAATGCCTACTATTAGGGGAGCTCTTTTATTAAAGAAGGACATTTTTTCTAGGAAGTAAATGACTCCAATTGTAACAAGTCCCCCCACAAGATATGCTGTAATTGTGCTTAAGTACATGTCTAAGAAAGGCACACCGAACAATAGCATTTCATAAAGTACGATAAAAGTAAGTATAGTCTTCCATTTCATAAAACAGGTAAACCCCTTCTGCAAAAAGTTAGAAATTATAATATTCCATTATAATCTTCGACTATAAACCTAATTTTAATGGTGGTTAACAACTTTTTATACAGGGAAGACTCGGTATTAATCTATTTAACTAGGAAATATTGTTTTCATCTGCATGATATAGATCAATCCGTTCACGCAAATCTTTCTTCTTTTCTAAATCATGCCATTTCAGCACAAGGTAGACCTTTTTGATATCCTCTAGTGTTATTGGGTTTCCCTCCTGGTCTACATAACTATCTCCCGTTATTTTACCAGTGTTTTCAACTGCAATATTAATGATTTTACCAGTCCGATCTATCTTTTGAATAACTTGGTCTACATCTCCAATAACCGCTCGAACCTCGATATCAAACGAATTCGTCATAAAGCTATCTACGTCTTTCATATCAAGAAATCCGTTTCCTGCGATAAACGAGTCTTCTGATATTTCTATTTCATATCCCTTAACTCTCCAGTGCTGGCCTTCCCCTACTAATGATAAGTAATAATCTTTTAGATTTTCATTATCATCAATACACCCAGCAACAATAAACAAAGAAAGGAATATTGGTATGAACACCAGTTTCCGCATTATCTTCCCCCTTACACTCAGCTTTCTTTTCCCTATTAAATTTAAACGCATTGTCTCCCTTATTCACCACGCTGCTTACTTCGTTTCTTCCATAACGGCGATTCTTTCAGCTTATGCCAAAGTAGTAAGCTATATTTCTTGATTGCTTTTCCAAAATAATGCCATACAAATAAACCGAGCCAAAAAAATAAATAAACATAGCATAAGAGGAGGATAATAGCGGTAAAACGACCTTCACCAATTTGATGAAATAGATGCTCCAACTCACTACGATTCGCTGCTCGACCAACCGTATACAAGAAAGAAAATAACGGTGCGCCGATAGATAAAATAATGGTCATATAAGCAAATGGGATAAGCCTGTCCCTTGCATTACTAATAATAGCGGTTATAAGTGCAGTCATAATAAAAATACCATAGATAATCAAAAAGCTACTGGGAAGTGTCTCCATTCACATTCACTCCTTTAACCTTTAAAAGCTTTGTTTCCGATGCCATCTATTTTATGATTCCCAGTCCTTCGACATGCCCATTCTATCCGTCTTTAACTGCAAGATAAATAGTTCTAAAGCTGTCTCGTCAATCCAGTTGGTGCCCCAGACATCTCTGTTTTGCAGCATTGTACCAAGTAACCAAATCCTTCTTGTTGTAATGAACAATGGCAAAGCCTTTTTATTTTCTTCACCCAGCGAATACTCCTGCTCATAGCCTTGCAAGAAGGTATTCCAGCATTCCTTTTCCTCTTGCTTGTAATTATGAAGGAGATTCCACCAGGCTACCGCCACATCATATGCACGGTAGCCAATCGCACAGCTATCAAAATCAAAGACTTGAAGTGCCCCTTTATATAAATGCATATTATGGTTATGGAAATCACCATGACAGAAACCTGTTTCTAAATTGGCTGTTTCCAATTTTTCTTTTATATACCTTACTGTTTCATTCAACACTTCGACTGCCGTCTCTCCTAAATACCGCTTTAGAATCGGACGAATAAAGCTAGCTGGCTCATCTAGTAAGTGTGTTAAATCAATTGAATAACCACGTTTATGTTCACTAGTGAATCCATTAGACAATCGATGAAGTCTACCTAGAGATTTTCCAATAAGATATGTATTTTCCGGATTAATAGCAGGTCTTTCTCCCTCCGCAAAAGAAAACAACACACCGTAGCGGTCTCCTTCGGGGGCTACTATTTTCTTTACACAAAGACCACCTGTTTCCTGCACAGGTCCTACTGCCTCATATCCCTTATTCTTTAAGTGTAAAATGGCATCCAACTCAAATTTAATTGCAGCTTCATTTCTCCAGCCGTGGCGATAAATTCGATACGCATAGAAAGATTCTTTACCCACCACTTTATATGTATCATTTAGCCCTCTCGTTAAAAAGCGTACATCCTTGATTTTTTCAGCAACCTGGCTCTGCGCAAGGTCAAAAATACTGTCTTCGTCAATCAAAGCATGTTTCACGTTTACTTCTTCTACCATTTTCCTATCCACCTCAAAATTATACTCGCACCTATAGTATTAATTCGTCATATTTTTCCATAATCCTGCTTTACCTATTTTCATTTTACTTTCATAATATTATGTTATTTTTGTACCTATTTGTTATGATGATGAAGAGGTGATGAGAATGAAAGCAATTATTATTGGTATTCTATCTGCATTATTCTTTTCTGTAACGTTTATTTTGAACCGATCGATGGAGCTTGATGGCGGAAGTTGGGCATGGAGTGCTTCATTACGATTTATGTTCATGCTACCACTCTTACTTATTATCGTAGGATACCAACGCAATGTAAAACCCGTCATACAGCATATCATTAAAAAACCGGGGCCCTGGCTTTTATGGAGTTTTGTTGGTTTTGGATTGTTTTATGCCCCACTAACCTTTGCGACCATTTATGGACCAGGCTGGCTTGTAGCGGCTACATTCCAACTAACGATTGTTGCCGGCTCTTTCCTTGTACCGATACTTAATAAGCATACAAAACAAAGGATACCAGTTCAATCTGTGCTTATTTCCTTCATTATACTGAGTGGTGTATTGCTCATGCAATTAGAACATGCAAGTGTTGTCCCACTAACAAGTGTTCTTCTATGTGTTCTCCCTCTTCTTATATCAGCGATTGCATATCCATTGGGAAACCGTAAAATGATGCAGCATGTAAATGGAGAGCTTAACACCTTTCAGCGAATTCTAGGTATGACCATCATGTCCATGCCGTTTTGGATTCTTGTATCTATTTATGGTTTCCTGTCACATGGACTTCCAGAAGTGACACAAATAACCCAAACATTTATTGTTGCTATTTTTTCTGGGGTGATTGCTACAGCATTATTCTTCTATGCCACTGAGCTTGTACGAAATGATAATGAGAAACTGGCTGGGGTGGAGGCAACGCAATCAGGCGAAGTGGTGTTTGCGCTATTTGGTGAAATGCTACTACTTCATGCAGCATTGCCAAGTATAATGTCCTTTGTCGGGATCTTCCTAGTCATTATCGGCATGGTACTTCATAGCCTCGTGACCGTAATTGGAAACCGCAAGAAGCATCCGATCATCAAACAAGCACAATAATACTATTCAATAAAAAAGCATAAAGGGTCTCCACAGGGGAGGGTCCTTTATGCTTTGTTTGGTTGCTGTTGTTTCACTCGTTCACGATCTTCAGTAGGTGTGGTTCCTTTAATAAAAAATGCAATGACAAGTGCAATAGTGGATATTACGGTCGTTACATAGAATGCAGTATTAACTCCATTCACCATCTCGCTAGCTGAAGAAGCATCACCAGTAGATGCTGTCATAACTGTAACCAATATTGCTGTACCAATAGAAGCTGCCACCTGGCGCATTGTATTGGTCATGGCAGAACCATGTGGTATTAAGCGATTTGGCAAGCGATTGAGTCCAGCAGTAGTAGCCGGCATCATAATCATGGAGACACCAAACATTCTAAAAGCAAAGACAATGGTAATATAAGTTAGTGTTGTATCTGGCGTTAATCTTGTATAAAGGAAAGAAGTTACTGTTAATAAAGTCAGGCCAATAATAACCAAGTACCTCGCCCCGAACTTATCAAAAATCCTCCCATTAATTGGTGACATGATACCCATGATCACTGCTCCTGGTAAGATCATCATTCCCGAATCTAAAGCGGAAAATCCAGCCATATTCTGCATGTAGATAGGCAAAATGGTTTCAGCTCCGATTAACCCAATAAATGCTATCATACCAATAACCGTTGTTATAGTGAAAATTTTATCCTGAAAAACACGGAACTCTAAGATTGGTTGCACCAACTTGAATTGTCTTAAGATAAAAGTGGTTAACGATATCGCTCCTATAACTATTGCGGAGATAACGAAAACATTGGACCATCCATAATCTCCCGCACTACTGAATCCATAAAGTAAGCCGCCGAAACCTAGTGTCGATAGAATGATAGAACTAATATCAACTTTAGGATAGGTACGCTTCGTTATATTTCGCATCACAAAGTAAGCAATAATGACATCTATAATAGCAAGTGGCAAAATAATATAAAATAAAGCTCTCCATGGATAATGCTCAACGAGCCAACCAGAGATCACCGGACCGAGCGCTGGTGCAAAAGCAATCACAAGCCCTACCGTTCCCATTGCTGACCCTCTTTTTTCAATAGGGAAAATCAATAAAAAGATAGTCATCATAAGTGGCATCATAATACCGGCTCCAGCAGCCTGAATTACTCTTCCCACCATTAATATGGCAAAGTTTGGTGAAATGGCACATATTAATGTTCCGACTACGAAGGTGATCATCGCAGTAAGGAATAACTTCCTTGTAGTAAATGTTTCAATCAAAAAAGCTGTAATCGGGATCATAATCCCATTTACTAGCATAAAGATGGTCGTTACCCATTGTGCCGTATTTTCGGTAAGATTTAAATCTTCCATTATATGTGGAATAACGGTTGCCAACAAAGTCTGGTTTAATATCGCCAAAAACGCGCCACCTATTAAGACAGCAACGATTGGAAGCTTGTTAATTTTGTGTACATCTTTTATTTCTTCATTTCTCAATCAATCATCTCCTAAAACGCCAACGTGAATTATTCTCTGCGTATTAGTGAATTATATGGAAGTTATTATAGATAGTCAATTTTCTAGATTAGTATGTTAATATCCCCATGAAAAGCAGCATTCCTACGTGCACAGAAGCATTGCAGCCACTTAAAGGAATCGCCGAAGTATTATCCGAGGTGCCATATACTCCTAGCCTAAAGTTCCGCGGTGAGACCTTCTGATATACACCATCCAGGTAACTCCTAAAGTTATTAGTAATAAGCCAGATACATAATAAATCAGTTTAATACCATATAGATCAATCACCGTAAATGCTAATAATGGCCCCATGGCTGCCCCAACATCCACGACTATCGTATGCGCAGTCATCACTTTAACTTGATCCGTCTGGGAAGCTGCACTTGCTGCTAAAGTATCCGTTGTGGTAACGAAAATAGTGGAGAGAAATTGAAAAAATAATAGACTAATTATTAGTCCTGCCATTACGTGTACGTTTACGAAAACATAAAACATGACGCCTCCCATAAACAATGGTACCAATAAAATTTTAGGAGCCGTTTTTATACTATCCATTATTTTTCCAATCCTTGGAGCCAAAAATGGATCCCAACCCCAGCGTATTGCTTGAATAATACCGGCTAAAGTCGCTGCACCAATTGTTATTTCTGCAATATCCCAATTGTTGTCATACGTTTCTTCAATTAAGATACTTAATGTAGAAGAAAACAGGCCAAAGACAATAAAGCCCATAACCATTCCTGTCAGAAGAATTAGACCAACATAAGAATTAAGCCACTTTTTTCTTTCCTTGTTTCTGTCTCCGGCATCTTTTTCCTCCTTTCTTGAGATAGGAACAAAGTAAAATACCGCTGGCAGAGCTAGTAATCCTGTGATAGAAAATAAGATTGTAACAAACAAAATAGATGTCTGATCAACTAACAGTCCACCTGCAAGCATACCAATTAAACCACCAATGCCCCACAGCCCATTATATAAGCCTACATAATTCCCCCTATTTTCATCCGTCGTTACTTCAATGACTGTTAGGAAACCACCAAGCCTTAACAAGGACCAGGCAACTCCCCACAAGATACGCATAAGTAAGAGCAGCCAAAATTCTTTAAATAACCCATAGCCAGCAGTTGTGATGATGGCAATGATTAATGCTATCCATACACCTGTACGAAGTTGGAATCGCTGATAGAACATACCGACTAATGGATTGACCGGCAATCGAATAAACCTATTAATCGATAGTAAAAGGCCAATTTGCCAGATTGAAGTTAACCCAAAATCTTGCCAATAAACAGGTAAAACAATAAACAGCATAGCATCTCCTAATAAAGCGACAGCTGTAATTAGAGCAATTGCAATTACTTTCTTTTTATCTGCATTCATGTTGTCTTCCTTTCCAACCAGTCTATAATAAGCTGCTTTGCCTGGAACAAAGCAATCTGTCTATGGTCATAAGGTGAGATGGTATGCTCCAATTGCTCTGTTAACACCTTGTCATTACTTAATAAAAAAATATCACCGTACCCTTTTAATCTACTCGGGATATCCTTTGCAATCCAACCATCCATAGTCCCTTGACTGTGCAAGACTTTTCCATCTGGGAATGCTAAAGCTACCACACTGATAAATTGAGCAGTCCGCTTACTTAATGGAACCCCTTTTAGCCTATCCATTAGTAGTTGAGCGCGATCCGCATCACTTCCGTGAGAAAAACGTGCTGTTTTCACTCCGGGAAATCCTTCTAATGCATCAATTGTTAGACCAGAATCTTCTCCTACTATAATGTCGTTTGGGTAATATCTCTTTACCGTTTCTATTTTTAGTCGTGCATTTCCTTTAAAGGTAATGGCTGTTTCCTCCACATCCTCCATATCTTTTGATAATGAAGTGATTTCTAATGGGACTTCCTTTAAAACCATTTGAATTTGTTCCAGTTTTACTTTATTCCATGTCGCAACAACAATTTTGATCCCTATCACCCCCTGCATTTATTGTAACTTTAGAAAGGAGGAAAAAAAGTGTATACTTGATCTAATTAAATTTCCCCTTTTATTGGAGGTTGGCTTAGTTGAAATTATTGGAGCATTATGAAGTGATTAACCACAGTTTAAATGAAACAGAAGAAGAAGTTTCAATAACGGTAAATGAAATAGCTAATTTATTATCCTGTTCACATCGAAATGCCAAAATAATTATTCAGAACTTACAGGAGCAGAAATGGATTAAGTGGAAATCTGGGATTGGTAGAGGGAATTATTCCACCCTTAAACTATTAAAAAATTTTGAGTTACTTGTGGTAGAACTAGCAAAAGAAACCATCACGCCTCATTCCATTGACCAAGCCATTACATTATTGAATAAATATCAGGTGAAGGATTCACTACAACGGGAGTTTATTGATTGGATCTTCCATTCCTACCTTAGTGAATACAAAGACCAATCATCAAATATGCACTCAAGGCTTCACTTCCCTTCCTATCGGCCACTACCAATTCTTGATCCAGCATTTGTATGTCGTCGTTCTGAAAACCATGTTATGCGCCATGTATTCAGCCAACTTGTTCAATTCAACCAAGATACGGGAGATTTCCTTCCTCATCTGGCTCATTTTTGGGAGCATAATCAAGACAACACGAAATGGATATTTTATCTGCAGAAAGGGGTTCATTTTCATCATGGGAAGAAGATGACTGCTGATGATGTATGCTATAGCTTTTGGCGTCACAAACAACCCACCTCAGCATACAGCTGGATGGTGCAAGACTTATTATATAAGGTATCAGCCATCCAACCATATATCGTTGAATTTCAGTTAAAGAAGCCATGTCCTTTCTTTTTACATATGGCAGCCTCATTAGGCGGGAGTATCCTGCCGAACGATAGGTCTAGTAGAAAAAGATTCCCTCTTGGTACAGGTCCGTATAGGATAAGTGAAAATACCGACGAGAAATTAACGTTACATGTTTTTAACGACTATTTTTTAAGACGACCTTTCCTTGAAGAAATTAAGATCTACTTCTTCCCAAAACTTTATGATAATGCCACTGTTATTGATAGCGTACCAAATAGCTACGACATGAACTTTTACCATTATCCTTATAAGGGACGTGAGCTACACGATCTCGAAAGATACACTGCATTAGACCGCGGAAGCAAACTTCTTACCTTTAATAGAAAAAATGGGATTCTTGCAAACGACCTATTACTAAGAAAGGCGATCGTCCATTTGTTATCCCCTGAGAAGATGATTAGAGAATTAGGTGGTACTCGTCATAAAAAGGCTTCTCATCTACTTGAACAATTTGAACACGGTGACCTATCCCGATCAAAGAGAAGAGGTAGGGAGGCACTTGCTAAAAGTGATTACAAAGGAGAGCCGCTCGTTTTAGCAAGTTATACTGGAGCGGGAAACGAGGCTGACGGGCAATGGATTAAAGAGGAATTGCTAAAAGAAGGGATAAATGTATCTCTTACATTTCATACGTATGAACACTTACATTCCTTGCCCCTCGAGGAAGAAACAGACCTTCTCTTAGGTGAACAATTAAGCTATGAAAGTGATTTATATACTTATTTGGCTGCATTCAAAGGGGATCATAATCTTTTAACTCGCCATCTATCAGAGGCTGATAAAAAAATACTGGAAATGTTGGGCGAAAACGAGCTCGATACCCTTTCTTTATGTATGAAAGTAGAGGAAAATAGCATGCAACACAATGGGCATATTCACTTGTACCGTATCATTCAATCCGCGTTTTATCCGAGCTATGTAAAAGGTATTCACTTTAACGCTTTAGGCTGGATTGATTTTACGAAGCTTTGGTATAAAGTGAAACGTTAATCAGTGGGGTTTCTTTTTTCCCTCATTGATTGTTAGTTGAACGAATCGGGTTGTTAGTGTCCGTTACCTCCCACTTTAGTCATAACTATTTCACTTCATGTTGTGAGGTGAGAAACTTACGGACGGTTGCTCCGGGATAAAGAAAAAGGTAGGAAGTACGTGAACTGTACTTACCTACCCTCTTTTTTATGCACTTTCTTCAACTAGTTGTGCAGAGTTTGCAGATGTCTTTTTTGAAGGAAGCATGTTAAAGATAATGTTCAATACGATAGCTGTGACACTTCCAGCAACAATACCATTACTTGTTAGGATTTGTAGGCTGTTTGGAAGTTGTGCAAATAATTCAGGAACTACTGTAACACCAAGCCCCATTCCAACTGAACACGCAATAATCATAGAATTTTCCGGTGAACTAGTTAGAACACTACCTAGCATTTTAATTCCTTGTGCAATGACCATACCGAACATTGCAATCATGGCTCCACCTAATACGGCAGTTGGGATAATGGTAGTTAAAGCAGCAATCTTTGGAACAAGTCCAAGTCCTACTAACATAATACCAGCCGTCATGATAACTCTGATTGATTTAACACCGGTCATCTGAATAAGACCTACGTTTTGTGAAAATGCGGTGTACGGAAATGCATTAAATAATCCTCCAAGTACTATGGCAAGACCTTCCGCGCGATACCCCTTCGTTAAATCTTTTTCTTTTAATTTTCGTTCTGTAATATCGCCTAGCGCAAAATAAACACCAGTTGACTCCACTAATGAAACGATCGCTACAAGTATCATTGTTAAAATAGCTGACCATTCAAATGTTGGTGTCCCAAAGTAGAATGGTTGAACGATATGGAAGAATGAGGCCTCTGTGACAGCATCAAAGCTGACTTTTCCCATAAATGATGCAACCACTGTACCAATTACAATTCCAACAAGAATAGAGATAGAGCGTAGAAAGCCACTAGAGAATCGATACATCAAAACAATAAAAGTTAATGTACCAAAAGCCAATCCTATATTAGCAAGAGAACCGAAGTCACTTGCTCCTTCTCCGCCACCCATATTGTTAATCGCTACAGGAATAAGTGTTACCCCAATAATGGTTACAACAGAACCTGTTACCACTGGCGGGAAGAAACGAACTAATTTACCAAAGAATCCACTGATAAGAATAACGACAAGTCCAGAAACGAGGATTGCTCCGTAAATAGCTGATATTCCAAATTCCCCTCCAATGGCAATCATTGGACCAACAGCTGTAAATGTACAACCGAGAACTACTGGCAAACCAATGCCGAAAAAGCGATTGTTAAGAAGTTGCAGGATTGTTGCTACTCCACACATAAAAATATCAATTGCTACTAGATAAGTTAATTGCTCTGAGGTTAAGCCTAATGATTCTCCAACGATAAGTGGTACTAAAATTGCTCCTGCATACATTGCTAAGACATGCTGGATTCCAAGTGCTGCCGTCTTCATTTTAATGCCCCCTCTTTACGAAATGTAACGTTTCCTTCTGCCAAGGAATCAATGATAGCTAATGACTCGACTTGGATGCCTTTTTCACGGATCATTTTACCGCCATCCTGAAATCCTTTTTCAATAACAATTCCTACACCTGCAAGTGATGCTCCTGCCTGCTTGAGAATATCCATTAAACCAAGAACCGCCTGTCCATTTGCCAAAAAGTCATCAATTACCAAAACGACATCATTTTGATTAATATATTCACTGGAAATGGAAATCTCATTTGTTTCTTTTTTAGTAAAAGAATGTACCTCCGCTGAATACAAATCATTTATTAAAGTAAGTGACTTGCGCTTTCTCGCAAACACAACGGGAACATTCATCGTAAGACCCGCCATAACAGAAGGAGCAATTCCTGACGATTCCAATGTCAATATTTTTGTGACGCCAGCATCTGCAAAACGCGCTGCAAACTCCTCGCCAATTTGCCTCATTAACTTTGGATCAATTTGATGATTTAGAAAGGAATCCACTTTTAAAACCGTTTCTGATAAAACCTTACCTTCATTCAATATCTTGCTCTCTAGACTCTTCACGGTGCCTCTTCCTTTCCCTAATAAATAAATAAAAAAGCTTGAAGGATGCGACGCACTCAGACTATGAGTTGCGCACCCTTCAAGCTTTTGCCATTTGAAAGATAACGAAAAAACTACACCCGGTTAAAGGTATAATCCTTTCATTTATTACACTCATAGTCGGTTAATTTACGGTAAACCGGTAGAAACTCGTGGGCCATATCCCCACTATTATATGAATACTATTAAATTAGAATGGTACTAGTATAGCATGTCAAAGCTCAGTTTCAACCCTATCATGAAATAAAAAAACATTCAAAACATTTCGCTTTTAAACTTTGCTATTCCAACCATTCCAGAAACTCGATTCGATTACCGTATGGATCTTCCACATAAAGACGCGCAGCACCAGGCAGTCGATCATCCTCTTCATAGCTAATTCCATACATTTCAAGATGTTGTTTTAATGCAGACAAATTCCCAACTTGAATAGCTGGATGTGCTTTTTTTGCCGGTAAAAAGGCATCCTCTGCTCCAATGTGGATATGTACGTTACCAGCTTGAAACCATACTCCACCATTTTGCTTTAATGCTTTCGGTTTCTCCACCTCTTCAAAGCCCAATAACTTCCCGTAAAAATCCCTTGCCTGCTGTTCGGATCCAACAGGCGCTGCTAACTGAACATGATCAATCTCTTTAAAATAATACGACATCGTTATCCCCTCCTATCACTAGTTTAATGCTTGTAATGATGGGTAAGATAATACTTATTTATAATCGGATCGGAAAAGTTATGCTTATCACGCTTAGAAAACGTTAGAATAACTCGCCTTCGCTCTTCTGTATATGTACGTTTTTCTTATAGTTAGGCTTCAAATTTGTTTCTCGGCTATATCCAAACGTACAAAAAAGGACCAGTCCCAAAAGGAACTGATCCTGGTTAATTGTATTAGTTACAGGCCACAATTGCCGTATTGATTATAAAAAGTTTTAAACCACCACTTCACCAAGTGGGTGTTTGCAGAAACCATCCTGTCTTCCGCTACGCTATGGCGGCACGACATTATTGTTCCGATGTAAAACTCCCTATTATATCATTAGAGGTTAAAACTTAATTAAATACGTACATTGCAGCTTGTATTAATATAATATACTTTTTACGTTGTTTTATCAATGGTAAAATTATACTAATTTACCTCACCATTAACGGGGATACGACCAAGTAATTTGACCTTCCCAACTAAAAAAGCAGTTCAAAGACCTCAGTCAATTCTTTGACACGCTGATCGTATTGAACATTTTTAGCATAATCGAGTTCATTCTCTAACACATCATGCAGATAGGTCATTTCTTCATCCTCAAGGTCTTTAACAAACTCTCCTTCACCTGCATAAGTCTTTGCTTGTAGCTTGTTTATAATCTGCTGACACATCTCATTTTCTTGATAATTGGCTAGTGATTCTCTGAGGTAATCCAATGTATGATCGATAATGCACACCTCTTATATCTTTGAATTTTTCTTTTTAGCACGTTGTTCTAATTGAGACTTTGGCTGATGGTCTACGGTGTCCTCTGTCTGACCTTGAGGATTAACACTTGTGGTTACACGCCGTTTGCTCCAGCTGTCCTTTTTCTCACTCATCCCAACACCTCCTATCACTAGCTTTTTCATTTTCACACTTGTCTATTCTTTTTAAAGTTGATCCATCGTATATAGAAAACTTTATGCACATTAAAAGGAGCATCCGTCTTAAACGATGCTCCTTGATTGAACAAGTTAGTTTATGTTTCCATATTGATCTCTTAACGCCCTTTTCAGTACTTTACCACTCGGGTTTTTCGGCAGAACATCTGTAAACTCCACCTGTTTTGGCACTTTAAAAGTAGACAAACGTTCACGGCAAAATGCCACAACCTCCTCTTCTGATAGAGAAGCCCCTTTCTTGGGGACAATAATCGCTGTTACAGCCTCTATCCAATAAGGATCAGGAATGCTGATTACCGCAACCTCTGAGACACCTTCCATTTGATAAAGGCTTTCCTCTACTTCTCTACTGGAGACATTGACTCCACCTGTATTAATCATATCCTTTATACGATCAATAATCGTAATATATCCTTCTTGATCCATCGTCCCTAGATCCCCGCTATGGAACCATCCATCCTGAAAAGCTTCTGCTGTTTTTTCCGGATCATGTAAATAACCCTTCATTGCATGTGAGGTGCGATGGACAATTTCACCGATCTCTCCTCTGGCTACTTCCACTCCGTTCTCTCCCACAATCTTTGTCTGTACATTTAAGGTTGGTTTCCCTGCTGAACCAAGTTTTCGAAGCTGATCCTCTGGTTGAAGTGCGGTTGCAAGAGGTGCAACCTCTGTCTGACCGTAAAAGTTCCAAAACCGTGCATTAGGTAGCCTTACTGCTAGCTCTTTTAAAATTTCTTTTGGCATAATAGCAGCACCATAGTAACATTTTTCCAATGTTGATAAATCATAGTTATCAAATTCTGGATGTCTTAGTAGCGCAATCCATACTGTAGGTGGACAAAACAACTGTGTTGCTCCCTCTTCCTCAATTGTACGCAAAAGGCTTTCTGGATCAGCTTGGCTCAGAATGATTCCGCTTGATCCAATATAAATACTAGGTCCAAGAAAAACATGCAGCTGGGCACTGTGATAAAGCGGCAATGCGTGAATCGCAATATCTTTTTCTTCCATTTTCCCATCAATAATACTACTGACATATTCACTGATAATGCTCTTATGTGTCAACATAACCCCTTTAGGTCGGGATTCTGTTCCACTCGTATAAAGGACATGAGCAAGATCATCGTCATCAAGATCGGCCATAACCGGCACAGTTAATTCGTCCTTCCTCGCAGAAGAAAGAGTTGTCCAGTCGGATTGAAGCCCTTCCTGACTTGTAGGTACATCCATAAGATACCGAAACTGAATAGTCAATTCTTGAGCTGCCTGATCAAGTAATGCAGCATACTCTTCTGAAGCAATGAGCCCCGTCACTTCCGCATGATGCAAAATATAGGAAACATCGTCCCGTGAAAGCATGTAATTAACAGGAATCATAACCGCGCCAATTCTCGCCAGCGCAAACATAGCTGTCACAAAATCCTGACTGTTTTTTGACATGATCACAATATGGTTACCTTTTTTCATCCCTGCATTAACAAAGGCATTAGCAGTTTGATTTACCATATTATCAAGTTCTGAATACGTAATCCACTCTCCTTTGTAAGCGATTGCATTTTTATCGGGATTGCGTTCCTTTGTTCTTTCCAAAAGATCTCCCAACGTATTTCTTCTAGCCCTTTTCAATAGTAGGTTTGCCTGTTCCTGCCCCTTTGTTTCCAACCCCATCCCCCACTCTCTTGTATTTAATACTGAAAATTCTTTCTATTAGTTTAATTCAAACTATCTCAGAAAGCAAGCTTAGGTATATTTTCACGGGGATTGAGAGTTTTATTTAGACAAGTAAAAACTCCCTCTAACTGAATGGGAGTAGAAGGAGTGAGAAATAAATTTTAAGGTTACGTTTTCTGTATTATTATGTTACGGCTTCTCATATTTTCTAATTAAAATATATGCCAGAATGTAAAGTGATACTTCAATCAGTGGAGGTTTCCGTATTAAAAATAAATACGTTTACTACGCTGGGTGCGTTTTGCTTTAGGTGGATAATATCCACGCTCATAAATTCTGCCTTTGCTCATTTGGCAGCTTTCCAAAAACGAATCTACAGTTTCGGTTCCATATTCCCTTAATGCTTGCATGAATATCTTCGCTGCAACTCGTGCATCTTCTAACGCATGGTGATGCTCAAATGTGATGGAATGATGAGCAGCAACCGTGTTTAGTTTATGATTCATTAGATCAGGCCAGACCTTCCTGGAGATATTTGCCGTACACAAGTAGTCCATCTCCGGATACGTTAATTTAAAGTAATCGAGCGTCTGTCTAATTACACTCATATCAAAACTAGCGTTATGCGCCAGCACGATATTGTTTGATAGATACTTATCTAAAACAGGCCATATTTCCGGAAAAGTCGGCGCATCTTCTACGTCTCTTTCGGTAATACCGTGAACTCGCACATTGAATGGACTAAAAGCAGTAATTGGATTTATTAAGCTATAGTACTCTTCCAGGATTTCTTTTTCATTTGCTACTACAATCCCAACTGCGCATGGGCTGTGGCGCTTTTCATTAGCCGTTTCAAAATCAATGGATACGAATTTCATTTCGCTTTCCCTCCTTACTTTTCCTCTTCCTGTGCGTGGACGATATCCCAAGGTGTAATGATACCAAGGAGTTTTTCTTCGGAATCCCCACTTTTTGTGATGAGTAATGCTTCCAATCGACTTCCTTCTCCAATGTTACCTCTAAAATATTCCGACGCATCATTTTGCGTGGTGTCCTGGCTAATAAACTGATAGTTATCAACCGTTTGATACGTTAACACATCACGAAGTCTTGTTTCTTTTATAGTCGAATGACTGATCTCCAGGTTTTCTGCAAGCCATCTTGTGATCCCTTTTTGAGTGAGAAGCCCTTTAAAGACCCTTTCGTTGTATATGGGAAATTTCGATATGCCTTTGTCACGAATGATAGTCAGTAGTTTTTCAAGTGGGTCATTCTCCTGAAATGTATGCACCGCGCGTGAGTAAGCTGGCATTACTTTTAAAGGCTCTGACAATTCTTTTTCTATTAACTCTATTCTTTCAACAACAGAATCATGTGGCTCAGCGATTGCATGGGTCATATCGACCTTGTTATGTACAATAGCATTTCGCAATTCCGCATATTCCAGTAAATCTTCGCTATATCTTCTAATGATAGTATTTGAATTACTAAGGATACGCACTGATCGTGAAAAACTCATATCCTTACGATAGACCATTAATGCCTTTATCTCTTTCTCTACTCGATTAAACGTTGCCAAAAATTTCTCTGAATTCTTATACACAACATCGCTCCTATGGAAAACGTATACTACCCATTTTAGACGAAAATCATTAAAGTTAAAAGGAGACGCCTTTTATTTCACATTGAGAAAGTAAAATTTCAACTGGAGAGTATAGTCGACGCAGTTGAAATTTTGAGGTATCAAGTTTTAGAAAAACGTACACATTCCATAAAGGGCGAGCGAATGTTAGTTTTTCTAAGTAAATATTTATTAGTACAATTTATTAGTACTCTCTATAAGTAACAAGAAAAGGCGCAATGAAAGAACCAATTAACAAAATGAAAAATGCTCCTCCAAATGTCAAAATAATATTATGTAAAGGAGCAAGAAAGTAACCAACAAAAAACATTGGCAAAATAGTTAATAGAACAAAAGTTAATCTACCAGAAATTTTTATCCTATGTATCGAACCGCATTTTTTACAATGAATAGGTTTATAATTCCACCATAGGGATTTCAAAATTTCACTCCAACTGAATGGTGCATTGCATTTATCACACCTTTGCAGCATAAAAAAATACCTCCCTTATCATATTTTTATTACCCGCTTATATTAGGTAATAGAGTTTGTAGTTCAATTAAATCATCTATCACGAAATCAGCTTGTGAAAGCTCCCCTTCTTGTGCAAAATCAAAATTACATCCAATTGATACTAAGCCATTGTCTTTAGCTGCATTTATATCTGATAGTCGGTCTCCAATGACTGCTCCTTTAGTTATATCGTATTTTTTTATAATACTTTGCACTAAATCCGATTTATTTAACGAATCAATTTGTTGTATACTGAAAGTTTCCGTAACCCAATGATCTAAATTATAATGCTTCACAATTGCTTTTAAATATTCAACCAAACCATTACTTGCTATGTAAATGGAACAATCATTTTCTTTCAAATGACGAAATACTTCTTTAACATTAGGATATAGTGAACCATTACCATTTCTTATGTTTTCTACTAATCTTTCTAAAAAATAAGCGTCAACTTCTTCTCTTACCTTTCGGGAATGATCTGGTAACAAGGCTACCCACACTTTCGGCAAGGGTACGCCCATTATTTCCCGATACTTATCAATAGGAGTATCAGCATTCCACTCACTTTTTGACCTTAAGTAAGCAAAAGTATCATCAAGTGATAACTCTAAAATTTTATCTGTTTGAAAAAGCGTCCCATCCATATCAAAAATTAGTGACTGTGACATTAATTTTTCTCCTCTATATAACTAATTAAATGGGTGTGAAAAAGAACAGCACTTTGCCTATTTTAAAAATTTCAGCAGCTATTAATAAAGTAGCCAATCTTTTACCCTTTAATTATGGTTTCACCAAATATAAATCGATCATAAGAATTCCACTGATGCAGATCATCTGCAATGTATCCCCGCAACCATAATTCTCCCTTAATATTCCTTAAGTAAAATCCTTTTGGAAATTCATCATCCGCACTAACTATTTCTGAAGCTATTGTAATAGACCCAGAAGGCGCATGCCCTTCTTGAGAATCTCTCCCTTTATCACTTTCTGGCTGATCAAAATATGTCAGCCTTAAATATGGCCCCAGTTCAAGTGGACACAAATTCAGACCAAGTTCGCTCGCTTGTCTGAAGATCTGTGGCATCGTTGCACCATTAGGAAAGCCGAGATCCTTAACGCTTAATTCAACGGTCTTTAGACTGTACTCTGTTTCTGAAGTAGTAAATCTTTCATCTCGTAGTAACGTCTCCCCATACTTATTTATTAAAATAGAGTGTTGTTGCAACCTATGCGTAAGTTGAGATTTCGTTAACCCGCCGACCACTACCGTTCTAGTAATAGCATCACAATCAGGGTATATCTGCATTGTAGTCACACCTCCTATCATCATAAATAAACGTACAAATCTTCAATTCTATTGGATAGTTCTGCTTCGCATATTATTCACATACTTCTCTGCTAATTTTGCTTTATTAATAATAACCATTTTATCTTTATGTATGCCGTACTTATTGAAAAGGTTAACTTTTCCTTTCTTCTCAAAGTCCCGATTCCATTTAAACATTTTTTTAATATTTCCCGTGTTGGTTTGTAATTCGACTCCTCTATTCGAAGCTTTTGTTTAAAGAATCTCTTTCCTATTCTATAAACTCTGATGGAATACTTTGTATCTAAGAAAACAATTAAATCTGCACGATGAAAGCAAGGGCTTGCCCAATCTGCAGTGTGTACTCCTTCTGTTATCCAGCTTTCTGACTGAATGATACTGTTCAAGCATGTCTCTCTTTCTTGGTCTGTTCTTCTTATATCTCCAGACTCATCCCTTATCCAAACTACATTATCTAACTCGTAATAGGGAATACCTAGCTTTGAAGATATTTCTCTTGCTAATGTTGTTTTACCACTTCCAACCGAGCCGACAATATGTATTCTTTTTGGTATTGCTTTGTTCACAACGACCACCCAAACTCCATTTAATTATTCTATATAAATTCTATTTACGATTTATATAATAACGAAGCAGTACTACCCTTCAATTAAAGCTTGATACACGAGTAACTCATTATTATATTCTACTAATACCATTCCTGGGGCATCACCTTTTTGGTACCCTTCTTCATCACCTGAATAGATTTTAGTCCCCACAGGAAGTTGGGAGGCGTAAAAGTTTTGATACCACCAAGTTTTTGTAGTCCTTTTTTTGACTTCTCCAATCATTTCTCCTTTTGTGTATTCCTTGGCTTCAATCCACTCCCTATCTGAAGCATTAGAATAAACTAGACCGTCTAAACGAAGAATATCAGCTCTAGGGTTAGTTTTTAAGATCTCTTTTGCAGTAGGATTATCTGCATGATAGCCAGACGGAAACTTATTAGTAAGAGCCATATAACTAAATACAACAAATAGCACAATACCAATAATTACCACAAGTCTTTTCATAATGACCTCCTAACTAAACCCACTATCTAGACTAAGAGTCTTTTGTGCGCAAAACATAAGTAACCATCTCAAAGAAATAGGAGTCAAACATGCTTACATAGAATCCTTGATACTACCAGGCAACTTCATCAAAGTAATGCCCGACATTTCGCCTATGACGGGCAAAATGCTGAAGTACACTTTCAAAATGATCGTCATCACACCTACGTTGGCGAGCAAAATGCCGAAGCTACACTCGCAAAATGCCCTCACACCCAAATAGCGTTCTATACGTCATCAACACTCCTACAAATAGTGATTAGCTAATTTCCATACCGGAAATTAGCTAACCTACCCTCTTTTAATTAGGGAGCAAAAACTATATTAGAAGCTGTTACGGCAGTTCATTTCCAGCTGCACGATAAATTTCATACCACTCTTCCCTACTCAAAACAAGTTCAGAAGCGTCTGCAATAGTAGACAGTCGATCCGTATTCATTGTGCCAACCACTGTTTGAATCTTTGCTGGATGTCGTAGGATCCAGGCAACTGCAATCGTCGTTTTCGTTACATTGTATTTTTCAGCAATGTTCCCCAATACGCTGTTTAGTTCTGGAAATTTATCATTATCGATAAATACTCCTTCAAAGAACCCATATTGAAATGGCGACCATGCTTGAATCGTCATATTGTTTAACCTACTATAGTCTAGTACACTACCATCCCGGTCAACGCCATTAGGATGCTTCGTATTCACCTGTAAACCAGCATCAATCATGCCTGTATGCATCACGCTGAATTGTAACTGATTTACGATTAAGTCCTGCTCTACATATTTTTTTAAGAGCTCAATTTGCATTGGATTGTGATTACTTACACCAAAATTCCGTACCTTTCCGCTCTTTTCCAGTAATGAAAATGCCTCCGCAACTTCTTCTGGTTCCGTTAATGCGTCCGGGCGATGAAGTAACAATACATCAAGATAGTCTGTCTGAAGTCGCTGTAAAATACTATCTACTGACGAAAGAATATGGGATGTTGAAAAATCGAAGAATCCATTTCTAATACCGCATTTTGATTGCAAGATCATTTTTTCACGAGTAGACGGATTCATGTCAACTGCCTTCGCAAAGATCTCTTCTGAGGCTCCCCCACCGTATATGTCTGCATGGTCATAGAAATTTATACCCAGATCCATAGCATGATGTACAACATTCTTTGCTTTATCATCCGTAAGTCCACTTAATCTCATACATCCTAGCGAAATGTTTGATACCTCTAGCTCACTTGTCCCTAATTGCATTCTTTTCAACTAAATCCCTCCTCAACTTAGTTCCATTCTAGCATCTTGCTCGAACGATGAATAGAAAATTGACTAAAAATTCTTTATACAAAAAAAGACGAATCGCTTAGATTAACGATTCATCTTTTTACTTATGTGTTTTTTAACTCTCTGACCGAGACAGACCTCTTCTCTTCCAGCTTATCCAAGAAACGATAATCGCAATTACGAGAGCGAATCCGAGATAGCCTGTGAACGGGTAAAGCGTATTTACAAGTTTGGTAAACCCGACAAAGCTTGAGGCAAATGCAAGAAGACTAATCATAACAACAATCTTTTTAAATGATGGCTTGTCCGGCTTAACAAATCTAGTTGTAAAGGTATACAACATGCCGACGGCCGTATTAAAAATCATTCCTAGCAATGCAATGGACATCAACACGCCAACAATTGGCGAGATTTCCGTTGCAAGCAAAAGTGTTGGCATATCTACTGTTAATACTCGATCTATGTTGAAAAACAATCCAATATTAATGACGAATAGTAAGATGCCAAGCCCTACTCCACCCAAAAGTCCACCTCTTGATATACTCCCTATTTCCTTTTCTGATGAGCCCATCACAATAAGCATGGAAAAAGCCAGCACGATATTAAAAGAAACATATAATGCTGCACTAACAAACCAGTTAGATGCAGCTGCTGTTTGTGAATCAGCAATGGCGCTCATTTGGTGTAGGCTTAAGTCACTATTGAATAAAGCAAAGCCGACAATTACAAACATCATTAAAAATAAATAAGGTGTTATTAAACTAATGACTGAAATAATCTTTTTAACATTTAAGCATAATGTGGCAATTACTAGTAATGTTAGTATAAAATTGCCCAAAATAGCAGAAATACCGAACTGCTGTTCAAAGATCGAGCCACTTCCTGCAATCATAATAACCGCAACGCCAAATAAGAAAAAGGTTAAGATGATATCCACAAAAAACCCTATGTATTTGCCGCATATTTTATAAATGACAACCTTATGGGAGGTTGTTTGCATGTGCTGTCCAAGTTGGAGTACATGCATCCCCAAAAATGCAAATAGAATTGTCGAAATAACTGTTCCAGCAAGGCCATACCAACCGAAAGCAGTGAAAAACTGTAATACTTCTTGCCCTGAAGCAAATCCGGCACCCACAATGACGCCGATATAAGCTCCAGCTATTTGTAAGGTTTTTTTCATATGTTGCTCTTCCCTTTCTAAGCTGTTCCACCCTTTTTATGTTTCCAATACCAAGCTAATTTTATCACTCTAGCCAAGTTTTAGAAAATTTTACGAAACATTAATTTAAAAATCCCCTTTACGTAACAAAAACCATGGACCTAATAAGATCCACGGCTTTTTTATTCCGTATCAATAAACAAATCTGTTTAGATTTCCCCTCACAACCTTAACTAGCATAAGCTGTACGCATGTCTTTCCTTGTCTTTTGTTTCAAAAGTACCCTAATAAACCAGATGAGGACAACTGTCCATATAGCTCCCCCGATAATCATAGAAACAACGTAATCCATTTGGAATCCTTCCGGGGCGTAGAAAATATATGTGCTTACAACCCCTGTCATAAATAGTGCAGGAACACTACAAATCCAATGGAACTTATGATTTTTCAGCAAGTACATAGCTCCAGTCCAAAGCATAAATGTGGCCACGACCTGATTTGACCAGCCAACATAGCGCCATAAAAAGCTGTAATCGATTGTTGATAGTAAAAATGCTGGAATAGCGACAGGAATTACAAGTAAGGCAACCGTTTTTTTTCCTGTCATTTCTTTCTTAGTAATTTGATTTATTAATTCGCCCAGCATCATTCGGGAAGAGCGAAGTGCTGTATCTCCAGTTGTGATAGGTAAAATAATTACCCCAAGCACAGCTAGAATGCCGCCAAATGCTCCAAGTGTAGAGATACTAATTTCATTTACGACTGCTGATGGGCCCCCTGCATTCAATGCTTCCTGTAAGCCTGTGGTTCCATTGAAAAAGGCCATACCTGCTGCAGCCCAGACAAGTGCAATAATACCTTCACTAATCATGGCACCATAGAATACTTTTCTCCCTTCACTCTCTTTCTTGAGCGTCCTGGCGAGAATCGGACTTTGGGTACTATGAAACCCAGAAATTGCTCCACATGATATTGTTACCATTAACAGAGGCCAGATTGGCAACTCACCAGGATGCATATTTTGCAAGGTTAGATTTGGAACTGGGTTATCAAAAAAGAAGATACCAATCCCAATCGAGACCGCCATAAAGATTAATATCCCACCAAAAATAGGATAAATCTTACCAATTATCTTATTTACCGGTAGCACCGTTGCTAATAAGAAATAAGCAAATACAATAACGAGGCATGCCATAAAACTAAGTGGTGTCAGCTGAGAAATCAGCTGTGCTGGCGCTGCTGTAAAGGCAGCCGCAACCAAAATCATTAATAAAATAGATAAGACCGTTATAAATGATTTCGCATATTTTCCTAAGTATTTCCCAACTATATTTGGAAACTGTGCACCTCCATGACGAAGTGACAGCATACCTGAAAAGTAATCATGAACTGCTCCTGCAAAAATAGATCCGACTACAATCCAGATAAAAGCAACAGGACCATAAAGCGCTCCAAGAATTGCACCGAAAATAGGACCGGTTCCAGCGATGTTCAGAAGTTGAATAAGGATTGCCTTCCACCAGCTCATTGGCATATAATCCAAGCCGTCCTGTTTGGAATAGGCTGGTGTACGTTGTCTGTCGTTGATGCCAAAAATTCGTTCTACCACCTTCCCGTATATGAAATAACCTACTAGTAGTAACAAGATTGAAGCTACAAATGTGACCATCACTGAACCTCCTTCAAAAAGAATTTTAAAAATTATTCTATATCCAAATCTTTTAAAATGCAAGGTGTTTTTAGAAAATTACTTCATTATTTTAATTATTAACGTAAAATGACCTCAATTTACGAACTTACTTTTTTCTTATTAGATCCATCACTTTAAATAAAGTTTTTTTTAAATTGCTTAAATTTATTGACAATCACCATAGTTCTGCTATGCTGAAAAATATTTACGAAAGATATAATAAGAAAACCAACCTATTGTTCGGATTTCAGGATTGCAAGGGAGAGATAGGAAATGCTAGCAGACCAGCAATTTTTAAGGATACCTGGGCCAAGTCCCATTCCACCAAGTGTACAGCTTGCAATGGGGAAACCAATGATCGGCCACCGTGATCAAGAGGCAAAATCGCTAATCAAACAGCTGAAACCCCGCCTTAACCCCATCTTTGGTACAAAAGAAGATGTACTCATTCTTACTGGAAGCGGTACTGCAGCACTAGAAATGGCTGTAGTCAATTCCGTAGAACCCGGTGATGAAGTGTTAGTTCTCGTTTCTGGATCGTTTGGTGATCGCTTCACTAAGATTTGTCAGGCATATGGCATACATGTACACCGCCTTGATACAAAATGGGGAGAAGCAATTAACCCAAAAGATGTTGAAACATACTTACAGGCACATCCTGATTTGAAAGGAGTATTTTCTACCTATTGTGAGACTTCTACAGGTGTTCTCAATCCGGTTAAAGAGATTGCTACAGTGGTACGACATCATTCAGATGCGCTAATTATTGTAGATGGCGTATCCTGCGTTGGTGCTGTACCTGTGGAGATGGATAATTGGGGAATCGACATTTTAGTAACAGGGTCCCAAAAAGCTTTTATGCTTCCAGCCGGATTAGCCTTTGTAGCAGCAAGTGAACGTGCATGGAATCGCATAGAAGAAAATAATACACCTCGCTTTTACCTTGATCTCAAGCGATACCGTGACAGTATAAAAAACGACACGACTCCTTTTACACCAGCACTGTCCCTTTTATTTGGCCTCGAACAGGTTTTGCGGCTATTAGAGACGGAGGGATTAGAAAATGTTTTTGGAAGACATAGGCTAATGATGCAAATGACTCGATCGGCATTTAAGGCCCATCATATTGAGTTGCTCACCACTGATGAGGCAGCATCCCCAACTGTAACAGCAGTGAAGCCGACTGATTTTAAAGCAGAAGAATTTAGAAAGATATTAAACGAAGAATTTAAGGTAAGCATTGCAGGTGGACAGCATCAACTCAAAGGGAAAATATTCCGCATCGGCCATATGGGCTATTGTTCCCCTGCAGATGTCCTGCAAACGATTAGTCTAATC
Organism: Oceanobacillus jordanicus; assembly: GCF_022095695.1. Taxonomy (GTDB): domain Bacteria; phylum Bacillota; class Bacilli; order Bacillales; family Amphibacillaceae; genus Oceanobacillus_B; species Oceanobacillus_B jordanicus. Next base: position 290,541 of record NZ_JAIFZM010000003.1, read on the forward strand.
GAAATGGCACTTATTCGAATTGGGAAAACAGTTGAGCTTGGAAGAGGAATAGCAGCAGCTCAAAAAACATATTTAGCCTAGAGAAACCTGGAGGTGCTAACATGGCGTTTAATGTATTAATCTCAGACCCCCTCAGTGAAGAAGGGATACAAGTGCTTAACCAGCAGGATGGTATACACTATGAGCTAGCAACAGACCTGACACCAGAAGCACTTTTGAAGAAAATCAGCAAGGTAGATGCATTATTGGTAAGGAGTCAAACGCAGGTGACCCGCAAGCTGATAGAAGCAGCAGAAAACCTTAAGATTATTGGCCGTGCTGGAGTTGGTGTGGATAACATTGATTTAAATGCAGCAACAGAACGAGGAATCATTGTTGTCAACGCACCGAATGGCAACACAAATTCAGCAGCAGAGCACACGATGGCAATGCTGATGGCTCTTTCGCGAAAAATCCCTCAAGCATACTACTCGCTTAAACACCAGCAATGGGACCGAAAAAAATATGTTGGGGTTGAACTAAAAAACAAAACACTAGGGATTATTGGCTTAGGTAGAATTGGTGCGGAGGTAGCCTATCGGGCAAAGGGCCAGCGTATGAATATAATGGCTTATGATCCTTTTCTAACAAAAGAAAAAGCAGATCACCTCGGAATAGGGTACGGAACCGTACAGGATGTATTAAAAGAAGCTGACTTTATTACCTTGCATACCCCCCTCCTAAAAGAAACAAAGCACTTATTAAACGAGGAGGCATTTGAACAAATGAAGCCAGGGGTTCAAATCATCAATTGTGCACGAGGTGGAATTATTGATGAATCTGCACTTTATGAAGCTATCGTAAGTGGAAAAGTAGCCGGTGCTGCACTTGATGTATTTGAAGAAGAGCCTTTTCATGACAATAAACTATTGGAACTCCCAGAAGTTTTTGCTACCCCACATCTTGGAGCAAGTACTGTAGAAGCACAAGAGAATGTTGCCGTGGATGTTTGCCAGGATGTCATTCGCTTTCTAACAGGGGGTATTGTGCAAAATCCGGTTAACCTGCCATCTGTCCCAAAAGAAGTGCTAAATCAAATAGAACCATATTTCAACCTAGCAGAAAATCTAGGTACCTTTCTCATACATCTAGCACGAGAAGTTATCGAAGAAGTGAATATCTATTATTCTGGTGAATTGGCTGCCGTTGAAACGGCTCCCATTACCCGAAATACCATAAAAGGACTTCTGACGAGACATCTTGGAGAACATGTTAATGACGTTAACGCATTATATTTAGCAGAAAAACGTGGGATTCGTATTCATGAGAATAAGACGTCGACAACAAAAGGATTTACAAATCTCCTAACCGTCGAGGTTACCACAAAATCAGAAAAACGAAGTGTTGCTGGTACCCTTCTCAACGGGCTCGGTCCCCGTATTGTGATGGTAGATGACTATAGTGTAGATGTTACACCAAAAGGCCACATCCTGGTTATCCACCACCGTGACATTCCTGGCGTAATCGGAAAGATGGGCTCCTTGCTTGCCCAATATAATATTAATATCGCTACGATGCAGGTTGACCGTGCCGATGTTGGTGGAGATGCAGTCATGATGCTAACAGTCGACAAGCATCTTGAAACGAAAGAGTTGGAAGCCTTAAAACAATTAGAAGAAATTTACCAAGCGACAGCTATTGACCTTTAAATAGACACTAAAACAGACGCAAAAGATAAATCCGAAAGATTGGCCTTTGAAAAACCGCTTCAGAAATATACTCCGCTTTCCATGGGTGGCTGGTGAGCCTCCGGATGCTCCGCTTCCGGGGTCTCGCCTAGGCCTTCCTCCCATAGGAGTCTCCGTATATTTCTTACGCTTATTCTAGCTATCATCCGTCTTTTGAATAAACCTTTTTTTATGTTCAGACCTCTTCAGATACTTTTGTCCCGTATTCTTCCTTATTTTTTACTAAGCCTAAGCCTCTTTTTTTCCTTCAAGTTGTTTAATTAACGGAGCTAGTTCCCCTAAATCCGTGATTTCGAATGAGGGTTGTACGTCTGTTGGCTTCTTGCCATGATGATTAATCCAAATAGATTGGATGCCCGCTCTAGATGCACCTAGAATATCTGTTTTTAAATTATCTCCTACCATTACTACTTCTTCTCGACTCACTGACAATAAATCCAATGCGTGTTCAAAAATAGCTTGATCTGGTTTCCCTTTTCCAAAAGCACCTGAAACGACAATATGGTCAAAATACCGTTTTAGCTCTGGTGTAAGGGATAGCTTTGTATGTTGAAGGTCAGGAGAACCATTCGTCAATAACAACAAGGAATAATGAGGATTAAGCTTGTCTAGAACTTCAAAGGTTTGCTCAAACACAAAAGCATTCGCTATACGCGCCTCAGGGAAAGCCTCTGCAAGCTTTGAGCCAAACGCAGTATCTTTCACCCCAAACGCTTCCAACGTTTTTGTCCAAACCTTCTGCTGATAACCTGGTGCCAACTCTCTTAATTTGGCAAACTCTTCCCCTTCATCTTGAAATTGGGCCCATAACCCTTCAAATGGATTAATACCAATCATTTGAGTGAAGGAATATGTATCATAGGTTGCGTATTGCCTTCTTGCAATCTCTCGGACTTTTTCCTCAAAATCGTCTGCCTGGATGCCATACTGCTCTTCAGCCAGCTGGCAGGTTGTCTCAAAAGCCACCTTGACACTTTTTTCATCCCAAAGCAATGTATCATCCAAATCAAACAGTATCGCTTTTAACACCCAATCACTCCTTTTCTCTCTACATAGACTACTTAAATTATACAACAAAAACATAAGCCAGAAAAAACTGACAATTTAGGGTTGCGTTTATCCTGAATATGGCTTATTATTGAAATTAAAATTTTCACCACAAGGGGATAGTGACATGGAAGAATGGACAGTCGAAGTACATCATAGCAAAACAAAGAAAAATAAGCCGAAAACAGATCAATTAGAGTTTGGAAGACTCTTCACAGATCACATGTTTATCATGGATTATTCAGAACCAGTTGGTTGGCATGATCCACGTATTGTGCCATATGAGCCATTAACAATTGATCCTTCAGCAATGACCTTTCATTATGGGCAATCTGTATTTGAAGGCTTAAAAGCCTACTATACACCAGAGGGAGATATTCAGCTTTTTCGGCCTGACAAGAATTTACAACGGCTAAACCGTTCCAATGACCGTCTCTGCATCCCACCAGTTGATGAAGCATTTGTGTTAGATGCTATAAAGCAACTCGTGTTTCTTGAACGAGAATGGATTCCAACATCAGATGGAACATCCCTTTACATCAGACCATTTATCATTTCAACAGAACCGTTTATCGGGGTAGCTCCCTCTCATCAATACAAACTAATTGTTATTCTTTCACCAGTTGGCGCGTATTACAAAGAAGGCATAAACCCTGTTAAAATCGCTGTGGAAAACCAATATGTGCGCGCTGTTAAAGGAGGCACAGGTGAGGCGAAGACCGGTGGTAATTATGCAGCTAGCCTGAAAGCACAGGAACTTTGTGCACAAAAGGGATTCACACAGGTGCTTTGGCTTGATGGTGTGGAGAAAAAGTATATTGAAGAAGTTGGAAGCATGAATGTATTCTTCAAGGTGAATGGAGAAGTCATTACCCCTGAATTGAACGGAAGTATCCTTGAAGGTGTTACTCGAAATTCTGTAATTCAATTATTGAAGCATTGGGATATCCCAGTAATTGAGAAGAAAATTTCTCTTGATGAACTATATGAAGCATATGTGAACGGTACATTAGAGGAAGCCTTTGGCACAGGAACAGCAGCAGTAATCTCACCAATTGGCCAGCTTAGCTGGGATGATAAAGATCTCTTTATAAACGGAGGGAAAACAGGCAAAGTTGCAAAATCACTTTATGAAACGTTAACAGGTATTCAATATGGCCGTGAACACGATCCTTTCGGCTGGGTCGAAAAAGTAAACGAAACAAGTGCAGTAAAATAATAACTTTAAAAGGCTGGTACAGATTAGTTTCTGTATCAGCCTTTTTATTATAGAGCTATTTCGGTTAATGCATAGGTAGCGTCTTTCGTTGATTGCGGCACAAGTTAGATTGAAACGCTCTATGACTTGGTTGATTCACCCACAGACTAAAAGTTGTGCAAGTCTCAATACCAACTTCCATAAAAACTATGACTTAATGTCAACAACCTTCCCCGGATTAAAGAGCCCCTTCGGATCGATTGTGGCTTTGATTGCCTGCATTACATCAAGTGCTCCACCATGCTCTTGACGCTGATATTTTTGTTTGCCGATTCCTACGCCATGCTCCCCGGTACACGTTCCACCTCTTGTAAGTGCATATTGAACAATACGTTCATTTACTACATTCGCCTTTTTTATATCTTCTGGATTCTCTGTATCTACCATTAGAAGAATGTGATAGTTTCCATCACCTACATGTCCGACAATTCCACCTAATAAACCTGATGAATCAACTGCATCTCTAGCATCCTTTATCGCGCCTGCCAATTCGGATATAGGTAAACAAACATCTGTAACCATCTGCTTTTTCCCAGGGTTACCGTGAAGATATGCATAGGCTGCATTATGCCTTGCTTCCCAAAGTCGATTTCTGCCTGCTGTGTCTGACTCAAATGCAAACTCTCTACAATTACAATCTTCTATAATTTCCTTCGTAAAAACAACATCCTGTTCTAAACCGGCTTCATTTCCATGAAACTCAAAAAACAAGGTTGGTACTTCTTTGTAGTCCGTATCACTAAATGCATTGATTTGCCGCATTGATTGTTCATCTACCAATTCGACTCTCGCTACAGGGATACCAGCTTGCAGGACATTAATCACTGCTTCCACTGCATGATCGATTGTATCAAATGCCGCTCTACCCGCCATGTTATGTTCAGGTATCCCATGTACTTTTAATGTCAGCTCGGTAAAGCAGCCTAATGTGCCCTCTGAACCAACAAATAACCCATTTAAATGATAGCCAGAAGATGATTTTGCAGCCAAATTCCCTGTATGAATAACGTTCCCATTAGGAAGGACGACTTCTAAGTCACGTACATTATCACGCATAATCCCATACTTCACAGAAGTTGTGCCACTTGCATTGGTTGCTGCCATGCCTCCGAGCGTTGCATCCGCCCCAGGATCTACAGGGAAAAACAGCCCATACTTACGCAACTCTTTTTCCAATTGTGTTCTTGTCACGCCAGGCTGTATTTTCACAAGGAAGTCCTCTGGTCGCACTTCAATTATTTTATTCATCAATGTAAAATCAATCATAATTCCACCATTATGCGGAATCATACTACCTTCTAAACTAGTCCCAAGGCCATAAGAAACAACAGGAACTTCCCATTCGCCCGCCAATTTAACAATTTGGCTCACTTCCTCTGTATTCTCTGGATAAAGAACTACATCAGGTAAATGAGGCGTATGATACGACTCATCCGAACTGTGTTGTTGCAAAATTGTTTCGTTAGTTGATACTCTTTCAGTAGGAATTATCTCCTTAAGCGCTTCCAAAAACCCCATTTTCCCATCACTCCTATAAACATAAACTTAATAATCGAATAATTGTTACTATTTCTCAGTGTACCATAATACATTAGAAATGAAAAAAGCCCCCACAAGGAGACTTCACTCATTTCGGTATACAACACGTGTCTTGCAAATCATATCATGTAATGCTTTCTTCTCTTCATTCCACCCTGCCATCATAAATCCAATCCCTAGTGGTAAAGCAGAAATGAAATAACACAGGTATCTTCCAATGGACTTTAGCATACTTATCTGCGTGCCATCAACATTCACTACTTTTATTTTACACGTTAATTTCCCGGGGGAGCCCATAAATTTACTTCCTGTAAAAATAATGATAAAAATAATACCATATAAAAAATTAGCTATAGACTGTGAAGTTGTCTCGTCAGTGCTACTCCAAGAACTCCAGAATGTATCATCACCTATCAGAAAGGCAATTACTGTTGCAAGTAAAAGTATAAGCATACCATCAATAAAATCAGCTAGAAATCTTATCCAGAAACCCGCTGGCTTATTAGAAATCATCCTACCACTCCCTATTAAAATCTTGTTATATTATTTTCCTATTCAAAAGCTTTCTTTAAAGAAGCAAGTTCTTCTTCTGTTAGCGTCACGCCTTTCCCCATCTTTTCTTTGTCTGGAGACCAATCTCTTATGTCATATTTAGGGTCTCTTCCGTTCCAACTAATTAGATTTAGTTCCTTCGTCCAACCCTTTGGCGATTCGGATAAGACGGCAATTGTTTCCACTATTTCAAATTTCAATTCTGCCATTTTGTTGCACCCTTTCTATATTGGTAAATATCACCTTTGTTTTCTTCCATCCCTTTATGTACTTTCTTGTAGTCTGCATGTAGTAGTGATTATAATCCTAACACAAAAAGTCTCTACAAGAATACTGTAAGGGTAACCATTGGAAGGCTATTATCTTGCTTTGCTAAACAAGAACAATTGTTCTATAATTATATAAAACGAATACGGAGGTGTTTGTGGTGAGACCTAACCTCACTAAAGATCTTAGTTTAGTAAACTTTCAAGCATACTATTGGTTAAAGGAAGAATTACAGTCTTTCTGTAGAGAAAACGGAATAAGTTCTTCCGGCTCCAAATTAGAAATCTCCAATAGAATTGAATTATTTCTTCAAACAGGAGAGATAAGTAAACCCATTAGGAAAACAAAAGCTGTGAAAAAGAAAATACATCAAGTAAATTTAAGTCGCAATACAGTAATTTCAGCAGACCATCGTTGTAGTCAGGATGTAAGAGCATTTTTTAAGACGGTTATCCCGAAATTCCATTTTTCTACCTATATACAAAACTATTTTAAAAACAATGTCGGTAAAACATATCGCGATGTAATAAACGCTTGGTACGAGGAAGAAGAACGGAAGAAAAACCCTTTGTACAAAAAAGAAATTGCACCTCAATTCGAATACAATCTATTTATTCGGGACTTTTTTGCTGATCCGAAAAATCAAGGCAAAGGGCGAGAAAAGGCCATTGAAGCTTGGAATGTAATAAAAAAATTGCCTGGAAGTAATAAATATAATCCCATTGATTGAAGTTTCACTTTATCGCTTAAAGGATTTTTATTTTTACATAAGGCTCTGTTAAAGGTAGTTCTTGATAATCGATCGAACAGGTCATACGTTCTATAATAGCTGTAACATTATAGAAGTTGGTGATGACCGTGAGAGCAACCGATATACTAAAAGCCATCCAAAAACTAAATCCAGCAGAGAAACATCAATTACGAGAGTATTTAATTGATACACTTACTGCATCATCTTCGACAGGAACTGTTCTTCAAGAAATATCTGAGCGTAAAAATAAGAATGGTTATCGTTGTCCAGATTGCGAGTCAGAGCATATCGTCCGTTTTGGAAAATATTCGACTATCGTTGACGGAGAAGAAGTGAAAAAGCAACGCTATCGCTGTAAGGCGTGTAAAAAGACATTTACTGACCTTACAAATACAGCCCTATATCGAACTCGTTGTCTCCACCAATGGATAAAATTTATCGAGTGTATGATAGAGGGCATATCTTCTTCAACTAACGGAGCAGTTTAGTGAAAGAAGAAGTGTTAAAGTTGGTACAAGAGGAGGCAGATGCTTTGCTTGTATTAAAAGAGTTTGTGTCGAGTATTTTACTCATTGTAAGTTGGTTTATATTTGCAATAAGTGCATATTTACTCTACTGGACAATTGTTATGCCTTTACTTGCAATTATTCCTTTTTTTATTTCTTTAGCTATTGGTTTATTATATTTTTTTATCTCAAGAAAACTTGATGTTAGAAAAAATAATTAGCCATTCAATTAGTGGGGCAGTGGAGTTTAATAAAGGATTAAGTAGTATGAATGTCGAATATATTTAAATATTGAGAAGGAGACGATTACAATTAAAAAGATATACTTTCAGTTTGTAATTGTATTTTTTGTGTTATTTATAAGTTCTTCTGCTTTTGTTGATCCTCGTAGTTGGTTGAGTATTCACCAGGTAGTTGAGACTTATAACGATGGTTTTACAGCACATATTTCTTTGGTTAAAGTAGGTTATTATGCGTTAGTTTCTTTAATTCTAATAGCAATTTTAAATCAACCTTCAGTCAAAAAAGCAATCAAAAATGTTTCGGTTGCAGGTTTTAATAAAATTAAAGTATTACCAAACGTTATAAAAACTATATTGAACTAAAGGAGACCGATACTTCCATAGGGGGTATCGGCTTCTTATTCCTAAAGGGTGCTTTCCTAAAAGAAGGAGAACCACCCTTTTTTGTTGAATTTATTAAACTATGAGCAGGAAGGTAGAAAAGAAAAACTGGAGGTTACAAATGGAATTTTATTGGGTAGGTCTAATATTTTGGTTTCTGATAGGAGCATCAATATTATTATTTATATGGGGACTTCAGAAAAAATCGTGGAAAATATTATTATTGAGTGGAATTACCCTCATCCTCCCATCAATGTATTTTTTTGGTGCAGAGAATTGGTTTAGAATCCTTGTATTATTACCCCTAATTTCTTTTTTCCTTGCTTATTACATAAGGAGAAAGGCAACATCGTAGAAAAACAGGTTGTTTCACTATCGGGTGCTTTAGTTGAATAAAAAGACTACATTAAACTTTAACAGAACCTTACATAAAGAAAAAAACTACTACTTTGAAAACGAAAGTGGCAGTTTTTTTCTTTAATTCAGAGGAGGAATACATAACCGGCTACAAAAAGAAGCCCCTTACTCGAATTTTGGCAAAGCATATTAAACCAAGTTATCTTTATCCTCTTTTTTAGTTGTGCTCCTCTTTCTTTTTACTACTAACCAAACTACCAGTGCAATAACTCCTATCGGAATAAGGATTGGCAGATTCCCTGCTATAAAGACAAACAATCCAGATAGCACAGCTAAAATGGTATTAATGCTTTTTAAAAATTGCTGTTTGGTTTTTTCCCATGTGTTTAGATCATCTTCACTCATGCCCGTAATGTTAACGTTATTTTCTTCTATGTCAATTTGTACCGTAGCAAGGTCAGCTTTGTTTCGTAAATAATTCATCCTGCCTGTAACCTGTTCAATTTCTTCTTGAACTTTCGCTAAATCGCTCGAGATGGTGAGTAAGTCCTCTGTTTTTTCCGCTTTTTCCATAAAGGATAAAAGTCGTTCTTCTACAACTCGCTTCGATTTTAAGCGTGATTCTAAATCAACGTATTCTTCTGTTACATCCTGACCAGAGACATTGCTTTCAAGCAGCTTGCCAGCTCCTTCCTCCACAAGCTGAATAAACTCCTGAAATCGTTCTTGTGGAATGCGTGCTGTAATATGGCCACTAGTCGAACTTTCTTCCGACGAACCATAAGTGGAGGAATCTACAATATACCCATTAAAGTCAGCCACTTGGGACTCTATTTCATCTACAGCTTGTTGATATTCTTTTACTTCTAGCCTTAAATTAGCTGTATAAATGATTTTCCTTTCTTCTACCTCTACTTCTTTCGTTTCAACTTCCGCTGCCTCTTGTCCACCCGATTCCGTTGGCTCATTGTTTTCTGTCTCAGAAGATTCGGTACCCTGTTTTCCTGCTTCATCCATCGATTCCTCTACAGAATCCATTGCAAAATCTTCACTTGATTCCCCAATATTTTCTTGCTCATTACTACACGCTGTTAAAAACACCATTACCCCTAGCAAAAACCAAATCGCCTTCTTCACTCCTAATCCCCCCATTCCAATAAGTATGCTTTTCTACTTAGTCGGAATCACAAGGAAAAGGTTACAAATATGTTACAAAAAGATTGAGCATTATAGCCACAGTATAAAAAAGACCAACCTAAACGCATTCAAAAAACTTTTCTATTTCAAGTCACAATATCAATATAATTTCTGCATGCGCAAATTTTCCTTCAAACGTTTGGAAATGTGCCCCTTTTGTAATTGGTAAGCCGTGTTGGAAGTTGGGGCCATCACAGACGAATGTATGAAACTCTCCATTCTCCCCACAAGGATCTACATGTACTGGTAGGTCTTCTAGAAACTGATGGTTGAACATTCGTCCCGCCGTATTCGCTGGCAATACTTCTGTATCAACAGTTGTCACGATAGCCTTAAACCCATCTTTAAGAAATTCCCCTGCAACACTTGCTGTATCTTCCTCCCACAAGGGAAATATTCCCTTCATCCCGTGCTGCTTAAGAAGCCGCTCTCGATATGCCTTTATATCTTCAAGAAATAGATCAGCAAAGGCAATTGCCCTTATCCCCTCACTAATGAACTTTTCAAACTGCTCTCCCATAATGCTCTCATACGCTTTATTTGTCACACTGTCAGGCATCTCTATTCCATATAGTGGGAGGTTTAAGGAAGAAGCTTGGGCATAGAGCATTTCCTTTAACACTTCATGTATTGGAAGTCTGCCACTTTTCTCAGAATAAGTGGACAACAAGCCCACCACTCGAAAATCAGACGACTGCTGTAATGTATGTAAAGCAATCGCGCTGTCCTTTCCCCCGCTCCATGAAACAATAACATCCTGTACAATCCGTTCCTTGCCTCTTCTCATTAGGAAACCTTCGTGCCATTTGGGAGCGTTTCATCAGGACGGAGTAAGACGACATCCCCATCCTCTGGTACTCCTCCCAAAACTAGAACCTCAGATTTATAACCGGCCACCCGCATTGGTGGAAAATTAACCACTGCTGTTACCTGCCGACCTACAAGTTCTTGCGGGTCATAACGTCTTGTTATTTGTGCGGAGGATTGTTTTATGCCAAGCTCACCAAAGTCTACTTCCAATTTAATCGCCGGCTTTCGCGCTTCCGTGAAAGCTTCTGCTTTTACAACTGTTCCAATCCTTACATCTAATCTCATGAAATCATCTATTGTTGCCATCAATTAAACCTCCTAAAATTATTCTCCCTATCTATTTCTAGATATCATTGGCAAATTCCTACCTCAGCGCACATTCAAACTGTTACTTCATATCATACAATGATTGCGTACCCCATTTAAAAGTAAGCCTAAATTCCTAATGAAGAGGAAAGCTGACATCTAATTACCTGTTTTTTGAATTTTTTGTTAGATATTCTTACACGTTAAATGACATTTTTAGAGATATCGCCTAATCTTGGTATATCCTACTTAATTAACTTTAATCTGAGTAGTCGCTATTATGAGTTTAACGGTCATGTAGGACGAATCATTCTAGTCATGGAGGTGTCAAACAATGCTCATGAAAAATCAGCTACGTGAGGCTGTTGAAGAAGTGAAGCAGTATTACATCCAAAAACTAGTAGAAATAGATGCATTTAAAAATAAGAAAAAAGCTCCCTCAGCACACACACTAAGCGAACTAGAAAAAATGTATAAGTATTACCAGCGATAAACGTACGAGGTGCTACCTATTTAAGGTAGTTTCTCGTACATTTTACGCTATGGCTGTATATTATTATCTTATGTAAGCTTTCCTAACACACTTAACTTAAAAGCAGTAGAAAAACCAATTGAATCATGTATACTATGAAACAGGGGAGGTTGATACCTTGGCTTCTTATAAAGACAAAAAGGTAATCACCATCGGGATTGTAAATGAATTAACCGGATTATCTGAGCGTAAAATACGCTATTACGAGGAGCGGGGGCTGATTTTCCCTGATAGAACAAAGCGGGGAACAAGGAAATATTCCTTTGCTGATATAGAACTCCTCATGAAAATTGCCGACAAACGCGAGGAAGGCGTCCAAACAAGTGAAATTAAAAAAGACATGATGCGGGAAAAAAGAAAAAAAAACTTGCGGGAAGAAGTGCTTCGCGGTCAAATAAATGCCCATTTCAACCGGCAAAAATGACCTCACACTCTCTCCGCAAGTAGTTTTTTTGTTACACCTTCCTTGGACACATACGTACCACGAGGCATACAGTATAAATCCTCTTCACCTACATATGCCCTTCTTACTAGCCTAGTAAAAAATGTAACACGTTAGCTTCCTATTTTAATTTTCTTCCCTTCTCCTTCAGGTCGAGATCCTTTAAGGAAAAAGGATAAAACGAGTCCGATAATCGCTGTTATCCCTGCCACGACAAAGGATACATTTACTCCATGAATCATGCCATCAACACCTTGCTCAGGCATTGCTGTCGTGGTCATCACTGTAACAAGTAATGCAGTCCCAACCGCACCAGATACCTGCCTCATTGTATTGTTCATCGCAGTGCCATGCGGAATCAAGTTAGAAGGAAGCTGATTTAAACCAGCAGTTGTTACAGGCATCATTACCATGGCAACCCCAATCATCCTAAACACATTGACAACAGACAGATACAAGAAAGTAGTCTGTGCATCCAAGTTTGTAAACATAAAGGTCGTAATAACAAGGATGGTTAGACCAATAATTGCGAGCCATCTTGCACCAAATTTATCAAAAATACGACCAGTTATGGGGTTCATGATTCCCATTAATAACGCACCTGGTAATAGCATAAGACCAGATTCAAAAGCGGTAAATCCTAGCATTGTCTGCATTAGTAATGGTAAAATTACTGCTCCACCGATCATGGCCACGAATACAACCATGCCCAGAATTGTTGTGAGAGTGAAAATTTTATATTTGAAGATGCGGAATTCTAGAATAGGCTTCTCTAGCTTTAACTGTCTACGAATAAACCAAACTAAGGCCACTGCCCCGACAATCATCGATACTATAACCTGGACACTTCCCCAGCCGCTATTACCGGCAGTACTAAATCCAAATAGCAATCCACCAAATCCAAGTGTTGAGAGGATGATGGACAATACATCTAATTTAGGGAAAGTCTGTTTTGTAATGTTCTTAAGAATAAAATATGCAACGATAATATCAATTATCACAATTGGTAAGATAACATAAAACAGGCTTCTCCAAGGGAAGTGTTCTACAAGCCATCCGGATAGTGTTGGGCCAATAGCAGGAGCAAATGCAATAATTAGGCCAAACATACCCATAGCAGCTCCACGTTTTTCAAGTGGGAAAATCAAAAACAATATGGTCTGCATTAATGGCATAATAATTCCTGCGCCAGCAGCTTGTGCAACTCTTCCTACCATCAAAAAACCGAAATTTGGAGCAATAGCACAAATGACTGTGCCTAATGCAAATACTCCCATCGCTGTAAGAAATAATCCTCTTGTCGTAAAACGTTCAATTAAAAATGCTGTAATAGGGATCATAATACCGTTTACAAGCATAAAAATAGATTGCAGCCACTGTGCTGTGTTTGCATTTAGATCTAAATCTTCCATAATGTGCGGAAGCGCCGTAGCAAGTAATGTTTGATTTAAAATAGCTACAAAAGCTCCCGATATCAGCACAATCAACAAAGGTACCTTATTAAAAGATTCCCCAGGCGGCTGATTTGTTCCTTGGTCGTTTACCATAAAGTTATTCCTTCTTTCTATATTATATCTCCTAAAAGGCTTCTATCCTCTTTTATACTGCTGTAAACGCGCAAATCGTTTACAGCAAACGAGAATTGCAACGTGACACATGTTAACACAGCCTAGGGAGAAGAAAAAAACATTATGTTTACGAATGTGAAATTTTGGTTATATACATTTTATACTAGCATAAAATGTGAAGTCGGCTATGAATAGTGCGATTTATCCTATAAAACAACAAAGATTGGAGCAATAAAAATGAAGAAACGTTTAGCATTTGTAAGAATTGGGGCCTTTTTTGTATTAGTCTCCATCATCGTAACCAACATCTAAGAACTCTTTAGGTGCTTGCTTTGTATTCCCTGCACCTTCTGGGTACGTATAATAACAAATAACTTGCAAAGCACCTTGTTCTAAACAAGGTGCTTTGCAGTTTTAATGGTGGTACATGTCTGGCTTATCTCCAAATGGAAAAAGCTTGCGTTCCTTAGCCTCTGCAGCACGATCGGAAATAATCTCCTGAAGCAGCTGCTCTGCGCTTTTATCTTTGACATCTAAATTAAGTTCTGTTGCTGTATCATAAATTTTTTGTTCTCTTATTTCGTTCTTGAGTTCATGCGTGTCCTTATTCTCCGTTTGAATTCCTAATGCTGTTGCTTCATTTTTGACCGATTGAGAAAAAACGGCTTTTTTCAGCTCTTTTATTTCTTTCCCTTCTGTCTCAATCCCTAGTTTTTCTGCTTTTTTCAGCAGCATTTCTTTATATACTTCTTTTGCAAGTTCCTTTGCTTCTTTTCCGTCCGTCTCAATATTTAATTCTTTAGCTTTATCCATAACCTTTTGGTGGTGTATTTCATTTTTAAGCTCTTTTATTCCTTTTCCTTCTATACTTATATCCATCTCTTCAGCCATGGTTGAGATTCTCTTCTCAAAGACCTCTTTTGCAAGCTCCTTAAGCTCTTTCCCCTCTGTTTCTATACCAAGCTCTTTCGCTTCAATTAATATTAGCGGCTTGTATTTTTCTAGGCTTTCCTTATCGTGATGATCCTTCTTTACCTCCATATTCCACGCTTCACTGTCGTGATACGAAGCAGAAGCTGGAGCAGCTAACCAAGTTAGCGTTACCATAACAGCAACTGTGATTAGAGCAAATAATATTTTTCTCATCTGTATCCATCCTCATCATATGTTGGAGTTAAAACCTTAAAAATAGTGTTCCCACTCTAAGTAAAATAATGAATGAAAGACATAATTTCCGATTATAGTTTAACGCTTTTACCTTAGTTTATAAATGCCTGGATACAAACTCGATTAGATTGTTCATTTTAATCGGCTTAAGGTTATTTTAACTGAAACATTTCTTATACAATCAACGTATTAAGGTTAGCTAGTATGAAGTAATGGAGCGTACTACAGTTCTTGCCTCTACAGGCGAAAGGAGAAAAAACATGAAAAGACTTGTGGTTATACCCATATTGGCAGTATGTATCATCCTACTTTCTGGTTGTTCTTTTCTAGAAGAGACCAATGATTCAATTAATTACGTGTCAGAAGCGACGGATTATATAAACAATTTAAGTAGCTTTGTAGAAGAATCTACTTCACTTGAAGGAGAAGAACTCGCTAACCGAGTGCAAACACTCCAAACAACCATTGAAGATTTTATACGTTTAGAAGCCCCCGGGCTTGCCGAAGACATTCATCAAGAACTGAAAAATAAAAGTGAAACGTTGCTAACTGCTACAAACGAGCTCTTGAAAAATGGCGAGGTTGCAATTGAACAACTTCAAGATTCCCACGTTTATCAAACAATCGAGAATATTACCGGACTGATGAATCAAATAGAAAACCTGGGCCTATAATTATTTACCACTTCTTATAAAAAGAAGTGGTTTTTATTTTATACTACTTTATGCTTATTTTCCCCCTAGAACACTATGAATCTGGATTTTCATCATTGTATTTCATAAAACATGGGAGTATAATGATTTCACAATAGAAGGGAGCAAAGAATAATGAGAAAGATTGTAAGAGGAATTACTAAATTCTTCGTAGCTAACCTGACTGTTGCTTTCGTTATGATGCTTTTACCTGTGTTTTTAATTACAGATAATGTGCAAGCATTTGAAGCGATCATGGATTACTTATTCAACAACAAAAGTTAAAATTAGAAAACTCGCATTCGCTTGTTAGCGAATGTGCAAGCTTTTCTTATTCCTGGGAACTCATCATAAACTTCGCTGAATCTTAACCATAACTAAGATTAACCACACCTTCCTTACGTGGGATAAAAGCGCAGGACTTCAATGGATTATTTTGAAAGAAGTCCCGCACTTCATTTTTTAAAAGAACTCCATATGCGATTTCTCCTCTCTGTAATAATCCATGCGATCTTCCAAATTCCCTGTATGAAACTCAAATTTATGTCCATCAGGATCTGCAAAATAAATGGATTTTTTATCACGTTCGTCTCTTTCCCTACCTGATAGAATATTCACCTTTAACTCCCTCAGACGATTATAAAGAACTTCGTATTCCTCATCCTCTATTGTAAAAGCTATATGTGTGTATGATTGCTGAATTTCATTACGAGGTATATCCTCTTCTACATTTAATGCCAACCATAATCCATCTAAATCAAAATACGCTGTGCTTCTTCCCTTCACAAGTAATGTAGCATCAAAAACTTTTTCGTAAAATGAGATCGATCTTTCTAGGTTTGATACAGAAAAAAGCAAATGATTTATTTTTCCTAACTTCATCCAAAATTCCTCCTCTACTGTATAACTTTAAACTCACCGCTCATATAGTTAATCACCCGTCATTTCCCTGACTAGTCTATCGTTTGCCCAATGTATGTACAAGTCTAACTCTTCCCTTCCTTTACTATTACTGTAATATCCATCTAACCAAGCTTCTCTAAATCTTTTTACTAAAACATGATCTATACCGAGATATTGTCTCGCTTCCTCTACACTTAAAATAGAATACGTTCGAGCAAGATCATATCTATAATCGCCAGATGAGGCATTCATCCAATCAAGCACCCCTGTTATTTTACTATTTTCCGCAAGTACATTTAATGGATGGTAGTCCATGTGTAAAAAACAGATCTTTGTCTCGTTGGCAGAACGTGCATTTTCGTAGAGTTTCTTTTCTCTTTCGGATTTTGGCGCAAGCCACTCTGATTTCCCCATTTCAGATGGCATAACATCGTGCAATTGACGCTGCATTCTTCCAAAATCCATTCCAAGTTCTGTAGCATTTTTCGGGTTGTCCAATAGTTCTTGTAATACTGTCCTCCCTCTCCCCCATCCCATTACCATGACAGCATATTTCTCCACTTCCATTACCTGATGTACGAATGGTACAGGGATACCGTTCTTGTGCGCAATATTAATTAAGTGCTCTTCCTGTTTGAACTGATCTACTCTTTCATGTGGAAGTATACGAACAGCATAACGCTTTTCACTCATGTTTCTAACTTTATAGACAACACTGTCTCTTCCACCTGTTATTCTTTGGAAATCTAAAATTACGCCGATGTTTAATTGCTCCAAAATTTTTTCCAAGATTTTGTCACCTTCCATCCTCTATTTATACTCCATTCAATAAGCCCCCCACAATTTCCTTCCTGTTAGAAAAACTCGCATTTGCTCGTCCTTTAGCCAAAGTGAAAGTGTTCTTATACTTGGACCTTCAAAATTTTCACTGCGTCGGCTTTACTTCCTTGCTGAAATTTTATACTCTCCTAACGTGCAAAAAAAGAAGCTGGCTTTTCGCCAGCTATCCCACTTCATCTATTATCTTTTGTATGACTTGCCTTTTCGTTTATTCATATATTTTCTTACCATCGGATAAATAATTGGTCCGTACTTAACAAGCTTGCGAATTAAACCTTTCATATACATCCTCCATTATTAAGTATTCTATCCTTTATAATTCCTTCTTTCGAAAAAACCTAAACTAAATAAAAAGCTCCAAGCAAAAAAATAATGTCGAACCAAGCAGGACAACCACACCTTTTTATAATCAGAGTACAACTTATAACGTCCACTTTAATCACTTACATTGTAGTGTTTTTGTGAAAAATGTTTTTTCTTATTGATTTATTTGTACTACCGGTATAAAATATATAAATATTATCTAAGAGGAAAGAAGGAATCATGATTGGAAATAAACAAACTACATGAAAAACCACCTTATGGAATGATTGCTATATTGTTCATTGGTGCTTTTGTGTCTATATTAAATGAGACATTGCTGAATGTTGCACTACCTTCTATTATGGAAGAATTCGAAGTGAAAGCGACTGCCGTTCAATGGTTGTCTACTGGTTACATGCTGATTAACGGAATACTAATTCCAGCAAGTGCCTTTTTTATTCAGCGATTTACTAATAAAAGTTTATTTATCACAGCTATGACGCTTTTTACAATTGGAACATTGACTGCAAGTCTCGCACCATCTTTCGGTGTATTACTTGCTGCCCGAATGATCCAGGCTTCTGGCTCTGCTGTAATGATGCCATTATTAATGAATGTGATGCTTACAGCGTTTCCCGTGGAAAAACGAGGAGCTGCAATGGGAACGTTTGGCCTAGTTATGATCGTAGCGCCTGCTATTGGTCCAACTTTGTCCGGATGGGTCATCGAGCATTATAGCTGGAGAACTTTATTTGATATCGTTCTACCTTTTGCTATCTTTACGCTTTTATACAGTATTTTCAAACTAAAAAACATTACACCACAGCGGAATATCAAACTTGATATCCTGTCTATTATTCTATCAAGTCTAGGTTTTGGTGGATTACTTTACGGTTTCAGTACAGCGGGAGAAAATGGCTGGAATGATCCTTTGGTTTATGGCACCATAGCTATCGGCGCTATTTCCGTAATCGGTCTAATTATCCGCCAATTAAACATGGATGATCCTATGCTCGAATTTCGGATTTTCAAATACCCTATGTTTGCCTTATCTTCTACTATTTCTATTGTATTGGCGATCGCAATGTTTTCCGGCATGATTCTAATGCCAATATACATTCAAACCATCCGAGGCATCTCTCCGATGGATTCAGGTTTACTCATGCTTCCCGGTGCTATTTTAATGGGAATTATGTCGCCGATCACAGGTAGATTATTTGATAAATATGGCGCACGCTTATTAGCACTGATAGGATTAACCATTACCATTGCAACAACCTATTCTTTCAGCAGACTTAGTTTGGATACCAGTTACGGAACCATCATGTTAATCTATACTATTCGCATGTTCGGTATGTCCATGGTTATGATGCCGATTATGACAAATGGATTAAACCAGTTGCCGATGAAGGATAACCCGCATGGAACTGCGATGAATAATACCTTGCAACAGGTTTCTGGTGCGATTGGCTCAGCCTTATTAATTACAGTGATGAATAATCGCACGGAGACAAAAGCAACAGAGTTAAGTGCAGCGGTCGATCCAAGTACTTTAGCCTCTCAACAAGCTGCTGCAGAAGTACAAGCTGATATATTAAATCAGTCTATGCTAAGTGGAATTAATTTCAGCTTCCTGGTATCAACTTTTATTGCAATTTTGGCGTTTGTATTGGCATTCTTCATTAAACGGGTGCAAACTTCGACTAACAATCCAGAACCAAAAGGTCCAGAAAAGGAAACAGAAGGGATATTAAATAAACCTACTGTCGCTACAGAATCTTAAGACAGAACAAAACTCCCCTGAGCTAGCCATATGGCCAACAGGGGAGTTTTTTAACCACCTAACCACTCCATTGGGAATGGTAATAGTATACATAGTATTGACGCACATAATATAACAAACGTCATATTAAGTGGGAGCTTTTTCCGCCCCTTCCCTTGGTACCAACCCGAAAATTGAAATATGTTACGATACAATACAAAAAGCGTTAAATAGATACCTATTGCACCTATCCACTTATAGGTCACAATTCCCTCATAAGCACTGTAAATAGAATTTAATACTTCCCATGTAAATCCTCCAAGCAGTATAAAAATAAAGATAATCCTTAACAACTCCAGTATTACTCGCATTAGTGCTCACTCCTTATTCGGTACATCCTTCGTCTCCAATATGACAGTCCATTAGTGTTGCAGATACAAGAAAGGCATGCTCATATGCAGTGACTTCTATCAAATCCTCCTCTGAAGCAATATCAGTCGGTATCGAAATATTCTCCTGATTGCTTTTTACTATGGAAGCAATAATGGTTTTTTCTCCTATTTTCAATTCGGTTTCATCCATTCCTACAGAACTAACAGTCATATCCATATTTGACAAGCTATCCATAGGATCCGTTTCCAAACTGGTCATTCCATTTTCTGTAATAACTGCAGCATTCCATTTTTCTTTATCCTTATACGGCGTGTTTAGAAGCACGAACCGTGATTTTTTTTCTTCTATCGATGTACCAAAGTCCACAATTGTGTCTACAAGTTCTCCTTCTTGATAATAATCCACTTTTAATCGTACCTCTTTTGCATTCTCATTTAAAAATTCTACATCATAAATAAAGAAGGTTTCACTAACTAAATCAGTTAGACTGCGTTCGTACTCGGTAAGCTCCCCTTCCTTAATCAGTGCATCACCTTGTTGGGATTCCGAGTTACAGGCTGTTAGTAACGCAAATAAACTGACTACAATAAGGAATGTAACTTTCCGTGTTATCATTTTCTTCCTACTTTCCTAAACTACTAAGATATAATGCTATTTCTCTAATTCTCTGGTCGGTTCTCTCTTCAATTTGCTCATAATCGGCTATACGCGAATACAAGGTATCCCCTTGTATCAAATGGTCAGAAAGATTAAGTAAACCAACAGCACTCCGATTGTATTTACTGGCAACCGCAAAAGTCGTAGCTGTCTCCATGTCCACCCCAATAAACCCTCGATTTGACCAATCCTCCACTAGCTCTTTTGTCTCCATTAACATAGCACTTGTGGTATATATATTGCCAGTTACATAGCTATAGTTCATTTCTTCGCAATAGGCAATCGCTTCATTAACCAGCATGGGATCGGCATATACCATATCTTGTTCGGATAAATACCACCTAGAAACTCCATCCTCCATATAAGCACCTGTTACAATAAAGATGTCTCCATAGGACGCTTGCTTTGAAAGCCCTCCAAAATAGCCTGTTTGGATCATTATTTCTGTACCAAGCATAGCAAAACGATGCGCTATCATGGCAGCTTGAGGCCCTCCAAACACATTTGCAAATCCAATTCTAGTTTGATTGTAGTTTCCTGTAATGGCATTCCATGTAGGGATCCATTGTTCTTCTGCCAACAACTCTTTCCAAATTTCAATGTTCCATGCATGCTCCCATTCCCCATGCAAAATAAAGGCTGTGGGAATATTTTCATCTTTAATATGTAAAGCTTTCATCCAGTCTGCTTTTGTCATTTCTCCATATAAGGTCATATGTATATACTCCTAACTACTGTCTTTTAGTTATTATTCGCTATTCTATTCATAATTTCCTTTTTTTATAAAATTAAGTATTGTATGCTTAATTACAAATGTAAATTCTTACAGAATACGTAACAAGCACCTTTTTAGGAGGAAGAAAAATGAATACAGCTGCACAATCATATTGGAATAATTTTTGGGAATCGAAAAACCAAGTAAAACCAGAGTCCTATGAATCTTGGCAATTTGGAGCAGATCCAGATTATTTAGCACAACTAGTTATAGATGGCGTAAAAACAGCAACTTGCTCTGGATTAATCTTCTATGAAATGGAGAACGAGCCTTTGCCAGCTGTGGAGGATTATAGTGTCATATTGAATTCAAATGACGAGCCAATGGCAATTATCAAAACAGTAAAGGTTGATATTATGCCAATGAATGAGGTTCCAGAGGAATTTGCTATTGCTGAAGGGGAAGGCGACAGAACGTACCAGTACTGGAAGGATGCTCATGTGAAATTCTTTACTAATGAATTGCAACAAATGGGATTGGATTTCAAAGAGGACATGCTGTTAGTTTGTGAACGATTTGAATTAATAGATGTTAACAGGTAAAAGTGCTTGGGGAGATTTAAACCCCAAGCACTTTCCTTCCAGAACGCTTATCTAATAGATTCCGCCTTAATTATCCAGGCTTATACCAAGGGATTCTGCTATGAATTTAGGTAGATCTGTATTGTCATGAAACCCTGTGAAATCCTCTGATGCTGGCCCATATACATACAGTGGAATATCTACAGATGTGTGATTACTGCTTGTCCAACCAATATTTGCTTTGTTACTAATAAGTTCGTTTATTGTAACGACTGGATCCTCCGCCTCTTGTATTTGTTGGATTTCGCTTGCACTCCATTCCAAATCGGTATACGTTTCAAGCACCTCTTGACTATTCGTACGTCCTTCGTTCAGTTCAGAGGCCATATGGGTACCAGTTGCTTTCACCTTTTTTAAAATTTCTGGAGAAGCGTTAGATGGCGAACCATCTATCCCAGTGGTCATTCCACCTGTTTCATGGTCACCACCAATTACGACCAGTGTTTCTCCATCTTCCTCAGCAAATGCTAATGCAGCTTTTACCGCTGCCTCAAATGCTTCTACTTCGCTCATTGCCCATCCAGCATCATTAGCATGGCCTGCCCAGTCAATCTGACTGCCTTCCACCATAAGAAAGAATCCATCTTCATCCTGCTCGAGGATTTCAACAGCTGTTTCTGTCATTTCAGCTAAACTTGGTTGTACTTTCTTATCACGAGCCAATTCGTCTGGTAACGCGCCACCTGCAAATAAACCTAGTAATTTATCATCCTGTTTTAAAGCAATATCATTTTGATTCATTAATTCCTGACGGGTCTCAATTACCTTATACCCTCTTTCCTTTGCTGCTTCCAACACATTCATATCTTCCTGATTACCGCCCATCGTTTCAGGTAGAAAATTATTCATTCCACCGCCAAGCATGACATCCACTTCATTTGCAATCAGTTGTCTGGCGATTTCTGTTTCATTGTTACGGCTTTCTACATGTGAAGCAAATGCTGCTGGAGTCGCATGTGTAATGGCAGAAGTGGATACTAACCCTGTTGCCATCTCTTGTTCTTTAGAAGCTTCCAAAATGGTTTCCAATTCTTCTCCTTCAGGGTTAAGGCCAATCATTCCATTGTTCGTTTTTACCCCGGTAGCCATTGCTGTACCAGCTGCAGCTGAATCTGTAATACTTGAATTAGCAGAATATGTGGTGTACATGCCTTTTAAATGCTTATCCCATGCAGCATCCTCACCCTTATAAAGGCGATAATTCTTCGCATAGTCAGCATTAAAACCATCAGGAATCATATAAATTACATTTTCTACATCTTGTTTTCCGTTCCGTGCTTCCACCCAATCAGGCTTTCCTTTTCCTGCCCATTCCGGCTTACCCGCTTCTACCGTAGGAACAGAGCCCATCCCGGAAAAAATAAGACCAGCACTCAATGCGACAACCCCAACCTTTTTAAACATGCCATCTCTCCTCTCAAATTTAACTCAGTACAAGCATAACGGAGAGATTTTAAAAGAGATTAAATAGAAGGTAAATACCCAGTGAATTTTTTTAGGAGAAATGGTTCCCTGGCAATATGCCTAGTTGTCTTCCTTCGACTCCTACTCCATACTCCTAAACAATTCTACTTAATATTTTAGTAGCATAATAAGCATACTAGATTTTCCCTATGATAGAGATAATGAGCAACACAGTGACAATAACAGCATACCAATTTCATTAACTAGCAATTCCTTATAGTGTATATGCCGATAGATCATTCAAGGTTTGGGCTAAGCTTTCAAATAGTGATCGCTGTTCGGGCCTGTCCCAATCCTCCGGAACCTCTGCCATCAACCACATCACTTCATCAAGAAACACATGTTCAAGTGCGGCATTCCAATAGGTTTTTTCCATTTCAGTTAATTCGGTAAACTCTGCATACCCTTTCATAAAATGAGTCCACTGATTAGGCGTAAATAGTTTATCAGGAGCACTATCCATTTCATTGTGAAATAGAAACAGCACTAATGCTAAATCATAAATTCTCGGTATCCATGTGGCATTATCTGGATCGATTAAGTAAGGAGATGGTGTATAAACTAAGTTATTTGCTTTATAGTCATGTGGGGTCATGACTTTTGGTAAAGCAATATCTTTTAGTCTCTCCTGCTGTGCAACAGCTTGACTAAGCTTCGTTTCGAGTAATGGAAGACTTATGTCCACATCATGTTGACCAACATGTTCGCTAATTTGCTTCATACTTTCATCTACTTCATCCAAATTAAAATCGTAGACATCATAGACACTTAATTGGTAAGCATTTTCTTGCGGTGAGATTGCATGTATTTTTCCAAGCAGTTTACCAGCCTCATATATTTCTCCGTCTTTACCAGTATATACATCGCCCTTAATGAACGGATAAGCTACATAAACTTCATCCTCTATCTGTTGTGGATTGTGCGTTGTTAAGTCAACAGGAGTGACAACAGGCACTTTATTTTCTTTTAAATACCGTAAATATTCCATTAGCCTTTCTGCTTTATCCAACGGACGCTGGGTTTTCTTAATAATAACGTCGTCTTCTCCCTTGGAAACTCGGTATACCGGGGAAAAAGCATATATACTCTCTGGTTCTTCAATTGTAAGAAAACCAAACCTCTTTAAAATATCTTTACCATTCATAAGTTCCCTCTCCTACTCTATGTTCGGTATTCCATTAACCAGCAATCTCGATACTCCCCTTCATGATACTCATGAGCGGGCAGTCGTTTTATCTTTTTAAACCCGCATTTTTCATAGCAGCGGATGGCCCGATAATTTGTGACTTGGGGATCTAAAATAACAACATCTACCTGTTTTTCCTGTTGCAGATAATTAAGCATCGACTGAACAAGCATGGTTCCAATTCCCTTCCCCCAGTAATTAGGCTCCCCTATAAACTGGTCCATCCCATATGTAACTTCTTCATATCCTGTAAGGTTGCTCGTTCTCTCAGTAATTTCGTAAAATTGAATGTAACCAATAGCTACCTCCTCATATATGACGATACACTTGCTTACTTCAGGTTCATTCTGGTAAAAATCCTCTCTCACCATACGAAGATCATATGGATTATCCCTGCCCTCATAAAACGCCAACACTTCTGCGTTAGATAACCATTTTACAAGCGTCAGCTCATCTTTTCTCTCAATAGTTCGCACCAAAAGCTTATCTGCTTTATACACCATAACTCACCTGTATTCTTTATTAGATATTAAATAATCCAAACCCATTTGTTAGTAATAATAGGATTGCAAATAGGATAAAACCTCCAAGTTCAATAAGGGTTATATAATGAAACTTTCTACTTTTTATATACTTCCATTCCATAAAAGCTTTTACCGATTCTTGTATTACCGCTAGGCTCAATATCGCATAAATGGTTTCTTTTAAATCATCTTGGTAAATGAAGTAGACAATAATGAAAACCGAAGCAATCCTAATAAGCCAATCAAATTTTTGATGTATTTTATTCACATGGTCATAGGAGAAAAATTTCTTTTTTATATGAAACAACTTATTTAGATAATTCCTTAACAACACTTGTAGCACTGTTACAATTGCGGTCAGCAGAAGAATTTTCATCAAGAACTCTACGTAATCAAACTCGCCGTACACTTTTAGCCCCCTTGTTTAAATTCACTTTGGTCATTAATTTACTTAACTGCTTAACGTCCTAAGGAAAAATCCTCGATCTTTTGGGAAGGAAAGGTCTAACGTTTCTAACTCTTTTTTGGATTTCCAAGCAATTTCATGGATGAGATGGTCTGGGCCTGAATAGTTGGAATTCCACCAATGATTCTCACAGCATAGTAGTGTACTTCCACCTGGATTGGGATTTCCTCTATTTCCGCCTGTTTTACCATCAATTCTTCAACTATTTCAACCAAGTAACCTGTTTCTTCCCAAACCTCTCTTAAGCAACAAGAAACGAAAGTCTCGCCATCCTCTTTATTACCTGTAGGAACAGACCAGGTTTTCTTTTCATCTACCTTGCCTTGCAAGACCATAAGCAATTCGTTGTTTTCGTTTAGACATACTCCTGCAGCACCCTCCCACGTTTCCATCGGTTTATAGATACTCATTGTTGATACCATATTTCTCTTTAAAATCTGGGCTTAGTTCGCTCCAAATATCAAACTTGTTTCCGCTTGGATCATAGAAGATGAAATTTCTTCCCGCATGTCCCCGGTCCTCAATAGGACCAATTTTTATGCCACTTTCATTAAACTGCTGATGCAAGTTTTCTAAAGCAACCAGCCCATCCACCTCAAATGTCATTGAGAAATGAACGTTGCCATCACTATCCTCAAAATTGGCCGTTGCCTTTTCTGAAGCCTTTACAAGGAAAAAGCTCTGGTTCGCAAAATTAATAATTGCTTTTTTCTCATCCTGATACATGACATCTGCACCAAGATTGCTTTTATACCATTTAGCAGATCCTTCTACATGATGAACAGGTATGTACGTTGTCCCTACTCGCCAAATAGTGTTATCCACGTCCTACACCTACCTCTAAAGCCTTATCCACAGCTTTTATTGCATGAATGTGTGTTGTATCAAACACAGGGACTGGAGCATCCTCTGTTTTTATCAAAAGACCGATTTCTGTGCAGCCTAATACAATGCCTTCCGCTCCTTGCTCTATTAGATCCGCAATAACCGATTTAAAATATTCTCTTGAGCTAGACTCTATCTTTCCATGACATAATTCATTGAAAATTATCGTATTGACCTCTTCACGTGCTGCCTTTTCAGGAATGATTACCTCTATCCCATTTTCTTCAACTCTTTGTTTGTAAAAATCCTGTTCCATCGTATAAGAGGTACCTAATAAGCCTACCTTTTTGATCTTGGCATTTCGAATAGCTAAGGTAGTAGCATCCGCAATGTGAAGGACCGGGATCTTAACACGAGATTCAATTTGTTTCACCACTTTATGCATGGTGTTCGTACATATTAAAATAAAATCAGCGCCGGCCCGTTCAAGAGAAGACGCACAATCAGCTAAAATCTTCCCTGCTCTCTCCCATTCCCCAGTCTTTTGACAATGCTCAATTTCTTCGAAGTCCACACTATGCAGGACGATTTTGGCAGAATGAAGCCCACCAAGTAGTTTATTTATTTCTTCATTTATGATCCGGTAGTATTCAGCTGAGGATTCCCAGCTCATTCCCCCAATTAAGCCAATTATTTTCATTAATTATTCTCCTTTATCCTTACGATTTAATTTGTTATTAAAAAGAGCATAATAAGGATTGCCCATGGTACAACGTATTCCGTCACCCATAACCCAAATACAGTAAGATCTATTCCAATGAGATGTGCTAGAATGAAAGCTGTTGCTGCTAATAGGATATATGGTAATTATTCATGGATATATTTTCTATATCCCTTTCGTGTTCATCAACACGACTCTCCAACCATCTGGATCTTCTATGGTTATTCCCTTCTCTTTCCAGTAACCATTTTCAGGCGCTACTTCGCTGTATCCCATATCTTTAAGTCGTTTTGTAATCCTATTAATCGCTGTTTTTTCTGGAATATAGAATACTAGTAGGTTGTCCTTCGTGGGAGCAGGACATGGACTTCCACTAGTATGTGTCGTGAATTCCAAATGGTAGGCAGCCCCTGGCAAGCCCAATATCACTCCAGTGTATCCTTCATGCCCGGTAAACTCCGTAAGTCTCTTCAGCCCTATTCCGTGCTCATAAAACTCAATTACCTGTTTAAAATGATCAGTAGGACGGGCAATTCGAACTTGCGTAGCATCAAATATATTAAAGTTCATCTTATCCCTCGCTTTTATAAAAGTTCCAAATTGTTCCAACCATATACTTCTTCCTCTACCTTCGTATCCGCAATCCTTATGGTAAGACAATCAATCTTTTGCGCACCCATAGCATGATAAAACTGGATAGCAGGATTCTCTTTAAGCACAAGTACTAACATCGAATTTATCTGAAGCGTTTTTAAGTATTCCACTATCCTATTCAGTAGTTTTCTTCCTATGGCCATGCCTTGAAATTCTTTTAGAATATAGATAGCATACAATTCACCTTGAAAGTCGTTATATCCTTGCGACTTTTTATGTCCACCTGTAGCAAAGCCAATTATCTCTTCTTTGGTGTTAACTGCTACAAAAATGGTGTCTGTTTTAAAATTTTCATTCCAGAGGTTCGTTCGATTTCCATAATCAAGACGGTTTAAAAATTCCTGAGGGAGAATTCCATCATAAGTAGTTCGCCATGCATCAACATGCACTTTGGCAATCCCTGCTGCGTCACCGGGCTTCGCGATTCTAATACGCACAAATTCATCCTCCATTACTCTTAATTCCTTTCCTTCATAAACGTCCCAGGATCAATTCCTTTTCCTTCTATTGTAATGGCAGTCATTCCTTTTTCAGATTTTGTTTCATGCCATTCGCCAGCCTCCCAGAATACAGCCTCACCTTTCACAACTTTCACTTCCTTCTGTTCACTACCGGTAACCATTCCTTCTCCTTCCATAATGAGGAGTAGCTGATCTACCGTAGCAGGATGCAACCCAATGACACCATCTACATCTAAATGCATACAGGAAATTTGTAGATTCGCATTTTCTGTTCGGAGGATACGGGATAGCCAAAAGTCAGATTCATAGCGGCTGATGTGTGTGCCCACCTCTTTATCAAAACGAAACAATTTCATTAGTCTTTTCCTTCCTCCTTATCTTTAAAAGCAAATTCAGTAAGTGACAAAATAATGGCAATGATCATCTCTTGCGGTGCTGAGATAGTAATACCTGTTATAAGCTCATCGACTGTAAAAAGTGCTAGCCATCCTGCGATAACATCAACCAGAATATAGAGATAAATTTTGTAGCGATTAATATTAGCGATAACCAAGAAGAAGACGCCTTTAAAGACCAACTCAAAAATAATGCCGACGCCGAGGAACCATAGACTAAACACAATTAGTAATTTGAATGAGTAGTATTCAATCCCTACGATTATAAATATGCCAGCAAAACCGAAGAAGTAAAGAACCAAGAAAAAAGTAACACTAGAGAGAATAAGCAATGCAAGCATGAATCCAACGGCTATTTTTCCTATAACGCCTAAGTCATCCTTCTGGCTTTTGTTTTTCTTGAACATTCCTCACTCCTAACTCATTACGTAATAGATAACCCCACTAACTACGCTGAATGCTCCCAGGAATATAGCTAGTTGGAGCTTTGTGCTATTATTCAACCAGCTCCATCGTTTCCGTTCAATATCGATCCATAATACATCCACTGTAATGGATACTAAAACTAATACCATTACTGCTATCCAGCCCACTTTGTGTCCCTCCTATTCCATACCGGATATGCCTACAAGAATAAAACCAAAGAGAAGACTGATTACCGAAACACCCGCCAAAAACCACGCGACTGCCTGGTTATTTTTACTTTCCTTCCATGCAGCCAACAGACATAATATAGCTGAGCTGAGCCACAATAAATCAAATAAAAAGTTTCCTACATCGAAGGGGAATAGATCGTATACCTGGGTCAAAACTGTTATCCAATAAAGTAATAGCGTTACAAAAGCAGCCCAAGATAAGCGATGTGGTCGCTCTTTCCATTTTCCGTTTAAAAAGGCAAGGATTATAAAAACTGCTATAAAAGCAGAGACAAATCCTGTAGCAATATAGATAAACTGTGTTAAGGCCAAAGTATCCCTCCATGTTCTCAAATCATTTTTAATCTATGCTTACCGAAAATAGGCATGATTGCGAAAATTTAATTCCTACTTATATAATTGTCATATTTCTTGAACATGTATTTATACGATTGAACGAATAATTGGTTTCGATTAAATCCTGTGTATCTCTTTGACCATTCGCACAGTCTTCAAAATATGGCCGTCTAGTTCCTCGTCAAATGTGCTGTGGACCTGAAAACCTTTTGCGATATAAAAGCTTTTTCCGAGCTCATTGTTTTCTTCTACATTTATAAATAATTCAGTTGCACCCTTTAGCTCATGGATCCCTTTTGCAAGCAATGCGCTGCCTATGCCTTTTCCCTGAACTTTTGGGAGGAGATAGATTGCACTTAGTTCCACTTCTCCCTTCTCTTTGACTCGAGAAAAGTTAGCAAATCCCACAATCTCATTGCTTATTTCCGCAACATACAAAAATGAGGCTTTCATCCTTCTTTGCATCATCTCATCACGATATGCCATATTAATAAAATTTCGCTGAACCGTTTCTGGTATGATCCCTTTGTATGTTGCTTTCCAGCTCGTCCTTGCTACATTCTGTACTAATGGAATATCCTCTTCCTCCATTAATCGTATGACCGTTTCCATCCAACCCCACCCATATTCCAATATTTTCAAACATTATAACATTAATCTTTTTAGGGAAGTACCTTAATTATTATTTTTTGTAGAAGGCGTAATGGTAGTTGAATATGAAAAAAGACAAAATCGTTAAATTGATTTTGCCTCTGTTCTCATTTATTTATCTGTTATACGATTTCGTTGCAAAGACGGCGGGCAAGCAAAATTGTATTCTTTCACTATCTTATTTATCTGCTTAATTTTTTTGGCTCTCTCTTTTCCTTCTATTTGGGATAGCTCCTCTTTTAGTTGATCTATCTTATTTGCAAGCTCCACCCATCTTGGTAATACATTATTATCTTTCATTGTTTTATAAAGTTGCTTTTCCTCGGGATTAAGATAGTCTTGCCCGAGTTGCAATGGTTTTCCTTTTCCTGGGAGGTCTTCAAAATGCCCTTCCCGTTCAGCCTTTTTAATTATCTCTGATAAATGATCTTTATACTCCAGTCTTTCTTCTATTTCAAACGGCTCTTTCTTTTTATCCAAATCTACCAGCCCCCTCTAATAAAAGCTTCACCATTATATTCGCTATAAAGGTGAAGATCCCTGCTTAATAGGTAGATGATGTGCTGAATTTCTCAGGCGATAATACCGCTTGCTCGGCCGATGTGCTCTTTCTCTCAGCCGATAATCACGCTCGCTTGGCCGATGTGCTCTTTCTCTCAGCCGATAACACCCTTGCTCGGCCGATGCAATATCCTCCATGAAAGAATCATTGCCAGTAATCAGGATCTGCCATTCGTATTTCTTCTACAATATCGTCCAAGTCAGCAGGAGTTATAGTGTATACGGGGTAAGCTTCTCCAGCTTCCTTCGCGGCACTATATAAGAAACGGTTGCTCCCAGGAAATTCCTCATCCATTAAGATTAGGCTTGCGTCACTTTTATCTACAAGCCACAAGTTTTTAGCCTTAAACTGGTAGGCTCCTTTATAATCACCTTTGTAAATAGGCTTAAAAAAGTCTGCAAGCATCTTAAGCTCCTCATACTTTTCTTTAAGGGGATCCGGCCAGCGACTCTCTTGGTTTTCGAACGGCGGAAATACACCTAGCTTGATATCATACTCCTCCTGCAAAGAAAATATAATATCAGCCGTCCAAAGCTCTACCCCCATTTGACCAGATATGATAACCCACTCCAATCCTTCTTCAATAAATTGGATAAGCCTTTTTTGAATTGCAGCTTTTACAATATTAATTCGGGGGTCGTTCTCTTTAAATATATTTATCTCGGCAGGTTTATAACCTGAAACAGCTAAAATCTTCATATGTATCCTCCAAACAATAAACCTAACTATCATATGGCATGAGTTTTCCTTATAGAAAAAGGCTGACATGATTACCGTCAGCCTCTATTACTAAGTTAACACCATTTATTTGGTTTTTGCCACTGTTTTGGTCCACCACAATGCTTACCATATCCTGGGTTCATTGCTCCTGCTACTTGACCATTGTGGCCCATGCCTGGACTCATTGCACCGGCTACTTGACCATTTGGTCCCATGCCTGGATACATTGCTCCTGCTACTTGATTATTTGGCCCCATTCCAGGGCTCATTGCTCCCGCTACTTGGTTTGGTGATGGAACGTTGAAAGATCCACCGTACTGATTTACACTGTTTGACGTGTTTTGTACAGATGTGGAGTGTGGAAACACATGCTTGTTCTTAACTAAATGATGGTTCATAACCGTTGTGTGTGATGGATGAATATGCTCCACAACACTCTCTGAATATTGGTTAACACAGTTATATTTCGTTGGATGAACTACTTGCTTTGGTCTCTGGCAGCCACATCCACATTGATGCCCATGATGTCTCATTTAAAATCCCCTTTCCTGTGATAGGTTCATTAATAACCTATGACAGTTGGCCTGATATTGTATAAGACATCGACCTAGTGAGGAAAATAATTTACCCAAACGGCATTCTAAAAAGCGATATTGTTTATGCTAATCGTTTAATAATGTGCCAGCAAGCCTTTTTTCATCGCTACATTCTCGCAATAAAGGAAAACCAGGAGACCAACTATAAAATAGACGACTCCGTTAACCGTTAAAATAATAAAATCGCCTGCACCTAACTGTGTTATTGTGGCGCCGTTTATCATAACCTCCCGCACCATATCCACCCCTTTAACAAATGGAAAATACGCTAGAAAAGGTGCTGTAGACAGGGGTACAAAGGTAAGACCCGCTAATATAAACTGGAGAATCTGTAGAAACGCCTGGACCTGTTTCAAAATAATCGACATCCCCGCGATAATAAACCCAAGCCCAAACATACTGACCAATGACAAAGCAAGGATAGGTATGAGCGCCACAAGATCAATGTTCAGTGATTGCCCTGTTGTCAGCATGGATAAATACAGCAATGCAACAATCATAAAAATATTTACAATGGTAGAGGAAAACAGTCTTGTGACCATAATTCTCCACATTCCCATTGGTGACATACACAGCTGCTCTAGTGTCCCACGCATGGCTTCATTCGTGATTTCCCAGCCAATGTTGTTAACAACCATCATAGCTAAAAACCAGAAAATGTAGTTGACGATTACATACTGCGTATTCACATCCTGAGAGCTTGGGTCACCGATAAGCTGTATCCCGGCAAACATTCCAAGGAAAATAACATAAAAGGTAATAATCATGGCCAACGTGTTTGGCAGATATCTTCTCAACTCCAAATATTCTTTTCTTAAATTTGCTTTGAATAGATTAAGCCAGCGCATGATCTGTTGCCTCCCCTTTTACGATTTTCATAAAGATTTGTTCAAAGTTGATGGTTTTGCGATCAATTGATTCTACTGGTGTACTTTCAGCCTTTAACACTTCAAATAAGTCATATATTTCTTCATTTCGCTGCAAGTCAATTTCCAAAGTCGATTGGTGGGTGTCTGGGATGTATGTAAGGGTTGGGAAAAACTGGAGTAATTTCGTATGCTGTTGGTCGGTTAAGCGTGCACCTAGAGTAACCTTGTACGATCTAACTTCGAATAAGCGTAAGAGGTTCTCGACTCGATCATCGGTAACAATGGTGCCGTTATTGATAATGACAGTCCGCTCACAAAGATCTTGGATTACATCCATGTCATGTGAACTGATGATAATTGTTCGGTTATAGTCTTTTACAATGCCACGTAACAGCTCTCTTACTTCATATCCTGTCTCGACATCAAGACCAAGTGTAGGTTCATCGAGAAGAATGACATCACTATCTGCGAGCATCGCTACAGCTATAGCCAGTTTTTGTTGCATCCCTCTAGATAGACGATTAACAAGTTCATGTTCTTTGTTTTTTAAATTGAATTTAGCTAATAAATCTTCAATTTGTGTTGCTGCTTCCTTTCTGGAAACCCCTCTGTTACCTGCAAAGTAATCTAAATTCTCTCTAACAGTCAAACGCCAATACAGATTACGGTTTCCTTCCAGCACAGAACTTATATGCTGTAGTGCTTTCAAACGCTTTTCCTGGTTATTTATCCCATTAATAAAGATTGTCCCCTCATCAGGCTTTAGTAGCCCACAAATCATTTTAATCGTCGAGGTTTTCCCAGCACCATTTGGGCCAAGTAATCCTAGAATCTCCCCTTTCCTCACCGAAAACGAAATGTCATTTACAGCCTGTACGAGCTCTTTTGTCTTTCGCTTCTTATACGTCTTTTTTACATTGCTTATTTGAACTATGGCGTCCATTCACTCATCCCTTTCCTCATTTCAATTTGGTATATTTCCATGGTAAATAAAAACAGAATAAGATACGACAATCTCTAGTACGAAAAAAATTCAGCCTGGAGGCGGAGGTTTCCTAGGACTCAAATTTGTATGATTTCTGGAATAATGTAATAGGAGAATTTTTTATACGTTTACATACGAAAACCGAGGTTAAAAGTTCCCTCGGTTTTATGAAGAGTTTAATTTTTAAGGAGTACAATGTGTTAGCAATACGGCAATTATATGGACATTGTGTCACTACTAGTATTCACGTTTCCTGCTTCCCGTTACCAAACTACCAATAATCACAACACTTTTGTATAACAGACACACTCATGAACACGCTTAAATTTTTCTTTTACTGCTTCTTTATTTTCCCCAGTATAATGGGCCCACCCCTGCACTAACTGCATCTCACTCTTATTACCTTCTATCTTTGGCAGTTCGTTTCCTTCCATGAATATATGGAGATAGGAGGAGACTAACTTGAAATGATTTTTTTCATACCACGCCCTCACCCATTGGTCATCTCTTGTCCATGCCTCCAAATACATTACTTGTTTTTGAGCTGCTATTTTTTCTAGTTCCTTTAATAGCTTTTCGCCAATCGTTTTTCGCTGAAAGTCCGGATGTACGGCAATATGCCAGATCATTGCCCCTTTTTCTTTCTTCCCAGTACAAACCCGGTTCTCTGTTGTATCATATTCTGCATCAAGAATTCCGACAATCTTCCCTTCACTCACTGCAACTAACTCGATAGACGGATTCTCATAATACTCTTTTTCTCTTAGGACATTATCAAAATACGCAGTCTCAAGAAAGGAGAGAGCACGACAGCGAACCCAGCCTTTTTCATCACTTTGATTATATTGTCTA
Organism: Oceanobacillus jordanicus; assembly: GCF_022095695.1. GTDB lineage: Bacteria > Bacillota > Bacilli > Bacillales > Amphibacillaceae > Oceanobacillus_B > Oceanobacillus_B jordanicus. The sequence continues at coordinate 325,019 of NZ_JAIFZM010000003.1, forward strand.
ATTTCCACGAATTAACCCCTATCCTTTTAATTAATAGATGTATTATAATGAAAGTATAGCAAAGATATGAAACTTATTTGCTTACAAAACGTATAAACATCTATCCAAACAATATAAAGGGGGTGAATACCATTGTTTATTGAATTTATGTCGGAGCTAGCAAATGACTTTTCACCAGTGTATGCTTATGTCTTTAGCATTCTGCTGTCAGTCTATTTTTCCTACAAAGCCGCTGATGTTCAATTTGGCACAATTAAAAAGACAAATGAATGCTATACACGTAATATGCATGCCAGCATGATCCATTCTTTATCGGTTCTCATTACGATCGGCGAAACGATTGATAAGCGAAACTGGCGCTCCCATAAAATGATGTACCGGGACGCAGATGATGATACAGACGCTCCTTCCTTCTCGTTATACAGACAGAACAATAAACGAGGAGGACAACAATGGAAAAACAATCGGTATTTACACCTATTAAAAAATACAGCTTTATCGGGGTCATTCTTTTAATCTTTTTGGCAGGTTGCCAAGGGAATGGCAACGGAGAATCAACAGGATGGTTTCAACATTATTTAGTAGAGACTTTCTCTTCCATTATTAAAGGGACAGCGAACTTATTAGGAGATAATTATGGTCTCTCAATCATTCTTATTACGCTTCTTGTTCGCCTTCTAATTATGCCATTTATGCTAAAGCAAATGAAAAAAAGTGCTGAAATGAAAAAGCATATGGACGTCGTTAAGCCTGAAATGGATGAATTGAAAAAGAAATACAGTGATAAAAAAGATGTAGATTCTCAGAAAAAGATGCAACAAGAAATGATGCAACTTTACCAAAAACACGGTATTAATCCACTTGCATCGCTTGCAGGTTGTCTGCCGCTACTAATACAGATGCCCGTTTTACTCGGCTTTTATTATGCGATCAGGCAGACACCAGAAATTGCGACACATTCGTTTTTATGGTTTAACCTTGGACAAACGGATCTGTTGCTAACCGCTATTGCCGTAGCTATTTATTTCTTGCAGGCAAAGGTTTCACAAATTAACATGGCACCAGAGATGAAAAAGCAAATGGCCATCATGGGATATTTGTCACCGATCATGATTGGTATTTTTTCATTTAATTCACCTGCAGCCTTGCCACTATACTGGTCTGTAGGAGGAGCATTCCTCATCATACAAACAATTATAGCTAAGAAAAAATATAGTTAAGCAACTGGATAACACGTCTGCTAAACATACCCCCATGCTAGCCTAGCATGGGGGTGAAATATTTTGGGGATTATATTATAAGTAGAAAAATCAGTGTACATCTTGGTAAGGTGACATCATTTATGTTACGTACTTAACTCGGGTTACTCGTTGTACATAAGATTTATTTGAATTAGTCGATAACATACGGAGTAAAAAGGCAAATTTAAAATCCTTAAAAAATATATGGCTAGATTTATCAGAAAAAACTACAGCCAATTCTTATGGTGGGGAGTAAACCAATTAGAACGTGATCTTATCCGTATTCGACAGCGTGAAGGAATTGAACTGGCTAAGAAAGAAGGAAAGTTTAAATTTGTGAAACTAGGGCCTCATTATATAAAAAGCTATTGATAAGTTGTGTCAAAAATTGGAAAATAATTGAAATTAAATTC